>NZ_JAHBOH010000001.1:0-612776 GCF_018531375.1 Cellulomonas fulva | reverse complement strand
GACCGACGGCCCCGGCGTGCTGCGCTCGTCGGACGGGCTGCGCCGCGCGGCCGGCCGCCTGGCGGACGTGCCGACCGACGCGCACGAGCGTCAGGACGACGGCCGGCTCCCCGCGGCGCCCCAGGTGGCCGAGTGGGAGACCACCAACGTGCACCAGGTCGCGAGCGTGCTGACCGCGACGGCCCTCGCGCGCGAGGAGAGCCGCGGCGGGCACGCGCGCAGCGACTTCCCCGACCGCGACGACGAGCACTGGCGGCTACGCCTGGAGGCACGGCTCGACCCCGACGGCCGCCTGGCGCTCGCCCGCGTCCCCCTGGGCTGACCGCACCCGCTGACCACACCCGCTGACCGCACCCCCGCTGACCGCACCCGCTGACCGCACCCGACCGACCCCAGGACGACGATGACCGAGACGACCGCGCGCCCCGGCGTGCTGCCCGGTGACCCGGGTCCCGACGACGCCGCGCTCGAGCGGCTGGTGGCGGTGGCGCTCGACGAGGACCTCGGCCCGGCGCCGGGCCGGGACGTGACGTCGCAGGCCACGATCGCGCCGACCGCGACCGGCACGGCCGACCTGGTCGCGCGCGCCGACGGGGTCGTCGCCGGGCTCGTCGTCGTGCCGCACGTGCTGCGTCAGGTCGCCGCGCGGCTCGGGCTGGCGCCCGCGACGCTCGTCGTGCACGTGCCGGACGGCTCCCGGGTACGCCGGGGCGACGTGCTGGCCGAGCTCACCGGGCCCGTGCAGCTGCTGCTCGTGGCGGAGCGGACGCTGCTCAACCTCGCGTCCCGCGCGTCCGGCGTCGCGACGCACACGCGCCGCTGGGCCGACGCGCTCGAGGGCTCCGGCGCGCGCGTGCTGGACACGCGCAAGACGACCCCGGGCCTGCGCGCGCTGGAGAAGTACGCGGTCCGCTGCGGCGGCGGCACCAACAAGCGCATGGGGCTGTACGACGTGGCGATGGTCAAGGACAACCACGTGGCGGCGGCCGGGTCGATCACGGCGGCGATCGACGCGGTGCGCGCGCGCTTCCCCGACGTCGCGATCCAGGTCGAGGCGGACACCCGCGAGCAGGCGCTCGAGGCCGTGGGCGCGGGGGCCGGCTTCCTGCTGCTCGACAACATGCCCACGCCGGTGCTGGCGGACGTCGTGACCGCCGTCCGGGCGGTCGCTCCGGCCACGGAGCTCGAGGCCACCGGCAACCTCACGCTGGACCGGGCGACCGAGGTCGCCGGCACCGGCGTCGACTACCTCTCGGTCGGCGGGCTCACGCACTCGTCCCCGATCCTGGACCTGGCCCTCGACCTGCGCGCCTGAGGCCGCCCGGGCGTCGCCGCCCGGTGGGTCACACGCACTCGTAGACCACCGAGGCGGCGTCCTGCCGCAGGTGCAGGTGCCACGCCCCGTCCGGCGCCTGGACCGCCCACAGCGCGTGCGCGTCGAGGAACGACCCGTCGTCGGGGTACCGGTAGCCCGGGTCGACGCTCTCGTCGAAGCCGAACGACTGGTCCTCCTGGAACGCCCGCACGGCGCGCGACACGGCGTTGCCGCCCGCGACCGGGACCACCACGCGCTCGCCCTCCGCGGTCGTGCCGGCCTCGCGCCACTGCGCCGGGTCGTGCTGCGCCTCGGTGCTGACCTGCGCGTCGAGGCAGACGAACGCCCCCGGCGCCACGGTGCCCGGGCCGACCTCGTCGGTCCTGGGCGTGCCGTCGTCCCACGTGATGGTGTCGAACGCGGCGTTGGGGAGGTCCTCCTGCGTGAGCGGGACGTACGCGCCGAACGGCAGTCGCACCGCGTACGTGGACGACGTCAGGCCGGGCACGCCCTCGGTGGCCTCGTCGCGCAGGACCAGCGCGAGCGGACCGAGGTCGACGAGCACGCGGTGCGACTGCGCCTCGTCGGGACCCCACGGGACGCCGTACGCACCCGTGAACGTGTCCGCGCGCGACGCGTCGGTGCGGAACGTCCACGTGCCGCCCGCGGCGATCCGCGCCGGGAGCGTGAGCGTGTCGTAGAAGGTGTCCTCGTCGAGGGTCACGTCGGCAGCGAGGCCGAGCGGGACGCCGTTGCCGTCGTCGACGCACAGGTCGCCGGTGCGGGCGCTCGGGCACGTGACCAGGCGGGCGCCCGCGTCGTCGACCTCGAACAGGACGGCCGGCTGGTCGAGCGGGGTGTCCCGCGCGACGGTCGCGTCGTCGAACGCCGCGAACAGCGTCGCCGCGCCCCGGGTGCCGACGCGGTAGACCGTCCACGCGTCGCGCGACGACGCGTCGAGCAGCCGCGCGGCCGCCTCGTCGTCCTCGACCGGGTCGGTCCAGGTCTCGCCGGTGCGCGGCGCGAGGAGCCGCTCGCGGACCGTCGCGTCGTCGATCCGGGCGGCCCGCTCGACGGGGCCGGAGGGCGTGGCCGCGGGTGTCGGGGTCGGCGTGCTCGTCGGCGTCGGCGTCGGCCCGCTCGTCGGCGTGCCGGTGCGCGCGGGGGGGACCGGGACCGGGTCGCTCGTGCCGGCAGCGAACCACGCGCCGACGCCGAGGGCACCCACGCACGCGGCCGCACCGACTCCCTCGACCGTGTGCCGACGGATCCGGGCGCGCCGCACGGTGCCCCGCACGCGGCTCAGCGCGCGCTCGTCGAGCGGACCGGTGGCCTCGGCGATCGCGTCGCGGGCGCCGTGCAGGAGCTGGTCGAGGTCGTTCATCGTGCGCCCTTCGTCGTGGGTCCGGCGGAACCGCCGGTCGTGGTGGTGGTCGGCCGGACCGGGATGCCCTCGTCCGTGCTCGGGCGGGCCTGCAGGACCTCGGCGAGCCGCGCGAGGCCGTCGGACGTGTAGCGCTTGACGGAGCCCTCGCTGAGGTTGAGCACCGAGGCCGTCTCCACGACCGACAGGTCCTCCATCTGCCGCAGCACGACGCACGCGCGCTCGCGCGGGCTGAGCAGGGCGAGCGCGCGCAGCACGTCGCGGCCGGGTCCCGGCACCTCGACCTCGGGGGAGGGCGTGGGCTCGGCCGCGGCACGCAGCGCGACCAGCCGCTCACGCCGGCGCCGACGGTGCTCGTCGACCGCGCGCGACGCGATCGCTCGTCGGACGTACGCCTCCGCCTGCTCGACGGTCGTGAACCGGGCGCGGCCGCGGAACGTCGCGATCAACGCCTCCTGGACCAGGTCCGGTGCGTCGCTCGCCGAGCCCGCGACCAGTGCGGCGTGCGCGACCAGGCGCGGGTAGCGCTCACGCGCGACCTGGTCGAGCAGCTGTTCCCACGGACGTGCCACTGCGCTCCTGCTTTCCGGTGGTGACGGTTGTCGACCTGACAACGGTCCTCGCGGCGACCGCGTTGGGGTGAATATCGCGCCCCGGGCCGCCGATTACGATGGTCGCGTGACCGACACCCCCCTCTCGCCCGCGACGGACGCGCCCGCGGCCGGCGCACCCGTCGACGACACCCCGGAGCAGATCCGGATCCGGCGCGAGAAGCGCGAGCGGCTGCTCGCGGAGGGCACCCAGCCGTACCCGGTCTCTCTCCCGCGCACGCACACCATCGCCGAGGTGCGTGCGGCGTACCCGGACCTGGAGGCGGGCCAGGAGACGGACGACGAGGTCGGCGTCGCCGGCCGCGTGGTCTTCCTCCGCAACACGGGCAAGCTCTGCTTCGCGACGCTCCAGGACGGTGCGGGCACCCGGCTGCAGGCCATGCTGAGCCTGGCCGAGGTCGGCGAGGAGCGGCTCGCGGCGTTCAAGTCCGACGTCGACCTGGGCGACCACCTCTTCATCCACGGGCGCGTCATCCAGTCCAAGCGCGGCGAGCTGTCGGTGTTCGCCGACGAGTGGCGGATGGCCGCGAAGTCGATCCGTCCGCTGCCGAACCTGTACGAGGGCGCGGAGCTGTCCGACGAGGCGCGCGTGCGCCAGCGCTATGTCGACCTCATCGTGAACCCGAAGGCGCGGGACATGGTGCGCACGCGCGCGGCCGTGGTGCGCTCGCTGCGGGACAACTTCGCGCGGCGCGGATTCCTCGAGGTCGAGACGCCGATGCTCCAGTCGCGTCCGGAAGGCGCGGCGGCGCGGCAGTTCGAGACGCACATGAATGCCTTCGACATCGAGCTGTTCCTGCGGATCGCTCCGGAGCTGTTCCTCAAGCGGGCGGCGGTCGGCGGCGTCGAGAAGGTGTTCGAGATCAACCGCAACTTCCGCAACGAGGGCGTGGACGCCACGCATTCTCCGGAGTTCGCGATGCTCGAGGCGTACGAGGCCTACGGCGACTACGACACCATGGCCGCGCTCACGCAGGACCTGGTGCAGACCGCCGCGCTCGAGGCGCTCGGCACCACGGTCGTCACGCTCGCGGACGGGTCCGAGTACGAGCTCGGGGGCGACTGGACGCACCTGACGATGTACGAGTCCCTGTCGGAGGCGGTGGGCGTCGAGATCACGCACGACACCGAGGACGCGGAGCTGCTGCGGCTGCTCGAGAAGGCCGAGATCGAGCTGGCGCCGGCGCAGCGCAACCACGGCAAGCTCGTCGAGGAGCTGTGGGAGCACCACGTCGGCGCGCACCTGCACGCCCCGACGTTCGTGCGGGACTTCCCGGTGGAGACCTCGCCGCTCACGCGCGACCACCGCAGCAAGCCGGGCCTCGTCGAGAAGTGGGACCTGTACGTGCGCGGCCTCGAGCTCGCGACCGCGTACTCCGAGCTCGTCGACCCCGTGGTGCAGCGGCAGCGGTTCGAGGCGCAGGCGCTGCTGGCGGCGCGCGGCGACGACGAGGCCATGCGGATCGACGAGGACTTCCTGACCGCGATGGAGTTCGCGATGCCGCCGTCCGGTGGCATGGGGATGGGGATCGACCGGCTCCTCATCGCGATGACGGGTCAGGGAATTCGGGACACGATCCTCTTCCCGCTCGTGAAGCCGCAGTCATGAACGGCCTGGGCGGGGTCCTCGCGGCGGTGCTGCCGTCGATCGGCGTGGGGTTGATCTTCTGGTTCGCGATGCGTGCGATCGTGAATGCGGACCGCACGGAACGCCAGGCCCTCGCGCGGATGGACCACGAGGCGCAGATCGCGGCGAAGCCCGTGGAGGAATCGTCGAAGAATGAGCCCGGCAACGTTTGACGGAATTGTTCCGTGATGTGATGCTGTCTGCGGCGCACAAGAAAGCCCCTTGAATCGTGCGCCCACGAGCACACGGAGAATGCCATGGCCCAGAAGGTTCAGGTCCTGCTGGTCGACGACGTCGACGGCAGCACGGCTGACGAGACGGTGACGTTCGCCCTCGACGGCGTCACCTACGAGATCGACCTCACCACCGCGCGCGCCGCCGAGCTGCGCGACGCGTTCGCCACCTGGGTGGGCCACGCCCGCAAGGTCGGCGGACGCTCCTCGTCGGGCACCCGTCCCGCGGCGCGCCGCTCCAGCCGCGGCGCCAGCGACGCGTCCGCGATCCGCGACTGGGCCAAGGGCCAGGGACTCGACGTCTCCGAGCGCGGCCGCATCAGCGCCGAGGTGCGTCAGGCGTACGACGCCGCGCACTGACCCCGCACGCGAAGAAGGGCCCGGCACACCGCAGCGGTGCCGGGCCCTTCTCGCGTCGTCCCTCGGGAGGGACGCGTCAGGTGACGTCCGGGCGGGTGGCGGTCAGCTCCCGCACCGCCGCGTACTGCTCGCGGACGCGCGGGGCAGGCTCGCCCGAGACCACCTCGGCCGATCCCGCCGCGCTCCACGCGGGCGGCTCGTCGTCGCCCGAGAGTACCCATGCCGCCTGGCGGGCGGCACCGTCCGCCACGTACTCGCCGGGCGTCGGGACGACGACGTCGAGGCCGAAGACGCTCGGCGCGATGCGCCGGACCGCCTCGGACCGCGCGCCGCCGCCGATGAGGAAGAGCCGCTCGACCGCGACGCCCTGCGCCCGCAGCGCGTCGATGCCGTCCGCGAGCGCGCACAGCATGCCCTCGACCGCCGCCCGGGCCAGGTGCGCGGGCGTGGTGTTGGCCAGGCGCAGGCCGTGCAGCGCACCGGTCGCGTCGGGCTTGTTCGGCGTCCGCTCGCCCTCCAGGTAGGGGACGAGCACCAGGCCGTCGGCGCCCGCCGGTGCCTGCAGCGCGAGCGCGGACAGGCCGGCGTGGTCGACGCCGAGCATCCGGGCGGTCGCGTCCAGGACGCGCGACGCGTTGAGCGTGCACGCGAGCGGCAGGTAGTGCCCGCTCGCGTCCGCGAAGCCCGTGACCAGGCCGGAGCCGTCGGCCGTCGGCGAGCCGGTGACCGCCGAGACGACCCCGGACGTGCCGATCGAGACGGCGACGTCGCCCGGGCGCAGGCCCAGGGCGAGCGCGGCCGCCGCGTTGTCCCCGGCCCCGGGGCCGAGCACGGGACGACGAGCGCCGGTGGCCGACCGCGGACCCGCCTCCCTCGGGCCCAGCACGCGCGGGAGCACCGCGTCGTGGCCGAGCCCGAGCTCGAGCAGGTCGTGCCGGTAGCCGTCGGTCTGCGGCGACCAGTAGCCGGTGCCGGACGCGTCCGAGCGGTCGGTGACGAGCTCGGCGAGCCCGGCGGCGCCGGAGCCCGGGCCGTGCCCGGCCAGCCGCCAGGTCAACCAGTCGTGCGGCAGTGCGACCGCCGCGACGCGCGCCGCGTTCTCCGGCTCCGCGTCGCGCAGCCAGCGCAGCTTGGTCACGGTGAGCGAGGCGACCAGCACGGAGCCCGTCGCGTCCGCCCACGCCTGCGGGCCCCCGAGCTCGTCGATCAGGTCGAGCGCGGCCTGGGCCGAGCGGGTGTCGTTCCACAGCAGCGCGTCACGGACCACCTCGCCCTGCTCGTCGAGCGTGACCATGCCGTGCTGCTGGCCGCCGACGCTGACGGCGTCGACGTCGTCGAGGCCGCCCGCGTCCGCGATCGCGGTCTGCAGGGCGTCCCACCACGCGGCGGGGGCGACCTCGGTGCCGTCGGGGTGGGACGCGCGACCGGAGCGCACGAGCGCTCCGGTCGCGGCGTCCCGGACGACGACCTTGCAGGACTGGGTCGACGAGTCGATCCCGGCGACGAGCGCCATGCCTGAGTCCGTCCTCTCGTTCGCGACGAGCGTCAGCCGCGCGCGCCGAGCGCGTGCTCGAGCGCGAGCTGGTTGAGGCGCACGAAGCCGAAGCCGTGCTTCGCGACCTCGTCGGCGTCGAAGTCCTCGAACACCGAGCGGTCGGCGAGGAAGTCGGCCAGCGTCTCGCCCTCGTCCAGCGTCGGCTTCGCGAGCTCGAGCACGCCGGCGGCCTCGATGGCCTCCTTGACCTCGGGGTCCTCGCGGAACGCGATCGCGCGCTCCTTGAGCAGGAGGTAGGTCGCCATGTTGGCGCGCGCGGACTCCCACACGCCGTCGAAGTCCTCGGTGCGCGAGGGCTTGTAGTCGAAGTGCACCGGGCCGGTGTACCGCGGGCCGCCGCCCGGGAAGCCGTTCTCGAGCAGGTCGACCGTGGCGAACGCGGAGAACAGGTCGCCGTGGCCGAAGACCAGGTCCTGGTCGTACTTGATGCCGCGCTGGCCGTTGAGGTCGATGTGGAAGAGCTTCTCCGCCCACAGCGCCTGCGCGAGGCCGGTGGTGTAGTTCAGCCCGGCCATCTGCTCGTGGCCCGTCTCGGGGTTGAGGCCGACGATGTCGCCGTGCTCGAGCCGCGCGATGAGGCCGAGCGCGTGGCCGATCGTCGGGAGCAGGATGTCGCCGCGGGGCTCGTTGGGCTTGGGCTCGAGCGCGATGCGCAGGCCGTAGCCCTTGTCCTTGATGTACGCGGCGACTGTGTCGATCCCGTCCGCGTACGCCTGGTGCGCGGCGTAGAGGTCCTTGGCGGAGTCGTACTCCGCGCCCTCGCGACCGCCCCACATCACGAACGTGTCGGCGCCGAGCGAGGCCGCCAGGTCGACGTTGCGCAGGATCTTGCGCAGCGCGTAGCGGCGCACGCGACGGTCGTTCGACGTGAACGCGCCGTCCTTGAACACCGGGTGCGTGAACGTGTTCGTCGTGACCATCTCGACCGTGATGCCGGTCTCGGTCAGGGCGCCCTTGAAGCGCTCGAGGATCTTGTCGCGCTCGGCGTCCGAGGAGCCGAAGGGGACCACGTCGTCGTCGTGGAACGTCACGTGGGCCGCGCCGAGCTCGGCGAGCTTGTGCACGGACTCGACCGGGTCGAGCCACGGGCGGGTGGCCGCGCCGAAGGGGTCCTGCGCGTTCCAGCCGACGGTCCACAGACCGAAGGAGAACTTGTCGGCGGGGGTGGGCTTGCGCACCATCGTGGTACCTCTCGTCATCGAGTGGGGGATATTTGTTGTACGGCTGAACTTATGCCGCGGACGGGCTAGGGTCAAGCCCGTGAGACCGACGGCGGCGCGACAGGGCACGCTGCGCGAGCTGAACCTGGGGCTCGTGCTGCGCGAGGTGCTCGACGCCGCCGTGAGCCACCAGCCTCCACCGTCGCGCGCCGACGTCGCGGCCGCCACCGGGCTGGCCCGCGCCACGGTCTCCGCGCTCGTCGACCGCCTGGTGGCCGGCGGCCTGCTCGCCGAGCTCGAGCCCACGCCGACGCTGCGCGCCGGCCGCCCCGCCGTGCCGCTGGTCCCGGCGGGCGGCACGCTCGTCGCGCTCGGCGCCGAGGTGAACGTCGACTACCTCGCGGTCCGCGCGATCGACCTGCGCGCGCAGGTGCTCGCCGAGCGCGTCGTGCCCGGGGACCACCGCGGCAGCGACCCCGCCGCGGTGCTCCGCGCGCTCGCGAGCACCGCCGACGACGTCACGGACGAGGCGCTGGCCGGCGGGGACCGCCCCGGGGACCGCCGGGTCGTCGGGACCGCGCTCGCGCTGCCCGGCCTGGTCGCACGGGACACCGGCACGCTCCTGCTCGCGCCGAACCTGGGCTGGCGGGAGGTCGACGTCCTGGCCGCGCTCGCCTCGTCGTCCCGCGTCCTGGGCGCGCACCCGCCGCACCTGGCGAACGAGGCGGACCTCGCCGCGCGGGCCGAGCTGCGCGCCCAGCGACCGGACGGGCCCAGCTCGTTCGTCTACGTCTCCGGCGAGATCGGCATCGGCGCGGCCATCGTGCTCGACGGCACGGTCTTCGGCGGCCGTCACGGCTGGGCCGGCGAGCTCGGCCACACCCTCGTCGCGGACGGGCGCCGGCTCGAGCAGGTCGCCGGTCAGGACGCCATGCTGCGCGCCGCGGGCCTCGACCGGCAGGCGGGCGTGGGTCCGCTGCTGGCCGCGCTGCGGTCCGACGAGGCCGCGGCCCACGGCGCGCTCGCGGCGGCCGGCGAGGCGCTCGGCACGGCCCTGGCCAACGTGGTCAACGCGGTCGACGTCTCGGACGTCGTGCTGGGCGGCACGTACGCGGCGCTGGCGGATCACCTGACCGCGCCCGTGCTGACCGCGCTGCGTGCGCAGGTCCTGGCCGCGCCCTGGGCGCCGCCGGCCGTCGCGGTCGCGCGGGCGGGGGAGATCCCCGCGCTCACGGGCGCCGCGCTCACGGTGCTCGACCGCGTGATCGCGGATCCCAGCGCCTGGCTGACGTGAGCGTCGGCGCCGCTGCCTAGACTCGCCCGGTGACCTCGCGCGAGCTGTGGATCGGCACCTACCCCGTCGCCGGAGCCGGGACGCCCGTCGGGCGCGGCGAGGGCGTCTGGAGCGTCCCCTTCGACGACGAGACCGGCGCCCTGGGCGAGCCGCGGCAGGTGGCCACGGTGCCCTCCCCGTCGTTCGTCGCGCAGCAGGGTGCCCGGCTGTTCGCGGTCGTGGAGGACGACCCGGGCGCGGTCGTCGGCTTCCCCGTGGACGGGCCGGACCGGGCAGCGAGCCTGGTCCCGTCGGCCCCGGTCCCGTCCGGCGGCGCGTACCCGTGCCACGTCGTCGCGACCGAGCACGCCCTGCTCGTCGCCAACTACGGCTCCGGGACGCTCGGCGTCCTCCCGCTCGACGCCGCCGGCTCCCTCACGGCCGCCGCACCGGAGGTGCACGGCCACGCGGGGTCGGGGCCGAACGCGGACCGGCAGGAGGGTCCGCACGCGCACTTCGTAGCCCTGGCGCCCGGTGGCCGCCACGTGCTCGTCGTCGACCTCGGCACGGACCAGGTGCGGCGGTACGCGTGGGACGGCCGCACCGCGACGCCCGACGGCATCGCCGTGACGTTCCCGCCCGGCACCGGCCCGCGGCACCTCGACTTCTCCCCCGACGGCCGGTTCGCGTACGTCTCCGGCGAGCTCGACGTCGCCGTGCACGTCCTCGCGTGGGACGCCGCCACCGCCACGGGCACGCTCGTCCAGTCCGTCCCGGCCGTCGTCCCGGCGGTCGTCCCGGCGGTCGTCCCGCCCGGGTCCGACGAGGGTGCGCGCGTCGACGGCGACGCGACCGGCCAGGCCGGCTCCGGGGACGACGTCCTCCCCTCGCACCTGGTCCTCGACGGCGACCAGGTCCTGGTGACCGTGCGCGGCGCGGACGTCCTCACGCGCTGGCAGGTGGGCACCGACGGGCTGCTCGGCGCGGGCACGTCGCACCCGCTGGGCGGCCACTGGCCGCGGCACTTCGCGGTCGTGGGCGCGTGGGTCGTGGTCGCGCTCGAGCGGTCGGGCGAGCTCGTCGTGCTGTCCCGGGACGGTGCCGTCAGGGGGCGTACGGCGCTCCCCTCCGCGACCTGCGTGCTGCCGCGCGCCTGACACCCTCGCCCCACGCCCGCCGGCGCGGCACCCGCCCGCGAGTGGTGCGTGGCGCGCGGTGGGCGAGAATGGCGGGAGCACCCGTCCCGTCGAGCAGGAGAGCCCGTGGAGCACGCCCCGCGCATCGCCATGCTGTCGGTGCACACCTCGCCGCTGGACCAGCCGGGCACCGGCGACGCCGGCGGCATGAACGTCTACGTGCTCGAGCTGGCCCGGGCGCTCGCGGACCGCGGCGCGCGGGTCGAGATCTTCACGCGTGCCACCTCGTCGGACCTGCCCGAGACGGTGGTGCTGCCCGGCACGGACGCCGACGGCGAGCCCCTGGACACCACGGTCGACGTCGACCGCGTGCGCGAGGTGCTCACGGCGGAGGTCGTCGAGCCGGGCGTGACCCCGCCGGTCCTGGTGCACCACGTGCCGGCCGGCCCGTTCGAGCGGCTCGACAAGAACGACCTGCCCGGCGTGCTGTGCGGCATGGCGGCGGGCGTGCTGCGGTGGGAGGCCGCGCGCCGGCCGGGGTGGTACGACGTGGTGCACTCGCACTACTGGCTCTCCGGGCAGGTGGGCGCGATCGCCGCCGACCGGTGGGAGGTGCCGCTGGTGCACACCGCGCACACCCTGGCGAAGGTCAAGAACGCCACGCTCGCACCGGGGGACCAGCCCGAGCCTGCGGCGCGGGTGCTGGGTGAGGAGCAGGTGGTCGCGGACGCCGACGCCCTGGTCGCGTCCACGCCCGCGGAGGCCACCGAGCTCGTGGAGCTCTACGGCGCCGACCCGGCGCGCGTGCACGTGGTGGAGCCGGGCGTCGACCTCGCGCGGTTCGCCCCCGTGCCCGACGAGGAGCGCGCGGCCGCCCGCCGCTCGCTGGGACTGCCGGCGGACCGGGACGTGGTGCTCTTCGCGGGGCGGGTGCAGGCGCTCAAGGCGCCCGACGTGCTGGTCCACGCGCTCGGGGTGCTGCGCGCGACCGGCCGGCCGGTGCCCCTGCTCGTCGTGCTGGGCGGGCCCTCCGGCCGGTCCACCGCGGTCCGTGAGCTCGAGGCGCTCGCCGAGGTCGCGGGGGTCGGCGACAGCGTGCTGGTCCGGCCGCCCGCCCCGCGCGACGAGCTGCCCACCTGGTACCACGCGGCCGACGTGGTCGCGATGCCCTCGCGCTCCGAGTCGTTCGGCCTCGTGGCGGCCGAGGCGCAGGCCGCGGGCGTGCCCGTGGTCGCGGCGGCCGTCGGCGGGCTGCGCACGATCGTCGACGACGGGGTGTCCGGCGTGCTGGTGCGCGGGCACGACCCGCGGCGCTGGGCGGACGTCCTCGCCGACGTGCTGGCCGACCGGGACCGCCTCAGGGCGTTCTCGTCGGGCGCCCGCCGCGCGGCCGAGCGGTTCGGCTGGGACGCCGCCGCGGACCAGCTGCTCAAGGTCTACGCGATCGCGCGCGAGCCCGCCTGAGCCGCGCCGCGCTCGTCGTGCTGCCCCGTGACCGGGGGACGGACGTCCCTGCGCCGGGGGTCCCGCCCTGCGGCAGGATGGGGGCATGACGTACACCCTGGTCCTGCTCCGCCACGGCGAGAGCGAGTGGAACGCGAAGAACCTGTTCACCGGCTGGGTCGACGTGGCCCTCTCGGAGAAGGGCGTCGAGGAGGCCAAGCGCGGCGGTGCCCTGCTGACCGAGGCCGGCATCCTGCCCGACGTGGTGCACACGTCGCTGCTGCGCCGCGCGATCACCACGGCGAACCTCGCGCTCGACGCCGCCGACCGCCACTGGATCCCGGTCAAGCGCTCGTGGCGCCTCAACGAGCGCCACTACGGCGCGCTGCAGGGCAAGGACAAGAAGCAGACGCTCGAGGAGTTCGGCGAGGAGCAGTTCATGCTCTGGCGCCGGTCCTACGACGTGCCGCCGCCCGCGATCGAGGTCGGCTCGGAGTTCTCGCAGGACGCGGACCCGCGCTACGCCGGTGAGCCGCAGGTGCTGACCGAGTGCCTCAAGGACGTCCTCGAGCGGGAGATGCCGTACTGGGAGGAGGGCATCGTCCCCGACCTGCGCGCCGGCAAGATCGTCCTGGTGGCGGCGCACGGCAACTCGATCCGCGCCCTGGTGAAGTACCTGGACGGCATCAGCGACGAGACCATCGCCGGGCTCAACATCCCGACCGGCATCCCGCTGGTCTACGAGCTCGACGAGGACCTCAAGCCCACCGTCCCCGGCGGCCGCTACCTGGACGCCGCCGCCGCGGAAGCGGCCATCGCGGCCGTCGCCAACCAAGGCCGCTGACCCACCGCCAGCCGTCCCTCCCCGCCGCTCGCCCGCCGTCCCACGGCGACGACGACGTCTTCCGACGGGTTCGCGGCGGGTCAGGACCGGAGTCCGGCGCGTGGGCTGATCGCGGCCCGGACTGCGGCGGGCAGAAGAGGGCTCAGACGGCGGCTGAGCGTGGTGCCCCAGATGTCCTCCCGCACGACACGCAGCACGCGGTGCCCCTGCTCGACGACGGCGTCGTGGCGGCGCTTCTCGGCCATGAATGCGTCGATCGCGCCGGACGTGTACTTCGTGCGGCCGTCGTACTCCGCCAGGATCCGCAGGTCCGGCCAGCCCCAGTCTGCCCAGAACACTCCGAGCCGGGTCTCGACCGGGACCTGCGTCTGCGGGACGGGCAGGCCGTCGCGCAGGACGACGAATCGCGACGCGCTCTCGTAGGGCGACTCAGCGCCGGCGTCGGCGTACCGCAGGACCTCGCGGGCTCGCCTGACGTGCCGCCCTCCGGCCATCCGCCGGAGGATCTCCTCGACGAGCACGGGATCCGCGCCGGCGGCCAGGGCGCTGTCGGCCGTGACCAGTGCAGGGAGCGGGGGCAGGAGGCGCGCGCAGTCGACGAGCGTGCGCTCGAGGGACGTGGCGCGGACGCCCGCCACGGTGCCGACCTCCTCGTCGGGGGGCAGGCCGTGGTGCCGGCTCGGCGACCGGTCCCGCTCACCTCCCGCACAGCTCGGGTGGTAGAGGTGCACGGTCTCGACCTGCCGCCACAGCGCCAGACCCCAGAGCGCAGCCGCACTCGTGTGCGAGAACACGACCGGGGCGCTTGACCTCCGACGCACGCCCTCGACGAGTGCGAGTGCTCTCCGCCGTGCCGGGTCGACCTGAGGATCTCCGCCGCGCGGCAGGTAGACGCCGTGGCCGATCCGCTCCCACTCGTCGTCCCGCAGGCGTGCCCCGAGGACGTCCGCGGCCTGGTCCGAGGCCAGACGCACGGACGGGAGCCGTGTCATAGGCAGGGGCTGCGGCGCCCCCGGTCGTCGTCCCACGCCTCACTGTCGCGCGGTGAGGTCGTCCTGGACGCCGCGCGCGGGGCCTGTGCACGCCCACCCGACCCCAGGCTCCTTCTCCGACAGCCCTCGAGGACGTCGGTTCCCGTCGAGCTCGTCGGAAAGAACCGACGTGCTCAGCGGGAACCGACGTCCTCGACGGGCGGTGCGGCGGGGCGGGGGGTGTGGTCAGGCGGGGGTGGGGGCGTCTTCCGAGAGGGCGCCGGTCACCAGGTAGGTGACGCGGCGGGCGACGGAGACGGCGTGGTCGCCGAAGCGCTCGTAGTAGCGGCCCAGGAGCGTGACGTCGACGGTCTCCTGCGCGGTGCCGGCCCACGAGCCGCCGAGCAGCGCGGTGAACGTGTCCTCGTGCAGCTCGTCGAGCAGGTCGTCGTCGGTCTCGATGCTCTCGGCGAGCGCGATGTCGTGGTTCTCCAGCAGCGTCGTGGTGCGGCGCGCGACGCGGACCGCCGCGTCGTGCATCTCCGTGAACGTGCCGGACAGCGACTGCGGCACCGCGTGACGGGGGTAGCGCCCGCGCGTCACCTGGGCGACGTGCCGGGCCAGGTCGCCCATGCGCTCCAGCGACGCGCTCATGCGCAGGGCGGAGACGACGATCCGCAGGTCCGTGGCGACGGGCTGCTGCTGCGCGAGCAGCAGGACGCAGCGCTCGTCGAGGTCGCGCTCCATGGCGTCGATCCCGAGGTCGTCGGCGATCACCGACTCGGCGAGCGGCAGGTCGGCGGTCAGCAGCGCCACACCGGCGTTGGTGACGGCGCGCTCGACCCGGGCGCTCATGGCGACGAGGTCCTCGCCGAGCTGGGTGAGCTCGGCGTCGAAGATGTCCCGCATTGGTTCCCTCTCGAGGATGGGGCGGCCCGGACGCACGTCGTCGCGGGCGGCGCCCACCGTCGCACGTGAAGGTGAACGGACGGGACCGCGACGGTGAACGGACGGCAGCCGTTCGGGACCCGTGCGCGACCGCGCGCGTGCCGCAAACTGGTCGGTGCCGGGCGGGGCGCCGCGCACTACGGTGGTCCCGGCGGCCTGCTCGACGGGACGGTCGTCACCATGCAGCGGCGTCGCCCGGCGCCCGGACGCAGGAGGAAGCGATGGCACAGAGGGTCACCGGTTGGGTCGGCTGGGTGTGGTTCGGGGCGTTCGCCCTGCTCACGGTCGGCCTGTTCGATCTCGTCGCCGGCCTCATCGCCGTGTTCAACGACGAGAAGGTCCTCGCCTGGGGCGGCGGCCAGGGCGTCTGGGTGCTCGACATCTCCACGTGGGGCTGGGTGCACCTGGTGCTCGGCGCGATCCTCACGATCACCGGCCTGGCCCTGTTCAGCGCGGCGATGTGGGCGCGCGTCGTGGCGATCGTCGTGGTGGTCGTGAACATGGTCTGGCAGTTCGTCTGGCTGCCCGTGACCCCCTGGTGGTCGATCGCGTCGATCATCCTGGGCGCGGTCGTCCTGTGGGCGCTCACCGTGCACGGCGACGAGGTCGAGCGCGCCGTCTCCTGACGCCCGGCCCCGCACCACCCGCGCGCGCCACCGCGCGCACCCCTTCCCCCGGTCCCGCACCGGCACCACCCAGCGAGAGGCGCAGTCACATGGCACAGAGCTTCGGACCCGTCGAGCTGTTCGCGCTCGAGTTCCCGAGCGACCGCATCCCCGACGAGGTCAAGGCCGAGCTCGCGCTCCTGGTCGCGTCCGAGCAGGTCCGGATCGTCGACCTCGTCGTCGTCCGCCGCCCGCTCGACGGCGACCTCGAGATCATCGAGATCGAGCAGGTGGGCGACGAGCTCGACATCGTCGACCTCCAGCTCGCCGGCGGCGGCCTCGCCGGCCAGGAGGACATCGACGAGATCGCCGACGCCGTCCCCCCGGGCGCGTCCGCGCTGGTCCTCGTCATCGAGCACCTGTGGATGAGCGGCATCGCGAACGCCGTGCGCTCGACCGGGGGCGTCGTCCTCGCGTCCGAGCGGATCCCCGCCGAGGTCGTCGCGGCCGTCGTCGAGCTCGCCGAGTCCGACGACTGACCCGACCGGTCCCACAGCACCCCCAGCACCCGCCGACCCTCTCAAGGAGAGATCATGCCGATCCGTCGCATGGGCCGTCCCGGCCTCATCGGGACCGCCGCCCGCACCGCCGTCATCGCCGGCACCGCCACCGCCGTGTCCGGCGGCGTCGCCCGCCGCCAGATGGGGCGCGCGCAGTCGAGCTACGAGCAGCAGCAGCTCGCCGCCGCCGAGCAGCAGCGGCAGATGGAGGAGGCGGCCCGCCAGGCCGTCGCCCAGCAGGCTGCCGCCGCACCCGTCGCCGCTCCGGTCGCGGCGCCCGTCGCCGCGCCGGCCGCCCCCGCGGACGACCTCATGGCCAAGCTCCAGCAGCTCGGCGCGATGCACGCCCAGGGCCTGCTGGACGACGCGGAGTTCGCGGCGGCCAAGGCCAAGCTGCTCGCGTGAGGACGGGCCGATGACGACCTTCACCGCCTGGCGGTTCGACGACACCGAGGGCGCCGACCACGCCTACGCCGCGCTGCGAGGCGCCGCGGACGACGGCCTCATCACGGTCCTCGACCACGCCGTGGTCACCTGGCCGCAGGACGCCTCGAAGCCGACCGTGCAGCACGGGCACGAGGACCAGTGGCGCGGCACGGGGTGGGGCGCGTTCTGGGGGCTGCTGTTCGGCGGCCTGTTCTTCGTGCCGCTGCTCGGTGCGGCCGCCGGCGCCGCGATCGGCGGCATCAGCCGCACGCTCAACGCGGTGGGCCTGACCGAGGACCAGCTCAAGAACCTGCGCGAGCAGGTGACGCCGGGCACGTCGATGCTGTGCGCCGTGACGGAGGAGGGGAACACCGACCGGGTCGCCGAGCGGTTCCACGGGCTCCACTCGACGCTCGTCGCGACGAACCTGACGGACGCCGAGCGCAGCGCGCTGCTCGAGGCCTTCGGCTGAGCGGCGGGCCCGCGACCGCCACGACGAGGGCGGGTGCACGGTCCGAGCGTCCCGGTGAACACCGGATGAACGCTCGGCGACCGTGCGCCCGCCCTCGTCGTTCCTGGCGGGCGGGGCACCGCGCGCGCCCTAGGGTGGCGCTGTGAACGGGATCGACGGCGTGACGCTGCTCGTCGCCGGCGTGCTGGGCGTGCTCGTCGGCGCGGGCGCCGTGCTGGCGTTCCGCTGGAGCGACGCCGTGCAGCACGCCGTGCCGGCCGCCCCGGCGCCGGAGGTCGACGACGGCCTGGTCCGGACGCTCGCCGTGCTGCGCTCGGCGGCCGTGGTGCTCGACGAGGAGGACCAGGTGGTGCGCGCGAGCGCACCGGCGTACGCGCTCGGGCTCGTCCGGGACGGCCGCATCGGGCCGCCGGCGATCCGCGAGATGGTCATGCAGGTACGCCGGGACGGCGTGATCCGCGACGACGAGCTCGAGGTGCCCCGGGGTCCGTCCGGCCGCGGGACGCAGCTGGTCCAGGTGCGCGTCGCGCAGGTGACCGCCCGGCACCTGCTCGTGCTCGCGGAGGACATGACGCAGGCGCGCCGCCTCGAGGCGATCCGCCGCGACTTCGTCGTGAACGTCTCGCACGAGCTCAAGACGCCCGTCGGCGCGCTCACGCTGCTCGCGGAGACGACCGAGGACGCCGCCGACGACCCGGAGGCGGTGCGCCGGTTCGCGGGCCGGATGCAGGCGGAGGCGCAGCGGCTCTCGGCGCTGGTGCACGAGATCATCGAGCTCTCGCGGCTGCAGGTGGCCGGCGCGCTCGGCCCGCTCGCGATGGTCGACGTCGACCGGGTGGTCGCGGAGGCCGTGGACCGGTCCCGCACCACGGCGGCCGCCAAGCAGGTGCGGATCGACGTGGGCGGCGAGTCCGGCGTCCAGATGTTCGGCAACCACGACCTGCTGGTGACCGCGGTGCGCAACCTCGTCGACAACGCGGTCGCGTACTCGGGCGAGGGGGCGCACGTGGGCGTCGGCGTGCGGGCGAGCGGCGACCTGGTGGAGATCGCGGTGGTCGACGAGGGCATCGGCATCTCGGCCGCGGAGCAGGAGCGCGTGTTCGAGCGGTTCTACCGCGTGGACCCCGCGCGCTCGCGCGCCACGGGCGGCACCGGCCTGGGGCTGTCGATCGTCAAGCACGTCGCGGCGGACCACGGGGGCGAGGTGACGGTGTGGTCGCAGCCCGGCCGCGGCTCGACGTTCACGCTGCGCCTCCCGCGCGTCCCGGCCACGGAGGCGTACGGCGCGGGCGACCGCGCGCAGGAGCAGGAACCCGAGAACCAGGGAGAGCACGTGCAGCACCGGAGTGCGTCATGACCCGGATCCTCCTCGTGGAGGACGAGGAGTCCTACCGCGACCCCCTCACCTACGCGCTGGAGCGCGAGGGCTTCGAGGTGGTCGCCGCCGCGACGGGACCGGACGCGCTGGCCCGGTTCGACGAGGGCGGCGCGGACCTGGTCCTGCTCGACCTCATGCTGCCGGGGCTGTCCGGGACGGAGGTCTGCAAGGCGCTGCGGGCCGTGAGCGACGTGCCGGTCATCATGCTGACCGCCAAGGACGACGAGATCGACAAGGTCGTCGGGCTCGAGCTCGGCGCCGACGACTACGTGACCAAGCCGTACTCGTCGCGTGAGCTCGTGGCGCGGATCCGCGCGGTGCTGCGGCGGCGGGGCTCGTCGTCGCAGGAGGACGCGCGGGCCGACGAGGACGGGCAGGAGGACCTGCTCGCGGCCGGCCCCGTGCGCATGGACGTGGAGCGCCACACCGTCCGCGTGCACGGCGAGCTGGTGCCGTTCCCGCTCAAGGAGTTCGAGCTCCTCGAGATGCTGCTGCGCAACGCCGGGCGCGTGCTGACCCGCGGCCAGCTCATCGACCGCATCTGGGGTTCGGACTACGTCGGCGACACCAAGACGCTCGACGTGCACGTCAAGCGGGTGCGCGCCAAGATCGAGGACGACCCGGCGAACCCGACGCTGCTGGTGACCGTGCGGGGCCTGGGCTACAAGCTCGACGACGACTCGGCCGCCGCGTCCTGAGGCGGTCCGAGCCCGCGAGCGTTCGTCGGCCAGCGTTCACCCGGGGTTCACCCGATGCCAGGCGGCCGGTCACGTCCGCCCGGCAACCTGCCGTCTGCGCGCACACCCCCGTGCGCACCAGATCGACAGGACGGACCCACTGTGAAGCTCTCCCTCCACGGCCGTGTCGGCGCGGTCGCCCTTGCCGGTGCCCTCGCCCTGACCCTGACGGCCTGCGGATCGGACGACCCGATCGCGGACGCGACCGGCGGCTCGGACTCCACCGGCGGCTCGGACATGGCCCCGGTCGGTGACCTGTCCGGCGAGCTCAACGGCGCGGGCGCGTCGTCGCAGGAGAAGGCCATGGACGCCTGGCGCGCCGGCTTCCAGTCCGCGAACGCCGACGTGACGGTCAACTACGACCCGGTCGGCTCGTCCGGCGGTCGTCAGCAGTTCATCGACGGCGGCGTGGACTGGGCGGGCTCGGACTCGGCGCTCAAGCCGGAGGAGATCGAGTCGGCCGCCGCGCGCTGCGAGGCCATCGACATCCCGGTGTACATCTCCCCGATCGCGGTGGTCTTCAACCTCGAGGGCGTCACCGAGCTGAACCTCTCCGCCGAGACGATCGCCAACATCTTCTCCGGCAAGATCACCTCCTGGGACGACGAGGCCATCAAGGCCGACAACCCGGACGCGTCGCTGCCCGCCACGAAGATCACGCCCGTGCACCGCGCCGACGGCTCGGGCACCACCAAGAACTTCACGGACTACCTCAACAAGGCCGGCAACGGCGCGTGGGCCGACGAGGCCGCGGACGACTGGCCGCTGCAGGGCGGGGAGTCCGGCACGGGCACGTCGGGCCTGATCCAGGCCGTGCAGGCCGGCCAGGGCACGATCGGCTACGCCGACGAGTCGGCCGCCGGCTCGCTCGGCAAGGTCTCGATCAAGGTCGGCGAGGGCTTCGTCGCCCCGACGGCCGAGGCCGCGGGCGCCGCGCTCGCCGCGTCGCCGCGCGACGAGGAGCGGGCCGAGCACGACATCGCGATCTCGGTCGACCGCACCACGACCGCGGACGGCGCCTACCCGCTGATCCTCGTGTCGTACGCGGTCGCGTGCCTCGACTACGACTCGACCGAGACGGCGGACCTGGTCAAGGGTCTGCTCGGCTACATGGTGAGCGACGAGGGCCAGGCGGCCTCGCAGCAGGCCGCGGGCTCCGCGCCGCTGCCCGCCGAGCTCGCGGCGGAGGCTCAGGCGGCCGTGGACGCGATCGCCGGAGCCTGACGGCTGTCGGTGGCCGGCCCGTCCCGGGGGGGACGCGGGCCGGCCACCGACGACCTCGCGGCTCGCGGCCGCGAGGGGATGTCCCCCCCAGTCCTCCCCGACCTCACGTGCAGGAGCAGAAGTGACTGCCACCACCAGTCCCGTCATCGCGGGCACCGACCCGGGCGGCACCCGGGAACCCGGACGCCGGCCGAGCCGTCGGGTCGCGGACCGCGGTGCGAGCCGCGTGTTCCGCTGGGTCGCGACCGGCGCGGGAGCGCTCATCCTCGTCGTGCTCGCGGCGGTCGCGGTGTTCCTCGTCGTGAAGGCGATGCCCGCGCTGTCGGCGTCCTCCGGCGAGCTCGTCGACGACGTCAGCTTCATGCGGAACTCGTCGTCGCTGCTCGACTACGTCGGCCCGCTCGTCTTCGGCACGGTCCTGGCGGCCGCGCTGGCGCTGCTCCTGGCCGTGCCGGTCGCGATCGCCATCGCGCTGTTCATCTCCCACTACGCACCCCGCCGGCTCGCGTCGACCCTCGGCTACGTGGTCGACCTGCTCGCGGCGGTGCCGTCGGTCGTCTACGGCCTGTGGGGAGCCCTGGTGCTCGCGCCGTTCGTGCAGCCGGTGTGGGAGTGGCTCAACGAGGTCCTCGGGTGGATCCCGCTCTTCGGCGGCGAGGTCTCCCCGACCGGGCGCGTGATCATGACCGTGGCCGTGGTGCTGGCCGTCATGATCCTGCCGATCATCACCGCCGTCAGCCGCGAGGTGTTCCTCCAGACCCCGCGTCTGCACGAGGAGGCGGCGCTCGCGCTCGGCGCGACGCGGTGGGAGATGATCCGGATGACCGTGCTGCCGTTCGGCCGCTCGGGCGTGGTGTCCGCCGCGATGCTGGGCCTGGGCCGCGCGCTGGGCGAGACGATGGCCGTGCTGATGATCATCTCGCAGGGCTTCCTGTACTCGTTCCTGCTCCTGGTCGCCGGGCAGCAGCAGACCATCGCCGCGAACATCGCCGCGCAGTTCCCCGAGGCCAGCGAGATGGGCATGTCCGTCCTCATCGCGACCGGGCTCGCGCTGTTCGTCATCACCCTCGTCGTGAACATGGCCGCGCGCGCGATCGTCGCGCGCCGCAAGGACTTCTCGGGAGCCAACTGATGGCCGCCACCACAGCTGACGCGCCCGCCCCGGGGTCCGCGCCGACGGTCGACCTCGCGGAGCTGCTCCGGCAGGTCGACCCGCGCCGCAAGCGCAAGGACCGGCTCATGCGGTGGGTCATCACGGGCGCGTTCGCGCTCGCGATGGTCCCGCTGGTCTCGGTCGCCTGGACCGTGGTCTCCCACGGCATCGAGCGGTTCAACGCCTACTTCCTGACGCACTCGATGCGCGGCGTGTACGGCGGCATGGACGCGGGCGGGATCTACCACGCGATCGTCGGCACGGTCGAGATCACGCTGTTCGCGGCGCTCATCTCGGTGCCGATCGGGCTGCTCACCGCGATCTACCTGGTCGAGTACGGCCGCGGCTCGCTCGCGCGCGCGGTCACGTTCTTCGTCGACGTGATGACCGGCATCCCGTCCATCGTCGCGGGCCTGTTCGCGTACGCGCTGTTCGCGGTCATCCTCGGCCCGGGCATCCGGATGGGTGCGGTCGGGTCGATCGCGCTGTCGGTCCTGATGATCCCGGTCGTCGTGCGCTCGTGCGAGGAGATGCTCCGGCTGGTGCCGAACGAGCTCCGCGAGGCGGCGCTCGCCCTGGGCGTGCCGCGCTGGCTGGTCGTCGTCAAGGTGGTCCTGCGGACCGCGGTCGCCGGCATCGTGACCGGCGTGATGATCGCCATCGCCCGCGTCATCGGCGAGACGGCGCCGCTGCTCATCACCGTGGGCGTCGCCGACTCGATCAACTTCAACCTGTTCGACGGCCGCATGATGACGCTCCCCGTCTACGTGTACCGCCAGTTCCAGCAGGGCCTCATCCCCTGCTCCCCGGACGACACCGCGTGCATCGCGACCGTCGCCTACGACCGGTCGTGGGCCGCCGCCCTGACGCTGATCCTCATCGTCATGGTGCTCAACCTGATCGCCCGGCTCGTCACCCGTCTCTTCGCACCCAAGACCATCAGCTGAGGACCCCCCCATGGCACAGCGCATCGACGTCAAGGACCTGAACATCTACTACGGCGACTTCCGCGCCGTGGCCGACGTGGAGATGTCCGTCGAGCCCCGCTCGGTGACCGCCTTCATCGGCCCCTCGGGCTGCGGCAAGTCGACCTTCCTGCGGACGCTCAACCGCATGCACGAGGTCATCCCCGGCGCGCGCGTCGAGGGCCGCGTCGAGGTCGACGGGGTGGACCTGTACGCGACCGACGTCGACCCGGTCGCCGTCCGCCGCCAGGTCGGCATGGTCTTCCAGCGGCCGAACCCGTTCCCGACGATGTCGATCGCGGAGAACGTGCTCGCGGGCGTCCGCCTGAACAACCGGCGGATGTCGAAGGGCGACTCGCAGGACCTGGTCGAGGAGTCGCTGCGGGGCGCGAACCTCTGGAACGAGGTCAAGGACCGCCTCGACCGCCCGGGCTCCGGGCTGTCCGGCGGTCAGCAGCAGCGCCTCTGCATCGCCCGCGCCATCGCGGTGCGTCCGCAGGTCCTGCTCATGGACGAGCCGTGCTCGGCGCTGGACCCGATCTCGACGCTCGCGATCGAGGACCTCATCGCCGAGCTCAAGGCGGAGTACACGATCGTGATCGTCACGCACAACATGCAGCAGGCGGCGCGCGTGTCCGACCGCACGGCGTTCTTCAACCTCGCGGGGCAGGGGCAGCCGGGCAAACTCGTCGAGATCGACGACACGTCGGTGATCTTCTCCGCGCCCAAGGAGCAGGCGACCGAGGACTACATCTCGGGCCGCTTCGGGTGACGTGACCCCGGGCACGACGACGCCCGCCACCCCTCGGGGGTGGCGGGCGTCGTGCTGCGTGGGGGGCTCAGCTCGCGGAGGGCGAGGGCACCGACGTCGCGTAGTCGGGCAGCGTGCCGTCGAGCACGGGGACCTGCAGGTCCGTCGAGCCGTCGGCGTCGGTCTCGAGCGTGATCGTGGCGACGTCGCCGGGGGCGACCGGCGTCGCGGCCACGGAGACCTCCGCGCGGCCCTCGTCCTCCGTCCCGTCGAGGAGGACGGTGGAGCGCGCGGGGACCTGGACCGTGGTCGCGTCGGTGGCCTCGGCGCCGTCCGCGCCGGCGAAGGACACCGTGACGGTGCGGTCCTCGGTCGCGTCGTTCGTGAACGCGCCGTGCAGCACGCCGGGTGCGCCCTCGCCGCTGGTCAGGAGCATGAGGTTGTTGCCACGCACGTCGCCGACCGTCACGCGCACGCCGTCCGACGGGCTGTAGTCGTGCTCCGTCTGGATCGGGTTGGTCGCCGAGCAGCCGGCCAGCAGGAGCCCGACGGCGAGGCCGGCGGCTGCGGCGACGGCGCGGGTGCCGGGGCGGCGGGGACGGAGCGAGGTCACGATGACTCCTACGCGGACGACGGGTGCGACGGGCGACGCGCGGGCGCGGCGGCGGGGCCGCGCACGGGCACGCACAGCCTATCGGGCGCGTGGTCGCCCAGGTGGTGGGCGGGCCGCGCGGGTGGGGTCCCTGGGCCGCGCGGACGCGTGAGGCGCACCACACCGCGGCGGCGTCCGTGGGTCCGCGGCCGGCCGGCGGCGCCCGACGAGCGGTCGGGCCGACCGCTCGTCCTGGACGCTTGTCCGACGGCGATATGGCCTATGACCTGCGCAGATGCCCCTCGAGGGGAGCCGGACGACGGTCGGGAGCGCGGAGCCGGCGTGCTAGGATAGGCCGCCTGCGAAAGGGGACACCTGCAGATGACTTTCACGGTTGGGGAGACTGTCGTCTACCCGCACCACGGTGCAGCGCTGATCGAAGAGATCAAGACCCGGACCATCCGCGGCGAGGACAAGATCTACCTCAAGCTCAAGGTCGCCCAGGGCGACCTGACGATCGAGGTCCCGGCGGAGAACGTCGACCTCGTGGGTGTGCGTGACGTGGTGGGCCAGGAGGGCCTCGACCGCGTCTTCGAGGTGCTGCGGGCGCCCTACACGGAGGAGCCCACCAACTGGTCCCGCCGGTACAAGGCGAACCTCGAGAAGCTCGCGTCGGGCGACGTCATCCGCGTCGCGGAGGTCGTGCGGGACCTGTCCCGTCGCGACGCCGACCGCGGCCTGTCAGCCGGCGAGAAGCGCATGCTGGCCAAGGCCCGGCAGATCCTCGTCTCGGAGCTCGCGCTGGCGGAGCACACCGAGGAGGAGAAGGCCGAGGCCATCCTCGACGAGGTCCTCGCGTCCTGACGTCGTCACCGACGCCCTGAGGTGAGGGTCCTCGCCGTCCTGACGGCCGCCGGCAGCGGCACCCGTCTGGGTCATGCCCTGCCCAAGGCCCTGGTTCCGCTGCACGAGGAGCCGCTCGTCGCCCATGCGGCGCGGCGGCTCCTCGCGGCATGTCCGGGGCCGGACGGCGCCGCCACCCGGCTGGTCGACGAGCTCGTCGTGACCGCGCCCGCGGACCTGGTCGACGCCGTGCGCGGCGCGGTCGCGCCCGTGGTCGCGGACGGCGTGCGGCTCGTCGTCGTCCCGGGCGGGCCGACGCGCCAGGCGTCGGTCGCCGCGGCGCTCGCGCACCTGGGCGACGACGACGACGCGGTGGTGCTGGTCCACGACGCCGCGCGGCCCTGGGCGCCGCCCGAGCTCGTCGCACGCGTGGTGGCGGCGGTCGCGGCGGGTCACGACGCGGTCGTGCCCGGGCTCCCGGTGACCGACACGGTCAAGCGCGTGGGACCGGCGGACGTCGCGCACGCCGAGCCGGTGCGGGAGACCGTCGAGCGGTCGGCGCTGCGCGCGGTGCAGACGCCGCAGGGCTTCCGCCTCGGCCTCCTGCGCCGGGCGCACGACGAGGCGGCGCGCCACGCGCACGACGAGCGCGTCGCAGCGAGCGACGACGCCGGCCTCGTCGAACGACTGGGCCGGCCCGTCTGGGTGGTGCCGGGCGACGAGCGGGCCGCCAAGATCACGACGGCACGCGACCTGCGGGTCGCCGAGCTCCTCGGGGAGGACGCATGAGCGGGCAGCTGCCGCGCACGGGCATCGGCGTGGACGTCCACGCCTACGACGCGGAGGCGGCGGACGGCCCGGGCGCGGTCCTGCACCTCGCCGGCCTGGCGTGGCCCGGCGAGCGGCCGCTGGCCGGGCACTCCGACGCGGACGTCGCCGCGCACGCCGCGGCGGACGCGCTGCTGTCCGCGGCGGGGATCGGGGACCTGGGTTCCAACTTCGGCACCGCGGAGCCGCAGTGGGCCGGCGCGGCGGGCACCGCGCTGCTCGCGGAGGCCGCGCGGCGCGTGCGCGCCGCGGGCTTCGAGATCGGCAACGTCGCGGTGCAGGTGATCGGCAACCGGCCCCGGATCGGTCAGCGTCGCGACGAGGCGCAGTCGGCGCTGTCGGCGGCGGCCGGAGCGCCCGTCACGGTGTCGGCGACCACGTCGGACGGGCTGGGGCTCACGGGCCGCGGCGAGGGCGTGGCCGCGGTCGCGACGGCGCTCGTCGTGCCGGTCGGCTGAGCCGGGAGACGCGTCCGGCCCGCCGGTCCGGGCACCCGGCGGCGCATGCTGCCCAGCAGCACCCCCGCGACGACGGCCGCGCCGCACGCGAGCTCGGGCAGCGAGGTGCGCTCGTCGAGCAGCGCCCACGACGCCGCGATCCCGACCACGGGCACGAGCATCGAGAACGGCGCGACGACGCCCGCGGGGTTCCGCGACATCAGCGACGTCCACAGCCCGGTGCCGCCCAGCGTGGCGACGACCACGGTGTACGCGAGGCCGCCGAGGGCGGCGAGACCGGTGGCGGTCGCGAGGCCGTCGAACGAGCCCGCGATCCGGTCCGGGCCCTCCACCAGGAGCGAGAGCGCCAGCAGCGGCAGCGGGGGCACCACCGACATCCACAGCAGCAGCCGCATGGGCTCGCCCGGCGCCGCCTGCACGGCGAGCCGGTTGCCGAGGTTGCCGACGGCCCAGCCCAGGCCGCCGCACAGCGTGAGGAGCACGGGCACCAGCGTCGCCCCGCCCGCCAGCCCGGCGCGGTGCACCGCGATGCCCGTCAGCCCGGCGACGGCGAGCAGGATCCCGGCGCCCTGGCGGGCGGTGACCCGCTCCCGTAGCAGGGCGGCCGCGAGCACCACGGTGAAGGGCGCCGACGACTGCAGGACCAGCGAGGCGAGACCCGTCGGCATGCCGGCGTCCATCGCCCAGTACAGGAACACGAACTGCAGCACGCCGAACCCGGCGCCGTAGAGCAGCACCCAGCGCCAGGGCGCCGCGGGCCGGCGCACCAGCAGCACGGTCGGCACGGCGAGGAGCGCGAACCGCAGCGCCACCAGGAAGAACGGCGGGAACTGCTGCAGCGACAGGTGGATCGCGGGGAAGTTGAGGCCCCAGCTGATCGCGACGAGCACGGCGAGCAGGCGGTCGCGGGTGGACATGGGCCCAGCGTGCGCCAGGTCGACCGTTCAGGACCATCGAAATCATCCACAGCGACGATGTAGCGTCGCTTCATGGACGCGCACGCGCTGCAGACCCTTCGAGCCGTCGGGAGCCAGGGCGGCGTGACCGCGGCCGCGCAGGTGCTGCACCTCACGCCGTCGGCGGTCTCGCAGCAGGTCGCCCGGCTGGAGCGGGAGGTGGGCGTCGCGCTCACCGAGCGGGTGGGCCGCGGCCTGCGCCTGACGGCGGCGGGCGAGGCGCTCGCGGCGGCGGCGGCGGACGTCGCGGTCGCGCTCGAGCGGGCCGCCGCCGCGGTGGACGCGCTCCGGGACCGGCCCGTGGGGACGGTGCGCGTCAGCGCGTTCGCGAGCGGTGCGCAGCTCCTGCTGCCGGGTCTGCTGACGCGCGTCGCGCGGCTGCCCGGCGTCCGGGTCGAGTGCTCGGACGACGACGTGGCGCAGGACGCGTTCGTCGCGCTGACCGACGAGATCGACGTCGTGGTCGCGCACCGGCCGGACGGGTCGCCCGGGTGGGGCGGCACGGTGGTGGTGCACCCCCTGCTGCGCGAGCCGCTCGACGTCGCGGTCGCGCCCGGGCACCCGCTGGCGGACCGGCGGGAGGTGCAGCCGCACGAGCTCGCCGACGAGGACTGGGTGGCGGTCCGGGAGGGCTTCCCGGTGGCCACGGTGCTGGCGGCCGTGGGCGCGCACGCGGGCGGGCCGCCGCAGATCCGGCACCGGATCAACGACTTCCACGTCGCCGCGGCCCTCGTCGGTGCCGGGCACGGCGTGACGCTGCTGCCGCGGTGGACGTTCGGGGCGGACCCGCGCGTCCGACTGGTGCCCCTCGCGGGCGTCCGGGCCGGCCGGCACGTGGAGGCGCTGGTGCGCCGAGACACGGCCGAGCGGCTCGTCGTGCGCCTGGTGCTCGCGGAGCTCACGGCGCTGGCGCGCGAGATCGTCGTGTCCTGACCCGTCAGGACCCGTCGGAACCCGTCGGGGCCCGTCAGGGCAGCAGCACCAGCTTGCCGCGCGCGTGCCCGCCGCGGCTCGCGGTGTGCGCGAGCGCGACCTCCTCGAGCGGGTAGGTGCGCGCGACGCGCACGTCGAGCGACCCGTCGCCGGCGAGCTCGACGAGCTGCGCGCGCGCCTGCTCGCGCACCTGCGTGCCCGGGTCGGCGCCCGGGCCGCCGCCCAGCGCCCGGATGCCGAGCTCCGCGGCGCGACCGAACCCGGCGACGGTGACGACGGAGCCGCGGTCCCGGACCAGCTCGACGCTGGCCTCGAGCGCCTCGTCGGTCCCGACCGTGTCGATCGCGACGGTGGCGGGGCCCAGGCCCGCGTCCCGCAGCGCCGCGCGCACGCGGCGCACCAGGTCCTCGCCGTGGGCGACGGGGACCGCGCCCAGCTCGCGCAGGTCGTCGTGCGCGTCCGGCGACGCCGTGGCGACCACGTGGGCGCCCCGCAGGAGCGCGAGCTGCGTGACCATGCGGCCGACCCCGCCGGAGCCGCCGTGCACCAGCACGACGTCCCCGGTGCGCGTGCGGGTTGCGGTGAGCGTGTGGACGGCGGTGGTGCCCGTGACCATGAGCCCGGACGCCTCGGCCCACGGCAGCGTGGGTGGGCGGCGCACCGTGGACTGCTCGGGCACGACGAGCGCGCCCGCGTAGCCGCCGTCGACGCGCCAGGCGATCACCTCGTCGCCCTCGCTGAGCCAGCGCACGTTCGGGCCCGTCGCGGCGACCGTGCCCGCGACCTCGAGGCCGAGCCGCAGCGGCAGGCGCGCGGGGTCGCCGGCGGCGTAGGACTTCCAGTCGACCGGGTTGACCGCGGCGGCGCGGACGTCGAGGAGCACCTCGCCCGGACCGGGCTCGCCGGGGTCGACCTCGACGACGTGGAGCTGCTCCGGTCCTCCGTACGCGACGGCTACGACCGCCCTGGTGGTTGCCACGCGGGCAAGAGTGCACCCCCGGCCTGTTCCTGACCAGGGTGCGGCCGTCGAAGTTGCCGTGGCGACCCGGCGATCACCCGACCGGGTGACGTCAGGGGCGGCGGCCCAGCACGCGCTCGAGGTAGGGGTTGTCGAAGACGCCGTCCGGGTCCGCCCCGGCGCGGACGCGCTGCGCATCGGCGAACCGCGGGTACAGCTCGCCGAGCCGCTCGGCCTCGAGCCAGTGCAGCTTGCCCCAGTGCGGGCGGCCGGCGTGCGCGGCGACGATCTCCTCGACCGCCGTGAAGTAGCGCAGGTAGGGCAGGCGCCAGTACTGGTGGACGGCCACGTAGGCGGTCTCGCGGCCGTGCGCGGTGGACAGCCACAGGTCGTCGGCGGCCGCGAACCGCACCTCCACGGGGAAGGGCACGTGCTCGCCCGACGAGCGCACCCAGTGGTCCACGCGGTCCAGCACCTCGACGAGCGCCGCGCGCGGCACCGCGTACTCCATCTCCCGGAACCGGACGCGCCGCGGGGAGGCGAAGACCTGCGAGGAGCGCGCGACGTAGCGGCGCGGGGACAGGCTCCGGGCCGCGACCTGGTTGAGCTGCGGCGTGATCCGCGGGACCAGCGTGGTCAGCCGGTTGGTGACCTCGAACAGCGCGTTCGACAGCAGCTCGTCGTCGATCCAGCCGCGCACGGGGTTGAGGCCGGGGCCGTCGACGGCGCGGTTGTTGCGCTTGGTCAGGGTCCGGCGGGTGTGCGGGAACCAGTAGAACTCGAAGTGGTCGTTGCCCTCGACCAGGCCGTCCGGGCCGTCCAGCCCGGCGAGCACGTCGTCGAGCGCCCACGGCTCCTCGACGGCCTCGAGGCGGAACGCGGGCACCACCTCGAGCGTGACCGCGGCCAGCACGCCCACGCTGCCCAGGCCCAGGCGGGCGAGCTCGAAGAGCTCCGGGTGCTGCTCCGGCGACGTCTCGAGCACCTCGCCCGCCGCCGTCACCAGGCGCGCGCCGACCACCTGCGTGGCGAGGCCGCCCAGGCGCACGCCCGTGCCGTGGGTGCCGGTCGAGATCGCGCCGGCGATCGACTGCTGGTCGATGTCGCCGAGGTTGCGCATCGCCAGCCCGAGCGCGTCGAGCACGCCGTTGAGGGCGGACAGCCGGATGCCTGCGCCGACGGTGACGAGCGCGGTGCCGTCCGCGCGGCGCTCGACACGCTCGAGCGCGTCCAGCTGGTCGAGGTGCAGGTGCACCCCGTCGGTGACGGCGGCCGGGGTGAAGGAGTGCCCCGCGCCGACGGCCCGCACGCGGAGGCCGTCCGCGGCCGACTTGGCGACGGTGTCGGCCAGTTCCTGCAGGTCACGGGGGTGCACCACGCGCGCAGGCGTGGCCGCTGCGGTGCGCGCCCAGTTCTCCCAGCGCGACGTCGACGACAGCTCTCCCATGGTCCAGACTGTGGACTGAACGCTTGTCCAAGTCAAGCCGGGTGCGGCACCGTACGTCTATCGTTGAGCCGACGACACCGGCGGCCTGCGGGGGTCGACAGGGGGCGACGAGGTCGCGACAGGTGCACTGGAGGGGACCGCATGAACCGCATGCCTGTGGCCGAGCGGCGCGAGCAGCTCATCGAGGCGGCCATGGCGGTCGCGAGCCGGGACGGGATCGACGCCGCCACGGTGCGTGCGGTCGCGGCCGAGGCGGGGGTCTCGCTGGGCGTCGTGCACTACTGCTTCCAGGACAAGGCCGAGCTGATGCGGGCCATGGCGCACGCGATCACCGCCCAGAACACGCCGGCCGACCTGTCCGGCGTCCCGGAGGGCGCGCCGGTCGAGTCGGTGATCGAGGCGGTCGTCTCCGCGCTGTGGGACTCCATCCACGGCGCGCGCGGGGCGCAGCTCCTCAGCTACGAGCTGACGACCGCCTCGCTGCGGCAGTCGGAGCTCACGGAGGTCGCGCTCGAGCAGTACCAGGGCCAGTGGGCCGCGGCCCAGGCCGTGCTCACCGAGATCGGCCGCGTGTCGGACGTGTCCTGGGCGGTGCCCCCCGCGCAGCTCTCCAGGGTCGTCGTCGCGTTCGTCGACGGGATCTCGCTGTCCTGGCTGGTCGACGGGGACGACGACGCGGCCCGGTCGTCGATCCAGGGCTTCGGTCGCTTCCTGGCGAGCCTGACGCGCCCGACCGACGACGACGCCGCCGACGACGAGGGCGCTGCCGACGACGAGACCGCGGGACCCGCGGGCGCGGACGCCCGGGTCCAGGCGTGAGCCGCCCGGTCCCGGCCTCCGCCGCTGCGCGGGCGCGCCGGGCGGACGCCGTCGCGTTCGCCGCGCAGGGCTACGTCCTCACGACGATCCTGGCGAGCCTGCCGGTGGTGCAGGAGCGGTACGACCTCTCCGAGGACCAGCTCACCCTCGCGGTGCTCGGCGTGCTCCTCGCGGCCGCGGCCGGCTCGTTCGTCGCGGACCGCGTGACGCGCCGCGCCGGGGGCAGCCGGGTCGCGCTCGGGGCGGGCCTGCTCGCGGTCGCGGCCACGGTGCCCCTGCTCGCGTTCGCGCCGTCCTACGGCCTCGCGGTCGGGGCGTTCGTCCTCTACGGCGTCGCGCTCGGCATGGTCGACGCGGGCACCAACATGCAGGGCGTCGCGGTGCAGCAGGTGTACGGGCGCCCGCTGATGTCCGGCTTCCACGCGTCCTGGTCGGTCGGCGCGGTGGTGGGGGCGCTGTTCTGCTCCGCCACGGTGATGTGGCTGCCGCACGACTCGGCGCTCCTCGTCTTCCTGCCGGGGCTCCTCGTCGCCGCGGGCGCCGCCTGGCTCGAGCTGCGCGACGGCCTGCGCGCGCCCGTCGCGGGTGCCGGGGTCGGCGGCACCGGCGGCACCGGCGGCACCGGCGGGACCGCGGACGCCGGGGCGAGCGGCCTCGCGATCCCGTGGCGGCCGCTGCTGGTCCTCGGCGTCGCGCTGCTCGCGTTCTACGCCGCGGACAACGCCGCGCAGACCTGGGGCTCGCTCTACGTCGACGAGACGCTGGACGCCGCCGCGTGGCTCGGCCCGCTCACGCTCGCGGCCTACCTCGCGACCGCGCTGGTGCCGCGGCTCGTCGGGGACGCCGCCGTGCGGCGGTGGGGCCGCGTGCGCGTGGTGCGCACGGCGTCCCTCGTCGCGGCGGGCGGGCTCCTGCTCGTCGTCGTGGCGCCCGGTGCCGCGGTGGCCCTCGTCGGGTTCGCGCTCGCCGGCGCGGGGCTCGGTCTCGGCGCGCCGCTGTGCTTCTCGGCGGCCGGGGCGCTCGCCCCGGAGTCGGCCGACGCGGTGGTCGCGCGCCTGAACGTGTTCAACTACGGCGGCACGCTCCTCGGCGCGGTCCTGGTGGGCGTCGTCAGCAGCCTCACCTCGTTCCGCGTCGGGTTCCTGCTGCCGCTCGCGCTGGTGCTGGTCATCACCGCCCTGGCGGGCCAGTTCGCGGTGCACGACGCCGCCGACGCCCGCCGGGACGCCAGGAAGGTGGACGCATGACGCTCGGAGCCCGGCTCGACGCCGCCACGGGGCACCTGCCCGCACCGCTCGCCGTCGTGGACCTCGACGCGCTCGAGGCCAACGCGGCCGACCTCGTCGTGCGTGCCGCCGGGACCCCGGTGCGGGTGGCCAGCAAGTCCGTGCGGGTCCGCTCGGTGCTCGAGCGCGTGCTGGCGACGCCGGGCTTCGCGGGCGTGATGGCCTACTCGCTGCGGGAGGCGGTCTGGCTCGCGCGGCAGGGGGTGCGGGACGTCCTCGTCGGGTACCCGTCCGTGGACACGGGAGCGCTCGACGAGCTCGCGGCGGACCCGGCGGCGGCCGCGGCCGTGACGCTCATGGTCGACGACCTCGCGCAGGTGGACCTCGCGGCCAAGGCCGCCGTCGCGCACGGCACGCTGCTGCGCGTGTGCCTGGACGTCGACGCGTCCCTGCGCATCGCGCTCGGGCCGCTGCGCGCCCACCTGGGGGTGCGCCGCTCGCCGGTGCACACGCCGCAGGAGGTCGGCGACCTGGCCGAGGCGATCGCGCGCCGCGACGGCATCGTCGTGCGCGGGCTGATGTTCTACGAGGCGCAGGTGGCGGGCATGCCGGACTCGAGCGCCGCCGTGCGCGCGGTCAAGCGCCTGTCGGTGCGGGACCTGGCCACCCGGCGCGCGCTGTGCGTCGACGCGGTGACCCAGGCCGTCGGCCACCGGCTCGAGCTGGTGAACTCGGGCGGCTCGGGGTCGGTGCAGACGTCGGTCGGCGACCCGACGGTGACCGAGGTGACCGCGGGCTCCGGCCTCTTCGTGCCCACGCTGTTCGACGACTACCGCTCGTTCGAGCCCCGGCCCGCCGCGTACTTCGGGCTCGACGTCGTGCGCGTGCCGGCGCCCGGGCTCGCGACCGCGTTCGGCGGCGGGTACGTCGCGTCCGGCCCGGCCACCGCGTCGCGGCAGCCGCGGCCGGTGTGGCCCGCAGGGCTCGCGCTGACGCCGCGCGAGGGCGCGGGCGAGGTGCAGACGCCGCTGCGGCTGCGGGACCGGGCCGACCTGCGCGTCGGTGACCGGGTGTGGTTCCGGCACGCGAAGTCGGGCGAGGTCATGGAGCGGTTCGCCGACGTGCACCTGGTGCGCGGGGAGGCCGTGGAGGCGACCGTGCCGACGTACCGGGGCGAGGGGCTCTGCTTCGGCTGACCCGCCGGTAGCCTTGCCCGGTGACCCTGCGCCTGTACGACACCGCGACCCGCACGGTGCGCGACTTCACGCCGCGCACGGCGGGTGAGGTCGGCGTCTACCTGTGCGGCGCCACGGTGCAGGCGCCGCCGCACGTGGGCCACGTCCGGTCGGGCGTCGCGTTCGACGTCCTGGTCCGCTGGCTGCGCCGCCAGGGCCTGCGCGTGACGCTGGTCCGCAACGTCACCGACATCGACGACAAGATCCTGGCGAAGTCCGCGGCCGCCGGGGAGCCGTGGTGGGCCTGGGCGATGGCGAACGAGCGCGCGTTCACGCGCGCGTACGACGCGCTGGGCGTCCTGCCGCCGACGTACGAGCCGCGAGCGACCGGGCACGTCCCCGCGATGGTCGACCTGATGCGCACCCTCGTCGACGCGGGCCACGCGTACGTCGCGGCCGAGGGCGACGTGTACTTCGACGTCCGCTCCTTCCCGGGATACGGCGCGCTGACCAACCAGCCGGTCGACGACATGGTGCCCGCACCCGACGACGCGCCGGTGGGCGGCGCCAAGCGCGACGTGCACGACTTCGCGCTCTGGAAGGCCGCGAAGCCCGGCGAGCCGCCCACGGCGAGCTGGGACACCCCGTTCGGCCGCGGCCGCCCGGGCTGGCACCTCGAGTGCTCGGCGATGGCGGTGCGGTACCTGGGCCCGGAGTTCGACATCCACGGCGGCGGGCTCGACCTGCGGTTCCCGCACCACGAGAACGAGCTCGCGCAGTCGCACGCGGCGGGCCAGCAGTTCGCGCGGTTCTGGCTGCACAACGGCTGGGTCACGCAGGGCGGCGCCAAGATGAGCAAGTCCCTGGGCAACGGCCTGCTGGTCGACGTGGTGCTGCAGCAGGCGCGCGCCGCGGTGGTCCGCTACGCGCTGACCGCGGTGCAGTACCGCTCGATGCTCGAGTGGAGCGAGGACACGCTACGCGAGGCCGAGGCCACGTGGGACCGGCTGTCCGGGTTCGTCACGCGCGCCGCCGAGCAGGTGGGGACCGCGTCCGACGAGGAGGTCGCGGCAGCCGAGCTGCCCGCGGACTTCGTCGCGGCGATGGACGACGACCTCAACGTGCCCGCCGCGCTCGCGGTGGTGCACGAGACGCTGCGCGCGGGGAACACGGCGCTCGCCGCCGGCGACCCGGCGGCCGCGCGCGCCGCGATGGTGACGCTCCGGTCGATGCTCGACGTGCTGGGCCTCGACCCCGGCTCGGCGCAGTGGCGCTCGCGCGCCGCCGACGAGCGGTACGCGTCCGCGCTCGAGGCGGTCGTCGCCGGCGAGCTCGAGGCGCGCGCCGCGGCGCGCGCCGCACGTGACTTCGCGACGTCCGACGCGATCCGCGACCGCCTGGCGGCCGCGGGCATCGTCGTCGAGGACTCGCCCACCGGCGCGCGCTGGACGCTCGCCCCCCGATCGGAGGACTGATGGCCGGCAACTCCCAGCGTCGCGGTGCGACGCGCAAGACGGGCTCGAAGAAGGGCGCCTCCACGGGCACGGGCGGGCACAGCCGCCGCGCGCTCGAGGGCAAGGGCCCGACGCCCAAGGCCGAGGACCGCGTCTACCACGTCGCCCACAAGCGCAAGGTCGCCGCGGAGAAGTCCGGCGGCCGGCCCTCGGGCGGGCGGGGCTCCTCGGGCGGGCGGCCCGCCGGGCTCAAGGGCGGCCGCAAGTCCTCGACGCACGAGATCGTGTCCGGGCGGAACTCGGTGCTCGAGGCGCTGCGCGTCGGCGTGCCGATCGCCACGGTCTACCTCGCGACCCGGCTCGAGGCCGACGACCGCACGCGCGAGATCATCTCGATCGCGGCCGACGCGGGCTACCCGCTGCTCGAGGTGACCCGCACCGAGCTCGACCGGCTCACGGACGGCTCGGTGCACCAGGGCGTCGCGATCCAGGTGCCGCCGTACGCGTACGCCGACGACGAGGACCTGCTGGACCGCGCGGCGGCGGCCGGCACGAGCCCGCTCGTCGTCGCCCTGGACGGGGTCACCGACCCCCGCAACCTCGGCGCGGTGCTCCGTTCGGCCGGCGCGTTCGGTGCGCACGGGCTGCTGGTGCCGGAGCGTCGCTCGGCCGGCGTCACGGCCGCCGCGTGGAAGGTCTCCGCGGGAGCCGCGGCGCGGGTGCCGGTCGCGCGCGTCACCAACCTGGCCCGCACGCTGCAGGAGTGGAAGAAGGCCGGCGTCTTCGTCGTCGGGCTCGACGGCGGCGGCGACGTGGCCATCGGCGACCTGCCGTACGCGACCGACCCGCTCGTGCTCGTCGTGGGCTCGGAGGGCAAGGGCATCTCGCGGCTGGTGCGCGAGCAGTGCGACGCGATCGCCTCGATCCCGATCGGCGGCGACGTCGAGTCGCTCAACGCCGGCGTCGCCGCGGGGATCGCGCTCTACGAGGTCGCCGCTCGTCGTGCCTGAGCGCGCCGTGCCCGAGCGTGCGGTGCCTGAGCGTGCGGTGCCCGAGCGTGCGGTGCCCGTGCTCGAGGTCGCGGTGCAGGACGTGGCCGGTGCCCTCGCGGCCGTGGCCGCGGGCGCGGACCGCCTCGAGCTGTGCGTCGCGCTCGGTGCCACGGGCGGGCTGACGCCGAGCCCCGGGCTGCTCGAGGCGGTCCTCGACGCGGTCCCCGGGACGGGCGTGCACGTGCTGGTGCGCCCGCGGCCGGGCGGGTTCCGGTACGGCGACGACGAGGTCGACGTGCAGGTCCGCGACGTGCGGGCGGCGGTGGCCGCGGGCGCCGCGGGCGTGGTCGTCGGCGCGCTGGCGGACGGGCGCGCGAGCGGCGTCGACCAGCGCGCGCTCGCGCGGCTGGTCGTGGCGGCTGACGGGCGCGAGGTCACCTTCCACCGGGCGTTCGACGTGCTCGACGACGTCGCCGGCACGCTCGACGTGCTCGCGGCGGCGGGCGTGCGCCGGGTGCTGACCTCGGGCGGCGCGGCCCGCGCGGGCGACGGGCTCCCGCGCCTCGCGGCCACCGTCCGGGCGGCGGCGGGCCGGATCGAGGTCATGGCCGGCGGTGGGGTGCGGCCCGACGACGTCGCCGCGCTCGTCGGGCTCGGCGTGGACGCGGTGCACCTGTCCGCGTCCGTGCCGGTGGCCGACGACGGTGGTCCGGGCGGCGGCGGCACGCAGGGCCGGACCGCGACGGACCCGGGCACGGTCGCGCAGGCTCGTCAGGCCCTCGACGCCGCCAGCTGACGGTGGCGCGCCGGGGCGTCAGCCGATGATCTCGTCGTCGACGCGCGGGATCGTCTCGGTGTCCCGCAGGTCGCCGGGCTGCACGCCCAGGATCGCCTGCTCGTCGGGACGGTTGGGCAGGATGTTCTTCACGTAGCTCTTCACCGCCTCCTTCATCGGGACGTCGCGGTGCTGCTGCTCGGACAGGAACCAGCGGTGGTCCAGCAGCTCGTGGAAGATCTGCGCGGGCTCGAGCTTGCCGCGCAGCTCGCGCGGGACCTTCCGCACGGCGGGCTCGAAGACCTCGGTCAGCCAGTCGTGCGCGACGAACGACTCGTCCTCCGCCTGCCGGTCCGTCGCCGCCCGGAACTCGTCGAGGTCGTTGAGGAGGCGGCGCGCCTGGTTCTCGCCGACGTCGAGACCCGTGAGCCGCATGAGCCGCCGGCTGTGGTGACCGGACTCGACGACCTTGGGCTGGATCCGCACGGTGGTCCCGTCGAGGTCGCTCGTGATGTCGAGCTCGCCGACGTCGAAGCCCAGGTCGTTGAGCCGGTCGATGCGCGCCTGCACGCGCCAGCGCTCGCCGTACCCGAACGACTCGACCTCGGTCAGCGCGCGCCACAGCTCGCCGTAGCGCTCGGCGAGCGCGTCGCCGATCGCGACGGCGTCGACGTCCTCCTCGAGGAAGTCGCCGGCCTGCAGGTCCATGAGCTCGCCGATGATGTTCACGCGCGCGACCTCGAGGTCGTACCCGCGCTGGCCGGCGGTGAGCCGCTCGTGCAGGTCCCCGGTCTCGGCGTCGACCAGGTAGGCGGCGAACGTCTCCGCGTCCCGGCGGAACAGCGTGTTCGAGAGCGACACGTCGCCCCAGTAGAAGCCCGCGATGTGCAGCCGGACCAGCAGGACGGCGAGCGCGTCGATCAGGCGCGTGGCGGTGTCCGGGCGCAGCGACTGGCTGAACAGCGAGCGGTACGGCAGCGAGAACTGCAGGTGCTGGGTGATCAGCACCGCCTCGAGCGGCTCGCCCTCGGGCGACCGCCGGCCCGTGATCACGCCGACCGGCTCGACCGACGGCACGTCCAGGCGCCGCAGCTGGCGCAGCAGCTCGTACTCGCGGTACGCGACCGTCTCGCCGATCTCCTTGATCGCGATGACCCGGCCGGACAGGCGCGCGAACCGCACGATGTGCCGGGAGATGCCGCGGGGCAGGGCCGCGAGCGTCTCGGCCGGCCAGTGCTCGAGCGGGATGTGCCACGGCAGGTCGAGCAGCGCGGGGTCGGGGGAGGCCGCGGTGATCTGCAGCTGCTGCCGGTTCGGCTTCATGCCCCCATCCTTCCAGCGCCCGGGCCCCGCGCGCGCCCCTGGGGACGGGTCAGTCGAGCTCGCGCACCGCGCGGCGCTCGACCTCGTCGAGCACCTCGTCGGCCGCCTCGGGCGAGATGGCGCCCGAGCTGCGGGCGTCCACGACGACGCGGCGCTCGACCTCGCCGGCCGCGCGCAGCAGGTCCTCGACCGCCTCGCGGTCGCCCTCGTCGTCGTCGGCGTCCCCGCCGTACCGGGCGGTGGTCAGCGCGAGCTGCGCCGAGAGGTAGCCCTGGTACTCCAGCCGGACGGCGTCGCGGACGCGCTCCGGCGCGCCCGCGCCGATGTCGTCCAGCGACTCCAGCACCGCCAGCGTCGCGCGCTCGCGCAGCTCCCGGACCTCCTGCGCCGGGTCGACCTCGGTGCCGACGCGCAGGCGGGTGACGAGCGGGGCGAGCGTCAGCCCCTGCAGGACCAGCGTGACCAGGACGGTCACGAGCGCGACGACCACGATCGTGCCGCGGTCCGGGAACGCCCCGCCGCCGTCCACCGCGACCGGGAGCGCGAGCGCCGTCGCGACCGTCACCACCCCGCGCATGCCCGCCCAGGAGGTCACCACCGCCTCACGCCCGCTCGCCGGGCGGTCGCCGCGGCCGCGTGGGACCAGCCACGTCACGACGAGCACCCAGCCGAACCGCACGGCGACGAGCGTCAGGCAGACCCAGCCCGCCATCGCCAGCGCGGCGCCGCGGTCGTCGTGGTTGCTCAGCACCTCGGTGAGCTCGAACCCGATGAAGACGAAGACGAGGCTCGTGATCAGGTAGTCCGCGTACCGCCAGACCGCGCGCCCCAGCAGCCACCCGCCGGAGGTGAGCGCGCTGTGGCTCCGCCCGCGCAGGTACAGCCCCAGCGTGAGCACCGCGAGCACGCCCGAGCCCTCCAGGCGGTCCGCCAGCACGTACACCGCGAACGGCAGCGCGATGGTCACCGTGGTCTCGGCCGGCGCCGAGTGGAGCCCGTGCAGCGCCCAGTGACCCAGCACGCCGGCGAGCAGCCCGAGGCCCACGCCGACGGCGAGCGCGAGCACCAGGCCGAGGCCCAGGTCCCCGGCGGTGACGTGCCCCGCCACCACCGCCGCGACCGCGACGTTGTAGAGCACGAGCGCGGTGGCGTCGTTGAACATGCCCTCGCCCTCGAGGACCGTCACCAGCCGCCCCGGCAGGCGCAGCCGGCGCGCGACCGCCGTGGCCGCCACGGGGTCCGGGGGCGCCACGATCGCGCCGAGCGCCGCGGCCGGCGCCCAGGGCAGGCCCATCGCGTGCGCGACCGCCGCCGCCGCCACCGCGCTCGCGAGCGTGAGGCCGACGGCCAGCCACCCGATCGTCCCGGCGTTGTCCTTGAAGTCGCGGCCGGTGGCGCGCTGGGTCGCGGCGAACAGCAGGGGCGGCAGGACCAGCGGCAGGATCAGGTCCGGCTCGATGCGCAGGTCCGGCACGCCGGGGACCAGGGGCACCGCGAGGCCGAACAGCGTCAGCAGCACGGGGTAGGGGACGCGGATGCGGTCCGCCACGGGCGTCAGTGCGACGACGCCGGCGACCAGGACTCCGACCACGAGCAGCACGGGCATGGCCCCAGCCTGCCGCAGACGGACGGAGGGCGGGCAGCGACCGGGTGGTCGCCGCCCGCCCTCCGGACGGTGCGGGGTGGGTCAGCCGATGCGCTCGCCCGAGCCCGCGTGGAACAGGTGCTGCTCGCCCGGGCGGATGCGGACGTTGATCGTCTCGCCCTTGGCGGGGACCTGGCGCGGGTCGCAGCGCACGATGACCTGCGCGTCGCCGGCACCGGAGTGCACGACGTCGGCCTGCCCGAACTCGTTGGTGAGCGAGCCGTAGACGAACGCGTCCGAGCCGAGCTCCTCGACGATGTTCACGACGACCGGGATCGAGTCCGGCGAGCCCTGGGGGAGCACGTCGAGCGACTCGGGACGGAAGCCGATGGTGACGTGGTTCTTGTCGTCCTCGGTGAACTGGCCGATGGCCTCACGGGCGACGGGCACGCGGGCGCGGCCCAGGACGGCGTAGCCGTCGAGCACCGGGAACGTGCCGATGTTCATGGCCGGCGAGCCGATGAAGCCGGCGACGAAGACGTTGGCCGGGGTGTCGTACATCTCGCGCGGCGTGCCGACCTGCTGCAGGAGGCCGTCCTTGAGCACCGCGATGCGGTCGCCCATGGTCAGCGCCTCGGTCTGGTCGTGCGTGACGTAGACCGTGGTGACGCCGAGGCGGCGCTGCAGCGACGCGATCTGCGTACGCGTCTGGACACGGAGCTTGGCGTCGAGGTTCGACAGCGGCTCGTCCATGAGGAACACCTGCGGCTGACGCACGATGGCGCGGCCCATGGCGACGCGCTGGCGCTGGCCACCGGAGAGGGCCTTCGGCTTGCGGTCGAGGTACTGGCTCAGGTCGAGGATCTGGGCGGCCTCCTCGACGCGCTGGCGGATCTCGGCCTTCGGGGTGCCGGCGATCTTGAGCGCGAAGCCCATGTTGTCGGCCACCGTCATGTGCGGGTACAGCGCGTAGTTCTGGAACACCATCGCGATGTCGCGGTCCTTCGGCTGGACGTCCGTGACGTCGCGGTCGCCGATGAGGATGCGGCCGGCGTTGACGTCCTCCAGGCCGGCGAGCATGCGCAGCGACGTCGACTTGCCGCAGCCGGAGGGGCCGACGAGGACGAGGAACTCGCCGTCCTCGATGTGGAGGTTGAGCGCGTCCACCGCGGGGCGCTCCGTGCCCGGGTAGACCCGGGTCGCGTGGTCGAACGTGACAGTAGCCATGGCGCTACCAATCCCTTCACCGGCAGGTACGTGCCGGACGATCCGTCGTGAAAGGTGTGCAGTGTCTTCACTGACACAGGCCGCCGGAGGAGAACCTCCGTCGGCCCGGGGCAATCCTGCCACACCGGACAGGGTGCGCGGTGACCTCCGTCACTCGTCCGGCGGTCCCCTCGCAGGCTCGCCGGCGGGCAGCTGGGCAGCCGGGCAGGGTCAGCCGGCGGCGAGCAGCGTGGCGGAGCCGTCGAGCCCGCGCAGCAGCAGGTGCCCGTCCCACGCCGTGACCTGTCCCAGCGCGCCGGCGGGGGCCGGGAGCACCCGCGAGGCGTCGACCTGCCACCGCGGGGCGCCGTCGTCGAGGTCCAGCCCGTGGAGGGTCCCGTCGGTGGTGAGCACGACGATGCTGCGCCCGTCGGTGCCCACGTACGCGGCGCGCTCGCCCGTGACCGCCGTCCACCGGAGCTCGCCGGTGGCCGCGTCGTAGGACCTCGCGCCCGTGCCGGTGCCGACCGTGACCGAGCCGTCCAGCACCACCGGTCCACCGGTCAGCCCGTCGGCCTGCCACCGCACGGTCCCGGTCCCGCGGTCCCGCACGACGAGCGCGCCCGAGCGCACGGTGTCCGTCAGGAACACCAGGTCCCGCGCGGTGGAGTCGTCGACGGTGGGGTCGAGCAGGGTCTCGTGGACCCGCACGCGCCGGCCGTCGGCGGTGAGGAGCGCGCCGGGGATGTCCGCCGGCTGCGACACGGGCTGCCAGACGACGGTGCCGCCGGGGCCGAGCTCCGCGAACCCGTCGACGCCCACCCCCGCGTCCCGTACCAGGCGACCGCCGTCCAGGACCCACAGGTGCGCGGAGTGCACCAGCAGCACGCGCCCGTCCCGCGCGGACAGGAGGGCGGAGGAGTCGACGTCCCGCGAGCCGGGCACCACCCGGTCGACGCGCCGCACCACCGGCGTCCTCGCGTCCCAGAGCACCTCGCCGCTGGACGCGTCGGTCGCCGTGACCCGCCAGACCACGTCGGCCGGGTCCGGACCGGGCGCGCTCGTCGCGACGACGAGCGCCGCCCCGGACGTGGTCCACGCCGCGTCGGGCGGCAGCGGCCGCGTGGCGACGACCCGGCCGTCGATCCCGTCGACCACCGCGGTGCGCGTCCCGACCAGGCGGGCGTTGGTGAGCGCGCACAGCAGCCGCGCCTGGCGCAGCGCGACGCACCGGACCCGGGACACGCTCGGGGCGCCGGTCGCGACGGCGACGGCGTCCGCGTCGTCGAGGGGGAACGGCGTCCGCCACGCCTCGTCCCCGGTCCGCACGTCGTAGCCGACGAGCGAGGGGTGGCTGAGGTCGGTCCCCGCCGGCGCGCCCCAGCCGCCCGCGTCCCGCACGGCGACGACGCGCCCCGCGACGGGGACGTCCGTGAGGACCTCGCGGCCGCCGCCCAGGTGCCAGAGGGCGCGGACCGGCGTCGCGACCGGCTGCAGGAGGCCGCGGACGTCGGCGAGCTCGTCGAGCCGGCGCCGCTCGCCACGGTCGAGCACGCCCTGCGTCACGACGAGCGCGGCGGCGACGGCCCCGGCCGCGAGGCCGAGCCACAGCGCGGCCCGGCGCGACGGGCGTCGGCGGGGCGGCTCCGACGGGCCGGCCGCGGGCGCCTCGTCGAGCTCGACCGCGACCATCCGGGACCCCGACGTCGGCACGGAACCGACGCTACGCCTCCCGCCGGCGATCAGGCGGGGAGCGCGGCGGACAGGGCGCCGAGGGCGGCGACCATCTCCTGCGGGTCGGCCGCGCGGTGCCGGGCGAGGGTGTCGCCCGCCCCGACCTTGATCGTGACGTCGTCGGCGCCCAGCGCCTCGAACGCGTGCTCGTCGGTCACGTCGTCGCCCGCGTACACGACGACGCGCGCCCCGAGCTCCTCGCGCAGCGCCGTCAGCGCCTCGCCCTTGCTCGCGTGCAGCACGGAGATCTCGACGACGTCCTTGCCGTGCAGCACCCCGGAGCCGAGCCGCTCGCCGAGCTCGAGCGCCGCTGCCTCCGCGGCCTCGGCGTCCGCGCGCTCGGCGAGGCGCGTGTGCACGACGACCGCGGTGGGCTTGGACTCGACCCACACGCCGTCGCGGCCGCGCGCGACCGCCGAGGCCTGCGCGCCGAGCTCGGCGAGCCGGTCCGCCTGCTCGTCGGACAGCTGGACCACGTCGCGGTCCAGCCCGTGCCGCGTGACGCGCGCGCGCTCGGCCCCGTGCGAGCCGATGAGGTACGTCCCGGCCGGGACCTCGGCGAGGGCGTGCAGGTCGTGCAGCGCGCGGCCGGACACGAGCGCGAGCGCGACGCCCTCGTGCGTGACCAGCGACGCCAGGGGCGCCACGCCCTCGGGCAGGATCCGGGACCGCGACGGGTCGTCCTGCAGCGGGGCGAGCGTGCCGTCGAAGTCGAGCGCGACGAGCAGCGGGCGGGCGCCCGCGTCCTGCGCGAGGCCGACGAGCGCGTCGTGCACGGTCGGTCCGTCCGGGCGGTCAGACATGGTTCTCCCTCGTCGGGACGCTGGTCAGGACCCCCAGGAACTCGCGCGACCACGCCGCGACGTCGTGGCCCAGGACGCGGCGGCGCAGGCGCCGCATGCGCTTGCGCGACTCGCGGCCGTCCATGTGCACGGCGTAGGTGATCGCGTCCTTCATGCCCTCGATGTCGTGCGGGTTCACCAGGACCGCGCCCGTCAGCTCGTCGGCCGCGCCCGTGAACTCGCTCAGGACCAGGGCGCCGCGGTCGTCGGACCGGGCGGCGACGTACTCCTTGGCGACCAGGTTCATCCCGTCGCGCAGGGCCGTCACCAGCATGACGTCGGCCGCGAGGTACAGCGCCGCCATCTCCTCCATCGGGAACGACTGGTGCAGGTACTGCACCGGCGCGTGCCCCACCTGGCCGTGGTCGCCGTTGATCCGGCCGACCAGGAGCTCGACGTCGTCGCGCAGCTGGGCGTACGCGCCCACGTTCTCCCGGCTGGGGGAGGCGACCTGCACCAGGGTGGTGGTGCTGGGCGACAGCCGCTGGTCCTCGAGCAGCTCGCCGTACGCCTTGATCCGGTGCCGGATGCCCTTGGTGTAGTCGAGCCGGTCCACCCCGAGCAGCAGCGTGGTGGGATCGCCGAGCTCGCGGCGGATCTCCCGGGCCCGCGCCTGGACCTCCGGGGTGCGCGCCAGCTCGTCGAACGCGCCCGAGTCGATCGAGATGGGGAACGCGGCCGCCCGCACGTGCCGCTCGACCTTGCCGTGGCTGGTCAGCGTGACGACCTGGCCCCGCGTGGTGAGGTCCGTGAGCCGGCGCACCACGCGGACGAAGTTCGCGGCGTCCCCGCCGCGCTGGAACCCGACGAGGTCGGCGCCCAGGAGGCCCTCGACCACCTGCTTGCGCCACGGCAGCTGCGCGAAGATCTCCAGCGGCGGGAACGGGATGTGGTGGAAGTAGCCGATGCGCAGGTCCGGCCGCAGCTCGCGGAGCATCTTGGGCACGAGCTGGAGCTGGTAGTCGTGCACCCACACCGTCGCGCCCCGCGCCGCCTGGCCGGCCGCCGCCTCGGCGAACCGCCGGTTCACCCGCTGGTACGCCTCCCACCAGACGCGGTGGAACGCGGGCTGCGCGATCACGTCGTGGTACAGCGGCCAGAGCGTGTCGTTGGCGAAGCCCTCGTAGAACCGCGCGACGTCCTGCGCGGACAGCTCGACGGGCACCAGCTGGGTGCCGTCGACCTCGAACGGCTCGAGGGTGAGGTCGGGCGACCCGCCCCAGCCGACCCACGCGCCGTCGGCGGACGCCATGACCGGCGCGAGCGCCGTGACCAGACCGCCCGGGGACCGGCTCCAGGTCGGCTCGCCGTGGTCGTCCAGGCTCACGTCGACAGGCAGGCGGTTCGCGACGACGACGAGGTCGTAGCCGTCGGAGGGCACGTCGGGCACATCAGCTCCTGGCACAGGTGGGTGAATCTCGACCCTAGTCAATGGTGTGCCAGGGCCGCGCGGCGGACGACCTGCGGCTAGCGTGACCGGGCATGGAACGGATCGGCCTGGCGCCCGGCGCGCAGATCGGCGGGTACACGATCGTGACCCCGCTCGGTGCCGGGGGCATGGGGACCGTGTACCGCGCCGTCGACGACGGCGGCACCGCGGTCGCGCTCAAGCTGCTCCACCCGCAGGTGGGCGCCGACGCCGCCGCGCGCGAGCGGCTGCGGCGCGAGGTCGTCGCGCTGCAGCGCCTGCGGCACCCGGCCGTCGCCTCGGTGCTCGACGCGGAGGCGGACTCGACCGAGGCGTTCATCGTGACCGAGCTGGTCGCCGGCTCGAACCTCGAGGAGCACGTCCGCGCGCACGGGCCCCTGTCCGGCGAGGACCTGCACGCGCTCGCCGCCGGGCTGCACGACGCCCTGGTGGCCGTGCACCGCGCCGGCGTGGTGCACCGTGACCTCAAGCCGACCAACGTGCTCGTCACCGACGACGGCCCGGTCCTCATCGACTTCGGGATCGCGCAGGCGGCGGGGGAGGACTCGGCGCAGGTCACCTCCACCGGGCTCGTCGTCGGCACCCCCGGCTACCTGGCGCCGGAGCTGCTCGACGGCGCCGACCCGACCCCCGCGAGCGACCTGTGGGGGTGGGCCGCGGTGCTCGCGTTCGCGGCGACCGGGCGGCCGCCGTTCGGCGCGCGCCCGCTCGAGGCCGTGCTGGCCCGGGCGCGCACGGGCGACGTCGACCTCGCCGGGCTGGGGCCGGTCACCACCGACGCGCTGCGCGGTGCGCTCGACCCCGACCCCGAGCGCCGCCTGCAGCCCGACGACGTCGTCGCCGCGCTCGAGGTCGCGGCGGTCGACGGGGACCCGGACGACGACGGCGAGCGCGAGGGCACGGTGCCCGGCACCGTGGTGTACCCCGCCGACCCGACCGAGGTCGCCGCCGCGGCGACCGTGCTCGCCGCGTCGGCGCACGACGGCTCGACGCGCGTCATGCCCGCCGGCGAGCCGACGACCACGCTGCCGGACGTGCCCGCGACCGTCCTCGCGCCCGTCCCGCCGCCGCCCGTCGTCGCGCCCACGCAGGTGGTCGCCGCGGGAGCCGACGACGAGCCCGGGTCGGACGGGTACGGTCCCGACGAGCCCGCGTCCGACCAGCGCGCGTCCGACGAGCCCGGGCTCGGCGAGCACGACGGCGTCGAGTGGATCGAGGGGGACCTGGACGCCTCCGAGGGCGACCTGGGCGAGGGCGTCGGCTACGTCCGCCCGCCGGCGCCGCGGCGCTGGGGGTCGGTCCTCGCGCTCGGTGCCGTCGTCGTCGCCGCGGGAGCCCTCGCGCCGACGCTCACGCTCGTCGTCCTCGTCGTGCTCGTGGTCGTCGTGCGGACGATCGGCACCGCCGTCGAGGCGATGCACGGCCGCCGCGAGCGGCGCGGCGTGACCCGCTCCGACGTGGTGCTCGCGACCGCCGCCTCGCCCTGGTACCTGGTCCGCACGCTCGTCGGCCTGGTGCCGTCCCTGGTGGTCGGGGCGTGCGCCGTCGTCGTCGCGGGCGGCGTCGTCGCGTGGTTCCTCGCCAACGGCACGTGGGTGCTGGGCGACCTCGGCACGGGGGACGAGGTGGACGGCACCCCCGCGGCGTGGGTCGTCGCCGGGCTGGTGCTGCTGGGCACGCTCGTCGTGTGGTGCGGGCCGCTGTCCCGGATGACGCGCGTCGGCACGCGGCGCGTCCTCGCGGTCGTCGCGCCCGGCCGGCTCGGCGCCCTCGTGCTCGTGTGCGTGTGCCTCGCGGCAGCCGCGGTGCTCGTCGCGCTCGTCGCGAACGGGGCCGGGATCGTCTGGGCGCCCGCGCCGGTGCCGACCGTCCCGTAAGCGCCCCTGAGCCTTCCCCTGCGCCTGCCCTGCGCGTCCCGACGGATCCGGGACCTGCGGGCAGCCCGGATGCACGGTTGCGCCCTCTACTCTGTGGGCAGTCGTCACCGACCGAGGAGAACCCCGTGCCCACGAACGACCCGAAGCCGACCAAGGCCCAGCGCCAGGCCGACGCCCGCGCCAAGGCCGCGCAGCTGCGCAAGGAGCAGGAGCGCCAGGCCAAGCGCAACAAGATCGTCAGCATCAGCGTGCTCGTCGTCATCGTCCTGGCGGTCGTCGCCGTCGTCGGCTTCACGGTCAAGTCGCAGCGGGACAACGAGGCGCGCTACTCCTCGGCCGTCTTCGGCGCAGGTGCGGAGAACGTCGTGGCGCCCGCGCTCGCGGACGTCACCGCGCCCGCCACCGCGCAGGAGACGGGCGGCATCCCGGTCAACGCGGCCGGCGTGGGCGAGGCGCCTGCCGCCGACGACGTCGTCGTGACGATCTACTTCGACTTCATGTGCCCCTACTGCGGCCAGTTCGACGCGGCCAACTCGGCCGACCTCGAGGCGCTCGCGGCCGAGGACGGCGTGACGATCGACTACCGCCCGATCGCCTTCCTCGACAGCACGTCCAAAGGCACCAACTACTCGTCCCGCACGGCCAACGCCGCCGCCGTGGTCGCGGACCAGGACCCGGAGCACTTCACCGCGTTCGTCACGGCGCTGTACGAGAACCAGCCGTCGGAGAACACGAGCGGCCTGAGCGACGACAAGATCCGCGACATCGCGGTCGAGGCCGGCGTCCCGGCCGCGGTGGCCGACACCTTCACCGACACGGTCGAGGGCACGTACACCGTGGCCGACGACGAGACCGAGAAGACGGGCACCTGGCGCACCTTCGCCGCGTGGGTGGCCGCGGCGACGAACCAGATGCAGATCGACCGAGGCCGCGTGGGCACGCCTACGGTGCTCATCGACGGCGAGGACTGGCCGGGCGAGGGCGGGGACGGGAACGCGCTGTACATGCAGGGCGAGCTCAAGTCGGCGGTCGAGGCCGCGGTCGCCGCCAAGCAGGGCTGACCCGCTCACCGACGGCCCGGCACGCGGTCCCGCGGGACCCGCGTGCCGGGCCGTCGGTAGTCTGGGCGCCCACCGCCTCCTTAGCTCAGTCGGCCAGAGCACTTCCCTTTTTGCCGGGTTCTGGCTTGTCACAGCCGCTTCGTGTACCTGCGGGGCGGGGTTTGGGTTGCACGCCCGAAGGGGTGCTGTGTCACCCTGTGCCGGTGCTCTGCCCCCGGCTTCTGCCGGCACGCGGCGCACATGCCGCCTTGGCGCAATTGGTAGCGCAACGCACTTGTAATGCGTAGGTTGTCGGTTCGAGTCCGACAGGCGGCTCTCCTCAGCTGTGGACCGCCGTCATGCAGCCCGCATTCTTTGGAATCGGGATCGCACAGGCGGTCAACGGCCTGATCCGGACCCGGGCCTAAGAGGCTGACCACCCTGCCTCGCGTGCCGTCTCGGCGCGCCGCCGACCTCAAACCCGCCTGGGTGGAGCGACCCGTGTGCGCGGCAGTCGTGGATGGCCTGCGCAGCGTTGGCGAGTCCATCTCCGGCTACGGCGCGGCGCTGCTCACCTTGGCGCTCGGACGGGGGCACGGGTTTGTTGCCACCGTTGTGGACATCGCGCCGGAGGAAGGTGACCAGCTGGACGCGCACCCGGAGCGCGAGCTCCGCGGAACGCCCCGCAACCGTGGGGGGCCGCGAGGCCGCTCGCGTCACCAGGCGCAGCGGCTCCGGGCTCGCTCGGTACCGCCGATCCGCGCCCGGAGATCACGGCCCGGCCTCTATCCTGCGGGTCAGGCGCCGACCGCGGCCACCATCCTGGGAGGATCAGCACGATGCACCTCAGCCGGCTTCGTGTGCGGGGCCTGCGGGGCGCCGCCGACGGAGAACTCGAACTGGCGCTGCCCGGTCGTTTCGCCGTACTCGTGGGTGCCAACTCGGCCGGGAAGACGACGCTGGGTGACGCGATCTACCTCGGGCACCGCCAGAAGTTTCCGCACCTGCCGAGACTGTCTGCCGCCGCGCTCGGAGCCGGCGAGCGCGACATCGAGGTCGAGTACTCGTTCGCCGGCCCGGGCGCCGCAGAAGGCCCCCTCGGTCGTCAGCTACAGACTCAAAGCGGCCGGAATGCCCCCGGCACCGTCGCCGCGTCCTGGAGCAAGACCCTGCGACGAGATCTGGGCTCGATCAGCACCCAGACCCTCGTCGCGAGCGACGTGGAGGACAAGACCCTCCTTGTGTACCTGCCGGCGTGGCGCAATCCCCTGGACGAGCTGGCACGACGCGAGTCCCGCGTCCTGGTTGAGCTCCTGCGCGCGCAGCAGCAGAACCGCGGCCGGGGACGAGATCTATCCGGTTTGCGCGGACGCGCCTCGGGCCTGCTGGAGGCGCTCGCTACGGATGGGCTTCTGCAGGGCCTCGAGGAGCGCGTCGGGCACCATCTGCGTTCCCTGTCCGCCGGGGTGTCCCGGAACTGGCCATACGTCGGGGGACAGGTCGTCGACGACCGCTACCTCGCCCGGGTGCTCGAGCTCATGCTCGCCACCGTCGAGGGTCGCGAGAACGCCCTACCGCTCGACGTCGTCGGCCTCGGCTACGTCAACCTCCTGCACATCGCGGTCACCCTGGCGGCGATCCCTGACGCCACCAAGGCTGCGGCAGCCAGTGCCGCGGCCGGCGCGTTCGCAGGACTGACCGGCAACGCGGGCACGGGGCCGGGCGGCGAGCTCCTGCCCGAACCACCCGCCCACGACTTCGACGACCTCGACAGAGTCCTTCAGCAAGCCGCGGCGGAGCGCGAGAGTGCAGAGGACTCCTTCTTCCCCAATGGCCCGTTCCACGTCACGGTCCTCATCGAGGAGCCAGAGGCGCATTTGCACCCCCAACTGCAGCACTCCCTGGTCCGGTACCTTCGCCGACAGGTCCAGGAACGCCCCGAGCTTCAGGTCATCTTGTCCAGCCACGCGACCGACATCATCACCTCGTGCGATCCGGAGGAGGTGGTCGTCGTCCGCCGAGACAAGTCTGGAAGCCGCGTGACCCGCCCCGTTGCGGACATCCCGATAACGAACCGCGAAGAGGTGCTCCGCATGACCCGGCTGCACCTGGACGCATCCCGGTCCGCGGCGATCTTCGCCGACCGTCTGATGCTCGTCGAAGGCATCACGGAGGCGGCCATCGCGCGCGAGCTTGGATGGGTGTGGGCGGGCGCCGACAACGACCGGCAGGCTTTCATCGATGCCCTGAGCATCATCCCCATGGGAACGAAGGTCGGTCCGTGGGCCCCGCGTCTGCTTGCCACGCGCGACCACGAGCTCTGCACCCGGCTCGTCGTGCTGCGCGACAGCGACCTCGAGTTTGCGGCGACACCCTCGCCCCCGTCTTGGGCGTCAGAGTTCGACCCCGACGTTGTCCGGTTCGAGACCAGCCACCCAACCCTCGAGCCGCAGCTCACCGTCGGCAACGAGGCAATGGTCGCGGCCGCGCTTGAGGACATCGAGGTCACCCCACCGGACCCGGTGACCCCCGAGGCCGTGAACGAGCTGTTCCGCTCCGCAAAGAAGCGCGGGGAGCAGACCTTGCCTGCAGGCCCCGCGGCACGCCGCAAGGCCGAGTTCGCCCTCGCCGTCGCCGGGCGAATCCGCGCCGCGCGCTCGACGGGCGGCACCGCGGTCACGGTGCCGGACCCGCTGCGCGCCGCGTTCGACTTCCTGTACGCCGATCCCGCCGCTACGTTCCCACAGCCGACCGACGACCAGCTGGATCCGGACGATCTTGGCGCATCGTGAGCAGTACAGCCCCGGCAGGCGCGCTCAGCACCCTGACCGAAGAGCAGCGCACTGCCGCGGCAACGCGCGACCACAACCTGTTCATCGAAGCCGGCCCTGGGTCGGGCAAGACCACGACATCGGCTCACCGCTTCGGCGTCCAGCGGTTCGACCCGGCGCATCGCGAGGATCCTCGCGCGGTCGCCGCGGTCAGCTTCACTCGGGCTGCTACGCGCAACCTGCGTCGCCGCGTCCAGCGCCTGTGGGGGATCGGCGCAGTGACCTGGCCCCATCGCATCGTCACACTCGACTCGATCATGCACGACGTGCTCCACGACACCCTTCTCGCGGGGCTGCTCGTCTGGCCGAACCAGCAGCGTCTGTGGCCGGACGGCGACATCCGGCTTGACGTCAAGGACAGCTGGACTTCATTCGGCAGCAAGCAGTTCAACCGCACGGCCTACCGGCTCACCGTCGTCGGCAAGGACGTTCGCATCGAGACTGGCTTCGTGGCGGAACGACGATCAGCAGTCCCGATCACTGAGATCCTTCCGCGGCTCCGCGAGGGTATCTGCACTCATGAGGACGTCCGCGAGGTCCTCGCGCAAGCTCTGGCCGTGCCGGAGATCGACGCGTTCGTCACGAGCCGGCTGGCAACGACGACGCGCGCGCTCGTTGTGGACGAGGTGTTCGACGCGAACGACCTCGACATCGCGGTCATCGAAGCAGCGATCCGCGGCGGCGTCGCCGTCACGATGGTCGGCGACCCCTGGCAGGCGCTCTACGTGTTCCGGGGCGCGAAGCCGCACGTCGTCCCCGATCTGATTGCACGCTCCGGTGCAGTCACTGCATCACTGAGCACCTCCTTCCGCTGGGACACGGCCGAACAGGGGCGACTCGCGACCGACCTGCGAGCTGGCGCGGGCATCACGTTGCCCGTAGACGACGCGGCGACCGACCTCAAGGATCTCGACGTGGTACTCGGGCTGTGGTGGAAGCCGCTGTGGGACCTCGGCGAGGGGGTGCTTCCGCTCGCGTTCCACGGCTTCAAGGGCGGCTACGAGGAGGCGGCGGCGACGTTGCTGCTGAACCACGTCACGCGCACGATCTTCGACCTCGACGCTACATACCTGAACGACGCACTAACAGTCCTGGCGATCCAGGACCGCGACGTCCCTCGCTTGCTCGAACCGGCCCTTCAGGCCGTGGCCGAGACCCTCCGGGCCGGTGACAAGGACTCGGTCATCGCGGCGTACCGGCAGCTCGTAGAGGTGATCGCGACGGTGTCGCCACGGCTCCTGCGCGCGCCGCACTACCGGCACACGGACCGGCTCGCGCTGATCCAGTCCCGACTGCGGTACTCCGGGCGCCCGCTGCCCGGGTTGACCACTCACCAGGCCAAAGGGGGCGAGTGGGACGCCGTGGGTGTCCAGCTGAGCGGCTCGGAGCGCGAGGCGCTCGCCTCCGGGCTCTCGATCACCGAGGACACCCACCGCAAGCTCTACGTCGCCTGCACCCGGGCGCGCCGACGCACCGCCGAAGTGCGCGCCTTCGACGCTCATGTCTAGACGAGCGCCAACTCCGCCTCACGCGAGACGTACAGCGGCAGGTCAGTGCTCGTCCGACCTCGCCTCGTACTAGGCCGATCGTCCGCGGAGCCGAGCGCGCACACCGCAGACATCGGATCGAGCCGACGAAAGACCCGTTTAGCTGAGCAACATGGAAGGGAAGACGGGCCCTCGTGTGCGCGGGCCCGTCGTGCATCCGGACCGGAGCTCGGCCCCAGGTTCCGGACACATGAATCAGCCACCATCGGCAGGCCAGACCGCCGTAGTCGGCGGTCTGGTGCAGGATGTGCGCGCAGGCAATCGCATCGCGAGGCTCGCGCCATCTCCGATGCGACACCGCACAGATGCGCAGGTGTGGCACGAGATGGATGTCGAGCGAGCTAGGAGGTCGAAGGAGCGTGGTGGTTCCGGACGCCGGCCGGGTCGCAGTGATGTCGATCCGTCCCCACTTCGCCGAGGCGATCCTCGAGCAGACCAAGCTCGTGGAGTTCCGTAAGCGCCGCCTCGCCCCCGACGTGACGACCGTGCTCATCTACGCGACGATGCCGGTTGGGCGCATCATCGGTGTCTTCGAGGTGGCGGGCCAGCAAGTCGCGAGTCCGAGTGCACTGTGGGAGGCCCACAAGGCGCACGCTGGTATCGCACGAGCCGCCTACCGCGAGTACTACCAGGGCAGGAAGTTCGCCGTCGGCATCCTGGTTCAAGATGCTCGGCGACTGGTCCGACCGATTGAGCTGACCGCTCTCGACCCGGCTCTCGTCGCTCCCCAGAGCTTCGCGTATCTGCAGCTGAATCCAGCGGGCACCAATGGCCAAGTCAGCACGCGGTTGCGCGAAGTGCTGACACTCGCGCCCTGACTCCGCTCGCCCCGGCTGCACTGATGGCCAGTTCGCCGTGATGCCCGCAAGTCTGCAACCCGGTCTTTGGCCAAGCGACTCAGGCGTTAGGTGCTCAAGTCTGTGCGTTATGGACCGGTGTCCTGGCGCCGGAAGAGTCAGCGCCCGAGCCGGAGGCTCGCTGCATGGGTCCAGCGAGCCTCCGCGTGCCGGCGTCATAGATCGAGCCGAAGAACTCGCCGGAGATCTCCAACGGAGACTGCAGCGTCGTCTCCTTGGCCGCGCCGGGGAGTGTCCACAGCCGATCGAACGCGACAGGGTGCGGAAGGTTCTCGGTGTCGACGAACCGCAGTGCCGTCGCGACCCCGTCCCGCTCTGCCGCAGCCACGTTCTCGCGGCTGTAGACCCCGAGGCGGCGGTACCTGTTGTACAACTGCACGGGGGGTGCGGTGTCGACGTCGACCATGTGGGACACCGCGACAACGGCGCCTATACCTCGCTTGCCAGTACCGGACGCGTACCAGGCGATCCGTGCGGGAGGGCGTGGAGAACCGCCCGGCGTGCGGTAGTAAACGTGCTCGCGGCTGAGTTTCAGCAGACTCGGTTCTGGCCACAGGGTGTCGTGCAGAGCGAACAGCTCACGTGCCCAGACGGGTTGGATAGCGACCAGGTATGACGGCAGGTCGCTGTCGAGCAGCTTCGCCGGCCACAGCGCCCGTTCGAGTAAGACCACCCGGTCAGGGGTAGTCGCATCCTGCACGGCCTCCCGAACGTGCCGGCCAAGCAGTGTCTGTTTGCTCAGGGACTCGACGGCTTCCGAACGGTTGCGGACGTCGAGCACGGCCGCCTCGAGCTGCCCGTCAATCTCTCGGTAGCCTTCAGTCAGCAGGTCGACTCGAGTGTGCACCGACAGGTGCGGGTCGCTCACACGGATGCGCTTCAGCCCTTGCGCTACCGCGTCCTTCCTGAGTTGGAACGCGATGAGCTTCGCCACCGTCATCCCCACCGTGGACGGTACGGACCGCAGCAATGGGATCTCGAGCTCGCTCTCCGAGTCCCGAGAGATGGTCGCCCATGCGGCCACCGTTCCGCCGTCGGGATCGCGCACCCACCAGCGCGTCGCAGCAGCATCGGCACCGATACGCCGCAAGAGTGAGTGGAACGCGGTCCTGCGCTCACCGGTCGCGTTGCTGAGGAGCGCGTCGAGTTCCTCCTCGTGGCCGCTGCCGCGCACGGCTACCTGGAACCCGGTCCCGCGCAGGGCCGCAGGTTGATAGCGGGACGCGTCTGCGAGCTCGTCGAGGTGGACAATCAGGTCCAGCGGGTGAAGAACTCGCATCCCGAAGACGCTGGCGGCCGCCGGTGCGTAGGTGCGAATCATGCGATCATCACGGGTGACGAGGATCTTCACGCCCGCTGCTGCGGCGCTGATGATGTGGCTGCAGTCGCTGCGGTCCTTGGCCGGGACGACGCCGACCGCGCGCTCCCACTCGTCCTTTGCCTTCGCGTGTGCACTTGGCGGGTAGTCCAAGGCCTCGAAGCCGGCTAGCGCCGTCATCTGTCGCACCCGCATCTGCGCATCTGGGTTTGCAGCGGCCTCGCGGAACGACTCGGCGGTGACCTTCAGGGTGACTTGGTCGCGGATCCAGTCAGCCTCCAGGGGCTGAGACTGCTCGGCGCCGGCGCGTTCCCGCTGCACGGCCAGGTCGATGAAGACGTTGTGGTCGATGGCCACTGTCGTCGTCAATGGCTCGTCGGCGAGAGTGAACAGATCGGGGATGTTGTTCGACAACCACCACACGGTGAGGACTGCGCCATCCTTGCCGCGGCCGCGAACCTCGGAGCGGGGCCTGAAGTCGAGCGACTTCCAGAGCCGTGTGGCCTCGACGTAGTCCCGCTTGCACTTCAGGACGATGCCGGCCAAGTCGCTGTGGTCTTCGGAGAGTCGACGCACGAGAACCTGGCCGACCTGCTTGCCACGGTGCGCAGGATCAACGCAGAGATGAATAAGGCGAACCCGGCCGTGGGCGATCGAGAACATCGCGTACCCCGCCAGTGCCCCGCTCGCGTCGACGGCTGTGAGCACGTCGCCACGCTCGGCGAGTGCTCGGATGGCGCCGGCAGGCATCAACCCGAGAGTCGCCTTGTTCTGGTCGGCGAGATTGATCACCGACTCGGTGAGAGTCTCGTCGGGACGGTACGCCAGGGTGAGAGCAGCTTGGACCCCTGATGAGGACATGGTCGAATTCGTACCGCAGATGATGTGGATCGCGATAGGGCTAGCCGGGTGGCGGGAAGATCCACGAGCCGCGACTGCCAGGACCTCTGCGCGCGCCGGCTCGCGAGATTGCGCAGCAGCTTGTTGCACGAATGCGCCGCCACTGCGGGAACGCACCGGAACATCCCTAGATGAAACGGGGGTCTGCTGCACGGATAGGTGACACCTGACCTGTGGGGACGAGGTCCCCGCTGGAAGGATGTGCCCCGTGCCCAGGCCTTATCCGAAGGAGTTCCGTCGGGACGTCGTGGCGGTCGCCCGCCGTGGCGAGGCCCCGATCAAGCAGATCGCGCGCGACTTCGGGATCGCGGAGTCGTGTCTGCGCAACTGGCTGCGCGACGCGGACGAGGACGACAGCCGGCCGGCGACGGCACGCTCGGAGTCGGTCGAGCTGCGCGAGGCGCACCGGCGCATCCGGCTGCTGGAGCAGGAGAACGAGGTGCTGCGCCGGGCGGCGGCGTACCTGTCTCAGGCGCAGCTACCGGGAAAAGGCTCTACCCGCTCGTGAGTGAGCTCGCCGCCGACGGGATCCCCGTCGTGGTGACGTGCCGGGTCCTCAAGCTCGCCAGACAGCCCTACTACCGCTGGCTCGCCGCACCCGTCGGTGCGCGTGAGCTCGAGCAGGCGTATCTCGCGGACGCGTTGTTCGACGCTCACCGCGACGACCCGGAGTTCGGCCACCGGCTCCTGGCCGATGAGGCCGCCCGCGCCGGTCTGGTCGCCTGCGACCGCACGGTGTGGCGGATCTGCTCGGACAACGGCTGGTGGTCGGTGTTCGGCAAGAAACGAGGCCGGGCCGCCGGCAAGAGGGTCGGACCGCCGGCGCACGACGACCTCGTGCAGCGCCATTTCCGGGCCGACGGCCCGAACCGGTTGTGGCTGTGGGACATCACCGAGCACCGCACGAACGAGGGCAAGGTCTACCTCTGCGCGATCAAGGACGTGTTCTCCAACCGGATCGTCGGCTACTCGATCAGCGACCGGATGACCTCACACATCGCGGTGAACGCGCTGGCCAGCGCAGTGCAGCGCCGCGGCGACGTGGCCGGGTGCGTCGTTCACGGGGACCGTGGGAGCCAGTTCCGAAGCCGCAAGGTCCTGCGCGAGCTGGCCCGTCACGACCTTGTCGGTTCGATGGGTCAGGTCGCCTCCGCAGGCGACAACGCCGCCATGGAGTCGTTCTTCTCGCTGCTGCAGAAGAACGGCCTGAACCGACGCCGCTGGACCACCCGCGAGGAACTGCGCCTGGCGATCATCGTCTGGATCGAACGGACCTATCACCGTCGCCGACGTCAGGCCCGCCTCGGTCGCCTGACACCCATCGAGTACGAGACCATCAACACCCCTCAGGTCGCACTCGCCGCCTGAGACCCGCTGTCACCTACTCGTGCAGCAGACCCCCTCGCGCATGACCTCGGCTGGGACGCGGCAACGCTCGCTGACGAACGCGCAGGCGCGCTGGTTGGCGGTCAGTCGCGTGAGCAAGTTGGCGTCGAGCAGGTCGGACCCGTGGATTCCGGTTGTGACAGATAGGAGGGTGCGTCATTGCCACCACGATCAGCGCGGAGCCCGTGACTCTGCGGGACCTGCTCACTGTTCTCGAGGCTGCCGAAGGACAGGTTGCTGCCGGCTCGGTGGTTCTCGAACTGCTACAGAGCATCGTCGCTACCCTCGGTCGCGGCGAGCGCGTGACGCTGCTCGAGCACGACGAACAGGTCTCGCCGAATGTGGCCGCAGCGATACTCGGGATGAGTCCGCCTTACCTGCTGTCGTTCATGGACGCCGGCGCGTTGGCGTTCATCCGCGTCGGGACGCACCGACGCATCCAGGTCTCTGACCTGCTCGAGTCCGACGAGCGCCGCCAGGCTGCGCTGAAGTTCGCCGCGACAGCTCGCGCGAACGTGACATCGGGCGAGGACCGCGATCTCGACGAGATCGCTCCGGTGTCGCCAGCTGCACTCGCCGACCTCGACTCCCTCTGACGCCGAGGCCGGGGAATTACGGCCGAGTCTTGCGGTGACGACGCCGCTGATGGTCTCGCTTGATCAACTCGCTAAGTGCGGGGTAGTTCTCCGTGATGGCCTTCTCGATGGTCCAGTGGTGCACCCTGCCAGTCGCCAGGCTGGTCGCTTCTTCGGGGCTCAGCCCGATCTCGACGAGGAAGCGCACCTCGAATAGGAGCAGCAGTGCCTCATAGCCGACCACCAGCGGGCGCTGGTCGCGCAGCACCTCGTGGGCGTAGGCGTCGCCGTGGACGACGATATTCCGCAGCCTCCCGACCTCGCCGCGCCATTTGCGTGTCCCGATGATGCCGTCGACCAAGTTTCCCGACTCGTTCTCCAATCGCTTGAGTCGAGCATCGAACGCAGGTTCTGCAGTGTCCTGGGGATGAAGGGTCCTGTCGAACGCGTCGATGAGCTGCGTCGCAACGCTGAATCGGACCGGGTGCCCACCTACGAATCGATCCGAGCGCAGGAGCCCGTAGTGCCCGAGCGCGAATCGGTGGCGCTCAACTGCCTTGAGCAGTGCAGGCATGTGGACACCAAAATCGAGATCACGAAGCCGGTGCAGGTACTGGAGGTCGCTGACACGCGGCGTGTCCAGTGGCCCGTGGAATCGCCGAACCTGAAGCCAACGCGAGGGCAACAGGTCGCTGCCGTCCCCGAAGTCCCACGCCGTATTGGTCCCCGCTATCGACACGACACCGGGAAGTCGTCCGGAGGCGCTCATCAACATGACCTGGAGCGGGTAGGCGTATCGGGCGAACACCTCACCGATGGTGACGGCCTCATCGAAGTGAAAGTCGAACCACGAGCGAGATTGCAGCACCCAGCGGTGCGTGTCGTGCTCTTGGTTTGCGTACGAACCGTCCACCAGACTGAGCTTGCCGCCCTCGATCCTCGCTTCGGCCTCAGGCACATCGCGCAGCACCGCACCGAAGTCGGAGATCCTCAAACGGTCATGCGCCATGACGGCGAACCGGTTCCAGCCCGTCCACGTGTCCTGATCGGTGAAACGCAGCCGAACGTCCGTGAACATCAGCTCAGCTGGCTCGAACACGCCGAAGCCCTCTAGTGCGTAGTCCGCGGTGACGGTCGCGTCACGTTGTTCGGTCAGCGCGCCACGCTGTGCGGTCACCCGCGCGCCGACCAGTGTGACGGCTTCCTTCATCACCCGGCCCTGCAAGATGCTCGGAAAGTTGGGGTCATCGCCGAAGAGATGAAAGCGCTCACCGTCGAACATCCCGAAGACGTGAGCCTCGATGCGACCTTCGCTGTCTACGTGGTAAGTGCCCGGGACGCCGCTTGTTGAGTAGTCGTCACCTGGCCGGTACCAAGCCACGGGGTGAACTACGCCAACATCCATTCGGCACGCTCCGGCCTCGTTCGGACTCGCTCGCGCTTCGCTACAGCGTCGAGTCTTTGGCTGTCATCTCCCTGATGTGCGGGTAGTTCTCCTTGATCGTGAGGGCGATCCAGCCATGGCTCCCCCTGTCAACCGCGAGCCCCCGCGCTTTCTCGGCGGTGAATCCCAGCGCGACGAGGAAGCGCACCTCGAAGAGGAGCAGAAGCATGCGGGTCCCTGCCTGCACCGACCTCACATCGGAAGTCAGCGCCTCCGATCGTCGCAGACCATGAGCCACGATGTTCCGTAGCCGCGCCAGGCGCTTGTGCCACTCCTTGTCCCCAACGATCTCCTTGAGCAGTCCACCGGACTCCTGATCAAGCTTCGTCAAGCGAGCGTCCAAGCTCATGTCGTCGCGGTGGTCAGGGTGCAGGGTCCGATGGAACGACTCGCACAACTGCGCGGCGGCGATGAAGTCGGCGAGGTATCCCGCACTGACCCCGCGCCTGAGCGTGCCGTAGTGCTCGAGTGGATAACGGTGTAGCTGCGCGACATCGAAGACGATCGGTAGCTGCGCGGCGAAGTCAAAGTCCGTCACTCGATGAAGTAGTTCCGCCGAAGTCTTCGCACCGTCCTCAGTCGGCACGTGACCGACGTTCACGGTGATCCACCGATCCGCGTGGTGGCGCTCGCTCGGCACGACCCACGCGCGGTTGGTCGCCCGAAACTTCGCCACGCCCGAACGCCGACCCGTGGCGGAGGTGATGAGTACCTCTAGCGGCATCAGGTACTGCCGCTGGAACTGCTCGATATCGACGGGCTCGTCGAACTCGAACACGAAGTCACTGGCCGACTTGAGCACCCACCCGCTCGGGTTCATCAACTGCCTGTGGGTCGAGGCGTCCTTGAGGCGCAGTACACCGCCGTCGAGAAGAGCCTCCAGAGGCTCGGGCTCCTCATACCGGATGTCCAAGCCGACGATGCCGACGCCCTCTTCGAACTTGATCTGAGCGGGGTACGCGCCCCACGAACTCCACAGGTCCTGATCGATGAATCGGACGACCGCCTTCGTCAGTGCCAGCTCGTCAGGCGCCAGCCACAGTCCTTCCACGCCATACGCGAGATCGATTCGGGTTCGCTGCTGGCGCGTGGAGCTATTCGTGCGACTCGCACCGCGGCTCGTGCCAACCAACGTGATGCGTCTTCCGAAGGCGTCACCGTAGACGACCTCAGGGAACGCTTCGACCAGCTCATCGATCCCTGCAAGAGCGATGCTCGGTACGTCGTGCCACGACCCGTGCAGCCAAGCCTCGATGACGCCGTTCTCGGACACGCTGTAGGTGCCTGCCGCCGCCTTCTCCCTCTCAGTCTGGCCGGGGCGGAACCACTCAGCCGGTCTTAGGTCGTCATCCATGGGCAGATGCTCGCAGGTGGTGCCTACATGCCCGTCTGAACAGGCGGCTACCGGGGGCCTTGCTGTTAGCCAACGCTGCGGATCACCTAGCGGGTGGCGTTCATCCCCGCTTCGCCATGTCGGAGCCGGTGACGGCGGCCCTGCCGAGAACCTCGGCCGGGTTGCGAGCGTCGTCGTAGGCGGCAGGACGAAGCGTGCACCGAACTGTACGTCACTTGGCCTCGCCTCCAGCTCGGCGTCGATGTTCAGGACACGGGTGCGGTGTCTCGCCCCGGGTCTGACGGAGGCTCTGGTGTGCGACTGTTAGGGACACGGCAAAACTGTCTTGTAAACAGGGGGTCGTCGGTTCGAATCCGATAGGGGGCTCCAGCAGCGGCTCCGGCGGCCCGTCGCGGACCGGGCGTCAGACCGCGGGACCGGTCTCCTCGAGCAGGCGCAGCGCGGCGGACACGCGGGGGTTGCGGGCCGGGTCGGCGTCGATGCCGAGGGTCGCGTAGAGCGCGTTGACGTGGTTCTGCACGGACTTCTCCGTGATGCCGAGCCGCTCGCCGATGCCGGCGTTGGACAGCCCCGAGGCGAGGAGGCGCAGGACCTCGTACTGCCGCTGGGTCAGGCGCGCGACGTCGGAGCCGGCGCGCGGGGTCACGCGGTCCAGGAGGACCGGGTCGAGGACGGTCTTGCCGACGGCGGTCGCGCGCACCGCGGAGACCAGGAGCTCCTCGCTCGTCGAGCTGTTCTTCGACAGGTAGCTCCAGCCGGACGCGACGTCGGGCGGCAGGTCGAGCAGCAGGTCCATCGCGTCGTGCGCGGACAGCAGCAGGATGCCGAGCGTCGGGATCCGGCGGCGCAGCGTGACGCCGAGCGAGATCCCGTTGCCGTCGGGGAGGTCGATGTCCAGCACCGCGACGTCGGCGGAGCCGGGGCGGAGCGTGCGCAGCGCCTCGGTCACCGTGGCGACCGAGGTCACGACCCGCAGGCCCGGCTGCTCGCCGAGGGACCGCTCGAGCATCGAGCGGAACAGCGGCTGGTCCTCGACGACGGCGACCCTGACCTCGTCGTGGGCTGGTGTGCTCATCGCCTTCAGTATCGTCTGCGTGGCCGCGCTGGTGAGGACTTCGCCGGGCGAGCCGCGGGCAGGACGGACGGAGCGGGACATGCCGGACCAGGCGACCGATCGAACGGGTGACGGGGTGCGTGACCGCGTCACCCTCCTGCGTGCGACCGCGATCGTCGCGCTCGGGTACGGGTTCGGGGCCTCGCTGCAGAGCACGTTCATCTACTCGCGGTACGTCCCGGAGTGGGCGCACGTCAGCGTGTGGTCGCGCCTCGGCGCCAACGCGCTCGGTGTCGGCGTGCTCGTCGGGATGCTGTGGGCCCTGCGGGTGCACGCCCGGCGGAGCAGCTGGGCCGTGGTGGCCGGGCTCGTCGTCGCCTCGGCGGTGTGCGCGGTCGGCCGGCACGCCGCGCAGCTCGCCCTCGGCGTGTACACCGACCCGGACGTGGCCACGCGCGACTCCGAGCTCGCGGGCGGGTTCGTCGTCGCCCTGATCTCGGCCGGCATCGGGATGTGGGCCCTGCTGTCGCGACGCCGGATGCGCTCGGCCGCGCGCCGCGCCGAGCGCGGGACCGTGCACGTCGAGCTGGCCGTCCAGGCGCTGGAGGACGAGGAGATCCGGGTCCGACGAGCGGTGGCCGAGGGTCTGCACGGCACCCTCCAGGGCAAGCTCGTGCTCGTCGACGCCGAGCTCGACGCGGTGGTGCGGCGCATGTCGCTGCAGCGCGACCGGGCGGCCGACGTCGCCGCGCTCCGCCGCGTCCAGGAGGAGCTCACGGTGGTGCGCGAGCTCGACGTGCGGCAGATGAGCCGCCTGCTCTACCCCGACCGGCTCGAGCTCGGCCTGGTGCCCGCGGTGCGCGCGATGCTCAGCCGCGTCCCCTCCACGATCGCCACCCGGCTCGCGGTCACGCCGGCGGTCCGCGAGGTCGACGACCCGGAGCTCGGCTCGCTCACGGTGGCGCAGCGCCTGCTCGCGGTGCGGGTGGTCGAGGAGGGCATCACCAACGCGCTCAAGTACGGCCCGGCGACGACGATCGTCGTCGACCTCGACCTGTGCGACGGCGTGCTCGTCGTCGGGGTGGAGAACGACGGACCGACGTACGACCCGGCGACCGCGGCACCCCTCGGGGGGACCGCGCGGCTCGCCGAGCGGATCGGGCTCGCGCACGGCGCGGTCGAGCTGCGGCCCCGCGACCCGCGCGGCGCGCGCCTCGAGGCGCGTCTGCCGCTGTGAGCCGATCCTGAGGAGTTCGGTCCCAGGTTCACCCGTTCGGCGTACCACTCACGTGACTGGACAAACGTCCGACTTGGCGAGGTTTCACCGGGAGAAGCGCTTTTCGCGACCGGGTGAAAGAGTCCGGCAATCCGGACCGGGTAGGTGCGAGCACCCCCGTCGGACCAGGTCAGCGAGCCGATGGAACCTAGCGTCGACGACGCCCGGTCCCCCTCCGGGCCGTTCGATCGGGTCCCGGCCCCGGGGTCCCGCGTCCACCTGTCAGGAGCACCATCATGACCACGAGCACCGCTGCGGTCGGCCAGGACCGCCAGGACGAGCGCAAGCGCAAGCGCGCCGCGATCGTCAAGTTCTCCCTCGCCGGCGCTGCGCTGGTCGGCATCGCCGCCGCGGCCACGTCCGCCGCCTGGACCGACGACGCGTGGTTCTCCGCGACCGCGTCGGCCGTCGACAACGACGGCGTCGAGCTGCAGGGCAGCCTCACCGACGTGGACGCGAGCTACGTCGACGCCGACTCCAGCGTGGCGTCGATCGTCATCCCGGCGACGGAGCTCGAGAACCTGGTCCCGGACGAGACGCGGACCTTCACCGTCTACATCCGCAACGACGGCGACGTGGACCTGAACGTCGACGCGGCGGTCGTCGCGACGGGCCTCCTGGCCGACGCGACGGTCTCGACCGACTTCACCGACGGGACGACGATCGTGCCCTCGTCCGTCGGCACGCCCGTCGAGGTCACGGTCACGGCCGACGGCTGGGACGAGACCTTCCAGGGCGAGACCGGTGCCCTGACGCTGCAGTTTTCCGGCAGCACGGTCGACTGACGGCTGACCCCGCGGCCACGCCGGGCTTCCCCCGCCCGGCGTGACCGCGGCCCCCACGAAGTGAGGTGACCCGCGTGCGCGTCCTGCGACTGATCGGCAACACCGTCCTGTGGCTCGTCGCCGCGGTCGGTCTCCTCAGCGTGCTCGTGTGGGGTGCCACGCAGCTCGGCTACATCAAGCCGCTGGTCGTGATCTCCGGCTCCATGGAGCCGGGCATCATGACGGGCGACCTCCTCGTCGACGTGCCGCACCCGACCGACCAGGTCGAGGTCGGTCAGGTGACCTCGATCTTCAGCGAGGTGACCGGGAACCTGGTCACCCACCGCGTGGTGGCCGTCGAGCAGACGGCCGACGGCGGGTGGTCGATCCGGATGAAGGGCGACGCCAACCAGTCGGAGGACAGCGAGGCGTACGTCGTCGGCGACGAGGTGTGGCAGCCCGCGCTGCAGATCGGTGGCGGCGGCTACGTCCTCACGACGATCACGCGCCCCTCGGTCGCGATCCCGCTGGGCTTCACGCTCCTGTGCCTCCTGGCGCTGAGCCTCCTCCCGTCGTCGTCCGCGCCCCGGCGCGACGAGCACGACGGCGAGCCCGGGTCCGACGCGGCCGGGTCCGACGAGCCCGGGTCCGGTGCCGTGTCCCACCAGCCCGTGCCCGACGAGCCCGTGACCGCCACCCCCGAGCAGCAGCCGGTCGGCGCGCGATGACCCGCTCGACCGCCCTCGCCGTCGTCGGCGCCCTGTCCGTCGCCGGCGCCGCCGCGCTCGTCGTCCGGGCGCACCGAGCGCACCGAGCGCACCGGGCGCAACGAGCGCACCCGGCGGCGGCCGACGCCGCGGCACCGGTCGCCGTGCCGCAGCCGTCCCCCACCACCCTCAGCAACCCCACCACCCCCAGCACCCCCACCGCCCTCGCCACCCCCACGACCCCCCGCTCCACCGTGAACCGCCCGGAGGCACCGATGAACCCGACCAGCCCGCGTGACGGGGCGCGTCGCCGTCGCGTCGCCAACGTCGTCAAGATCGCGCTCGCGGGGGGTGCCCTGCTCGGCATCGGCGCCGCCGCGACGTCCGCCGCCTGGACCGACCAGGCCAACTTCAGCGCGACGGCCGACAGCGCGACCGTCGGCCTGCAGGGCTCGCTCAACGGGACCACGTGGTTCGACGCCAACACGGCGAGCACCTCGACCGGCGTCACCGCGGACCTGGCGATCTCGATCCCGGCCGCGACGTTCACGGGCCTGGTGCCGAACCCGAACAACACGAGCCAGGTCACCCGGTCCGTGACGCTCTACCTGCGGAGCACGGGGAGCGCCCCGACGGCGGTCTCGACCGCCTGCACCCCCAGCGGCGACCTGTTCAGCGGCACCACCCCGCTGATCGTGACGTTCGACGGCGCCGCGACGACCGCGACGAGCTGCACCAAGACGTTCACGTTCGCCGCGGGCGACACCGCCGCGCAGACCACCGTCCTCAAGGTGACGGTGCCGGCCGCGTGGCCGCAGACCTACTCGGGCAAGAACGGCTCGCTCGTCGTCACCTTCACCGGCACGGCGCAGTCCTCGTGACCCGCCGCACGTCGACGATGCGCGCACGGCTCGCCGCCGTGCTCGTCGGCGTGCTCGCGATCGTCGTCGTGACCGGCGTCGCCCGCTCGACCGAGCGCACGAGCGCGGCGTGGACGAACCCCGCGGTCGTCGTCGCCCAGCTCAACGCCGGTTCGTGGGCGACCGGCCCGGTGAACCCCGGCGACGGCAACACCGTGATGACGGACATCGAGTGGACCCTCGTCACCAACAACCCCGTGCAGGTCTGCTTCATCGCGACCGTGTCGACCACGTCGACGACACCCGTGCCCTGGAGCCTGCAGATGGACCTGACGGAGGCGCCCTTCAACGGCGCGACCTCAGGGTTCCAGGTGGACAACGCCCCGGGCGGCGGCAACATCGCCTGGAAGATCGGCATCAGCTACAACACGGCGGCGATGACCGCGACCATCGCGGGCAGGACCGACGTGAACCAGCCCATCGCCACCATCTCGAACGCGACCGTCCTGCGGTTCCAGGTCTGCAACTGGAGCCTTCCGGCGGGCGTGCAGACGCCGTCGGCCTACACGGTCACCTACACGAACAGCCCGGCGTGGACGTCGTCGCGGGCGTGCGTCACCGCGACGGTCACGGGGAACGGCACGTCCCGGTTCTACTTCGGCTGGACGATCACCATCGACATGGCGGCCGCGTACGCCTCGCTGCCGGGCTTCACGCACTGGTCCAACCCGACCGGGAACCAGAGCCAGGTCGTCCAGACCGACCTCGGTGGACGGAAGTTCCGGTTCACCAGCAAGTCGGCGGCGAACATCGCCGGGACGCAGAGCTACGTGTTCACCTACTGCGCCAACGGCTGAGGTCTCAGACCGTCTCGACCGGCGCGGGGACGGGACGCTTCGCGGTGCGCTGGTCGCCCGACGAGCGGCCGCGCAGCCGGCGCGTGGCCCACGGGTACACGTGCGTGCGCACCCAGGCGGCGTCGCCGCGCAGCTGCTCGAGGCGCGGCGTCGGTGGCTGCGGCGCGAGCGGGTCGTCCCAGCGCTCGTCGTCGGGTGCCAGCCCCAGCCCGACGAGCGCGGCCTGCGCGACCCGCGCGTGCCCGTCCGTGGTCAGGTGGATGCGGTCCTCGGCCCACATCCGCCAGTCCATGAGCGAGCGCATGCCCCACAGGTCGACGACGTACGCGCCGTGCCGGCGCGCCATCGACCAGATGTGCGCGTTGTAGACCGCGACGCGGGACCGCGTGGCCTTCACCAGCGGGCTCCCGGCCGCGTCCACGCCCGTGCCGAGCAGGACGTCGACGCCCGCCGCGCGCAGCCGCACCACGGCCGACTCGAGCTCGCGGGCCAGGCGGTCGACGTCCGCGGCGGGCCGCAGGATGTCGTTCCCGCCCCCGACCAGGCTCACCAGGTCCGCACCCAGGCCCAGCGCCGCGGGCACCTGGTGCGTGACGATCGGGCGGAGGAGGCGGCCGCGGACGGCGAGGTTGGCGTACTCGAGCGGGGCGTCGCCGGCTGCGACCCGGCGCGCCGAGAGCTGGGAGGCGAGGACGTCGGCCCACCCGCGCAGCGGCGCGTCCGGGTTCTCCGGACCGGCGTCCCCGTCGGGGCCGTCCCACAGCCCCTCGGTGAAGGAGTCGCCCACGGCGACGAATCGGGTCCACGGCACGGTCTGCTCGGTCGTCTGCGGCACGCAGCCATTGTGCCCGGCCCGCCCGCGCGCTCGCCCGACGGTCGCGCGGGACCTTGGTCGCACCTCTTCGACTGTTTCGTGGGGCAACCTTGTGTATGCGGATGAGAATCATTCGCACACGTTGACGACCTAGGAGGCCGACATGTCACCCACGCAGACCGCCTACCTCGACGAGCGGACCGACGAGCGTCGCCGCAAGCGGGTCGCGGCGCTCAAGATCACCCTCGCCGGCGGAGCGATCCTCGCGGTCGGCGCCGCGGCCACCTCCGCCGCCTGGACGGACCAGGCGTGGTTCGCCGCGCCGGCCGCGGGCGCGTCCTTCGAGCTGCAGGGCAGGGGATTCGGCGGCGAGTTCGTCGACGCCGACGAGGGCGACGCCATCGCCATCCCGGCGAGGGAGCTCGCGGACCTGGTGCCCGGCGACTCGCGCTCGTTCGAGATCGACGTCAAGAACGCCGGCAGCGTCCCGATGACGGTCGAGGCGGAGGCGCGCTGGGCCGCGTCCGGCACCGGCTTCGACGGGGCGCCGCAGGTGGCCCTGTCCGGTGTGCCCGCGGGAGCGTTCGCCGCGGACGACACCGCCACGGTCACGGTCGAGGTGACCGTGCCCGACGACTGGCCTGTCACCAACCAGGAGCGCTCGCAGGAGCTGTCGATCGTCTTCACCGGGACCAGCGTCTGACCCGTCCGAGAGGAGTGTTCGTCATGCCCAGCACGGCCCGCCGCGTCCTGCGGGGCGCCGGCGACCTCGCGCTCACGCTGGTCGCCCTCCTCGGCCTCGCGAGCCTGCTCGTCTGGGGTGCCACCCAGCTCGGCTGGATCAAGCCGCTCGTCGTGGTCTCGGGCTCGATGGAGCCCGGGATCATGACCGGCGACGTGCTGGTCGCGGTCCCGTCGCCCACCGCGGACCTCCGGGTGGGCGACGTCGCGACGATCCCGAACGACGGCACCGGAGCGCTGGTGACCCATCGCGTGGTGGCCGTCGAGCCCGCCGCGGACGGCACGTGGGAGGTCCGCATGAAGGGTGACGCGAACGACGCGGAGGACGGCGGGGTGTACCGGCTCGGAGACGAGGTCTGGACACCGCGCTGGCAGGTGCCGGGCGTCGGCTACGTCCTCGCCGAGCTGACCCGGCCCGCGGTCGCCGTGCCGCTCGTCGTCGCCGTCGGCTGCCTGGTGGCGCTCACGCTCCTGCCCCGGACCGCGCCCTCGGCGGCCCGTGCCGCAGCCCCGCCGGAGCCTACGGACGCCCGCACCGCCGCACCCGCCGGCGCGCGGCCGCGGGCCACGGTGCGGGAGGCGACATGAGCCGCCGGCCCCGCGCCCGGCTCCTCGTGCTCGCGACGCTCGCGCTGGTCGCGCTGTGCACCGGCGTCGTCGGCGTCACGGGCGCCGCGTGGACCGACCGCGCGTCCGCGAGCGGGACCGCCACCGGCGGCTCCTGGTCGACGACGAGCACGTGCACCGTGCGCGACGCGGACGGCTCGGTCGACGCGACGACGCCCTGCACCGTCCTGGACGGCAGCGTGCGCGTCGAGGTCTGGCCGGCGGGCGCGGGCGCGATGGCGGGCCACGCCTACGCGAGCTTCTCCGCACCGGGGATCGGCGCCGACCAGCGGATCGCGTTCGACCTGCTGCTGCCCGACCCTGCCGACCCGAGCTGGTCCTGGGCGGGCGCCGGCGTCGCCGCGGTGAACAACGGCGGCACCGTCACCTCGGCGTGCTCCGCGCTGCCGCGCGTCACCGGGGTCCTGGCCCCCAACCTCGGCGAGACGCCCGGGGTCTACCTCACGCTCGACACCCCGCGCTCGTCGTCGCCGGTCTGCCGGCCCTGACCCCGACCCGTGGCCTCAGGGCAGGCGCCAGTCCACGGGCGTGCCGCCCTGGGCCACCAGGAGCTCGTCGACGCGCGAGAACGGGCGCGAGCCCAGGAAGCCGCGGTACGCGGACAGGGGGCTGGGGTGCGCGGACTCGACGGTCGGCACGGCGCCCAGCGCGGGCTTGAGGGACTGCGCGTCGCGGCCCCACAGGATCGCGACCAGCGGGCCGCCGCGCTCCACCAGCGCGGCGATCGCGCGGTCCGTCACCGCCTCCCAGCCCTTGCCCCGGTGCGACGCCGGCGCCCCGGGACGCACCGTGAGCACCCGGTTGAGCAGCATCACGCCCTGGTCCGCCCACGGCGTGAGGTCGCCGCACGTCGGGCGCTCGACGCCCAGGTCCGTGACGAGCTCGGTGAAGATGTTCTCGAGCGAGCGCGGCAGCGGCCGCACGTCGGGCTGGACGGAGAAGGACAGTCCCATCGGGTGCCCGGGCGTCGGGTAGGGGTCCTGCCCGACGACGAGCACGCGCACGTCGGCCATCGGCCGCGCGAACGCCCGCAGGATCGCGTCGGGCGCGGGCAGGTACTCGCGGCCCGCCGCGACCTCCTCGCGCAGGAACCGGCCGGCCGCGTGCACGTGGTCGGCCACGGGGTCGAGCGCCCGGGCCCAGTCGGGGGCCATCACCGAGTCCAGCGGCGCCGTGGAGGTGATCACGTCCGGGACCCTACTGCGCGCCGGTACGGCCGGCACGGGACATCGCCCTACCCGCTCGCGCACGCTCCTCGGCCGTCCGCCGACCACCCGCCGAGGCGAATGACACGGGTGTGGTTCCGGGCCTACGATGGCCGCCATGACCGCCGCGACCTTCCCGACGCCGCTGGGTCCGTCGACCGCGCCGGACGCCACGCCGGCAGCCGCGACGGCGGGCGAGGGGCTGACCGAGCGGGACGCCGCGATCCTCGCGTTCGAGCGGCAGTGGTGGAAGTACGCCGGCGCCAAGGAGCAGGCGATCCGCGAGCTGTTCGACCTCTCGGCCACGCGGTACTACCAGGTGCTCAACGCCCTGATCGACGACCCGGCGGCCCTGGCGCACGACCCGATGCTGGTCAAGCGGCTGCGCCGCATGCGCTCGTCGCGCCAGCGCGCCCGCACCGCGCGTCGCCTCGGCGTCGACGGCTGACCCCTCCGGCTGACACGGCCGCCTGACACGGCCGCCTGACACGGCCGCCTGACACGCCCGTCGGCCCGCGTGGCGGGAGCACCCTGCCAGGCCGGATAGCCTTCGTCCCGTGAGCAAGGCCGACTACCCGTACCCGGACGACGAGTTCGACGCCCCACCCGACCCCACGGCCCCCCGTGGGGTGCACCGGGCACCGCGCTCGGCGTGGAGCCGGTGGTGGCCGTTCGTGGCGGTCCTGGTCATCGCGCCGCTGCTCGCCTACGCGATCGTCACGTTCGCGTCGCGTGACCAGAGCACGGACGACGGCTCGGCCGCGGCACCGACGACGACGAGCGCGCCCACCTCGGCCGCGACCGGCGGGGCGAGCGAGGAGCCGTCCGACGAGGCCAGCGAGCCTGCCGACGAGACGTCCGAGCCGGCCGACGAGGAGACGACGCCGACCGCCGAGGCGGACCTGTCGACGCCCGTGACCGTCTACAACGGCGCGGGGATCCAGGGCCTCGCGGGCGCGGGCGCCGGCCAGCTCACCGAGGCCGGGTTCACGAGCGTGACGGCCGACAACTTCTCCGGCACCGCCCCGGCCACCTCGACCGTCTACTACGCGACCGAGGACCAGGCGGGGACCGCCGAGCTCGTCGCCTCGACGCTGGGGCTCACGACCGTGACCCTCGACGCCGCGCAGGCCGGCTCCGGCATCGTCGTCGTCCTCACCGAGGCCCTTCCTTCCTGACCCTCCGGCCTCCCCTCCCGACCCTCGGTCCCACTAGGCTCGGCGCACCGCGCAGCGGCGCGGCACCGGAAGCGGGACCCGGCAGAGGGAGCGCACGCATGGCCCAGGGCACGGTCAAGTGGTTCAACGCGGAGAAGGGCTACGGCTTCATCACGCCGGACGCCGGCGGGGCGGACCTGTTCGTCCACTTCAGCGCGATCCAGGTGGACGGGTACCGCACCCTCGAAGAGGGTCAGGCGGTCGAGTTCGAGCTCGGTCAGGGCGCCAAGGGCCCGCAGGCCGAGCAGGTGCGCCCGGCCTGACGCCGGCGGCGCGGACCGCACGGCGGCACCGGACCGCCCGGCGGCACCGGACCGGTCAGCGCTCCAGGGCGTCGAGCGCGAGCAGCACGTTCGCCGAGCTCCAGGACAGCGGGGCGACCGCGGCCGGGCTGCCGTCGGCGAGCACCTTCTCGGGGATCGCCCCCACCGAGGTGCGGTGGGTCGCGATCGTGTCGAGCCACGCGCGCGCGGCCTCGTCGTCGCCGTTCTCCGCCGCGACCCACGCGTAGAGCGAGGTCTGCGGGGTCCACGTGATGCCGTCGTCGCGCCACTCGCCCGCCGGGGCCAGGCCCAGGGGGCGGCGCATCTCGACCGCGGAGGCGAGCCACGCGTCGTGCGCACCCGGCGCCGGGGTCCCCCAGAACGGGGCGAGGACGAACGCCGTCGCCGCGTCGCGGCTGCCGCCCTCGGCGTACCGCGCGAAGCCCCCGGGCGCGAACGCCGCGACCGTGGCCGTCCGCGCGGCGTCCGCTGCCTGCCGCGCGGTCGCCGCGCGCTCGTCGTCGCCCGCGGCGGCGAGGACGTCCGCCGCCTGCTCGAGCCCCGCCACCAGCGGCGCGGCGGTGCCGAGCGTGAGCCGGTGCTCGCTCCGCTCCCAGTAGTCGGGCGACGCGGGCGGGAGCCCGTCCGAGCCGAGCAGCGCGACCGTGCCGTCCAGCGCCCGTGCCACCAGCGGTGCGAGCTCCAGCGCGACCGTGCGCCGCAGGAGGCGCGTGCCGGCGTCGGCCGCGGGCAGCTCGGCGAGCACCTCGCCCGCCGCCCACATGGCCCAGCCCCTGCCGTCGGTCTGCCGCGCGCGGTCGTCGGGCGGCCCGGAGCCGTCCGGCAGGTAGCGCGCCTCGAAGCCGCCGTCGCTCTCCTGGGCCCGCGCGAGGAAGCCCAGGACCGCCACCGCGTCGTCGACGTGCCCGGTGCGGGCGAGCGCGACCGCGGCGAACGCGGCGTCGCGCGGCCAGACGTAGCGCCAGTACGGGGACCAGCCGGCGACGGCGGCGCCCCCGGGCAGGACGAGCGTGCGCAGGTCGAGCAGCGCGGTCCGGGCGAGGTCCGCGTACGGGCCGTCGCCGCCGGGCACGGTGCCCGAGCCGAGCCAGGCGCGCTGCTCGGCGGCGAGCGCCCGGGCCGCGGCGAGCCCGGGCGCGGTCTCGCGGCCGTCGAGCACCGCGGCGAAGTTGCCGGCGCGCGGGTCGAGGACGCGCGTGCCCGGCAGGAACGTCGCCGGCTCGCCCACGGGGATCTCGACCACGGACCCGTCGGGCGCGATGCCGACTCCCGCCTGGTCCAGCTCGACCGTCGCGTACCGGGCCGGTGCGCCCTCCGGCGCCGCGGCGCGCGCGTCCGCGAGCGACGCCCCGGCCGGGAACGTGACGGGGAGCGCGGCGGCGACGAGCGCGCCCGTCGCGACGGCGGCGCACAGGGCCGCCCGGCGCACCCGCCGGGCGGTGCGGGCGTCGTCACCGGGCACGGGGGAACAGTACCGGGCGCGCGCCTTGCACTCTGGGGGGTCGAGTGCTAACCATTGACTTAGCACTCTCCGGTGGAGAGTGACAGAACCACCCAGGCCGTCCGGGTGAGACGGCGGGCCAGCGGGACAAGACCGCGCGGCTCGTCGTCGTCCGTCGCGGGCGCTCGTCGGCCGAACCCAACCCAACGAAGGATCGCTCGCCACATGGCCAAGATCATTGCCTTCAACGAGGAGGCCCGTCGCGGCATCGAGCGTGGACTGAACGTCCTCGCCGACACCGTGAAGGTCACGCTCGGCCCCAAGGGTCGCAACGTCGTGCTGGACAAGAAGTGGGGCGCGCCCACGATCACCAACGACGGCGTGTCCATCGCCAAGGAGATCGACCTCGACGACCCGTACGAGAAGATCGGCGCGGAGCTCGTCAAGGAGGTCGCCAAGAAGACGGACGACGTCGCGGGCGACGGCACCACCACCGCCACCGTGCTCGCCCAGGCGCTCGTGCGCGAGGGCCTGCGCAACGTCGCGGCCGGCGCCAACCCGATCGCCCTGAAGAAGGGCATCGAGAAGGCCGTCGACGCCGTCACCGCCCAGCTCCTGGCTCAGGCCAAGGAGGTCGAGACCAAGGAGGAGATCGCCGCCACGGCCGCCATCTCCGCCGGCGACACCGCCATCGGCGAGCTCATCGCCGAGGCGCTCGACAAGGTCGGCAAGGAAGGCGTCATCACGGTCGAGGAGTCCAGCGCGCTGGGCCTCGAGCTCGAGCTGACCGAGGGCATGCGCTTCGACAAGGGCTTCCTGTCGGCGTACTTCGTCACCGACCCGGAGCGCCAGGAGGCCGTCCTGGAGGACGCGTACGTCCTGCTCGTCGAGTCGAAGATCTCGAACGTCAAGGACCTGCTGCCGCTGCTGGAGAAGGTCATCCAGTCCGGCAAGCCGCTCTTCATCGTCGCCGAGGACATCGAGGGCGAGGCCCTGGCCACGCTCGTCGTGAACAAGCTCAAGGGCGTCTTCCGCTCGATCGCCGTCAAGGCGCCGGGCTTCGGCGACCGCCGCAAGGCGATGCTGCAGGACATGGCCATCCTCACCGGTGGCCAGGTCGTCTCGGAGACCGTCGGCCTCAAGCTCGACACCGTGGGCCTCGAGGTCCTCGGCCAGGCGCGCAAGGTCGTCGTCACCAAGGACGAGACCACGATCGTCGAGGGCGCCGGCGAGGCGTCGCAGATCGCCGGTCGCGTGGCGCAGATCCGTGCCGAGATCGAGAACTCGGACTCGGACTACGACCGCGAGAAGCTGCAGGAGCGCCTCGCCAAGCTCGCCGGCGGCGTGGCCGTCATCAAGGCGGGCGCGGCCACCGAGGTCGAGCTCAAGGAGCGCAAGCACCGCATCGAGGACGCCGTGCGCAACGCGAAGGCGGCCGTCGAGGAGGGCATCGTCGCCGGTGGTGGTGTGGCGCTCATCCAGGCCGGCAAGTCGGCGTTCGAGGGTCTCGAGCTCACGGGCGACGAGGCGACCGGTGCGCAGATCGTCAAGCTCGCGATCGAGGCCCCGCTCAAGCAGATCGCGGTCAACGCCGGTCTCGAGGGCGGCGTCGTGGCGGAGAAGGTCCGCAACCTGCCGACCGGTCACGGCCTGAACGCCGCGACCAACGAGTACGAGGACCTGCTGGCCGCGGGCGTCAACGACCCGGTCAAGGTCACGCGCTCCGCGCTGCAGAACGCCGCGTCCATCGCGGCGCTGTTCCTCACCACCGAGGCCGTCGTGGCCGACAAGCCGGAGAAGGCCCCCGCGGTCCCCGCCGGCGGTGGCGAGGACTTCGGCGGCGGCTTCTGAGCCACCCCCGCGCGGCCTGACGGCCGCTGAGGACCCGAACGGGCCGGTCACCTCGGTGACCGGCCCGTTCGCCGTCCCCACCCGCCGACCACATCGCCGAGGTCGTCGGTGCGGTGCGAGAGCGCGGCCCAGCCCCGCGCTCTCGCCCCCGGTCGACGAGCTCGACGGATCGGCGGCGCGGGTGTCTCCCGGCTGTCCACAGGGCGTCTCCCGTGGGGCGGGTGCAGGCGGCATGCTGCGGTCATGTCGCGCAGACCAGGGGCACCCGTGCCGCAGCCGGTCGAGCGGCTGCCGCTGGTGCACCGCGCGGCCGACACGACGAGCGCGTTGGCCCGGTCGAAAGTGCGGGCCGGAGTCTGGGAGCGCGCCGGGCACGGCGCCTACCTGCCGGTCGAGGGCGGTGACCCGTTCGCGGTGGCGCGGCGTCGGGCACTGGCGGCGGTCGCCGCGGTCGCGCACGGGTCACGGGCGCCGGTGGTGTTCTCGCACGGGACTGCCGCGCTGCTGTGGGGCCTGACGCTCTGGCGCCTGCCGGAGCGCGTGCACCTGCTGCACCCGAGCCGGGCCGGCGGCGACCGGGACCGGGGGATCGCGCGTCACACGAGCGCGATCGACGGCGCCGAGATCGCGGAGGTCGCGGGAGTCCGGGTGACGTCCCTGGCGCGGACCGTGCTGGACTGCGTCGCTGTGCTGCCGCCGCTCGACGGCCTGGTCGTCACCGACAGCGCGCTCGCCGCCGGGCTGGCGCCGTCCGCTCTCGCGGAGCGGGTCCTCGCGGCGGCCGGGGCCCGGCACATCGCCAAGGTCCGGGCAGTGACGGCGCTCGGCGACGACGGGTCGGAGTCGGCGTACGAGTCGGCGAGCAGGTTCGTCGTGCTGCGGGCGGGTCTGCCTCGTCCGGACACCCAGGTGCGGACGCTGACGCACCTGGGCGAGGTCTGGACCGACTGGGGCTGGCCGACGTTCGGCGTGCTCGCGGAGTACGACGGCCGCGACAAGTACGACGACCGCCGGGCCTTCATGGCGGAGAAGCGACGGCACGACGCGATCGTCGAGGCCGGGCGGCGCGTGGTCCGGGTGGTGCGGGAGGACGTCGACGACGACCGCCTTCTCCTGGCCCGTCTGGGCCGCGTGCTCCCGCGCGCGGTCGTCGCCGCGGCTCGCCCGGTCCCGGCCCTCGGCGCCTGACCTCGGACCGGCGGTACCCGCAGCCGGCAGCGCCGCGAGCTCGTCACCGCGGCGCGAGAGCGCGGGTGCGTCGCGCGTTCTCGCACCAGGGTGACGAGCTCAAGCGCCGGGTCGGGGAGCTCAGCCGCCGTAGGCCGGGATGTCCGCCAGCGGGGTGCGGAGCGCCTCGGGCTCCGGGAACGGCGGGGGCTCGACGCCGGTGCTCGTCTGGTCGAGCCGGATCGGCTCGGGCAGCACCGCGTACGGCCCGGTCTGCTCGTCGGACCCGCTCATCCCGTCCTCCCCGCGCCGCCCTGCGTGACGAGCCCACCCTAGGCCGGATGCTCCGCCCGCGGACAGTGCACCCGAGCGCGTTGCTCCGGTGCGAGAACGCGGGTGTGACGCGCGCTCTCGCACCGGATTGACGACCTCGGCGGGGAGGGCGAGGGGTGGGGGCGTTACTGGCGGTAGCCGGAGAGGAAGTTGCCCAGGCGTTCGACCGCCTCCGCCAGGACCCGGGCCTCGGGGAGGGTGACGATGCGGAGGTGGTCCGGGTCGGGCCAGTTGAAGCCCGTGCCCTGCACCAGCAGGATGTGCTCGCTGACCAGGAGGTCGTAGACCAGGCGGGCGTCGTCGTGGATCTCGTGGACCTCGGGGTCCAGGCGCGGGAAGAGGTACAGGGCGCCGTCGGGGCGCACGCACGTCACGCCCGGGATCGACGTGAGGCCGCGCCAGGCGATGTCCCGCTGCTCGTGCAGCCGGCCGCCGGGGGCGATCAGCGCCTCGATCGACTGCACCCCGCCGAGCGCGGCCTGCAGCGCGTGCTGGGCCGGCACGTTGGCGCACAGCCGGGTCGACGCGAGCAGCTGGATGCCCTCCAGGAAGCCCTTCGCGTGGTCGCGCGGACCGGTGATGACCATCCAGCCGGAGCGGTAGCCGGCCACGCGGTACGTCTTGGACAGCCCGTTGAACGTGAGGCACAGCAGGTCGGGGGCGACGGTGGCCATCGGGGTGTGGGTCGCACCGTCGAACAGGATCCGGTCGTAGATCTCGTCGGACAGGACCAGCAGGCTGTGGCGCCGGGCGATGTCCGCCAGGCCCTCGAGCACGGCCCGCGGGTACACGGCACCGGTCGGGTTGTTGGGGTTGATGACGACGAGCGCCTTGGTGCGCGGCGTGATCAGGGACTCGAGGTGCTCGAGGTCGGGCGCCCAGCCGGCGGACTCGTCGCACCGGTAGTGCACGGGCCTGCCGTCCGACAGCGAGGTCATCGCGGTCCACAGCGGGTAGTCGGGCGAGGGGATCAGCACCTCGTCGCCCTCGTCGAGCAGCGCCTGCATGGTCATGGTGATCAGCTCGGAGACGCCGTTGCCCAGGTAGACGTCCTCGACGTCGAGCTCGGGGAAGCCGGGCTCGGTCTCGTAGCGCGTCACCACGGCGCGGCGCGCGGACAGGATGCCCTGCGACTCCGAGTAGCCGTGCGCGGTGGGGATGGCGGCGATCACGTCCCGCACGATCTGGTGCGGCGCCTCGAACCCGAACGCCGCGGGGTTGCCCGTGTTGAGCTTGAGCACGGCGTGCCCCTCGGCCTCGAGCCGTGCCGCCTCGGTCAGCGTCGCGCCCCGGATCTCGTACAGGACGTGCTGGAGCTTGGCGGACTGGTCGAGCGTGCGCCGGGACGTGGACGACATGGTGGCAGCGTATCGAGCACGACGAGCAGGTACGGCGGACGGCCGTCGCGGGGGGCACGACGTGCAGCGTGACCGGATCGGGACCACCTGGAAACACGGAGTTCACGCACCGGGGCGGCTGTCCGAAACACCCGGTCCCTAGCGTCCTGCGACATGGGCACAGGGATGTATACACCTCGGGACACAGCGCGGTGCCTCGTCGTACCTGGGCCTCCGTCCGGTTCCCCCCGTGAGCTCGACCCCGAGCTCCGCCCCACCGAAAGGGTTCCCAGGTGACCAGAACGACCCGAACCACGCGCGCGCTCTCCCTCACCGCAGGGGCGCTCGTCGCCTCGCTCGCGCTCGCCGCGTGCGGCGCCAAGACCGACGACACCGCGGCCGACCCGACGGGCGGCGCCGAGTCCTGCGTCGACACCAGCGGCGACTCGGTCAAGATCGGCTTCCTCAACTCGCTGTCCGGCACCATGGCGATCTCGGAGCAGACCGTCCGGGACGCGCTGGACATGGCGGCCGAGGAGATCAACGCCGCCGGCGGCGTGATGGGCAAGCAGCTCGAGGTGGTGGCGGAGGACGGCGCGTCCGAGCCGACCGTCTTCGCGGAGAAGGCCGAGAAGCTCATCAAGTCCGACTGCGTCGCGGCCGTCTTCGGCGGCTGGACCTCGTCGTCCCGCAAGGCGATGCTCCCGGTGTTCGAGGACAACGACGCGCTGCTGTTCTACCCGGTCCAGTACGAGGGCCTCGAGGCGTCGCCGAACATCTTCTACACGGGCGCGACGACGAACCAGCAGATCATCCCCGCGATGGACTACCTCAAGGAGCAGGGCGTCACCAAGGTGTTCCTGGTGGGCTCCGACTACGTGTTCCCGCGCACCGCGAACAAGGAGATCGTCGCCTACTCGAAGGCCAACGGCATCGAGATCGTCGGCGAGGAGTACGCGCCGCTGGGCCACACGGACTTCTCGACGATCGTCACCAAGCTCAAGCAGTCCGGCGCCGAGGCGGTGTTCAACACGCTCAACGGCGACTCCAACGTCGCGTTCTTCAAGGAGTACAAGAACGTCGGCCTCGCCGCGGACACGACGCCGGTCGTCTCGGTGTCCATCGCCGAGGAGGAGGTCGGCGGCATCGGCGTCGACAACGTCGTCGGGCAGCTCACGGCCTGGAACTACTACCAGACGGTCGAGAGCCCCGAGAACGAGAAGTTCGTCGCGGCGTTCAAGGCCAAGTACGGCGAGGAGCGCGTGACGTCCGACCCGATGGAGGCGGCCTACACCTCGCTCTACCTGTGGAAGGGCATGGTCGAGAAGGCCGAGTCGTTCGCGGTCGGGGACATCCAGGACAACGCCGACGGCGTCACCTTCGACGCCCCGGAGGGCACCGTCACGGTCAACGGCGAGAACCACCACATCGCCAAGACCGCCCTGATCGGCAAGATCGCCGAGGACGGCCTGATCTACACCGCGTGGTCGTCCGACGGCGCGATCGAGCCGGACCCGTTCCTCGAGGGCTACGACTGGGCCGAGGGCCTGTCCTGACCCACCCCTGACGGCGGTGGCCCGGCGCGACTCTCCGACGCCGGGCCGCCGCCCCACCCGCTGCTCGCGGGGGAGCGCGCCCGCAGGGGCGCAGGAAGGACGGGGTGCATGGAAACCCTGGTCTCTCAGCTGTTCGCCGGGCTCAGCCTGGGGTCGGTGCTGCTGCTGGCGGCCCTCGGCCTCGCGCTGACGTTCGGCCAGATGGGCGTCATCAACATGGCGCACGGCGAGTTCATGATGGCCGGCGCCTACACCGCGTACGTGGTGCAGCAGGTGATCGCGGACGCGGGCGTCTCGCTCCTGGTCTCGCTCGTGGTCGGGTTCCTGGTCGGCGGGCTCCTGGGCCTGCTGCTCGAGGTCCTGCTGATCTCCCGCATGTACCACCGCCCGCTGGACACCCTGCTGGTGACGTTCGGTGTCGCGCTGGTGCTGCAGCAGGCGGCGCGCGACGTCTTCGGCGCCCCGAACGTGGACGTCCGCGCGCCGGCCTGGCTCTCGGGCGCGGTGCAGGTCCTCGGCGTGGGGGTGCCCAGGACGCGTCTGTTCATCCTCGCGATGGCGACGCTCGCCGTCGTCGCCCTGGCCCTGGCGCTGAAGCTCACGCCGCTCGGCCGGCGGATCCGCGCCACGGTCGTGAACCGCGACCTCGCCGAGACTGCGGGCATCTCGACGCGCGCCACCGACCGTCTGACGTTCTTCCTCGGGTCCGGCGTCGCCGGGGTCGCGGGCGTCGCGCTGACGTTGCTCGGGTCCATCGGGCCGACGCTCGGGACCAACTACATCGTCGACGCGTTCCTCGTCGTGGTCGTCGGCGGCATCGGCCAGCTCAAGGGAGCGGTGATCGCCGCGGCGGCCCTGGGCCTGCTGCAGGCGGGCATCGAGTACTCCACCACGGCGAGCATCGCGAAGGTGCTGGTGTTCGTCATCATCGTGGCCTTCCTCCAGGTCCGGCCGCAGGGGCTGGTCTCGGTCCGGACCAGGAGCCTGGCATGAGCGCGCTGTGGCGCCACGAGCGCGCCCGCCTGCTCGTCGGGGTCGGCATCGCCGGGCTGCTGCTGTTCGGCCTCGCCCCCGCTGTCCTGTCCGACTTCCGGCTCAACCTGCTCGCGAAGTTCTGCTGCCTGGCGATGGTCGCGGTCGGGATCGGCCTGGCCTGGGGCCGCGGCGGGATGCTGACGCTCGGCCAGGGCGTGTTCTTCGGCCTGGGCGGCTACCTGATGGCGATGCACCTCAAGCTCGCCGACGCGGGCCCGGGCGGCGTCCCGGACTTCATGCTGCTCTACGGCGACGGCACGGTGCCGGGCTGGTGGGAGCCGTTCCGCAGCCCGGTCGTCACGGTCCTGGCGATCCTGCTGCTGCCGGCCGGCCTCGCGGCGGCCCTGGGCTGGGCGGTCTTCACGCGGCGCGTGCGCGGCGCGTACTTCGCGATCCTCTCGCAGGCGCTCGCGGCCGCGTTCGTCATCCTCCTCATCGGCCAGCAGAAGGTCACGGGCGGGACCAACGGGCTCAACGGGTTCCGGTCCTTCTTCGGGTACGACCTGTCCGACCCCGTGAACAAGCGGATGCTCTACTTCGTCGCGGCGGGCGTGCTGCTGGCGATGGTGCTCGTCGTCCGGCTGCTCATGCGGTCGCGCTACGGCGAGCTCCTGGTCGCGGTCCGCGACCAGGAGAACCGCGTGCGGTTCCTGGGCTACGACCCCGCACGGACCAAGGTGGTCGCCTACGCGGTGGCCGCGGGCTTCGCGGCGATCGGCGGGGCGCTGTTCGCGCCGATCGTCGGGATCATCTCGCCCGCCGACGTCGGGGTGGTGCCGTCGATCTCCTTCCTGGTCGGCGTCGCGATCGGCGGCCGCGCCACGCTGCTCGGCCCGGTGATCGGCTCGATCGCGGTGTCCTGGGCGGAGACGAGCCTGTCCGAGCGGTTCCCGTCGTTCTGGACCTACTTCCTGGGCGCGCTGTTCGTCGTCGTGGTCGCCTTCCTGCCGGACGGGTTCGCGACGCTGGGGCGCCTGCGGTGGCGCGGGCGCCGGTCCGACGAGCCCGCCGGGGAGCCCGCTGCCGCCGACGAACCCGCACCCGAGCCCGCGACCTCCGGGAGGACGGCATGACGCAGCACGACGAGACGGGCGTGACGCCCGAGCTCCAGCTCGACCCCCAGGCCCTCGAGTCCGTCATCGCGGCGCCCGGGTCCCGGTTCCGGCACGACTACCTCGAGGTGCGGGGCCTGCGGGTCGTGTTCGACGGGTTCGTCGCAGTGGACGGGGTCGACCTGACGGTCACGCAGGGGGACCTGCGGTTCCTGATCGGTCCCAACGGCGCCGGCAAGACGACGATCGTGGACGCGATCACCGGGCTCACGCGGTGCACGGGCTCGGTGCAGTTCGGCGGCACCGAGCTGGTGGGCCGGCCCTCGCACACGATCGTGCGGGCCGGGGTGGGCCGCACGTTCCAGACGGCGAGCGTGTTCGACGAGCTCACGGTGGTGCAGAACCTCGACATCGCCGCGGGCTCGGGCCGGGGGCCGCTCACGATGCTGCGGCGCCGCTCGGGCCTGCCCGACGAGGTTGCGGCGGCGCTCGAGACGATCGGCCTGACCGCGCTCGCCGATGCCCCCGCCGGGGTCCTGGCGCACGGGCAGAAGCAGTGGCTCGAGATCGGGATGCTGCTGGTCCAGGACGCCCGCCTGCTGCTGCTCGACGAGCCCGTCGCCGGCATGAGCCAGGCCGAGCGCGAGCAGACGGGCCAGCTGCTCCAGCGCATCGGCGAGCAGCGCACGGTCGTCGTCGTGGAGCACGACATGGAGTTCCTGCGCAGCTTCGCGACCTCCGTCACGGTGCTGCACCAGGGGCGGGTGCTGTCGGAGGGGACGGTGGCCGAGGTGCAGGCGGACCCGAAGGTCGTCGAGGTGTACCTGGGCCGGGGCGCGGGTGCCCGCGGCCACGCGGCCGGCACGACGGAGGTGCAGTGATGCTGGAGCTGACCGGGGTGCACGTGGGGTACGGCCGCACTGCCGTGGTGCACGGCGTGGACGTGCGGGTCGACACCGAGAGCGTGACGGCGGTGATGGGTCACAACGGCGCGGGCAAGACGACGCTGCTGCGCGCCGCCGTGGGCCTGCTGCCGGTGCGCAGCGGGACGGTCCGGCTCGACGGCACGGACGTGACGCGCTGGCGGCCGCACCAGCGCGTGCGAGCGGGCCTGGCGTACGTGCCGCAGGGCCAGCAGTCCTTCGGCACGCTCACCGCGCGCGAGAACCTGCAGCTGGTGGCCGACGGGGCCGGCGCGGCCGGACGGCGGCGGGTCGACGAGTCGCTGGACCTGTTCCCGGCGCTGCGCGAGCTGCTGGGCCGCCGGGCCGGGCTGCTGTCCGGCGGTCAGCGGCAGCAGCTGGCCATCGCCCGTGCGCTCGTCACCGGGCCGAAGGTGCTGATCCTCGACGAGCCGACCGAGGGCATCCAGCCGAACGTGGTCCAGGAGATCGAGGACGCGATCACCAGCCTGACGACGAGCGGCGGGCTCGCGGTCCTGCTCGTCGAGCAGCACGTGGGGTTCGCCCTCGCCGCCGCCCAGCGCTACTACGTGCTGGAGTCCGGGCGGGTCACGAGCGAGGGCACCGGCGGGGTCGAGCAGGAGGGTGACGTCCGTGCGGCCATGGCGTTGTGAGACGGGTGCGGGGGGACGGGAGGACTACGCTCCATGGTCATGAGCACGGGTCCGCTGCCGGCGGCCGACGCCACGGATCCCGCGACGCCGACCGACGGGCTCTCGCTGCGCGAGGTGGTCTACCAGCGGCTGCGCGACGACATCCTCAACGGCCGCGTGAGCCCCCGGGAGCGGCTCACCGAGCCCAAGCTCGGCAAGGCGTTCGAGGTCTCTCGCACGCCGGTGCGCGAGGCCCTGTCCCGGCTGCTGTCCGACGGCCTGGTGGAGCGCACCGACTTCGGCTACGCCGTCGTGGTGCCGAGCCTCGAGGACCTGCGCAACCTCTACGAGCTGCGCATCACGCTCGAGCTGCGCGGCATCCAGCGCGCCATCGAGAACCCGTCCGTGCGGCACGACGAGGCCGCCCTGCGGGCCGAGCTCGAGGTCTGGCAGCGGCTGCGCGACGAGCCGCCCGAGCCCGACGCGAGCTTCGTCCAGGTCGACGAGCGGTTCCACCAGGTCCTGTCCCGCTCGTCGGGCAACGCGCAGCTGACCGACGCCCTGGTGACGGTCAACCAGAAGATCCGGTCGGTGCGGATGCACGACTTCGTGGAGACCTCGCGCATCGACGCGACGATCACCGAGCACCTCGAGATCCTCGACCTCGTGCTGGCCCGGCACCTCCCGGAGGCGCTCACCGCGCTGCACAAGCACGTGGGCGAGTCGCTCGAGGTGGTCATGGAGCGCGCCACCAGCGCCATGACGCGCATGGCCCTCGCCGGCTGACCCCGGTTGACCCCGGCTGACCTCGGCTGACCCCGTCGCCCGTCCGTGCGGGCGGACCCGCGCCCCGCCACCGCTCCGCGCGGCGCGCGGTCGCGCGTAACGCGGCGTTCATCGGGAGCGGTCCGCGGCGAAACATCACGTTCGTACGCTCCGGGATACCTCGTTGTATACAGCCAGACCAGCAGGTCGCAGGGTTCTCGAGGGCAGGCTGCGGCCGGCCCCGGACACGTCGCCAGGGACGCGCGGGAGGGAGGCACGGATGGACCGCACGCTGCTCGTCGCGAACCGCGGCGAGATCGCCCTGCGCGTCCTGCGCACCGCCCGTGCGCGCGGCTGGCGGACCGTCGCGCTGTGCACCGGGCCTGACGCGGCCGCGCCGCACGTGCGGGCGGCCGACGACGTGGTGCACCTGGGTGAGGACCCGCAGGGGTACCTGCGGCCCGAGCTGGTCCTGGCCGCGGCGGCGCGGTCCGGCGCGAGCGCGGTGCACCCCGGCTACGGCTTCCTGTCCGAGGACGCGGCGTTCGCCGCGGACGTCGAGGCCGCGGGCCTCGCGCTCGTCGGACCGACGCCGCAGCAGGTGGCGACGTTCGGCGACAAGTTCCGGGCGCGGCAGGCGGCGCGTGCGGCCGGCGTGCCCGTGCTCGCGGGCTCGGGCCTCGTCACGACGCTCGACGGCGCGCTCGCCGCGGCGGAGACCATCGGCTACCCGGTGATGCTCAAGGCGGTCGCGGGTGGCGGTGGCCTGGGCCTGCGTCGCTGCGCGAGCGCGCAGGACCTGCTCGCGGCGGTCGAGGACGTGCGCCGGACGGCGGTCGAGCGGTTCGGCAACCCCACGATGTACCTGGAGCGTCTGGTCACGCGTGCGCGGCACGTCGAGGTCCAGGCGTTCGGCGACGGTCGCGGCCGCGTCGTGACGCTGGGCGACCGCGACTGCTCGCTGCAGCGGCGGCACCAGAAGGTCCTCGAGGAGGCGCCCGCGCCGGGGCTGCCCGACGACCTGCGGTCCCGCCTCGCGGGCTGGTCGCGCGACGTGCTCGCCTCGGTCGGCTACCGCTCCGCGGGCACGGTGGAGTTCGTGCTGGACCTGGACCGGCCGGGCGAGGCGGCACTGCTCGAGGTCAACGCGCGGCTGCAGGTCGAGCACACCGTGACCGAGGAGGTCACGGGCGTCGATCTGGTGGCGTGGATGCTGCGGCAGGCCGCGGGCGAGGACGTGCTGCGCGGCGTGCCGGACGCGCTCGCGGTGACCGGGCACGCCGTGCAGGCCCGCGTGTACGCGGAGGACCCGCGGCGCGGGGGGCTGCCGAGCACCGGGACCCTGACGCACGTCACGCTGCCGCCGGTGCGCGTCGACGGCTGGGCGGAGGCGGGCCAGCAGGTGACCCCGCACTGGGACCCGCTGCTGGCGAAGGTCGTCGTCGCGGGTGCGGACCGCGCGCAGGCGTTCGCGCGGGCCCGCGACGCGCTCGCGGTCACGCGTGTCGAGGGCGTCGCGACGAACCTGCCGCAGCTGCGCGCGGCGGTCTCCGACGAGCGCGTGCTCGCCGGTGCCCTGGACACCGGGCTGCTCGCGGACGTGCGGGACGACGAGCCGTGGGTCGAGGTGCTGCGCGGCGGTGACATGACGACGGTCCAGGACTGGCCGGGCCGGCGCGGGCTGTGGGAGGTGGGCGTCCCGCCCTCGGGTCCGATGGACGACCTGTCCTTCCGGCTGGGCAACCGCGCACTGGGGAACGACGAGGGTGCGGCGGGGCTCGAGTGCACGCTGACCGGCCCGCGGCTGCGCTTCAGCCACGCGGTGACGGTGTGCGTGACGGGCGCCGCGGCACCCGTCAGCGTCGACGGTCGTGCGGTGCCGCAGTGGGAGCCCGTGCCCGTGCGCGCCGGGGGCGTGCTCGACGTGGGGGCGCCGGAGGGCGCCGGGCTCCGGACGTACGTGCTGGTGCGCGGCGGCCTCGACGTCCCCGCGTACCTCGGCTCCGCGGCGACGTTCACGCTCGGCGGGTTCGGCGGCGGGGCGGGTCGCGCGCTCGCGCCCGGCGACGTCCTGGTCCCCGGGCGGGCGCCCGCGGGAGCGCCCGTGCCCGCCGCCGTGCCGACCGAGCAGCGCCCGCGGCTCACGCACCAGTGGCGGCTCGCGGTCCAGGAGGGTCCGCACCCGGCGCCGGACCATCTCACGCGTGAGGACATGACCACCCTGCTCGGCGCCACGTGGCGCGTGCAGGCGCACGCCAACCGGACGGGCATCCGGCTGTCCGGGCCGCGTCCGCGCTGGGCGCGGCCGGACGGCGGCGAGGCCGGCCTGCACCCGTCGAACGTCCACGACACGCCGTACTCGGTCGGCGCCCTCAACCTCAGCGGCGACACCCCGATCCTGCTGGGGCCGGACGGGCCGTCGCTCGGCGGCTTCGCGTGCCCGGTCACCGTGGTCTCCGGGCACCGGTGGAAGCTGGGCCAGATCCGGCCCGGTGACACCGTCCGGCTCGACGCGGTGCCCACGCGGACGGCGGACCGGCTGCGCCGCGAGGACCGGCTGCGCGGCGCCGCGTGCCTGCCGCCCGGGCTGGCGACGGGGACCGACGGCGACGACGGCGTGCTGGCCGTGGTGCCGGGCGACGCGAACGACGCCGTGGGCCGCCCGCGCGTGGTGTACCTGCGCGGCGGCGACGACAACGTGCTCGTCGAGTACGGAGCGCCCGTGCTCGACCTGGGGCTGCGGCTGCGCGCTCACGCCCTCGCCGAGGCGTTGCGGGGCCGGGTCCGGGACGGGCTCGTCGGCGTCGTCGACGTGACGCCGGGCGTGCGCAGCCTGCACGTGCACGTGGACCCGGAGCTGCTGCCCGTGCGCAGCCTCGTCGGGGTGCTGGTCCAGCTCGAGCACGCGCTGCCGCACACCGACGACCTCGTCGTCCCGTCCCGGCGCGTCCACCTGCCGCTGGCCTTCGGCGACCCCGTCGTCGACGAGGCCGTGGGCCGCTACGTCGCGGGTGTCCGGCCGCACGCGCCGTGGCTCCCGTCGAACGCGGAGTTCGTCCGCCGCGTCAACGGGCTCGCGAGCGTCGACGAGGTGCTGGCGACCATGGCCGCCGCGGAGTACCTGGTGCTCGGGCTCGGCGACGTCTACCTGGGCGCGCCGCTGGCGGTCCCGCTCGACCCGCGGCACCGCCTGCTGACCACCAAGTACAACCCGGCGCGGACGTGGACGGCCGAGGGGACGGTCGGGCTCGGCGGCCAGTACCTGTGCGTGTACGGCATGGACTCCCCGGGCGGGTACCAGCTCGTCGGGCGGACGGTGCCGGTGTGGTCCGGGTACGCGCAGCGCGAGCCGTTCGAGCCCGGCGTGCCGTGGCTGCTGCGCTGCTTCGACCGGATCGTCTGGCACCCCGTGACCGCGGACGAGCTCCAGCGGGTCCGCGAGGAGCTCGCCGCCGGCCGGGGAGCGCTGGAGGTCGAGGAGGGCTGGTTCTCCGCGCGGGAGCACCGCGAGGCGCTGGCGCGTGAGCACGACGAGATCGCGCGGGTGACCGCGCGGCGGGCGGCGACGTTCGCGGCCGAGCGGGCCGCCTGGGCGGAGGCCGGCGAGCTCGACGCACCCGACGAGCACGCCGCGACCCCGCCGCTGTCGGCGCCGGTCCGCCGGGCCCCCGAGGGCTGCGTGCTGGTCGAGGCGCCGATGGTCGGCTCGGTGTGGCGGGTCGAGGCACGCGTCGGCGAGCGGGTGCGCGCGGGCGACCGGCTGGTGGCGCTCGAGGCCATGAAGCTCGAGCTCGCGGTTCCCGTGCCGGTCGACGGCCGGGTGGTCGAGGTCCTGGTCGAGCCGGGGCAGCAGGTCGCGCCCGGTGAGGCGCTGGCCGTGGTGGCGGTGGGGCTGTGACGGTCCGCCGGTGCGGGAGCGGCGCGGCCGCCGACGACGAGACGAGGGAGGGGCCGTGCACCTGACGCCCGGAGACACCGAGAAGCTGCTGCTGTCCGTCGCGGGCATGGTCGCGCGCGACCGCCTGGCCCGCGGCGTGCGGCTCAACTACCCCGAGACGGTCGCGCTGCTGACCACGTGGGTCATCGAGCGCGCCCGCGAGGGCCGGTCGGTGCCGGACCTCATGGTCGAGGGGCGCTCGGTCCTGGGCCGCGACCAGGTGATGGACGGGGTCGCGGACATGCTCCCGGACGTCCAGGTCGAGGCGACCTTCCCGGACGGGCGCAAGCTCGTCACCATCCACGAGCCGATCGCGTAGGGGGCGGCCATGGCAGGCACGACGACGAGCGGCCCGGGCGCGGTGCGCGTGGCACCCGGCCGGGAGCACGAGACGGTGGTCCTCAACGCGGACCGCGCCGCGCACGAGCGGATCACGCTCGTCGTGACGAACACGGGCGACCGCCCCGTGCAGATCGGCTCCCACCTGCACCTGCCCGACGCCAACAGCGCGCTGGAGCTCGACCGGGTGGCGGCGCACGGCTTCCGGCTGGACCTGCCGTCCGGCACCTCCCGCCGGTTCGAGCCGGGCGCCTCGGCCGTCGTCGCCGCGGTCACGATCCGGGGCGCGCGCCGCGTCCCCGGGATCCAGCGGGGCAAGGCCGACGACGGGGCGCTGGGCCCGGTCACGGGTCCGTCGGCCCCCGGCTCGTCGGACGAGGAGGCCTGACGCGTGGTCGAGATCTCGCGGGCGCGCTACGTCGCGCTGTACGGCCCCACGACGGGCGACCAGGTCCGTCTCGGCGACACGGACCTGTGGATCGAGGTGACGGAGGACCGCACGTTCGGCGGTGACGAGGCGGTGTTCGGCGGCGGCAAGTCCATCCGGGAGTCGATGGCGCAGGGCACGACGACACGCGCGCAGGGCGCCCTCGACACGGTCATCACCAACGCCGTGGTGCTGGACTGGTGGGGCGTGGTCCGGGCCGACGTCGGCATCCGGGACGGCCGGATCGTCGCGCTGGGGCGCGCGGGCAACCCGGACGTGGCCGACGGCGTGCACCCCGACCTGCACATCGGCCCGTCGACGGACGTGATCTCCGGCGAGGGCAGGATCCTGACCGCGGGCGGCATCGACTCGCACGTGCACCTGATCTCGCCGTCGCAGGTGCACGAGGCGCTGGCGACCGGTCTGACGACGATCGTCGGCGGCGGCACGGGTCCGTCCGAGGGCTCCAAGGCGACCACGGTGACGCCGGGCGCCTGGCACCTGGGCACCATCCACCGCGCGCTCGACCCGCTCCCCGTCAACGTGCTGCTGCTCGCCAAGGGCAACACGGTGTCCGACGCGGCGCTCGACGAGCAGGCGCTCGCGGGCGCGGCCGGCTACAAGGTGCACGAGGACTGGGGCTCCACGCCCGCCGCGCTCGACGCGTCGCTGCGCGCGGCCGACCGCTGGGGCCTGCAGGTCGCGCTCCACTCGGACTCGCTGAACGAGGCGGGGTTCGTCGAGTCCACGCTCGCGGCGATCGCGGGCCGCGGGATCCACGCGTTCCACACCGAGGGCGCGGGCGGCGGCCACGCGCCGGACATCCTGACGGTCGCGTCGCACCCGAACGTGGTGCCCGGCTCGACCAACCCGACGCTGCCGCACACGGTCAACACCGTGGCCGAGCACCTCGACATGCTCATGGTCTGCCACCACCTCAACCCGCACGTGCCCGAGGACCTCGCGTTCGCGGAGTCCCGGATCCGCGCGACGACCATCGCCGCCGAGGACGTCCTGCACGACCTCGGGGCGCTGTCGATCACGTCGTCCGACGCGCAGGCCATGGGCCGGATCGGCGAGGTTGTCACGCGGACGTGGCAGGTGGCGCACGTGATGAAGGCCCGACGAGGTGCGCTCGGTGGCGGTGAGCCGGCGGACAACCTGCGCGCCCGCCGCTACGTCGCCAAGTACACGATCAACCCCGCGATCGCGCACGGCATCGACGCCCACGTGGGCTCCGTGGAACCCGGCAAGCTCGCGGACCTGGTGCTGTGGGAGCCCAAGTTCTTCGGCATCCGGCCCTCGGTGGTGCTCAAGGGCGGCGCGCTGGTGTGGGGCGCGCTGGGCGACCCGAACGCGTCGATCCCCTCGCCCCAGCCCGTGCTCCTGCGGCCCGCTTTCGGGGACGCGATCGCACCGGAGCTCTCCGTCACGTTCGTCGCACCCGCCGCGCTCGAGGACGGTCTGGCCGACCGCCTGGGCCTGCGGCGGACGCTCCTGCCCCTGGCCGGCACGCGTGACGTCGGCAAGGCCCAGATGCGGCTCAACGACGCCCTGCCGCGCATCGAGATCGACCCCGAGTCGTTCGCGATCGCCGTGGACGGCGAGTTCGTCGTCCCCGCCCCCGCCGACCGGCTGCCACTCGCGCAGCTGTACTCGATGTTCTGATGACCGGTCACGTCGCCGGTCCGAGCGCCGGCTCGTCGGGCGTCCTGTTCGCGCTCCTCGCGGACGCGCGCCTGCCCACGGGTGCCCACACGCAGTCGGCGGGCCTCGAGCCGGCGCTGCTGGCCGGCATGCCGGTGCGCGACGTGCCGGCGTACGTCGCGGCACGGCTCGCCACGGTGACGCGCACCGAGGCCGCCGTCGCGGTGGTCGCGCGCCACGCGGCGCTGACCGTGCCCGACGAGCGCGTCGCCCTGCTGCGGTCGGTGTGGCGGGCCTGGGCGGCACGCACCCCGAGCCCCGCGCTGCGCGAGACCTCCCAGCGCCTCGGCCGCGGCTACCTGCGACTCGCCCACCGGCTCTGGCCGACCCACCCCGCGGTCCTGGCCCTCGACACCGCGATGCTCCCCCTCGGCCCGCTCCCCACCCGGCCGCGCGGAGGTGGACGCGGTGAACGCCCAGGCGCGGGTGGTGACGAGGGTGCGGGCGTGCGCGGGGGCAGAGGGGAGCGTGGGCAGCCGCCGCGGGCGGTGGTGCTCGGGGTGGTCGCCGCGTGCGTCGGGCTCGACGGGCGCCAGGTCGCGCAGCTCGTCGGGTACGACGACGCGCAGACCATCGCCTCCGCGACCCTGAAGCTCGCGCCGGTCGACCCCGCCGACGCGACCGCCTGGGTCCTGGCCGCCGCGCCGCTGATCGAGGAGATGGCCTCGTCCCTCGCGCGCCTGACCGACCCCGCCGACATCCCGGCCACCGGCGCACCGCTCCTCGAGGAGTGGGCGCAGCAGCACACCCACCGCACAGAGAGGCTCTTCAGTGCCTGAGAACACGCACGACCACCGTCGCCCGCACACCCACGAGGCCGTCGCTCCCGGCCCAGACCGCGAGCTCGGCGGTGAGGGCGCGGGCGCGGCGACGCGATCGCTGCGGCTCGGCGTCGCCGGGCCCGTGGGGACCGGGAAGAGCTCGCTCATCGCGCTGGTCTGCCGCGAGCTGGGCGCCGAGCTGCAGCTCGGCGTCATCACCAACGACATCTACACCGACGAGGACGCACGGTTCCTGCGGTCGGCGGGGGTCCTGGACCCGGACCGCATCCGCGCCGTCGAGACGGGCGCGTGCCCGCACACGGCCATCCGCGACGACGTCACCGCGAACCTCATGGCCGTGGAGGACCTCGAGCAGGACTTCGCGCCGCTGGACGTGGTGCTGGTCGAGTCCGGCGGGGACAACCTCACCGCCACGTTCTCCCCGGCCCTGGTGGACGCGCAGATCTTCGTCCTCGACGTGGCCGGGGGCGGGGACGTCGCGCGCAAGGGCGGGCCGGGCATCGGCCGGGCGGACCTGCTCGTCGTGAACAAGACGGACCTGTCCCCGTACGTGGGCGTCGACGTGGCGCAGATGGTCGCGGACGCGACCGCCGCGCGCGACGGCCGGCCGGTGCTCGCGCTGTCCCGGCACGACGCGGGGTCGGTCGAGACGCTCAAGGACTGGGTGCGCGTCATGCTCGCCGCCCACCGCGCGGGCGCCCACGTCCCGCAGGACCCCGGCCCGATGGCGCCGCACTTCCACGCCGACGAGGAGAACCCGGCCGGCGGCTACGTGCACAGCCACGCCTGACGGCGCGAGGACGAGCGGGAGGACGACGAGCGTGCGGACGACGGTGGAGGTGGAGCGCGCGGGCGACCGCGTGCGGTGCGTGCTGCGCGCCGGCCACGTGGCGCCGCGCGTCCTCGAGCAGTCCGACGAGGGCGCGGTCGTCGCGCTCGTCGCCACCGGCGCGCTCCTGCTGGGCGGCGACCACGTCCACGTGGACGTCCGGGTGGGCGAGGGCGTCGCGCTCGAGCTCGTCGAGACGTCCGGCACGGTGGCCTACCACGGGCGCGGGCAGGCCTCGTCCTGGACCGCTGCGGTGAGCGTCGGGCGGGGCGCCCGCCTCGTGTGGGACGCGCTGCCGTTCGTCGTCTCCGACGGTGCGGACGTCACGCGCGTCACCTCGCTCGACGTGCACGACGAGGGCGTCGCGCTGCTGCGCGAGACCCTGGTGCTCGGCCGCGACGGTCAGCGCGGCGGGCTGCTGCGCACCCGGACGCACGCGCGGCACGCGGGCGAGGACCTCCTGGTCGAGGAGCTCGACCTGACCGGCGGGCACGCGGCGCCGGGCGTGCTCGGCCCGGCGCGCGTCGTGGACGCCGTGCTGCTGGCCGGCGTCCGGCCGGCGCCCGCGACGGACGGGACCGACCCAGGGGTCGTCGTGCTCGACCTCGCCGGGGCGGGGGCGCTCGCGCGGGCCGTCGGTACCGCGGCCCACCTCGCGGACGTCGGGCCGGTCCTGACCCGCTGGCGCGCTCACGCGGTCGCGGACCGCCGACCGCCCGACCGCACCTCCCCGCACCTCACCGACGACCGACCCGGACCACCGACCCGCACCGACGACAGGAGCGCACCATGCACGTCCCCGACCACGTGATCGACCCCGGCACCAGCATCGCGACGGCGGTGGTCGCCGGCGCCGTCCTGACCCAGGCCGTCCGGCACGCGCGTGCCGAGGCGACCCGCGAGCGGCTGGTCCTGGCCGCGGCGACCTCCGGGTTCGTGTTCGCGGCACAGATGGTCAACTACCCGGTGGCCTCCGGGACGAGCGGGCACCTGATCGGCGCGGCGCTCGCCGCCGCGCTCGTCGGGCCGTGGCTCGGGTTCCTGGCCGTGACGGCCGTGCTCGCGGTGCAGGCGGTGCTGTTCGCCGACGGGGGGATCACCGCGCTCGGCGTGAACGTGCTGCTCATGGCCGGGGTGGGGACGCTCGTCGGCTGGGGCGGGGCGCGGCTCGTCGAGCGGCTCGCCCACCGGGTGCCGCCCGGGGCCCGCGCCGCGCTCGCCGCCGCGGGCGGCGCGCTGCTGTCCGTCCCGGCCGCCGCGCTCGCGTTCGTGGTGCTGTACGCGATCGGTGGCACCGCCGGAGTCGGGATCGGGGAGCTCGCCGGGGCCATGGTGCCCGTGCACGGCGTGATCGGGCTCGGCGAAGCGCTGGTCACCGGTGCCGTGGTCGCGCTGGTCGCCGCCCTCGCGCCCGGGCTCGCCGTGCTCGACCGGCGGGAGGCCGGCGGCGCCGCCGCACGCAGCGGGACGCTCGCGCTCGGCGTCGCGGCGGTCGTGACCGCCGGGGGCCTGTCCGCGCTCGCGGTCGGGACGCCGGACGGGCTCGAGTGGGCCGCGCAGCGCGTGGGGTTCGACCACACGTTCGGCGCCGCGCTGCTCGAGACGCCGTTCGCGGACTACGGCCAGGTCGCGTCGATCCCGGGCGGGGTCGCGGGGCTCGTCGGCGTCGCGGCGGTGGTCGCGCTGGTCGGCGTCCTGGCGCTCACGTCACGCCGCCCGTCGCCGACCGCGGCCTGACGCGCGGGGGTCAGTGGCGGTCGCGGGCGCGGACGCGCAGGCCGCTCGCGCGCAGGCGGCGCACCAGCTCCCGGGTGTCGACCGCCACGGCCCCGGCGGCGACCAGCTCGTCGTGCCGCTCGTCGGGCACGTCGTAGTGGTCGCGGTCGAACGCGCGCTCCGGCAGGCCGGCGCGGCGGGCGAAGGCGTGCAGCTCCTCGAGCGAGGTGTCACTGACCAGGTGCGACCACAGCCGCCCGTGGCGCGGCCACAGCGGCGGGTCGACGAGGATCACGGGCGGGCGTCGGGCGCCACGTCGTCGACGTCGCCCGCGACGCCGTCCTGCACGCCCTGCTCGACCGCCTGCTCGTCGATCTTCGTCAGCTCCTTCTCGAGGCGCTGCAGCTCGGCGGACACGTTCTGCCGCGCCGGCTCCTCCCACGCCGCGCCGAGGGGCGAGGAGAACAGCGACGGCCGCGCGAGCAGCTTGTGCAGGATGCGGACGCGCGCCCGCACGTAGTCCTCGGCGGGCAGGTGCGCGTACTCGGCCCGCACGTCGTGCAGGTAGGCCTTGTAGCGCTGCGGCTCGGTGGCGAGCACGGCCAGGTCCGCGTCGCACAGGACCGCGCAGTCCACGTCCGCCGGGTCCGGGCTGTGCCGCACCAGGGCGTTGACCAGGTCGTGCACGCGCTGCGCGTGCGGCTCGGGCACGCCCAGCCCGGTCAGCTCGTCGTAGGCGATCCGGGCGCTCGCGGCCTCGTCCTCGCCGCCGCGGTTGGCGTACGCCTTGCGGTCGGCGGAGTCGAAGATCGCCCCGTGGTACCAGCCGGCCAGACGGACCAGGTGCGGCTCGTGGCTCTCCTCGTCCAGCTCGTCGACCCGCATCAGCACGTCGACCAGGTGCTTGACGTTGTGGAACTCGCGGCCCGGGGAGGACCACCGCTCCAGCAGGCGCTCACCCGCGGCCCGGATCTCGTCGGTCGAGGCCGTGGCGCCGGCCCCCTGGACGTTGCGGACGAAGGCCGGCAGGAGCCAGGCCGGCGCGTCTGGGACGCCCATGGATGAACCTCACGACGACGACAGGGACGCGCCATGGTAGCCCTGGCCCGGCGGCCACCGGTCCGTCCCGGCGTGCCTGTGGACGGCCGCTCGTCAGATCTCCGGCTCCGGTCCGGCGAGCCCCGCCGACACGCCGGACGTCGGGATCTCGACGCGCACCGTGGTGCCGCCGCCGGGCGTCTGCGCCAGGTCCACCCGGCCGTCGTGCGCCGTGACGATCGCCGCGACGATCGCCATGCCCAGGCCGGCGCCGCCCGAGTCGCGGCCGCGCGACGCGTCGACCCGGTAGAACCGCTCGAACACGCGCGCGGCGTGCTCGGGGTCGATGCCCGGTCCGTGGTCCCGCACCTCGACGACGCCGACCTGCCGTCCCGGGACCGCCACCGGGCCCGTGGCCGCGCTCGTCGAGCCACCCGACGACGCCTCGTCGGACCGCTGCTCCGCGAGACCCACGGCGATCTCCACCGCCGTCCCCGCGGGCGTGTGCTGGACGACGTTCCCGACGAGGTTGGCGACCACCTGACGCAGGTGCGCCTCGTCGCCCTCGACCACCGCCGGCCCGCTCGGCCCGCCGGGGACCAGCGGGACCAGGCGCGCGGTGCGGGACGGGTCGAGCGCGTGCAGGTCGCTCACCGCGTCGGCCGCGACGACCGTGAGGTCCACCGGCGCGCGGCGCATCTGCCGCTTCTCGTCGAGCCGCGCGAGCGACAGCAGGTCCTCGACGAGCCCGCCCATGCGCGTCGCGGACGACTCGATCCGGCCCATGGTGTCGTCGACCTGGTCCGTGGTCGTCAGCGCGCCCATCCGGTAGAGCTCGCCGTAGCCGCGGATGGTCGCGAGCGGCGTGCGCAGCTCGTGCGACGCGTCGGCGACGAACCGGCGCATCCGCGCCTCCGACGCGGTGCGCACCGCGAACGCCTGCTCGATCTGCGCCAGCATCCCGTTCAGCGCCTCGCCCAGCCGGCCGACCTCGGTGCTCGCGGGGGCCGCGGGCACGCGCTGCGAGAAGTCGCCCGCCGCGAACGCGGCCGCGGTCTTCTCGATGTGGGTGAGCGGCCGCAGCGACCGGCGCACCGCCCACCGCCCGGCGAACACGCCCGCGAGCAGGATGACGGCGCCGGACAGCAGGAGCACCAGGACCATGGAGCGCACGGTCTCGGCGACGTCCGAGAGCGGCAGCGCGATCGTCACGACGGCCCGCGCCTGCTCGACGGGGTAGGAGACCGCCCGCCACGACGAGCCCGTGTCCGACGAGACGGTGTACGGCTCGCCGCCGCGCGCCTCGGCCTGTCCGTACGTCAGCGACGGCAGCTTCGGGGTGCCCTTCTCGTCGAGCACGTCCGGCCGCGGGGAGAACAGCGTCCACGTCTCGCCGGCCTGCGTCACGATGGCGAAGTAGTCCGTGGGCGGCCCCTCGCCCTGGTAGCTGTTGAGCGAGGCGTTGACCAGCTGCACGCCCTCGGTGCGCAGCTTGTCGTCGACCTGCTGGACCAGGTTGCGCTGCAGGAGCGTCGTGGCGGTGACGCCCGTGAGGATCAGGCCGACGGCCAGCAGGACCGTCGCGATGCCGACGAGCCGCCCGACGAGGGAGACGCCGGACCACCAGCGCGCGACGCCGCCGGCGGGACCCGTGCGGGTGCCGCGCGCGCTCGTCGGCGACCCGTCCGGCGCCGGCGTCGGTTCCATGCCCGGCTCGACGGTCGGCGGGGCGGCCGCCGCGGCGGGCCGGGGCGGTGGGGGCGGGACGGGGCCGGGGTCGCGCGTCGTCACGACATCTCGCGCAGCAGGTAGCCGACCCCGCGCTTGGTGTGGATGAGCGGCGGCAGCCGGGTGCCGTCGGGGGCGGTCAGCGAGTCGACCTTGCGGCGCAGGTAGGAGATGTAGGACTCGACGATGTTGGCGTCGCCGCCCCAGTCGTACTGCCACACGTGGTCGAGGATCTGGCTCTTGGACAGCACGCGGCCGGCGTTGAGCATGAGGTAGCGCAGCAGCTTGAACTCGGTGGGCGACAGGTCGATCTCCTGACCCGCGCGGTGCACCTCGTGGGAGTCCTCGTCGAGCTCGAGGTCGGCGTAGGTGATCACGTTGCCCTCGTCGTCCCCGCCGGGCGCGGTGCGGCGCAGGATCGCGCGGATGCGGGCGACGACCTCCTCCAGGCTGAACGGCTTGGTGACGTAGTCGTCGCCACCGACCGTCAGGCCCTGGACCTTGTCCGCGGTGTCGTCGCGCGCGGTCAGGAACAGCACGGGCATGTGCTGGCCCTTCTCGCGCAGGCGGCGCGTCACGGTGAACCCGTCCATGTCCGGGAGCATCACGTCGAGCACCAGCAGGTCGGGCTCGACCTCCCGGGCCAGGCGCAGGGCGGAGCCGCCGTCGGCCGCGGCGTGGACCTCGAAGCCCGCGAAGCGCAGGCTGGTCGCCAGCAGCTCGCGGATGTTCGGCTCGTCGTCGACGACGAGCAGGCGGGCCTCGGCCTCGGTCGGGTTCGCGCTCATGCCCCCATCGTGGCCCTCCTGCCTGGGAGTCGCCTGGACACACGCTGGACCTTCCCGGCACCCGAGGACCCCGGTCCGGCGGCCGCTCGGCTGCTCGTCGAGCGCCTGAGCAGCGGGTTTCGGACACGCGTCCGGGTGGGGGTACCGTCGGTGGACGTGACCGTTCGACTCACCGTGGTGCAGAGCTCCCCCGACGTCCCGCTGGACCGGTTCGCCGGCTGGTGGAGCTCCGCCGACCTCACCCTCGTGCGCGCCGACCTCGGCGAGCCGGTGCCCGCGCTCGGTGCGCTGGGCGACGGGCTCGTCGTGCTGGGTGGGCACATGAACGCGTACGACGACGAGGCCGCCGACTGGCTGCCCGTGCTGCGCTCGCTGCTCGCCGACGCCGCCCGGTCCGGCGTGCCCACGCTCGGCGTGTGCCTGGGCGCGCAGCTCCTCGCCGTCGCGACCGGCGGCCGCGTGCAGGTCTCGCCCCCGCCGGGGCCCGAGGCCGGCGTCGTCGACATCTGGTGGCGCCCCGAGGCCGCGTCCGACGCGCTCGTCGGCCCCCTCGTCGCGGGCCTGCCCGGCGCCGGTGACCGCAAGGTCACGGCCCAGCCGACGCTCCACTCCGACGCCGTGGTCGACCTGCCCGCCGACGGCGTGTGGCTCGCCTCGTCGAACCAGTACCCGTACCAGGCGTTCCGCGTCGGGTCCGCGTGGGGCGTGCAGTTCCACCCCGAGGCCTCGACGACGACCCTGCGCGACTGGGCCGTCTGGGACGGGACCGTCAACACCGACGCGGTCCTGGCCGACTACGCGGCGCGCGAGGAGGAGCTGGTCGCGACCGGGTCCGTGCTCGCGGAGTCCTTCCTCACCCTGGTGCGCGAGCGCGCCGCGCAGCCCGTCGACGCCTGAACCGCGCTCACGCGGGTCCGCCCGCGGCTCGGCGCCGCACCACGACGAGCCGTCCCAGCAGCCCGACCAGCAGCACGGCGGCACCCGCCACGACCGCGGACGGCGGCAGGGTGAGCGCCAGCACCGCGCACCCCGCGACGCCCAGCGCCGGGAGCCACCGCGGCCGGCGCCGCTGCTCCGGCTCCTGCCGCCAGGCTGCCAGGTTGGCGACCAGGTAGTAGGTCAGCACACCGAACGACGAGAACCCGATCGCGCCCGTCAGGTCCGTCGTCAGCACCAGCGTCACGACGACGAGCCCGAGCACCCGCTGGGCGCGGGCCGGGACGTGGGCCGCGGGGTCGACCCGCGCGAGGCCGCGCGGGAGGTCGCCCGCACGCGCCATGGCGAGCGAGGTGCGGCCGATCCCGGCGACCAGCGCGAGGAGCGCACCGAGCGAGGCCGCCCCGGCGCCGACGCCGACGACGGGCACCGCCCACGACCAGCCGGCGGCGTCGACGACGTCGGCGAGCGGTGACGCCGAGGCCGCCGCGCCCGCCGGCCCGATCGTCGTCAGGACGGCGAGCCCGACGGCCAGGTAGACCAGCACGGCGCCGCCCAGCGCGAGCTGGATCGCGCGCGGGATGACGCGGGCCGGCTCCCGGACCTCCTCGCCGAGCGTCGCGACCCGCGCGTAGCCGGCGAACGCGAAGAAGAGCAGCCCGGCCGACTCGAGCACCCCGCGCACGCTCGTCGGAGGGCCTCCGGTGAGGCGCCCCGGTGCGCCGGCGGACGCGCCCGCCGACACCACGAGACCGAGGACGACGAGCACGACGAGCAGGAGCGCCGACGCGACGAGCGCCGTGCGGGTCACGCCGCGGTCGGCGACGAGGACCAGGACGACCACCGCCGCGGCCGCCGCGGGCCGCTGCCACGGCTCGGGGACCAGGTAGGTCGCCGCGGTCAGCGCCATCGCCGCGCAGCTCGCGGTCTTGCCGACCAGGAAGGACCAGCCGGCCGCGTACCCCCACCAGGGGCCCAGGACCGTGCGCCCGTACGCGTAGGCGCCGCCCGACGTCGGCAGCTGCGCGGCGAGCTGCGCGGTGGAGGTCGCGTTCGCGTACGCGACCACGGCAGCCAGCGCGAGCCCGACGAGCAGGCCGGTGCCCGCCGCCGCGGCGGCGGGCGCGAACACGGCGAACACCCCGGCGCCGAGCATCGATCCCAGCCCGATCACGACCGCGTCACGCAGGCCCAGGGCGCGGCGCAGCTGCATCGGGTCATCCTGCCGTGACCGCGTGGACCGCGGGCGGACGCGCGGCGACCGGGCGGTTACGGTTCGGGCGTGCCCTCCTCGACCCGGCCGGACCGCTGACGTGCCCTCCTACCGGGCCCGCGCGTTCGTCGGGCTGCTGCGGCCGGGCGCGTCGGCGCCCGCGCTGCTGCCCGACGCGGTCGACCTGGCCCGCACCCTGGTCACCGTCGAGGCGTCCGACCTCGAGGTGGTCCGCGGCCGTGCGCGGGTGACGATCCGCTACCAGGCGGACGACGACGCGTCCGCCCGCCGCGCGGGCTGGGCGGTCCTGCACCACCTCGACGAGCGCGCCGAGATCGAGGGGCGCACCGTCACCCGCCGCTACGGCAACCGCTGGTACGCGCTGCGCTGATCAGCCCGTGTACTCCCAGTGCCACGGCTCGCGGGACAGCGTGCGCTCGAACCCGAACCGCTCGGCGTTGGCCTGCATCCACGCCGTGGCGCGGCCGTCGAGCTGGAGGTCCGCGGCCAGGCCCCAGCCGTGCTGGCTGGTGCCGGGCTCCGCGGCCAGGCCGCCCTGCGAGTACAGGCCCTTGCGGCGGACCATGTCGACCTGCTCGTCGTAGGAGCGGTACGCGTCGTTGATGCCGATGCTGACGCCGTCGCGCCGCGCGGCGGCCAGGAGCTGGGACAGGCCGTCCGCCGCGGGTGCCCACATCTGCCAGGACGTGCCGTCGACGGTGCCGAGCGCGCTCGTCGGGATGCGGCCGTTGCCGTAGCGCGCCAGGTCGACCGGGACGCCGTCGGCGTTGCGCGCGGTGGAGGCCGCCTGCGCACCGGCGGTCTGCGTGGCGAGCACCTGGTCGAACGTGGCGGCCGCGCCCGTGGCCGGCCCGGCCGCGAGGGTCGCGGTGCCGAGGGCGGACGCCGACGACGCCGGGCGCGCGTCGAGCGGCGCGACCAGCGACTGAATCTCGGCCATCCGCTGCGTGATCGCGGCGACTGACGACACGACGTCCTCCTGGTGGTGCGGGGTTCGTCCCCTCCCATCGGCGGGCCGCGCCCGGATGCAAGGGTTCGCCGCGCGCGAGCCGTCAGCCGGCGGTGCGCGCAACCTCATGACGAACGGGCGAGCTCGTCACCTCGAGGTGACGAGCTCGCCCGTTCTGTCACGAGCTCGGCGGGCGTGAGCCCGTCAGTCGCGCGGCCGGCGCAGGCGCGGTGCTGCGACCAGGACGGCGCCGCCGACGAGCAGCAGCGCGACCAGGCCGACGAGGTCACGGCTCGCCGCACCGGTCGCGGCCAGCTCGTCGTCCGTGGCGCCCTCGTCGGAGACCGCGTCGTCGGTCGTGGTCTCGTCGTCGGGCTCGCCGGTCTCGTCGGGCGCGCCGGTCTCGTCGGGTGCGGCCGCGGTGACGGTGACCGTCACCCGGGCGACGCGGCCGGACGTGGCACCGGTCGCGACGACGACGTGCTCGCCGGCCGGCAGGTCGGCGGGCAGGACGACGCGGGCCGTGGCCACGCCCGCCGTGCTCGCGGTGGCGTCGCCGAGCTCGACCTGGGGCGCACGCAGGGCGAACGTCACGGTCTCGCCGGCCTCGAAGCCGCGGGCGACGACCGTGACCGGCGAGCCGGCCACCACGGTGTCGTCGGAGAGCTCGACGCGCGGGTCGGCGGGCTCGGGCGTCGGCTCGGGGTCCGGGGTGGGCTCCGGGTCGGGCGTCGGCTCCGGGTCGGGGGTCGGCTCGGGGTCCGGCGTCGGGGTCGGCGGCACGGGCCCGGCGACGACGAGCGGCTGGTCGGCCGAGTCGGCCTGGTGGAACATGCTGCCGGGCGCGCCGGAGTAGTGGGCCAGGAGGCGGTAGGTGCCCGGCGGGAGCGTGCCCGTCGTGACGGTGACCCTGCCGTCGACGAGCGTGCCGTTGGTGACCGAGACGGGCGCCTTGCCGACCTCGTGGATGATCAGCTGCACGTCGCCCTCGGGGCCGGCGCTCCGCGCGGCGATGCCGACCTCCTCGCCCGTGACCGTGACGGTCGCGGTGAGGCCCGCGGTCGTCGCGGTCGTCGGTGCCTCGACCGTGACGGTCGGCGTCGGGATCTCCCGCACCACGAGGTCATGGCGCGCCGACGTGCCGTCGGCGTACGTCGCGTCGCCGGAGTACACGGCGACGACGTCGTGGAGGTCCGTCGTCGGCGCGAGCGTGAGCGAGGCGAAGCCGTCCACGAGCGCGACGGTGCCGAGGACGGCGCCCTCGCCGTGGCGGAGCTCCACGGTGCCGGTCGGGGTCTCGCCGCCGATGCTGCTCACCACCATCACCTCGAGCGTCGTGTCGACGCCGGAGTACACCAGCCACGGGAAGGCCAGGCTGACCGACACCGCCGCCTTGACGACGACCGTGCGCGTGTCGGTCGAGGACGCGAAGCCCTCGGCGCCCGAGTACGTGGCGGTGACGGTGTGGCTGCCCGCGGACAGGCCGGTGAGGGTGAAGGGGATCGACCCCGCCGAGATCAGGAGCGTCTGCTCGTCGTGGCCGTCGACCGCGATCGTCACGGTCCCGGTCGGCGTGCCCGCACCGCTGGTGGGCGCGACGGAGACCGAGCCGGTGAGGTCACCGGAGGACGTCGGCGTGCCGAGCGTGAGCGTCGTGGTCGTCGTGGCGTCGACCGCGGCGAGCACCGGGAACTCGGTCAGGCCCCAGTACGAGTAGACGGTCCGGCCGTCGCCGTCCGGGTAGAGGCACTGCGCCTCGACGAAGCCGCTGCTCGTCGCGTGCACGAAGGTGTGCGTGAACTGGAACGTCGTGCCGCTGGCGGACGAGGACGTCGGCTCGGGAGTGCCGAAGACGCTGATGTCGTCGGACGAGTCCCACCGGAGGCGGACCTCGGCCGGGTCGACGTCCGGCACCGCCGCGCAGACCGCGGTGAAGGCGACCGGGGAGCCCACCGGCACAGCCGCGGACGGACCCGTCAGCGCGGGCGGCGAGGGCACGGGCACGGCACTCGCCGGGGGTGCGGCGACGGCCAGCCCGACCAGGGCGATGGTGACGGCTGCGGCGACGCGGGGACGCGTCGCGAGCAGGGAGGGGACGAGGCGCACGCAGGGCTCCTGGAGCGAGACGGGGTGGGGCTCCCTGCCGATCGGGCGGCGCGCGCCTCGTCTGAGCAGTTGCCCACGCCGCCCGGGCTAGAGGTCCTCGGCGTCCGTGATCGAGTAGGCGTAGCCCTGCTCCGCCAGGAAGCGCTGGCGGTGGGCCGCGAACTCCTGGTCGACCGTGTCCCGGGCGACGACCGTGTAGAAGTGCGCCGTCCGCCCGGTCGCCTTGGGGCGCATGATGCGGCCGAGGCGCTGCGCCTCCTCCTGCCGCGAGCCGAACGAGCCCGAGACCTGGATCGCGACGGACGCCTCGGGCAGGTCGATCGAGAAGTTCGCGACCTTGGAGACGACGAGCTTCGAGATCTCGCCCGTGCGGAACGCGTCGAACAGGCGCTGCCGCTCGCGGACGGTCGTCTCCCCGGTGATGAGGTCGGCGTCCAGGTGCTCGGCGAGCTCGTGGAGCTGGTCGAGGTACTGGCCGATCACCAGCGTCGGCTCGCCCTCGTGCCGCGCGACGAGCTTCTCGACCACCCGGTTCTTGCCGGTCGCCGTCGCCGCGAGCCGGTACTTCTCCTCCGGCTCGGCGGTCGCGTACGCCATGCGGTCGCCGTCGGGCAGGGTCAGGCGGACCTCGACGCACTCCGCGGGCGCGATGTAGCCCTGCGCCTCGATGTCCTTCCACGGCGCGTCGAACCGCTTGGGGCCGATGAGCGAGAACACCTCGTCCTCCCGCCCGTCCTCGCGCACCAGCGTCGCGGTCAGGCCCAGCCGCCGACGCGCCTGCAGGTCCGCCGTCATCCGGAAGATGGGTGCGGGCAGCAGGTGCACCTCGTCGTACACGACGAGCCCCCAGTCGCGGGCGTCGAGCAGCTCGAGGTGCGTGTAGACGCCCTTCCGCCGGGTGGTGAGCACCTGGTAGGTGGCGATGGTGACCGGCCGGATCTCCTTGCGCGCACCGGAGTACTCGCCGATCTCGTCCTCGGTCAGCGACGTGCGGCGCACCAGCTCGTCGCGCCACTGCCGGGCGGACACCGTGTTGGTGACCAGGATCAGCGTCGTCGTGGAGGACTTCGCCATCGCCCCGGCGCCGACGATCGTCTTGCCCGCGCCGCAGGGCAGGACCACCACGCCGGACCCGCCGTGGAAGAACCCGTCCACCGCCTGCTGCTGGTAGGGCCGCATGGACCAGCCGTCGGTGTCCAGCGCGATGGGGTGCGCCTCGCCGTCGACGTAGCCGGCCAGGTCCTCCGCGGGCCAGCCGAGCTTGAGCAGGACCTGCTTGAGGTGCCCGCGCTCGGACGGGTGCACGACGACGTCGAGGTCACCCACGCGCGCGCCCAGCAGTCCGGCGGTCCGCTTGGAGCGCATGACCTCGGCGAGCACTGCGGCGTCGAGCGCGTGCAGCACCAGGCCGTGGGCGGGGTCCTGGACCAGCTGCAGCCGGCCGTACCGGGCCATGGTCTCCGCGACGTCGACCAGCAGCGCGTGCGGCACGGGGTAGCGGCTGTACTCGAGCAGCACGTCGACGACCTGCTCGGCGTCGTGCCCCGCGGCGCGGGCGTTCCACAGCCCCAGCGGCGTGAGCCGGTAGGTGTGGACGTGCTCCGGCGCGCGCTCGAGCTCGGCGAACGGCGCGATCGCGCGGCGGCAGGCCTCCGCCTGGTCGTGGTCGACCTCGAGCAGCAGCGTCTTGTCGCTCTGCACGATCAGGGGTCCGGTCACAGGTCCTCCGTTGTCGGGTCCTCGGCGCGCGAGACCGAGACGATGCGGTGCACCACGACGGTGAGCTCCGCCTCGCGGACGGGGTCGGCCGCACGCAGCCGTCCGCCCTCGACGCGCAGCGGCCGCAGCAGCCGACGCTCGGGCTGGCCCGCGGCGCCCACGAGCTCGACCCACACGGCGGTCCGGTCCGCGGCGGCCTCGCGCAGGAGTGCCAACGCGTCGGCCGGCTCGGCTGTTCCGCGCACCGGCGGCGGGACGGGTGCCTCGGTGGTGACGGGCGAGGGGCGGTCGTCCGACGAGCGCAGCCGACGCGCCAGCGCGAGCGTGTCGGTGGTTCGCGTGGTGACCGGGGCGTGCGCGCGGCGCGAGCCGCGCCGTCGTGCTCGTCGGACCGTGCGCTCGAGGTGGAGCACCTGGCCGTCCGGGGTCTCCGCGACGGGCGCGAGCCCGTGCTCGCGCAGCGCCTCGACCACCTCGCGGGTGGGCGCCTGCGCGGCCAGCACGGTCGGTGCGAGCTGCAGCAGGCCGAGCCCGGCGAGGCGCGGGTCGTCCGCGAGCCCGGCCAGCAGGGTGGGGTCGTCGGCCCGCAGGTACGACGAGGCCGCGCCCGCGCGCAGGCGCCCGTGCCGCCGGGCGGCGTCGCGGACCAGGTACTCGAGCGGCTGCGGCAGCCCGCCGCGCGCGTGCCCGGCCAGCCGCTCGAGCACCTCGTCGGCCGTGAGCCCGTCGTCCAGCGCACCGCGGACCGACTCCGGCGTGAACCGGACGGTGAGCGCCCCACCGCGCGACTCGACCACGGCGGTGCGCTCGATCAGCGCCTCGAGCGCGGCCGACGGCCGGCCGGGGACGATGCCGGTGAGGTCACCTTGGACCAGCAGGTCCTCGACCTCGGGTGCGAGCCCGCTCGCGAACGCCGCGGCGACGCCGTCGACGCCGCTGTCCCGGCCGGCCACGAGCAGGGCGCGGCCGGCCTCGCTCAGCGCGCCCGCTCCGAGCAGTCCCACGCGCGCGGCCTCGGTGAGCACCGCCTCGACGCTCGCGCGTGGCGGCACCGCGCGCGGCGTGGCCCAGCCCAGCGCGTCGACCACCTGGTCCACGCTCGGCGCCACGCCCTCCGCGCGCGCCAGCACGCCGAGCACCGCGCGGCGCAGGCGCGGCGCCCACGGCCGCGTCAGCTCGGGGTTGAGGGCGGCGATCAGCGAGCCGCGCTCGTCGCGCGACCCGACGAGCCAGGGCGTGCGCGTCGTCGTCAGCCAGGCCGAGGCGAGCTCCACCCACCGGTCGGGCAGGTCCTGGGCGGTCCACGCGTCCGCGTCCGGGGTCGGCGCGAAGGCCGCCGGCTCCTCGTCGTCGCGGGCGACCAGCCCTGCCGCGTACGCGAGCTCGACGACGAGCGCCGCCTCGTCCTCCGTGACCTCGAGCGCCGCCGCCGTGCGCCGCAGGTCCCGGACCGCGAGCCCGCCGGCCCGCAGCACGCCCGGCGCCGTCTGCTCCCACAGCCGCAGCAGGCGTCCGACGAGCCGCGCGAACCGCTCGCCCGCGCTCGCGGACTCTGCGGCGGTGGTGGCCGCGGGCCGCCGCGGGACGTCGGCGAGGTCGGGTGCCGCGGCCACGCCGCGGTGCGTGCGACCGCCGCGCAGGTCCAGGGCGACCGCGGCCGGCAGCAGCACGTGCCGCCCCTGGCCGCGCACCAGCAGCCCGCGGGCGACGAGCCCGGCGACCGCGTCCCCCGCGGGGGTGCCGGGCGCCGGCGCGAGTCCCACCGGCGGTCCCCACAGCAGCGCGTCGAGCACCGCGCGGGCGGGGCCGTCGACGCTGTCCGCGGTCGCGCCCCCGACGGGGTCCACCAACGCCTCGACCTCGACCGCGAGCCCGGCGGGGTGCGGCCCCAGCAGCTCCGCCAGCCCGGGCGCCGCGTGCAGCACGCCCGGTCGCCTGGACCCGTCCGCGGCAGCGATGTCGCGGACGCTGTCGTGGGTGCTGTCGCTGTTGCTGTCGCGGGCGATGCCGCCGGTGCTGTCGCCGGTCTCGTCGTCGGTGTGCAGGAGCGCGAGCGTGAGGGCGTCCTCGATCGCGCGCCGCACCTCGTCGTCGGGGCCGTCGGCGATCGCGCGCTGGACGTCCTCGCTCGTCGCACCACCGAGGACCACGACGGCCTCCAGCACCTGCAGCACCACGGCGTCGACGCCGGCCAGGGCCCGCTCGAGGCTCGCGCGTCCCGTCGCGCGGACGGCCAGCGAGGTCAGGTTCCCGGGGGACGGCGACGCCAGGTCCGGCCGCCGCGCGAGCAGCGCGGCGAGGCGCTCGTCGGACGACGACCGCAGGAACCCGGTGAACGAGGACATCCGCACCACGATACGTGCCCCCACCCCCGCGTCCCCACCCAGATCCCCCCACCCACATTCCCCCGCCCGCTGGTCGGGCCGCTGTCGACCCCGCCATCCGGTGCCCGGCCGAGCGCGACGAGTGGTGCTCGCCTGCGCCGACCCGCCGCGCGCTGCCGCACCCCGGTGCGGACGTTCGCTGAACCCGTGGTTGTGCGGCGCGCCGTGAGGAGTGCGGCGTGTCGCACCACCACGGGTTCGGTGAGCTCCGGCGGCGTCGCCCGGTCGATGCAGGGATGGCCGCAGGTTCGGTCCGCTGCGGCGCGGGATCGGCAGGCATGTCTGCAGTGACGGGAGGGCGCCGGCGCACGCGGGGGTGGGAGAGAGGCAGGATGGGGGTCCGGTCGACTGGGAGGTGGCGATGGTCCAGGTGAAGGCGTTGCACGACGAGGCGCGCGCGATGCTGCCCGAGCTGGTGGAGCTGCGGCACGCGCTGCACCGCGTCCCGGAGCTGGGGCTGGAGCTGCCGCGCACGCAGGCGCTGGTGCTCGAGGCGCTGGCGGGCCTGGACCTGGAGATCAGCACCGGCGACGGCCTGAGCTCGGTGACCGCGGTGCTCCGCGGTGGCAAGCCCGGACCCGCCGTGCTGCTGCGCGGCGACATGGACGCGCTGCCGGTGACCGAGCAGACGGGCGAGCCGTTCACGTCGGAGCACGACGGCCTCATGCACGCGTGCGGGCACGACCTGCACGTTGCCGGACTCGTCGGTGCCGCGCGGCTGCTGCACGCCCACCGCGACGAGCTCGCGGGCGACGTCGTGCTGATGTTCCAGCCGGGCGAGGAGGGCGACGGCGGCGCGGAGATCATGATCGAGCAGGGCGTGCTGGCAGCCGCGGGCGAGCGGGTGGTGGCCGCGTACGGCGTGCACGTCTCGGCCGGGCTCCTGCCGCACGGCGTGGTCGCGGGCCGGCCGGGCACGCTCATGGCCGCACCCGACTCGGTGGTCGTCACGGTGCACGGCGCGGGTGGCCACGGGTCGGCGCCGCACCGGGCTCTGGACCCGGTGCCGGTCGCGGCGGAGATCGTCCTCGCGCTGCAGGCGATGGTCACGCGTCGCTTCGACGTGTTCGACCCCGTCGTCGTGACCGTGGGCTCGATCCACGCGGGCACGGCGAACAACATCATCCCGTCCACCGCGACGCTCGAGATCACGGTCCGCACGTTCTCGCAGGCGACCTGGGAGGCCGCTCCGGAGCGGCTGCGCGAGGTGTGCGAGCACGTCGCCGCGGCCCACGGGCTGACGGCCCAGGTCGACTACAAGCGTGGCTACCCCGTCACGGTCAACGACCCGCACGAGCTCGAGCGGACCGCGCGCCTGACACGTGAGCTGCTGGGCGACGAGCGCTGGGTCACCATGCCGGCGCCGCTGGCGGGCGGCGAGGACTTCTCCTACGTGCTGCAGGAGGTCCCGGGCGCGTTCGTCTTCGTCAGCGCCCTCCTGCCGGGCGAGGACCCGGACACCGCGCCGTACAACCACTCGCCCCAGGCCCGGTTCCACGACGACGCGCTCGCGACGAGCGCAGCCCTCCTCGCCTCCCTCGTCGTCGACCGCCTCGCCGAGGTCTGACTCCCGGACGACTGACGCGTTGAGACCTGACTCGTGCGGGCCGGGCGCCCGACGCGACCGCCCGACGAGCCGCCCGACAGAATGGTCGTGCGGGGGCCGGTAGCCTTGACCTGACGTTGCACTTCTCACGACAGGGGTCCGCCGTGCCTACCGGCAAGGTCAAGTGGTTCGACACCGAGCGCGGGTTCGGGTTCATCGCCGGCGACGACGGCGGCGAGGTCTTCCTGCACGCCTCGGCGCTGCCCGCGGGCGTCACCGCCCCCAAGCCAGGGACCAAGGTCGACTTCGGCGTCGCGGACGGCAAGCGCGGCCCGCAGGCGCTGTCCGTCAAGCTGCTGGACCCGCTGCCCTCGGTCGCCAAGGCCCAGCGCCGCAAGCCGGACGAGATGGTGGTCGTCGTCGAGGACCTGATCAAGGTCCTGGACCGCGTGAGCGGGGACCTGCGCCGCGGGCGCTACCCCGAGCCCGCGCGCGGCAAGGCCTACGCCCAGGCGCTGCGCGCCGTCGCCGACGAGCTCGAGGGCTGAGATGGCCGCCGCCACCAAGACGAAGGACGCCGTGCTCGGCTCGGCCGTCGACCTCGCGCGCGAGGTCGCGATCGAGATCGCCCTCGACCCGTCGGACGTGGGCGAGCACCTGGGCGTCGTCGTCGAGGGCGAGCGGCTGGTCTCGCACCGGTTCGCGTGCCTGGCGAAGGGCTACCGCGGCTGGGAGTGGACCGTCACGGTCGCCCGCGTGCCGCGCGGCCGGACCGCGACGGTCTGCGAGGCGGAGCTGCTCCCGGGCGACGACGCGATCCTGGGCAACGCGTGGCTCCCGTGGTCCGAGCGCCTGCAGCCGGGCGACATCGGCCCCGGCGACGTCCTGCCGTTCCGGGCCGACGACCCGCGCCTCGAGCCGGGCTGGACGCCGTCGGGGGACCCCGAGCTCGACGAGGTCGCCATCGACGAGCTCGCCCTGGCCCGCGTCCGTGTGCTCTCGCCGCAGGGGATCGACGAGGCCGCGGAGCGCTGGTACCGCGGTTCGCGCGGCCCGACGAGCGCCGGGGCGCTGGCCTCCGCGGCGGCGTGCCAGACCTGCGGCTTCCTGGTCCCGCTGCAGGGTCCGCTGGGCAACCTCTTCGGTGTGTGCGTCAACGAGTGGTCGCCCGACGACGGTCGCGTCGTCTCCTACGACCACGGCTGCGGCGCGCACTCGGAGACCGACGTCGAGCCCGCCGCGAGCGACTGGCCAGCACCGGACCCGCTGATCGACGAGACGCGGGTCGAGCTCGTCGACGTGCCCGCCGCGGCGCAGCCCGCGCCCGAGCCCGCGCCCGAGCCCGAGCCCGTGGTCGAGGACGTCGTCGAGGCGACGGAGACGTCGCCCGACCCGGAGCGGTGACGCTCGACCCGTTCGACACCGCCGCGCTGAGAGCGGCGGTCCTGAGCACCTGGCGCTCGTCGCCCCCGCGCCTGCGCGAGGACGCGAACACCGAGGAGGACCACGCGCGCGGCTACTACCGCGACCGCGTGGTGGTCGAGCTCGCGCAGAACGCCGCCGACGCGGCCGTCCGCGCGGGCGTGGCGGGCCGGCTGCTGCTGCGGCTCGCGCGCACGGACGAGGGCACGACGCTCGTCGCCGCCAACACCGGCGCGCCCCTGGACGCCGCGGGGGTGGCGGCGCTGTCCTCGATGCGCGCGTCCGCGAAGCGGGACCCGGCCGCCCGTGGCGTGGTGGGCCGGTTCGGCGTCGGGTTCGCGGCGGTCCGCGCGGTGTCCGACGAGGTCGGCGTGCTCTCGACCACCGGCGCCGTCCGCTTCTCGCTGCGGGACACGCTGCGCGACGTCCAGGAGGCGGCCGCCGGCGTCCCCGCGCTCGAGCAGGAGGTGGTGCGGCGCGACGGGTCGCTGCCCGCGCTGCGGCTGCCGTACCCGGCCGAGGGCCGGCCGCCGTCGGGCTTCGACACGGCGGTGGTCCTGCAGCTGCGCGACGAGGTCGCGGCCGACGAGGTGCGCGCGCTGCTCGACGCGGTCGACGACGCGCTCCTGCTGGCGCTGCCCGGGCTGACCGAGGTCGTCGTCGAGGACCTGACCTCCGCCGGCGGGCCGCGGCGGGTCGCGGACGTCGCGTCGCGCTGGTTCGTCGCGACGACCCAGGGTGAGCTCCCGCGGGAGCTCCTGGTGGACCGGCCCGTCGAGGAGCGGGACGCCACGGCGTGGCGCATCACCTGGGCGCTGCCGCGCTCGTCGGACGGCGCCCTCCCTACGTCCGGCCCGACGACCGACCTGTTCGGCGAGCGTCCGGCGAGCACGCCCCGCGTGGTGCACGCGCCGACGCCGACGGACGAGCCGCTCGACCTGCCGGCGCTGCTCGTCGCGACGCTGCCGCTGGACCCCACACGCCGTCGCGTGGCCGCCGGGCCCCTGACCGACGCCCTGCTACGGCACGCCGCGGACGCCTATGCCGTGCTGGCGGAGCACGTCGCCCGCGCGGGCGGCGACCCGCTCGGGCTGGTCCCGACGACGCTGCCGGCGGCCGCGCTCGACGCCGCGCTCCGCGCCCTCCTGCTGGACCGTCTCGCCGCGACCCCGCTCCTGACCCCGGCGAGCACGCCCCTCGCGAGCACGGCCCTCGGGAGCACGGCCCCCGCGAGCACGGCCCCCGCGTCGCTCGTCGGCACGGCCGCGCACCCGACGGCGGGGATGGCCGCGGACCTGGTGGCCGGGCGGCGCGCGGTCGCCCTGGACGGCGTGCCGGGCGGTGCTGCGCTCGCGGAGCTCGGCCGGCGGGTGGCGGCGCTCGTCGTCGTGCCGCCGGGACGGCAGACGCAGGCACGGCTGCTCGGCGTGGACGTGCGCCGGCTGGCGGACCTGGTGGAGGAGCTGGCGGCCGACGACGACTGGCCCGCGCTGTACACCGCGCTCGAGGCGCTGGCCGCGACCGACCCGACCGGGCTCGAGGCGCTCGGGGGCCTGCCGGTCCCGCTCGTCGACGGGCGCGTGGTGCGCGGCGCCCGGGGCACCGTCGTCGTCCCGGTCGAGGTGGCGCGGGAGGTCGCGGGCGCCGTCGGGACGCTGGCGTCCTGGGGCGTGCGCGTGGTCGAGCCGACCGCCGCGCACCCGCTGCTCGAGCGGCTCGGGGCGCAGGCGCCCGACGCCCCGGGGCTGCTCCGGCTCCCCGCGGTGCGCGAGGCCGTGCTGGCGTGGGACGACGAGGACGACGAGCCGGCCGGCGGCCCGAGCACGGGCGAGGCGACGACCGACCTCACCGGCACCGTGCTCACCCTGGTGCGGGCCGCGCTGCCGCCGCGCGACCCCTCGCGCTGGACCCCGACGACGCGCGCGTGGGACGCGCTGCCGGACGACGTGCGCGAGTGGCTCGCGCTGCTGCCGGTCCGCGCGGCGAACGGCGAGCGCGCGCCGGCGGACGGACTGGTGCTCCCCGGGTCCCCGGCGCACCGGCTGCTCGACGAGCGCGTGCTCAGCGCGGTCGCGACCGAGGAGGTCGAGCGCTGGGGGGCCGCGGCGCTGGTGGCCGCGGGCGTCCGCGAGGAGCTCGTCACGGTGACGGTGCCGGAGGTCGTGACCGACGAGGAGCCGGCGCAGGACGCGCCGGGCGCACTCGTCGTCCAGGCGCTCGACGGGTGGCCGGAGTACCTCGACCACCTGAGCCGGCGCTGCGGGCCCGGCGCGTACGTGGGGGACGTCGTCGCGGTCGCGGACCTGGACGCGGTCGCCACCGACGCGTGGCCCGGAGTGCTCGAGCTGCTGACCGGCGAGCCGGCGCTGCGGCGCGCGCTGCTGGAGCCGGTGCGCTCTGACCGGGGTGCGGTGGCGCAGTCCTACGCCGCGTGGTGGCTGCGCGAGCGCTCCCCGCTGGGGCTGCCCGCGCGCTTCGTCGTCGGGGACGCCGGCGCGCTCGCCGACCTGCTGCCGCCCGCGCCGCCCGTGCTCGCCGCCGCCGACCCGCAGGCGCAGCAGGCGCTCGGCGGCGTCGCGTCGGCCGCGGACCTGACCCCCGAGGACTGGACGGAGCTGCTGGACGCGTGGCCGGCGGGCCGGCCGATGCCTGCGCCCGCGGCGGCGGAGGTGTGGCGGCACGCGCAGCCCGACGAGCCGCCCGACCGGGTGCCGGCGCTCGTCGGCCGCCCCGGCCGATCGCGCGTGCTCGTCGTGCCCGCGCACGACGCGGCCGTCGCCGCCAGCCCGATGTGGTGGCAGCGCACGGACGTCGCGGCCGTGGTTCCCGCACGCGACGACGACGAGGCCCTGCGGCTGGCCCGCGCGCTCGACCTGCCGCGCGTCTCCGAGCTGGCCGCGGGTGCGGTGACGCGCGACGAGGGGATCGAGTCACCGCTCCCGGACGTGCTGCGCGACCTCCTGCCGGGCCTGCCCGCGACGTGGTGCGAGCACGAGGACCTGCGGGTCGACCACGTCCCGGTCGAGTGGTGGGTGGACGGCGGCGACGAGCCGCGGCTGCACGCGACGACGCTCGCCGGGCTCGCCGCGGCCGCGGCGCAGGCCGGGGGCCGCTGGGGCCTGCGGTACGCGCTCGAGGCGGTGCTCGACGACGAGGACCGGGCTGCCGAGCTGCTGCTCGACACGGCGCTCGACGCGCACTGACCCGCCCGGCCGCGCGTTCGGCGAGGGCGTGCGCCGACGTGCCTGCTGCCGTCGGCAACCCGGCCGCGAGCTCCCGTCACCCACCCGGCGGAGCGGAGTCGTCACCAACGCGAACCTTGGGTCCTTTGCCCACCGCGAGATCACTCGATCGTGACGCGCGGAACTCCTCAGATCCGTGAGGTCGCTGCCGATGCCCCAGCGATGCTCGACGCGCCGACGGCGCCGGGCTCCCGACAGCGGCGTCCTCCAGAGCGGCGTCCCGGTCCGGGAGCGGCCGCGCTCCGTCCGGCGTCGGGCCCGACACGAGGAGGAGCACACATGCAGGTCACGCACAAGGGTCGTGTGAGCGCGGCGGTCATCGGTCTCGGTCTGGTCGGCGGCCTGGTGGTCGCCGGGGGGACGTCGGCGACGGCCCGGGCCCTGCTCACGGGCGGCGACATCGCGGACGGCACGATCACCGGGGCGGATCTCAAGAACGAGACCGTGCGGTCGTGGGACATCGCCGACGGCACGATCCAGGGCCGGGACCTCGCGTCGGCGCTCAAGACCTCGCTCAAGGGCAACAACGGTGCCGACGGCCAGAACGGCGTCGACGGTGTCGACGGTGTCGACGGCGAGAACGGTGTCGACGGCCAGAACGGTGTCGACGGCGAGAACGGTGTCGACGGCCTGGACGGCAAGGACGGGATCGACGGCAAGGACGGTGCCGACGGTCTGAACGGCACGGACGGCGTCGACGGCAAGGACGGCGTCGACGGCAAGGACGGTGCCGACGGCCGCGACGGCCTCACCGGCGCGATCTACCGCTCGCTGACCTACACGAACGGCGGCGGCGGCGACGCCACGGTCGCGTGCGCGGACGACCAGGAGACCTCGCAGCAGTACGTCGCCATCGCGGGCGGCGTCGAGGCGGGCCACACCGGCGACAACGACTTCGCGGTCACCGCCTCGTTCCCGGGGCGCATGGACTGGGAGACCGGGAAGCCCAAGGCGAACCGGCTCGACGGCTGGATCATCCTCGGCAACGGTGAGTACACCGACAACCTGACGGTCTGGGCCCTGTGCGTCCCGACCGACGCCATCGAGGTCCAGCACGACACGCTGGAGAACTGACTCCGCTGACCCCCTGAGCGCCGTCCAAGCGGCCCACCCCGGTTCCGAGGCCGGGCAGGGGACTCCTCCTCCGTACGACGAGACGCGCGGCGCCCGCCCTCAGCGGTGCCGGACCGCCCAGAGGTAGCCGAGCCCGCCGAGCGCCAGACCGGTCGCGCACACCGCCACCGGCAGCCAGCTCGTCGTCCCCGTGGCCGCCAGCACCAGGCACACGACGAGCGCGACCGCCCACAGCGCGCACCCGACGACCATCACGCGGGCCAGGTCCACCTGCACCGGCGGGGACGGGTCGTGGTCGATCGGCACCCCCGCAGCCTACGGTCCGGCGGCGAGCCGCGCGGTCATCGGGCCGGCCGGTCCCGACCGTACGCCTCAGTTCCGGGCCGACCTGCCGATGAGCCGGGAGTCCGGCGCGCGTGCCGGCGAGGGACGGGGAGACATGGCGATCGACACCAGCGAGGCCACCGCGCTGCTGGCGCCGCCGCGCGCTGCCGCCCCGGTCGGGGTGCTGCCCCAGCCCCGCCCGGCACCTCCGGCTCGTCGGGCGGCCGTCGACGAGCCCGCGTCGGTGGCGCCCCGCGTCCGGGTCCGACGAGGCCGGACCAACCGGCTGCTGGCGGTCACCGACCCGCTGTGCGTGGTCCTGGCCGTCGGCGCGGCGCTCGCGGTCCGGGCCGGCACCGCACCGGCGTCGCTGGTCGCCGAGGTGGCGCCCGCCGCGCGCGGCGTCCACGTCTCCTACGCGGCGTTCTCCCTGGCGCTGGCGGCCGGCTGGGTCGCGGCGCTGGCGCTCGGTCGCACGCGGGACCACCGGATCCTGGGCCACGGGCCCGCCGAGTACGCCCGGGTCGTCGGCGTCACGACCCGGGTCTTCGCCCTCGTCGCGATCGTCTCCTACCTGCTGCACGCGGAGGTGGGCCGTGCGTACGTCGCCGTGGCCGCCCCGCTCGGCATCGCCCTGCTCACGCTCAACCGCTACGTCGTGCGGCAGGTGCTGCACCGCGCCCGGGCCCGCGGCCGCGAGCTCACGGACGTCGTCGTCGTCGGGCCGCGGGAGAAGGTCGCCGGCATGGTCGACTTCGTCGGGGACGGGCGGGCCACGGGGCTGCGCGTCGTCGGCGCGTGCGTCCCGCACGGAGCGGTCGACCCGGGGGAGAGCGTCCGCGGTGTCGCGGTCCACGGCGGGCTCGACGACGTCGCCGCGGTCACCACCGCGCTGGGCGCCAGCATGGTCGTCGTCGCCGGATCGGACGCGGTCACCGCCCACACGGTGCGCCGGCTGGGCTGGGACCTCGAGGGCCGGGGGATCGACCTCGCGCTGTCCGTCGCGCTGCTCGACGTCGCCGGCCCGCGCGTGACCCTGCAGCCGGTCAGCGGCACGCCGTTCGTCTTCGTCGACGAACCCACGTTCACCGGGGCCAAGTACGCCGTGAAGACCGCGATCGACCTGGTCGGCGCCGCGCTGGTGACGGTGGCGCTCGCGCCGCTCCTGCTCGTCGTCGCGGCACTGGTCGCCCTGACCAGCCGGGGCCCGGTGCTCTACCGCCAGGAGCGGATCGGCCGGGACGGCGCCCCGTTCCCGATGTTCAAGTTCCGGTCGATGCAGGTGGGCGCCGACCAGCGGCTGGCCGAGGTGCTCGCGGCCGAGGGGCGGGAGGTCGGCCTGTTCTACAAGCCGGTCGACGACCCGCGCGTGACGCCCGTGGGCCGGTTCATCCGCCGGTACTCGATCGACGAGCTCCCGCAGCTGGTCAACGTCCTGCGGGGCGAGATGAGCCTCGTCGGACCGCGCCCGCAGATCGCGGCCGAGGTCGCGCAGTACGACCGCGCGGCGTTCCGGCGGCTTCGCGTGAAGCCCGGCATGACCGGGTTGTGGCAGGTGTCGGGGCGCTCGGCGCTCTCCCCCGAGGAGTCGATCCGGCTCGACGTGAGCTACGTCGAGAACTGGAGCCCGCTCGGCGACCTGCTGGTCCTCGCCCGCACCGCGAAGGCCGTCGTCGCCGTCGGCGACAGCGCCCGCTGAGCCGGCGGACCCATGAGCATCGACCTCTACTGGTGGCGTCCGACGCGGTCGGCGCGCGCCCTGGCCGGCGAGCTCGTGCGCCGCGGTGGCGCCTGGGCCCGGATGCTGGCGCAGCAGACGCCGCGGATGACGAACTTCGGCGACGAGTTCAGCGCGATCGCGCTGGGCGAGCTGACCGGTGCACGCGTGCGCTGGGCCGCCGCGTCCCGGGCGCGCGTGTACGGGATCGGCTCCATCCTGACCGTGTACGCCCGCGAGCGGAGCGAGGCGCGGGTGTTCGGCAGCGGTCTGCGCGGCGCGCCGGCGACGCCGTGGACGGTGCCCGCCGAGCGGGTGCTCGCGGTGCGGGGCACGCTCACCCGGGACGCGCTCGGCCTGCCCGACGACACCGTGCTCGGCGACCCGGGCCTGGTGGTCGGGAGCCTGGACCTCGGCGTCGGGCCGCGGGTGCGGCGTCCGCTCGTGCTGCCGCACTTCGGTGCGGTGGGCTCGGCACCCGCCCGCAGCGCGCTCGCGAGCATGCGTGCGGGCGGCTACGACGTCGTGCTGCCCAACGCGGCGCCGCTCGAGGTCGCGCGCCGGATCGCCGCGGCACCGTTCCTGGCCACGTCGAGCCTGCACGGCCTCGTGTTCGCCCACGCGCTCGGCACGCCCGCGCGTCTGGTCACCTTCCCGGGCGTGCCGCACCAGGAGCCGCTGTTCAAGTACGACGACTACCTCAGCGCACTGGGTGACCGGGCACGGTTCGTCGACGTGGCCCAGGTGCCCGACGACCGGGCCGCCGCCCGCACCGCGGAGTCGCTGGGCGAGCACGCCGTGGTGCTGCGGGCGCGGGCCGCGGCGGTCGCGGAGGCGCTCGCCCCCGTCGCGCGCAGACTGTGAGCAGTCCTCAGCAACGGGCCGCACCGTCCGATCGGAGCACGTGTGAGAGCCTCCGCCACCGGCCGTGCCGGACGTGACGACGAGTCGCCCGCCCTGGGGCTGCGCGACTACCTGACCGCGGTCCGGACGCACTGGCTGTCCGTCGCCGTGCTGACGCTCGTCGTGGGCGCGCTCGCGGCGGCCGCGTCGCTCGTCGCGACGCCCGTCTACGCCGCCACGACGCAGCTGTACGTGGCGGTGCAGGGCGGCACCACGTCGGGCGACCTCCTGCAGGGCGCGAACTTCGCGCGTCAGCAGGTGCTGTCCTACACGCAGTTCGTCACGAGCCCGCTGGTGCTCGACCCCGTCGTGGCCGAGCTCGGTCTGGACGAGGAGGTCGACGACGTCGCGGACCGCGTCTCGGCCGGCTCGCCGACGAACACCTCGCTCATCGCGGTGACCGCGCGCGACACCGACCCGGCCCGCGCCGCCGCGCTCGCCGACGCGATCGGCACCCGGCTGGCCGCGACGATCACGGAGCTGGAGACCCCGCTCGGGGCGCAGAGCTCGACGGTCAAGGTCTCCACGGTCCGCCAGGCCGCGGTGCCGACCACGCCGGTCTCGCCGCGGATCGCCCTCAACGTGGCGCTCGGCCTCGTGCTGGGGCTGGCGCTGGGGGTGGGCACGGCGATCCTGCGGCTGGTGCTGGACACGCGCGTGCGGGACGCCGACGACGTCGCGCGCGTCACCAGCGCGGCGGTGGTCGCGACGATCCCGTTCGAGGCCGAGGCCCCGAGCCGCCCGCTCGTCGTGCAGTCCGACCCCCTGAGCGACCGCGCGGAGTCCTTCCGCCGGCTGCGCACCAACGTGCAGTTCCTCAACGTCGCGGACCGGCCGCGGTCCGTCGTCGTGACGTCGTCGCTGCCGGGCGAGGGCAAGTCGTCGACCTCGATCAACCTCGCGCTCGCGCTCGCCGACGCGGGGACGCGGGTGCTGCTCGTCGACGCCGACCTGCGCCGCCCGGCGGTCGCCCGCTACATGGGGCTCGAGGGCGGGGTCGGGCTCACGACGGTGCTGATCGGGCAGGCCGAGGTGCAGGACGTCGTCCAGCCCTGGGGCGACGGCACGCTGGACGTCCTGCCCGCGGGGCAGATCCCGCCGAACCCCAGCGAGCTGCTCGGCTCACCGCTCATGGCGGAGCTGCTCGAGAAGCTGACGTGCGACTACGACCTGGTGATCCTCGACGGCGCGCCGCTGCTCCCCGTCACCGATGCGGCGATCCTGGCGAAGGTGACGGGCGGCGCGCTGCTCGTCGCCGGCGTCCAGAAGCTGCACCGGCAGCAGCTCGCGGACTCGGTCGCGGCGCTGCAGACCGTCGACGCCCGGGTGCTCGGCATCGTGGTCAACGGGCAGGAGCGCAAGGCGCGCGACGCGTACGCGTACTACGACTACACGCCCCACGAGCCGACGCCCGAGGTGCCGCGCTGGCGCCGCCTCGTCGGGGCGAGGGGCTGAGCGCCGTGCGGGTGCTGGCCGTCTGCACCGGGAACATCTGCCGGTCGCCGGCGGTCGAGCGGCTGCTCGCGCACGCGCTCGCCGCGGCGGGTGCGGGTGACGACGTCGTGGTGGCGTCGGCCGGTACGGCCGCGGTGGTCGGCGCGCCCGTGAGCGCCGAGATGGTGCGCCTGCTGGACGACGCGGGGGTGCCGAGCGGCGCGTTCGCGGCACGGCAGGTCACGCAGGACGAGCTCCGGCGCGCCGACCTCGTCCTGGCGGCGACCCGCGAGCACCGGCGGGCGCTGGTGCAGCTCGAGCCGTCCGTCGTCCGGCGGACGTTCACGCTCCGTGAGCTCGCGCGCGTCGTCGGCACGATCGACGCGGCGGATCTGCCGGGGACCGACGTCGCGGGCCGGCTCGCGGCCCTCGTCGCGCTCGCGGCGCGACGGCGCGGGCTCGCCCCGGCGGCTGCCGCGGCCGACGACGACGTCGCCGACCCCTACGGGCGCGGCGCGGACGCCTACCGCGCGTCGTTCGACGAGATCCGGCCCGCCGTGGACGCGATCGTGCACGCGGCGCGTCCGGCCTGACGCATGACCACCGTCCCGGTCGCGGCTCCCGCGCCGCTCGCCGCCCCGCACGCCCGGCCGCAGCACGACCGTGCGTCGGCGTGGCAGCTCGCCGCGATCCAGGTGCTCGGCGCGGGCGCCGCGCTGCTCGGGTGGTGGGCCCTCGGCTCCACCGCGAGCGCCGCGGCGCAGGCACCCGCGGTCCGGGCCTACGGCTGGTCCTCGGTGCTCGCGCTCCCGCTCACGCTCGGCGTCGCGTACCTCCTGCCCAACCTCGCTCGCGGCTGGGCGGCGCCGCTCCGGCGCGGGCCCTGGTCGCCGTACGTCACGCTCGCGTGGGGGGTCTCCGGTGCGGCGGTCGCCGTCGGCGGCGTCCTGGTCGTCGCGGCAGCGCTGGGGGCGCCGACGGGCGTCGCCGGCCTGACCGCGCTCGCGGCGGGCGCGGTCGCCGCGGGGGTCATGGGCTGCCAGCTCGCCCGGCTGACGGGGCGCCGGGGCCTGATGGCCGGGTCGGCGGTCGGCCAGGCGCTGCTGCCCGTCACCTGGTGGGTCGCGACCGTGGCCGGGATGGGTGCCCGGTCCGCCGGGCTCGCGGTGCTGGTGGTGGCGGCATCGGGCCTCGCCGCGCTCGTCCACCGCACGCGAGGCCTCGCCGCGCCGCTGCGCCGGTCGGACCTCGACGTGCGCTTCCTCCGGTCGGCGGCGGTCCTCGTGCCGCACCTGCTGGTGTTCGCGGTGCTGATGCAGGGGTTGCGGCTTGTCGCGACGGGCAGCCCCGCCGATCTCCTCGCCGCGCACCTGGTCATGCTGGTCGTGACGGTCGGCGCGACCCTGGGCGGCTCGTTGCACGCCATCCTCGCCGCCCGGGTGCAGAGCGCGCCGGACGACGAGCTCGCGGCGCGTGCGGCGGCCAACGCCCGCGCGTACGCCCTGGTCGGAGCCGCGCTGGGGCTGGCGGTCGCGGTCGGTGCGCACGTCGCGCCCGCGTTCGTCGGCGCCTTCCCCCGGGTCGGCGTGGCGGGCCTGGTCGCGCTGGCGACCGTCCTGCCGTCGGTCATGACGTACTACGCGACGAGCGGGCTCGCGCTGCGCAGCGGGCGATCGGGCGTCGTCGCCGCGTCCTCGGCGGCGGCCGTCGCGGTGCTCCTCGCCGCGCAGCCGCTCGTCGCGGGCGGGACGACGAGCGAGCAGGCCGTGGCGTACGCGGTCGCGGTCGCGGTGCTGCCCGTCGTCGGGGCGTGCCTCACGGCCGCGCGCTGCCCCGGTCCGGTGGCGCGTGCCGTCGGGCCGGTGGCCCGCTGGGGCGCGCTCGCCCCCGTGCCGGGCGTCCTGGCGGCGCTCGCCCTGGCCGGGACGGGGACGCCGTGGACCTCCTGACCTGGACCACCGGGCTCGCGGTCGGCGCGCTGGGCTTCCTGGTGCTCGCGCTCGCGATCGGCCCCCGCGCGGCCACCTGGCTCGCTGTCGTGGCGAGCTGTGCCCTGGCACCCGTCCTGCTCGTCGGCGGCTCGGACGCGTACCACGTCGGCATCGCGGGACCCGCGCCCGAGGTCCGGACGTACACGGTCGTCGTGCTCGCGCTCGGCGTCGGCTGGGCGCTCACGGGCCACCGCGGGTCCGTGCCGTGGCAGCTCCTCGGCTTCGTCGCGATGGTGGTGGCGCTGGCGTGGGGCACGTGGCCGGACTCGCCCACCGTGCAGGCCGGGGTGCTGCAGCTGCTGGTCGGCGTCGTCGCCTGGTACGTCGGCTCCGCCGTGGGGGAGCTGGGGGACCGGGGCCGCCGCGCCCTCGCGCTGGTCCTGCTCGGTGTGGTCCTGCTGCAGGTCCTGTTCGCGGCCCTGCAGCTGGCGGGCCTCCGGCCGGCGCTCCTGACCCCCGTCGACGCGGCGATCCTGGGCGACCGGGTGAACGGCACGACGAACCACCCGAACACGCTCGGCAAGATGCTCTTCATCGTCGTGCTGGTCTGCCTGCTGCTCGTGGAGCGGGGCGACCGCGGCGTCCGCCGGACCGCCGCGGCCACGATCGTGCTCGCGTTCGTCCCGCTGGCGCTCGCCCAGGGCCGCGCGAACCTCGTCGCGACGGTCCTCGCCGTGGCGACGTGGGCGCTGGTGCTGCCCGCGCGCTCGCACCGCTCGCTGCGCCTGAACGTGCTGCTGGGGATCGGGGTCGGCGGCGTCTTCGCCGCCGGCACGCTGTGGTCCCGGTTCGAGGAGGACCCCGCGGGCGGCGTGCGCGGCACCCTCCTCGAGAACGCGTACCGGCAGGTGCACGCGGCACCGTTCGCCGGCACGGGCCCGAACGGGTACACGGCGGTCGTCGGACCGCAGACGGGGTCGTGGATCCCCGTCCACAACTCGTTCCTGCTGCTCGTCGCCGAGGTCGGGATCCCGGCGGCGGCGCTGTTCTGGTGGGCCGTCCTGCGGACGTGGGCCGCGGGCTGGCGGGCGCGCCGCCTGCTCGACCACCGCGGGGCCGCCGGGCGCGTGCTCGTCGCGTCCGCCCCCGGGCTGCTCCTGATCGGCATGACCGGGTGGGGACTGCTCGGCACGTCGATCTACGCGTTGTGGATGTTCATGGTCGGGGCGCTGGGCGGGCTCGTCCGGACGCCGCCCGCCCCGACCCCACCGACCCCGCCGACGCCGCAGGAACCCGCGCACCACGAGCTCGTCGGAGGTCCCGCCCGTGCCTGACGTCGCCGTACCTCGGCCGACGCGCCGTCCGCGCGTGCTGTTCGTCGCCCCGTGGGTGCCCTCGGAGCGGCGGCCCCGCAGCCTCGCCCTCCTGCGTCACCTGCGCGCCGTCGCCGAGGTGCGGTGCGTGGTGACGGCCTGGGACGCCCTCGACCGGGCGGACGCCGCGCGCCTGGGTGCCGACGTCGTCGTGGTCCGCGCGCGGGGCGCGGCGGGCGTGCTGCGGGCCGGGGCCGGTCTGCTGCGCGGCGCCTCGCTCCAGCAGGCCTACGCCGACGCACCCGCGGTGCGCCGCGCGATCCGCCGTGAGGTCGTCGGCTTCCGCCCCGACTTCGCCTACTTCAACGTGATCCGGTCCGCGCAGTGGTTCGACGAGGTCGGGGACCTGCCGGTGGTGCACGACCTCGACGAGGTGCGCAGCGACTACTACCGCCAGCGCGCGCAGAGCGCCGCCGGCCTCTCCCGGCTGGTCGCGCGCGTCGAGTCGCGGCGCATGGCGACGGCCGAGCGGCGGGCGGCGGCGCGGGCGGGCACCGTGCTCGTCTCGTCGCCGGTCGACGCGGCGCACGCCGACCCCGGCCGGGTCGTCGTGCTGCGCAGCGAGCACGTCATGGCCGCGGCCACCTGGACCGAGCGCGAGGCGGTGCCCGGGCGGCTGCTGTTCGTCGGGCGCCTCGGGTACGACGCGAACGTGGAGGCGCTCGAGTGGTTCGTCGCCCGCGTGCTGCCGCTCCTGCGGGAGCGCGGGCTCGCGGTGCGGCTGCGGATCGTCGGGGCCGAGGCCGGGCCCCGGGTGGAGCGCCTCGTCGCGCCGGACGTCGAGCTCGTCGGCCGCGTGCCGGACGTGGGCGCGGAGTACGCGGCGGCACAGGCCGTCGTGGTCCCCGTCCGCACCGCCACGGGCGTCCAGATGAAGTTCATCGAGGCGCTGAGCGTCGGCAGCCCGACCGTCTCGACACCGGTCTGCGCCCGGCTCGCGGGAGCCGGGGCGGCCGACGCCTGCCTCGTCGCGGACGCCCCGGGGGAGTGGGCCGACGCGATCGAGCGCCTGCTCGGGTCGGCGGCCGTCCGGGACGGGCTGAGCGCCGCGGGACGGGCCTGGACGGCGGCCGCGTACGGCGGCGACACCGCGGCGACGCTCCGCGACGTCCTGACCGCAGCGCGTCGCGCCTGACCCGCAGACGAGAGGAGGCGGCCCCCGCGGGGACCGCCTCCTGCCGTCTGCGGTGGTCGGTCAGACGACCTTGACGTACCTGCCCGCCCACGAGGCCGCGAAGTTGGTGCTCGGCGGCGTGAGCGTGACCCGGACGCGGTAGCTGCCCGCGACGTCGGGCTTCGTCGGCAGCGACACCGCGGTGGTGGTGTACGCCGTGCGGATGGTCACCGTGCGGGTCACGGCGTAGCCCTTCGGCCCCGTCACCGTGACGGTGACCTTGCCGGGCTTGCTCGTCGCGACCTTCACGACGGGCGTCTTGCCGCGCACCACGGAGACGGACTTGATCTTCGTGGTGGTCCGTGCGGCGCCGACCTTGACGAGCACGCTGCCCGACGAGGCCTTGAAGGCCGACCCGCTGGTGGGCGTGTACGACACCGACCCGCGGAACCAGCCCTTGGCGAAGCCGCTGACCTTCACGGTCGCCTTGCCACCGGCGAGCGTGGCGGTCTTGGTGCGGCCGTCGACGCGCAGGGTCACCGTCCCCGTCGGGGTGCCCGTGCCGGCCTTCACCGTGAGCGTGACGGGGACGACGGTGCCGAACCTGACGGCCGGCGCCGCAGCCGTGGTCACCGTCTTGACGGTGGCCTGGTAGCCGGCGGGCGACGCGTCGGACGACGACGTCGCCACGGCCGAGGTCACGGCGGACGTCACGGCCGGCGTCACGGCGGCCGGAGCCGCCGCCTCGCCGGCCGCGAGCGCCGGGACCGCGAACGCGGCGGGCACGGCCAGGGCCGCGCCCACCACGAGGGTGATCGCTTTCTTCATGAGGAGCTTCCTTCGCTCGGAGGGTGGGGACGGGTGGGTGCCGGTCTCGTGAGGGACCCCACCTGCCCGGCCGATCGGCCGCCGCGCGGTGATTGTGAGCGGCGTCCGCGGCGGCCCGGCAGCATCACTCGTCTGCCCGGCGCGACGGTCCGGCTCAGCCCTCCGCGCCGCTCCCGCCGCCGTCCCCGGCGCCGCACCCGCCGCCCCGGCCGACCACCGGCACCGCGGCCGGGTGCGCCGTCGGGGTGCGGGAGAGCAGCACCGGCCCGGTGAGCCCGTCGGGCACCGTCATCGTGGCGACCACGGTCGTGCGCTCGCCCGGCGCGAGCTGCGCCGTCCACGACGCGACGTCGAGGTCCAGGTACGCCGCGTGGAAGACCTCGGTGGGCTCGCCGTCGACGACCACCTGCTCGACGAGCCCGCCGTACGGCGCGTACAGGTCGTAGCCGGTGCGGACGTCGCCGGCCGGGAGGAACGCGCCCGTGACGTACCGGGGCAGGCCGGCGCCGCCCGTCGGCGCGGTGCTGCGCATCGTCAGGGTCACCTCGACCCGGCGGCCCCGCGGCGTGCACGTCTCCCGGGCCGAGACCGTCTCCTCGAGGAACCAGGACATCTTCGCGGCGCTGCCGTCGTTGAGGTAGACGCCCACGACGGGGCTCGGCCCGTCCCGCCCCGTGACGGCACCCGCGAGCGACGTCGCGGCGAGCAGCGACTGCTCGTCCTCGTGGGCGGACCAGAGCAGGACCCGCCGCTGCGCCGTCGCCGCGCCCAGGGCGTCCAGGAGCTCGCGCGGGGCGCTCGGGGCGGTCCGGACCGCCTGGTCGAGGACGGCCTGCGCCGCGACGGCGAACCACGCGTCCTGCGCGGTCGGGTCGGGCACGCGCAGGTAGACGTCGTGCAGGAGCGTGCGTGCGGTGCCCTCGCCCGTGAGCACGGTCCCGTCGGGCAGCCGGACGTCTCCGGTGGCGGCGACGACGAGCTGGAGGACCACGGGGTCGATCGCGAGCACCCCGTCGACCGAGACGCCCGTCGCGCGCTCCCACATCGCGCGCGCGAGCTCCGCGGTGCGCGGGAAGTGCGGCGTGAGGGTCACGTCCTGGACGTAGCGCCCGAGCTGGTCGCCGAAGAGCTCGCCCTCGGCGGGCGTCAGCGGCAGCACGTCGGCGTCCGGGCCGTTGACCTCGTCCGCGCCCCGCTGGTCGACGATCTCGAACGTCCCGTCGGCGACGTGCACCTGGAGCAGCGCACCGGGGATGCCGCCGGCCGCACGCAGCTCGGCGTTGGTCTGGACGAGCACCAGGTAGTCGCGCGGACCGTCCGCGCCGAGCATCGAGGGCACGACGCGCGCGGCCCGTCCCGCGGCGGCGGTGACGGGAGCGATGTCCGCGACGGCGTCCCGGGCCCGGGTGACCCCGTCCGCCACCGGTCCGACGAGCCCGCCGGTCCCGATGCCCTCGAGCACGGCGGTGGCGTGCCGGACGGCGTCGTCGGCGCGCGTGACGGCGGGTGCGGCGGCCGCGATCGCGGCGACGTCGACCCGGCCGTCGGCGGCCGCCAGGTGGTCCAGCGTGCCGACGGCGTCGAGGACGCCCGGCAGCGCGTCGGTGGCGATCCCGGCGGCCGCGTCCGCGACGTCGCGCAGCGCCGTCACGTCGTCGCCGACGAGCGGGAGCGCCTGCGCGAGCGTGAGGGGCAGGCGGTGGGCGGCGGACCGGGCGCGCCGCGCGTCGCGCGCGGCGTCGTCCCCGACCGCTGCGGCCGCGGTGACGTCGCCCGCCAGCACCAGGTCGCGCACACGTGACGCGTCGGCGGCGGCGGACCGCAGGCCGCCGGCCGCGAGCGCCGCGTCGACCGCCCCCCACACCACGAGCGCGGCGACCACGACGAGCGCGCCCCGCCACCACCGACGCCGGGCGCGGCGGCGCGGGGACCCGGGCTCCGGCGGCGGCGTGTCCTGCGGCGTCATGCTCAGGCGGCGAGCGGTGCGGCCATCTGGGCGGCCGAGGACAGGGCCTCCGGCATCGCGTCGAAGTACACCCGCGCGACCTCGGCGGGGGCGTAGCCCGCGGCGCGCACGGCGTCGTCGTCGTCGGCCTCGTGCGCCAGCGCGGCCTCGAGCGCCGGTCCGTACGGGCCGCCCTCGCCCTGCAGCGCCGCCGCGACCTCGTCGGACACGCCCGACCGCTCGACCACGGACTCGACCGACATGTCGAGCGCCGCCGTGATCCCGGACAGGAGCCCGACGGTGTAGCCGACCTCGGTGCCGGCGAGCCGCCACGTGGCGAGCGCGCGCGTGATGACGGTCCACAGGACGTCGACGGGAGCCGGCTGCCCGGACAGGACCACAGAGGAGACGAGCGCGGCGAGCCGGCGGGGGCCGAGCAGCGCGACGGCGCGCGACAGCGAGTCGACGTGGTGGTGGATGCCGGTGGTCGACGCGTTGACCGAGCGCAGGACGCGCAGCGAGAGCTCGGGGTCCACCGAGACCGCCCGGACCACCTGCGCGTGGTCGGGCATGTCCTGCGCGAGCAGGCGGACGAGCTCGAGGTGCTGGGCCTCGCCCGCGGTCACGGTGCGGCCGGTGCCTCGCTCCTGGCGGGGCACGAGCGGGGCCTGGACCAGGTCGACCTGGAGGTCGCGGGCGCGCGCGGCACGGTGCGGCGTGTCGCCGTTGAGGCCGACGGACCACACCCCGGCCTCGCGCAGCTGCGCGACGCAGGTGGCGAGCGAGTCGTCCTCGCGGCGCAGGTCGACCTTGGCCATGTCGAGCAGGGGCAGCAGCGCCCGCTGCGCGAGGGTGCCCGTGTAGGACGCGAGCGCGACGCCGAACCCGAGCTCGCGCATCGCGACCAGCGCGTCCTCCGCGTACTCGTTCTCCACCCAGCCGGCGGGCACCTCGACGACGAGGCTGCGCGGTGCGGCCGGCAGCTCCTCCTCGCCGCGCAGCATGGGCGCGGTCGCGCGCAGCACCACGGCGCGGTCACCGACCACCTGGGCCAGGTCGACCCGCGCGTACGCGGCCGAGACCAGGCGGTCCTCCGCGGTCGGGGTGAGCAGGGCGGCGTCGTCGTCCACGCGGGCGTGCACGGCGTAGCCGAACAGCGACCCGTCGGCGTGGACGAGGGCCTGGCGGTGGATGACGGCAGCGGGCATGTGGGGGCCTCCTGGGCTCCGGGGGACGTCGCTCCCGGCCCATCGGCAGCCCGCGCGGGCGCCTGAGATGTTCTCCCGCAGGTCAGCCCAACGGCGCGCGCAGCGGCCAGTCGCCGTCGAGCACGGTCTGCTGCGCGGTGCCCGCGGCGACGTCCACGACGATCGGCGCGAGCAGGTTCGCGGTCGCCGGGTCCGTCCCGCTGGGCGGGTGGACGACGACGAGCGCGCGGCGCTCCCCGTCGCCCGGCAGCTCCGGCGCGTACCCGGGCACGTAGACGGCCGGGTCGACGACGAACAGGCGCGTCGCCGGTCCGTCCTGCGAGCGCAGGGCGAACAGGCCGTCGGCCTCGGGGACCGCCTCGAGCAGGTACGACGAGCGCCCGGGCAGACCCGGCAGCTCCTCGGTGAGCGTCAGCGCGGCGGGGACGCGGGCGCCGCCCACCTCGACCGTGGCGGTCATCGCAGGAAGTCCAGCAGCGTCGGCTGCAGCACCTTGGCCGCGGCGCCGAGGGCGCCCTGGTAGGCGACCTCCTGCGACTGCAGCTCGAGGATGACCTCCGCGAGGTCGATGTCCTCGATGCCGGAGATGCGTGCCGTCATGTCGACCTCCTGGGACGCCAGGCCCTGCTGCTTCTCGAGGACGTTCTTGTGCCGCGCGCCGACCCCGGCGAGCTCGCCGAGCATCGACTCGATGCGGCTGTCGATCGCGGTGACGTGCGCGGTCGCGTCGCCGCCCGAGCGCAGGGTGGTCGACAGCTCGTCGAGCAGCGCGAACACCGAGCCGTCGCCCGTGCCGAAGACGGCCGCGCCGTCACCGTCCACGCGCACCGTCGTCGTGCTGCTGACCCGGCGCTCGACCCCCGTGCCCGTGCCCGTGTACGCGTAGTCGTCGCCGAACGCGACCCCCGCGTCCGACGTGCCGGCGAAGACGGAGCGACCCACGTAGGTGGTGTTGGCCTGGGAGAGGATCGCGTCGCGCACCGAGTTGACCTCGTCCGCCAGCGCGTTCAGCGACGTCTGGCCCAGCGCGCCGTTGCCGCCCCGCACCGCGAGGTCGCGGGCCTGGCGCAGCGAGGCGAGCGAGGACGTGATCGCGGTGTCGACCGTCTGCAGCCACGAGCCGGCGTCGGCCGCGTTGCGCGCGTACTGCGTGCTCACGCGCTGCTCGCCGCGCAGGCGCAGCAGGTCGGACGCCGCGGCCGGGTCGTCCGACGGGACGTTGACCTTCTTGCCGCTCGACATCTGCGACTGCAGGCTCGCCATCGTCGACAGGTTCGCCTGCAGGTTGGCGAGCGTGCTGCGCTGCACGGTCTGGTGAGTCACGCGCGAGATCATGGGTGGCTCCTTATCGACCGACGACGCCGGTGCGGTTGATGAGCGTGTCGAGCATCTCGTCGATCGCGGTCAGGACGCGTGCCGCGCCCTCGTACGCCCTCTGGAACGCGAGCATGTTGACCGTCTCCTCGTCGGTGTCGACGCTGGCCTGCGCGAGCTGCTGCTGCTCGGCGGTGCTGCGGGCGGACTCGGCGACCGTCGCGCGCGAGGTCGCGCTCGCGGACCGCACCCCGAGGTCGACCACGACGGAGCTCCACTGCGCGTCGGGTCCGTCGGCCGCCGTGCCCAGCGCGCCGATCAGGTCCGCGACCGAGCCGTCGAGCGCGCCGGCGCCGGCGGTGGCGACCGCCACCTGCGACGGGTCGGTGACCGCGACCGTGAGACCGAGCGCGGCGGGCTGGCCCGGCGTGAAGGTGAAGAAGTCGCCGCCCGGCGTGCCGCCGGCGGTCAGGGCCGTCGAGTGCAGCGCGTTCACGCGCGTCGCGATGGTCGTCGCGAGCCCGTCGTAGCGGGCGGCGGCCTCGGCGAGGACGCCACCGTTGCCCGTGCCGTCCGCCGGCGCGAGCACCGACAGCAGCCCGGCGACGCGGCCGCCGGACATCGCGACGTCCTGCGCGGGACGGTCCGCCCACACCACGCCGACGCCCTGCGCCGGGGTGCCCGTGACCTGGTCGAAGGACGTCGCGCCGGACACCGCGAGGCGGTTGACCTTGGTGCCGGTCACCAGCGCGTTGCCGCCGACGAGCACGTCGAGGCTGCCGTCGGCGCGCACGTCCGCGACGCCGCCGACGAGCTCGGAGACCTGGGTGACGAGCAGGTCGCGCTGGTCCGCGAGCTCGTGGGCCGTGGCCCCCGACGCGGTGATGGCGGCGATCCGGCCGTTGAGGTCGGCGATGCCGGCGGCGGCGGTGTTCACCTGGTCGACGAGCGCGACGGCCGTGGTGCGCGCCTGCGTCCACTGCGTCCGGACGTCCGAGTAGAGCGTTCCCACGCGCTCCGCCACGGCGCGCGAGGTCTCGAGCAGGACGGCGCGGTTGGCGCTCTTGTCCGGGTAGTTGCCGACCTCCTGCCACGCGGCCCACATGTCCGAGAGCTGCGAGGACAGGCCGGTCTTGCCCGGCTCGCCGAGCGACGACTCGAGCGCCGAGTACGCCTCGGCGCGCGCGGTGAGGAAGGAGGACGACGAGGTGGCGACGCGCAGCTTCGCGTCCAGGAACACGTCCGCGAGCCGGTCGACGCTGCTGATCCGTGTGCCCTGGCCGATGCCGTCGTTGGTCGAGAACATCGAGGGGACCTGGACGCCGGAGACGGGGGCCATGGTCGCGCGCTGGCGCGTGTAGCCCACGGTGTTCGCGTTCGCGACGTTCTGCCCGGCGACGTCGAGCGCCTGCCGTTGCGCGATCAGCGAGCTCAGGGCGGTGCCGAGCCCGGAGAAGGTGCTCACGGTGTGCTTGTCCTCTCGTCGTCCGCCGCGCGGCGGTCCTGCGTCGTGCGTGGGCGCGAGACCCGGTGGCCGGTCGGTGCCGTCCCCGTCCCGGTCTCCCGGCGGGGGCGGCTCCTGCCCGTCTGATCGGTCAGAGCGTGCGGTCCACGAGGATTGCACCCGATTCTCCTGCCGAGGAGCGGCCGGCGCCGTCGTACGTGTGCGTGTCGCCGAGCGAGGCGAGGGTCTCCTGCGTCGCGCGGTGGGACATCGCGAGCAGCTCGCGGTTGCCGTCGGCGAGGTGCGAGATCTCCGCGGTGAGCGAGGCAAACGCCTCGCGGTGCTGGCGCAGCAGCTCGTCCCAGGGGGCCGGCGCCGCGTCGGCCATCTCCGCGAGGCTCGCGCCGTCGGGCACGCCGAGGGCGGCGCACGCCGCGACCGCCTCGACGGAGCGTCCGAGCTCGGCGTCACGGATCTGGGCCAGCACCGCCTCGACCTCGCGGGTGGCGTGGGCGAGCCACCGGGTCCGGCCGCTGGTGAGGAGCAGCTGCTCCTCCTCGAGCTTGAACAGGAGCAGCTCGAGCAGCGAACGCTCGTGCCACAGCACCTCGGACAGGGCGTCGAGCGCCATCTCCACTCCTCCTTCCGGACCTGGACGGGCTCCGGGACCGGTGCCGCCTCGACCGCCCTATCGGCAGGGCCTTCGGCGACCTGAATCGCCACGGGGGATCGGGTCATTCTCTCCCGCACGCCCGGCGACGGCTAGGGGACGATGGGCTGGTCGTCAAGGAGGGGGAAAGGGTTCCCCACCTGGACAAGCGTTCATTTTTGGTTGGCGAGGGCAATCGACTGTGATCTGCGTCACATTCGTTCGAGTGGGGTGCTGGAACCTAGACGGACGTCCAGTTCGCTTTTCCGCAGGTCGTGGCTTACCAGGTGGTCGGGCGGTGTCCGACTCGTTCCGATCTGCGTTGGCAGCGTTAACATCCGGCCTCCGGACGCTGGGAGAAAGGTCCCCTCAAGGTCCGGACCGCGCGCGCCGAACCCCCTCCTCGTGAGCCAGGAACTCGACCGCGACGCCCTCGTCGTCGCCAATCTCGCCCTCGTCGGCTACGCCGTCTCGGAGATGCTCCGACGCGTCCCGCCGACCGTCTCCCGCGACGAGCTCGCGTCCGCAGGCAGCCTCGCCCTGGTGCTGGCGGCGCGGGCCTACGACCCGAGCACGGGGGTGCCGTTCGCGCGGTACGCCTCGCTGCGCATCCGGGGCGCGATCGTCGACGAGCTGCGCTCGATGGACTGGGCGAGCCGTGGTGCCCGCACCCGCGTGCGCGAGCTCGCGGCCGCGACCGAGCGGCTGACCGCGGCGCTGGGCCGCGCGCCGTCCCGCGAGGAGCTCGCCTCCGCGCTCGGTACGGCCGTCGCGCAGGTCGACGAGGTGCGGGGCGACGCCGCGCGCCGGGTCCTGTCCATCGACGCCGGCGACGGCCCGAGCGTCATCGACTCGGTCGTGGACGCGGCCCAGACGCCCGAGCAGGCCGTGCTGGCCTCCGAGCGGCTGCGCTGGCTGCGCTCCGCCGTGGACACCCTGCCCGAGCGGCTGCAGGTCGTCGTGCGCGGGATCTTCCTCGAGGACCGCTCCGTCGCGGACCTGGCCGACGAGCTGGGGGTGACGCAGTCGCGGATCAGCCAGCTGCGGACCGAGGCGCTCACGCTCATGCGGGACGGCCTGAACACGCACCTCGACCCCGACCTGGTCGCGCCGGCCGACCGTCCCGACGGCGTGGCCGAGCGGCGGCGCCAGGCGTACTTCGCCTCGATCGCGGCCCGGACCGCGCACTACGCGCAGGCCGAGCGGCTGTCCTACGTGCCGGAGCAGGCGTCCGCGCCGGTGGTCCGGCCCACGCACGCCTCGGCCTGAGCTCGTCGCAAGAAATCCTCGGGAGAACTTCTCAGCCCTCCGGGGCCGGAGCCGATCAGGAGGGTGTGCCCACGGAAGGGCGCACCGACCCGGCTCAAGGAGGAAGATCACGATGGGTCTCTCGATCAACAACAACATCGCGGCGCTGAACTCGTACCGCAACCTGTCCAGCACGCAGAACGACCTGTCCAAGTCGCTCGAGAAGCTCTCCAGCGGCCTGCGCATCAACCGCGCCGCGGACGACGCTGCCGGCCTGGCGATCTCCGAGGGCCTGCGGGCGCAGATCGGCGGCACCAAGCAGGCCGTCCGCAACGCGCAGGACGGCATCTCCGTCGTCCAGACCGCTGAGGGTGCGCTCACCGAGACGCACTCGATCCTGCAGCGCATGCGCACGCTGTCCGTCCAGGCGGGCAACGACGGCGGTCTCTCGACCTCCGCCAAGTCGAACATCCAGGACGAGATGGACCAGCTCAAGACCGAGCTGACCCGCATCGCCGACACCACGCAGTTCAACGGCTCCAAGCTGCTCAACGGCAGCTACAACGGCAGCTTCCAGGTCGGCGCCAACACCGCGGCGGCCGACAAGATCGCCGTGGACCTGACCGGTTCCTCGATGGGTGCTGCCGGGCTCGGTGTCGACGGCGTCAACGTGACGAACACCGGCACGTCGTTCACCGCGGACGTCGACCTGGCCGCGACCACGGGCCCCTCGGGCACCGGTGCGCTCACCGTCACCACGGCGAGCGGCACGACCACGCTCAACCTGGACCTGTCGTCGTGGGACGACGCGGGCACCTCGGACGCCGCCAAGGCGAACCACGAGCTGCTGAACTCCGAGCTGGCCAAGGCCGTCGGTGGGACGAACTTCAGCGCCTCGGTCGACTCGTACGGCAAGGTGACCGTCGGCGGTGCCGGCATCACCGCCGCGACGGCGGTCGGCGCCACCGCGGCGAGCACGCCCGGCACGGGTTCGGCGGACGCGGCGATCAACTCGATCGACGCGGCCATCACCAAGGTCTCCTCGGTCCGCTCGCAGCTCGGTGCTGTGCAGAACCGGTTCGACCACACCATCAACAACCTCAACGTGTCGGTGGAGAACCTCTCCGCGTCGGAGAGCCGCATCCGCGACACGGACATGGCGCAGGAGATGGTGGCCTTCACCCGCTCGCAGATCCTCTCGCAGGCGGGCACGGCGATGCTGGCCCAGGCCAAGTCGCTGCCCCAGGGTGTGCTGCAGCTCCTGCAGTGACCTGACCCCCGGTCCGACGACCGGGTCCTGAACCGGGTGCGCGGCCGGCCCCCCCATCGCCGGCCGCGCACCCGAGCTCATTCCCTCTCGACGCAGCGCAGGAGTTGCCATGACCGCGATCGACGGCCTCGTCAGCGGGCTGCAGACCGCGGACCTGATCGACAGCCTCATCACGCTGCAGTCAGGCACGCAGACGCTGCTCAAGACCAAGCAGACCACCGCGTCCTCGCTCGTCACGGCGCTGCAGTCGCTCAACACGAAGGTCGCGTCCCTCGCGGAGCACTCCGCCAAGGTCGCCAAGGCGAGCTCCTGGACCGCGGTGACCGCGAAGTCCTCGGCGACGGGGGCCACGGCGACGTCCAGCGCGTCCGCCCAGCCCGGGACGCTCTCGTTGCGGGTCGGCGCCGTCGCCGCCTCGCAGTCCTCGCTCGTCACCCTGCCGGCCGCCGCCGAGCACGCCGCCGACGCACCGGTCTTCACGGTCACCCGGGGCGGCACGACCACGACGGTCACCGCCGCGAGCACCTCGGTCCCGGACGTGGTCGAGGCGTTCAACGCCTCCGGCACCGGGGTGCGGGCCACCGCCATCAAGGTGCCCGAGGTCGACGCCGACGGCAACGCCACCGGCGCCAGCACCTACCGGCTGCAGCTGACCGGCACGGACACCGGCGCCACGAACGCGTTCACGGTGGCCTACGCCGCGGCCGACGGCACGTCCCACGGGCTCGACCTGCAGCAGGTCCGCGCCGCCTCCGACGCGGCGATCACGCTGTTCCCGGGCAGTGCGGCCGAGCAGACCGTCACGTCGTCGTCCAACACGTTCACGGGCCTCATGACGGGTGTCGACGTCACCGTCAGCGCGGTGACGAAGGCCGACGCCGAGCCCGTGACGATCACGGTCGAGCGCGACACGAGCGCGTTGCGCGCCCTGGCCTCGGGCATCGTCTCCAACCTCACGGCGGTCCTCGGCGACATCACGTCGCGGACCGCGTCCACGACGTCGACGGCGAGCGACGGCGGGAGCGTCGTGAAGGGCGGGCTCTTCTCGGGCGACGCGACCATCCGCGGCCTGCAGCAGGCCCTCCTCTCGCAGGCGTCGCTCCCGGTCGGCGGCACGTCGCCGTCCGACGTCGGGGTCGTCATCGGCCGGGACGGCACGTTCACGTTCGACGCGGAGAAGTTCGACGCCGCGCTCGCGGCCGACCCCGCCAGGGTGCAGGCGGTCCTCACGGGGGTCGCCGAGCGGCTCGCGACGACCGCGAAGGGTGCGTCCGACCCCGCCACGGGCAGCCTCACGCTGTCGGTCCAGTCCCAGCAGTCGCTCGTCAAGGACCTCGGCACGCAGATCACCGACTGGGACGACCGGCTCGCGGCCCGCCGCGAGTCGCTCGAGCGCACCTACGCGACGCTCGAGACCACGCTGTCGAACCTGCAGTCGCAGTCCAGCTACCTCGCGAGCCAGATCGCGTCGCTCACGACCTCGTCGTCGCGCTGACCAAGGAGGACCCATGTACGACGCCCGATCCGCGTACCGGACCGCCACGCTCGAGACGGCCGCGCCCGCGAAGGTGGTCACGATGCTGTTCGACCGCCTGCTGCTCGACGTCGACCGCGCGAGCGCCGCGTTCGCGCAGGGCGACGTCGTCGGCGGTCGCAGCCAGGCGCAGCACGCCCAGGACATCGTCGCCGAGCTCATGGCGAGCCTCGACGTCGCGGCCTGGGACGGCGGGCCGGTGCTGATGTCGGTCTACGCCTACCTGTACTCCGCACTCGTCGACGCCGGCGTCCGCGCGGACGCCGAGAAGCTCGCCGAGTGCCGCTCCCTCATCGAGCCGCTGGCCGCCACGTGGCACGAGGCGGCGGCGCTGACCGCGGCCGCCGCGCCCGCCGCCGCGGGGCCCGTCCCGGCCACCGGCGCCGGGCTCCTCGGGGTCGGCTGAGATGACCGCGGGCCTGGCGAGCGAGCAGCAGTGGCACGCCCGCTGGGAGGCCGCGCTCGAGGCCCTCGAGCTCGACGTCGCCGCCGCGGAGGAGCTCCTGCGCGTCGCGCACCTGCCCGACGTGGCCGAGGTCGCGAAGGTCGCCGCGTGGCACCCGCCGGCGGGCCTCGGACCGCTGCCCGCGCCCCTGCTCACGCGCGCCCGCACGCTCCTGGACCGCCAGCTCGAGGTCGCGGGGCTCGTCGCGCACGCCGCGGTCGCCTCGCGCCGGCAGGCGGTCGCGGCGCGCGCCCTGCGCGCCCGGCCGGCCGCCGTCCCGGTCTACCTCGACGCGGAGGGCTGAACCGGGTCCGTGCGCCGTTCGGGTGACCGCGCGGTCTCGTCGGAAAACCTCTCACGAAGCCGCCCCGCCCTCCGATGGACGGGGTGAGCACGGACCGCTCGCACCGCAGGCCACGGATGGCCGCCCCCGCCACTCGTGGATGAGGCGAACCCTGTGGGCCTTCTCGACTCCGTGAGCTACACCGCGGTCAACACCGCGCTGGACGCTCTCGCGCTGCGGCAGCGCGCCATCGCCGACAACGTCGCGAACCTCCAGACGCCGGGCTACCACGCCCGTGTCGTCGAGTTCGAGGACGCGCTGTCGCGCGCCGTCTCCGGCGGCACCGGCGCGGCCGAGACGACCGTCCGGCGGTCGACCGACCCGACGCAGCTCAACGGCAACAACGTCAACCTCGACGAGCAGACGACGCTCAACGTCGAGACCAACCTGCGCTACCAGCTCGCGACGCAGGCGGTCTCCGGGCAGTTCTCGTCCGTGCGCGCCGCGATGAGGACGTCATGAGCATCTTCGGCGCGATCGGCATCGCGCAGTCCGGCCTCACCGTGCACCGCACGTGGCTCGACGCCGTGTCCGACAACCTGGCCAACATCTCGACCGTCACCTCGACCGACGAGAACGCGTTCCAGGCGCGGTACGTCGTCGCGCAGGAGAACCCGGGCAGCGAGGGCGGCGCGCGCGTCGTCGGCGCCGCGTTCGGCTCCGCCGAGGGCCGCCTGGTCTACGAGCCGGCGAACCCGCTGGCCGACGAGAACGGCTACGTGCGCTACCCCGACATCGACATGGCGAGCCAGATGGCCCAGCTCGTCATGGCCCAGCGCGGCTACCAGGCGAACGCCGCCGTGGTGGACCGCGCCAAGGAGACCTACACCGCTGCGCTGCAGATCGGACGTTCCTGATGCCCATCCCCGTCGCGCCCGTCGGCGCGCTCCCCACCGCCGCCGTCACCCCGACCACGGCCACCACCGCCGCGGCGACCTCCGCGGCCGACGCGGCGGCCTCCGCCGCGAACGGGGCCCAGTTCGCCTCCGTGCTCGGCTCGGTCGACTCGCTGCAGGCGCTGCAGTCCCGCTCGTCGGACCTGGCCGTCCAGGCCGTGACCGGTGACCTGGAGAACGTGCACGACTACACGATCGCCGCGGCCGAGTCCTCGCTCGCGCTCGAGCTGACCGCCGCCGTGCGGAACAAGGCCGTCGAGGCGTTCACCGAGATCATGCGGATGCAGGCCTGATGCCCGCCCAGGTCCAGGCGGCCCTCGGCAAGCTCACCGACGCCGTCAAGCAGTTCAGCCTCGCCCAGCGCACGCTCGCGATCATCGGCGTCGCGGTGCTGGTCCTCGGTGCCGTGGCGCTCACCTCCTGGCTGTCCAAGCCGGCGCTGAGCCCGCTGTACACGAGCCTGTCCGCCTCGGACGCGGCCGCGGTGGTCGACGAGCTGACCGCGCAGGGCGTGTCCTACGAGCTCGCCGACGGCGGCTCGACGGTCATGGTCCCCGCGAACCAGATCTACGCCCAGCGCATCCACCTCGCGGCGGCCGGCATCCCGGAGAACTCCGACGGCGCCGGCTACTCGCTGCTGGACGACATGCCCATGACGTCGAGCGAGTTCCAGCAGGAGAAGACGTACCAGCGCGCGCTGGAGGGCGAGCTCGCCAAGACGATCGGCGCGATGGACGGCGTCGAGTCGGCGACCGTGAAGCTCGCGATGCCGGAGGAGACGGTGTTCACCGAGCAGGTCGCCGAGCCCACCGCGTCGGTGTTCGTCCGCACGCGGGCCGGCGCTTCGCTCACCACCGACCAGGTGCAGGCGATCACGCACCTGGTGGCCGCGGGGATCCCCGACATGGTGCCGACCGACGTCGCGCTCGTCGACGCCTCGGGCCAGGTCCTGTCCGCCGTCGGGTCCGGCACCACGGGCCTGGCCGGCGGCGAGGCGAGCGACTACGAGGAGCGCGTGCGCTCGTCGGTGCAGACGCTGCTCGACCGCGTCGTCGGGCCCGGCCGCTCGGCCGTGACCGTCACCGCGACGCTGGACTTCGACGCCAGCCAGCGGACCACGGAGACGTTCGGTGCGACCGAGGACGTCCCGCCGCTCGCGTCGTCGACGACGAGCGAGAAGTACACGGGCACCGACAGCACCGCCACGGGCGTGCTGGGTCCCGACCAGGACGTCGTCGGCACCGACGGCACGGGCGGTGGCGGGACCTACACCTCGACCACCGAGGACGTGACCAACGCGGTGAACAAGACCACGGAGACCGTGACGGCCGCACCGGGCTCGGTGGACCGGCAGTCGGTCGCCGTCATGATCGACTCCGAGGCGGCCGCCGGGCTCGACCTCACCGCGCTGCAGGCCACCGTGGCCGCGGCGGCGGGCATCGACACCGAGCGCGGCGACACCCTCGCGCTGCAGGCCGCGGCCTTCGACACCAGCGCCGCCGACGAGGCCGCCACCGCGCTCGCCGCGGCCGACAAGGCCGCCGCGGCGCAGGCGCAGAACGACCTGATCCGGCAGGGCGCCACCGCCGGCGTGGTCCTGCTCGTCGTGATCGTGCTCGTCGTGGTCCTGTCCCGGCGGTCCCGCCGGGCCCGCCGCGAGGCCGTCGACCTGGGCCTGCTCCCGGTGCTCGGCGAGGGCGAGGGCGGCGCCGCCGCCCAGCTGGAGGGCGTGACCGCGGACGACCTGCCGGTCCTGCCCCCGGCGCCGGTCCCCGCGGGCCCGGACCCGCTCGCGGTCAAGCGTGCCGAGATCGGCGCGCTCGCGGACGACCAGCCCGAGGAGGTCGCGGACCTCCTGCGCTCGTGGCTCGCGACGCCGAGCGGACGCCGCTGATGACCGTCACGCTGCCCGGGCCGCAGAAGGCCGCGATGCTCCTGGTCCAGCTGGGCCGCGAGCGTGCCGCCCGCGTCATGGCGAGCATGGACGTCGCGGAGATCGAGGAGCTCACCGCGCAGATCCTGCGCCTGGACCGGGTGGACCAGGAGCAGGCGGACGCGGTGCTCGAGGAGTTCTACGACGTGTCCGTCGCCGGCCCCGGCGTGGGCGGCGGGCTCGGTCTGGCGCAGCAGCTGCTCGAGGCGTCGCTGGGCGCCGAGCAGGCCGCGACCGTGATGGAGCGCCTGCAGGTGCACCTCGCGGGCCAGCCGTTCGAGTTCCTGCAGCAGGCCGACGCCCGGCAGGTGGTCTCGCTGCTGTCCGGCGAGCACCCGCAGGCGATCGCGCTGGTGCTCGCGCACCTGCGCCCCGACCACGCGTCCACGATCCTCGCGGGTCTCGAGCCCGGTCTGCAGGGCGAGGTCGCGCACCGCATCGCGCTCATGGAGCGGGCCTCGCCGGACGTCGTCGCGGTGGTCGCCGAGCAGCTCCAGCGCAAGGCGTCCGCGGTGCTCGCGCCGCGTGAGCTCGCCGCCGTCGGTGGCGTGCAGCCGCTCGTCGAGATCATCAACCGCGCCGACCCCACCACGGAGAAGGCGATCCTCGAGGGGCTCGCCTCGCGCGACGAGGAGCTCGCGGAGGAGGTCCGCAGCCGGATGTTCGTGTTCAACGACGTCGTGCTGCTCGAGGACCGCGCGATGCAGATGGTGCTGCGCCAGGTGGAGACCGCCGAGCTGTCGCTCGCGCTCAAGGGCGTGTCCGACGAGGTGCGCGACACCGTGCTGCGCAACCTGTCCGAGCGCGCGCGGGAGAACCTGGTCGAGGAGATCGAGCTGCTGGGCCCCGTCCGCCTGTCCCAGGTGGAGGAGGCGCGCGCGGGCATCGTCCAGTCGATCCGCCGGCTCGAGGAGAGCGGGCAGATCGTCATCCGCCGCGAGGGGGAGGACGAGTACGTTGCCTGAGACCCTCACCGAGCAGGCCACGCGTCCCGTCTGGCTGCAGCCGCTCACGACGAGCGCGTCCGACGACCAGGCCCACGACGCCGCCCGCACGGCGGGCTTCGCCGCCGGGTACGCCGCCGGCGCTCGTCGTGCCGCCGCCGACGCCGCCGCGACCGCCGAGCGCACCGCGCGCGCCGCGGCCCAGGCGGCGCAGGACCAGCAGGAGGCCGTCGACCGCGCGCTCGCCGCGCTCGCCGCGGCCGCCGACGCGGTGCGGGCGCTGGCCGCGCCGGTCCTGGCGGACGCGACCACGGCCGTGCACCTCGCCGCGCTGACGCTCGCCGAGGGTGTCCTGGGCGTCGAGCTCGCCGACCACGAGCGGTCCGCGCAGGCCGCGCTGGCCCGCGTGCTCGCGGCCGAGCCCGGGCCCGGCCCGGTGACCGTGGCGCTGCACCCGCGTGACCTGGCGGTGCTCTCCGCGCTGCCGGGCGCCGCCCCGCTGCCCGACGCGCTCCGGCTCGTCGCCGACCCCTCCCTGTGCCCGGGCGACGCGGTCGCGCACCACGCCGACGGGCACCTGGACGCCCGCGTGGACGCCGCGCTCGCGCGCGCCCGCGACGAGCTCGCTCACCTCGACGGCCCGCAGGTGACCCCGTGACCGCGCTCGCCACCACCGCCCCCGCGCGCCGGCCGTCCCTCCTCGGCCTGCCCGACGCGGTGCTCGATGCCGCCCGCCCGCAGGCGGTGGGCGTGCTGCGCACCGTCGTCGGGCTCACGCTCGAGGTGGTCGGCACGCGCAGCGCCGTGGGCGACCTGGTCCGCGTGGGCGAGGGCGCGGACGCGGTCCTCGCCGAGGTCGTCGCGACGAGCGACGGCACGGCCCGCTGCCTGCCGCTGGGCCCGACCCGCGGCCTGCGCGCCGGCACCCGGGTGCGGCCCGCCGGCGCCCTGCGCGTGCCCGTGGGGGCGGGGCTGCTCGGCCGCGTCCTGGACGGGCTCGGCCGCCCCATCGACGGCCGCGGCCCGCTGCGTGCGGACGCCTGGGTCCCCGTGGACGGCGAGGCGCCGCACCCGCTCGAGCGGGCGCGCGTCGACACCCCGCTCGACCTGGGCGTGCGCGTCCTCGACACGCTCGTGACCGCCGGCCGCGGCCAGCGCCTGGGCCTGTTCGCCGGGTCGGGCGTCGGCAAGTCGAGCCTGCTGTCGATGATCGCGCGCGGCACGGAGGCGGAGGTCTCCGTCATCGCGCTCGTCGGCGAGCGCGGCCGCGAGGTGCGGGAGTTCCTCGAGGACGACCTCGGCCCGGAGGGCCTGGCGCGCTCCGTCGTCGTGGTCGCGACGTCCGACCAGCCGCCGCTCGTCCGCATGCGCTCGGCGTTCGTCGCGACGCGCATCGCCGAGCACCTGCGCGACGAGGGCCGGCACGCGGTCCTGATGATGGACTCGCTCACGCGCGTGGCGATGGCCCAGCGCGAGATCGGCCTGTCCGTGGGCGAGCCGCCCGCGACGCGCGGCTACCCGCCGAGCACGTTCGCGCTGCTCGCCCAGCTCCTCGAGCGGGCGGGCACCGGCCCGCGCGGCTCGGTGACCGGGCTCTACACGGTCCTCGTCGACGGCGACGACCACAACGAGCCGATCGCCGACGCGGCGCGCTCGATCCTCGACGGGCACGTGGTCCTCGACCGTCGGCTCGCCGTCGCCGGGCACTTCCCGAGCGTCGACGCCCTCGGCTCGATCAGCCGCGTCGCGTCCCGCGTCAGCTCCCCCGAGCAGCGCGCCCTCGCGCAGCGCCTCCGCTCGGTCATGGCCGCGCGGCGCGCCGCGCAGGACCTGCTCGACGTCGGCGCGTACGTCGCCGGCACCAACCCGCTCGTCGACGCCGCCGTCACGCACGGCGCGCAGATCGACGCGTTCCTGCAGCAGGGCATGGCCGAGGCCGCGCCCGCCGCGTCGTCCTGGGAGCGCCTGCGCGCGCTCGCCCACACGTTGGGAGACCTGCCGTGAGCCGTCCCTTCCCGCTCGGCGGGCTGCTGCGGATCCGCGAGCGCGCGGAGGAGCGCGCGGCGGCCGAGCTCGCCGGCGCTCGTCGTGACGCCGAGCGGGTGCGCCTGCGTCAGCAGGCCACGCGTGAGGCGCTCGCCGGCACCACCCTGCCCTCCGGCACCGACGAGCTGGCCTGGATGGCCGCCGTCTCGAGCCGCGCGACCCTGGCCGTCCTGCTGCAGGAGGCGGAGCGCGCGGTCGAGGAGGCCGAGCGCGAGGTCGCCGCGCAGTCCCGGCACTGGTCCGTCGCGCGCCGCGACGTGCGGGCGATCGACCGCCTCGCGGAGCGGCACGACGAGGCCGAGCGGGCGCTCGAGGCGCACGCCGAGCAGGCGGTGCTCGACGAGGTCGCCGCGCGGCGCGTCGCGCCCGCCGCGCCGGGCTCGTCGGTCTCGACCGGTTCGACGGGTTCGACGGCCTCGCCGGGCTCGTTCGCGCAGCCGGCCGCGTCCCCCGCGGGAGGCCGCTCGTGACCGGGCTCGCCGCCGTGCAGGCGCGCATCGCCGAGCTGCAGTCGCTCGTCGCCCCCGCGCCGGCCTCGTCGTCGGTCGCGCCCTCGTCGGCCGGCGCGGACTTCGCGTCCGCGCTGACGGACGCCTCGGCCTTGCTGGACCCGACGAGCGCGCCCGCCCCGACCGACGCGCCGGCCCCGACCACCGTGCCTCCGACGCCCGTGCCCCCGGCCGATCTCCCCGCGACCGGCGAGGGCATCGCGCCGGGCACCGGTCTGACCGGGCAGGACCTGGTCGACGCCGCGGAGCGGTACCTCGGCACCCCGTACGTGTGGGGCGGGGAGTCGCTCGACGAGGGCGGGCTGGACTGCAGCGGGCTGGTGCTGCGTGCGCTCACCGACCTGGGGGTCGAGGGCGTCCCGCGCGTCGCCCGCGACCAGCAGCAGCTCGGCGAGCGCGTCCCGTCGCTCGACCAGGCGCAGCCCGGTGACCTGCTGGTGTTCGACGGCGGCTCGCACATCGCGATCTACGTCGGCGACGGCCGGATGATCGACGCGCCCAAGCCCGGCGGCCACGTCTCCGTGCGCGACGTGTACGAGGAGCCGACGAACATCCGCCGCATCCTCCCGCAGGAGCAGACGCTGTCCGCCGACCTCTCGACCCTCTCGACGGCGTCGCCCCTCGCGTCCCTGTCGTCGCTGTCGTCCCTGTCCTCGCTGTCGTCGCTGTCGTCGCTGTCTCCTCTGCCGGCGTCGTCCCTGTCCTCGTCCGGTCCGCTCTCGGCGGCCGGCGTCTCGACCGCCGCGGCGCAGACGCAGTGGCAGGTCCTCGCGAGCCTGATGGGCGGTGCCGCATGACCACGAACCAGCTCCGGGTGACCCCGGTGACCACGCAGCCGGTCCCGCACGCGGGTCGCTCGCGCGTCACCGACGGGCAGGACTTCGCGAGCGCGCTCGACGCGGCCGACCGGGCCTTCACCACGAGCCGCGACGGCGCAGGTCGTGCCGCCGCGCCCGGGATGCGCCCGGAGCGCCCGGCGGACACCGACGACCACGCGCGGGCGTCCGACCGGGCGCAGCGCTCCGGCGGCCCGGCGGGTGCCGACGACTCCGCGCGCACCGACGCGACCGACGGCCCCGCGAGCGCCGACGGGACGACGAGCACCGCGACCGACGCCGCCGAGTCCTCGTCGCCGACCGACGCCGCGACGTCGGACCCGACCGTCGCCCCGACGCCGACCACCGACGGGTCCGCCGCGATGACGACGGCGCAGGTGAGCGCCGCGGCGACCGGAGCAGTCGCCGGCGAGGGCGCGAACCCCCTGCCGGCGGCGACCGGCCCCGCGCCCGCCGTGGACGCGGCCGCCGGCCCGACCGCCGCGACTGCGACCGCACCGACGAGCACGGCGGCCGCTCCGACGAGCACCACGACCGTCGCCGGCGCCACGGCCGACACGTCGGCCGCCGCCCCGGGCGCCGTCTCGATCCCCGCGACGGACGCCGCGACGACGAGCGCGCCGACCGACGCCCCCACGGCCGACAGCACCCCCGCGACCGGTCGTCCGGGCGGGGCCGCGGCCGGTCATGGCGCGACGTCCGACGGGTCGACGCCGGGCTCGTCGGACCCGACCGTGCGGACGACGACGCCCGCGGACCCGGCGCGTCCCGCGGGCGACCCGGGCGCGCGGACCGACGCGACCGGACCGTCGAACGGGACAGCGCCGAACGCGACGACGACCGTGGCGTCCCCCGGGGCGAGCGCCGCGGGAGCGTCCACGGCCGCGCCGGCCGCGGCGCCGACCGGCGGGGCGGCCGCCCCGACGCCCGCGCCGGCACCGAGCCCCACGCCGGCACCGAGCCCTGCCGCGGCGCCCCCGCTCGCGGAGCAGCTCGGGGCGCGCCTGGCGACGCTCGGCGGGCTGCAGCGCGGGACGCACGTGCTGACGGTGCCGGTGGACCCCGAGCACCTGGGGCCGGTGCGGATCGTGGCGCACATCGGCGCGGAGTCGGTGCGCGTCGAGCTCCTCGGCGCCACGGACGCGTCGCGGCAGGCGCTGCAGCAGTCGCTGGGCGACCTGCGCCGGGACCTCGCGGCGGCCGGCCTGCAGGTCGACGTGGGGGACCGGCGCGGTGCGTCGGACCCGTCCGCGGACGGCTCGCGCGACGGCTCGTCGGGCCCGCGTCCCGGACCGGCTCGCACGTCCGACGAGACCCGCGGCGACCGCGCCGCCCACCCCCTGACCACCGCTGCGCCCGGCCACGCCGGCCGGCTCGACCTCGTCGTCTGACCGACAGGAGCACCCATGAGCATCGACACCACGTACGCCACGGCGGCCACGGGCTACGGCGCGGCGTCCACGACGTCGGCCTCGAACGACACGCTCGACCAGCAGGCGTTCCTCGAGCTGCTCGTCGCGCAGCTGCGGAACCAGGACCCGTCCTCGCCGATGGACTCCTCGCAGCTCATGGCCCAGACCACGCAGCTGGCCACCATGGAGCGACTGGTCGAGATCTCGGACACCTCGCGGGAGTCCTTCGCGCTGCAGATGCGCGTGGCGGGCGCCTCGCTCGTCGGGCAGACCGTGTCCTGGACGGACGCGGACGGGACCGTGCAGACCGGCGTGGTCGACGCGGTCTCCTACGCGGGCGCTGTCCCGACCGTGACCGTCGGCGGCGAGGAGATCCCCCTCGACCAGGTCGGCACGGTGACGCGCACGGGCGCCATCACCACGCCGGACCCCGTCGACAGCACCCCGGACGAGACCACCCCGGACGACGAGTCCTGACCCGGCCCCGGCCGCACCCCCAGCCAGCAACCTCATCAGCTCCCGTGCCACCCCGGCACGGCCCCCGAAGGGAAACCGTCATGCTCCGCTCGCTCTTCTCCGGCATCAGCGGCCTGCGCAGCCACCAGACGATGCTCGACGTCACCGGCAACAACATCGCCAACGTCAACACCACGGGCTTCAAGTCCTCGCAGGTCCAGTTCCAGGACACCCTCAGCCAGATGCTCATGGGCGCCGGCGGCGCTCAGGCCGGCGTCGGCGGCACCAACCCCGCGCAGATCGGCCTCGGTGTGCGCGTCGCGGGCGTGACCACCAACTTCACGCAGGGCGCGTCGCAGATGACGGGCCGCAGCACCGACATGATGATCCAGGGCGACGGCTTCTTCGTGGTCCGCAAGGGCAACGAGTCGTACTACACGCGCGCCGGGTCGTTCGACTTCGACGCCACCGGCAACATGGTGCTGCCGGGCGAGGGCGCGCTCGTCCAGGGCTGGATGGCCGTGGACGGCGTGATCGACACCAACGGCCCGATCACGGACCTCAAGGTGCCGTCCGGCACCGTGATGGCGGCCGTCGAGTCGACCGCGGCGACCTACGCGGGCAACCTCGACTCCGCCGCCGCCGACGGCACCGTGCTCAACCGCACGATCGACCTCTACAGCTCGACGGGCGAGGCCCGCACGCTGACCCTCACCTTCACCAAGTCGTCGACCGGCTGGGCCGTGGCAGCCTCGGACGGCTCGTCGTCGGTCGCCTCCGCGGCGATGACGTTCGACGCCGACGGCGCCCTCACCTCCCCGACGTCCCTGACGGTCGGCGGCGTGGCGGTCGACCTGTCCACCCTCACCGGCTTCTCCGGTCTCGACACCGTCAAGGCGACGAAGCAGGACGGTCAGGCCGCAGGCACGCTGCAGTCGTTCTCGCTGGGCGCCGACGGCACCATCACGGGCGCGTTCAGCAACGGGCTCAAGCAGGTCGTCGGACGCATCGCGATCGGCGGGTTCACCAACCCCGCCGGCCTGGAGAAGGCCGGCGGCTCGCTGTTCCGCACCACGGTCAACTCCGGCGACGCCTCGATCGGCACGGCGGGCACCGGCGGACGCGGCTCGCTCGCGGGCGGCGCGCTCGAGATGTCGAACGTCGACCTGTCCTCGGAGTTCACCAGCCTGATCGTGGCCCAGCGCGGCTTCCAGGCGAACTCGCGCGTCATCACCACGTCCGACGAGGTCCTCCAGGAGCTGGTGAACCTCAAGCGCTGACCTCCGACCCCGAGCGCCGGCTCCCACCGCCGGCGCTCGGTCCGGCGCGCTCACGCGGCCTCGTCGAGGAGCCGCGCGAACGCGAGGTCGACCCCCGACAGCGGCCCGCGCTCGGCTGGGGGCGGGTCGCTCGAGCACCCCGGCGGTGCGGGTGCACGGTTCGTGTACTCGTGGCCGGTCGGGGTCGTGGTGACAACCGTGTGGTGGCCGGGTCGGCGTGCGACGTGCTGAGTGAAGCCGCGTGCTTGTTTGGCGAGGTTGCACGCCTGGCACAGGGCCTGTCCGTTGGCGAGGGAGGTCTCGCCGCCGTCGTCGAACGGCGTGATGTGGTCCGATTCGCGTGCGGGTGCGTCGCAGTACGGCGTGCGGCACAGGCCCTGGTCGCGCACGCGGAGGAGTGCGGCGAGGCCCGGCGGGTGGAACCGTGCGGTCGACGAGCTGGCGACGATGTCGCCGCCGCTCGTGGTGTAGATGCGCCGCAGCCACGCGGTGCCGGCGTCGAGGCCGGCGGCGACGACGTTGCGGGCGACCTGGGCGGGGATCGGCCCGTACCCGTCGACGTGCGCGGCGTCGGTGCCTGCGGCGAGCAGGGTGCGGTCGGAGACCACGAGGTTCACGGTCACGGGTACGTCTGGCGCGGACGTGCGGCCGGTGAGGCGTTCGGTCAGGGTGTCGGCCATGACCTGCCCGCGGCTGCGTGGGTCACCGGACTGCCGGGCGGTGTCGGCGGCTGCGCGCAGTGCCGCGTAGGCGCCGACGCCTTGGGCGACGGGCAGCAGCGCGGTCAGGTAGACCATCGCGTCGGGGGCGGGTCGGATGGTCACGCAGCGGTCGTTCTCGGCGCGGGCGGCGCGTCGGACCAGGGCGGCGGGGTCCAGGCGGGCCGCGCAGGCGCGGGCTCGGGCGAGCAGGCGACGTACGCCCACGCCGTGCAGCGACCGGGGGTCGGCGCAGAGCTCACGGTCGACCTCGGCGCGGGCCTCCACCGGTAGGCACGCGGTCTCGCGGACCAGCAGGACCGCACGGAGCTCGTCGAGGTGCCCGGACGCCAGGGCCGTGAACGTGTGCGGCATCTCCTGGGCCCAGATCCGGGCCGCGCCCAGCAGGGCGCGGGCCTGGTGGGGTGACTGCCCGCGGGCGAGCCCGACCTGCAGCGGCACCCCGCGACCGCGCCGGTCCACCGGCACACCGACCGCCGCCTCCTGGCGACGCTGCTGCTCGTCCAGCTCGAGCGACAGCGCCGCCTGCGCCGCACACGCCGCAGCCTTGAGCCGCTCCAACCCTGCGATCAGCTCGACCCGCGCCGCCTGATCCCGCGCCGCCCGATCCTGAGCCGCCTGATCCTGAGCCGCCTGATCCTGAGCCACCTCGCCCTGAGCCGCCTGGCCCTGCAGGGACCCCGCGGGCCGGACCCGGGTCGACGGGTCTTGCGTGGCCTGCCCCTTCGTGGCCGGGTTCCGCACGGCGGTGCGCTGAGTCGCTCGGTCCTGCGTGGATCGGTCCCCGGCGGGCTGGTGCTGCGGCGCGTGATCGCCCGCAGGGGCCAGGGCCAGCGCGCGGAGGTCGTCGCGGATGCGCTCGATCGCCGAGAGCGTCGGGCCCGGTCGACCACCGGCGACCGGGATGCGGGGGACGCCGTCGCCCGGGATCGCATCCGTGTGCCACGGCTCGAGCAGACCGGCCGAGCGCGGCACGACCGACGACGGCACGACCGACGACGGCGCCATCCTCGGCTGCGGCGAACGCGGGCTCGATCTCATGCCACCATCCTATCGAACACACGTGCGAACAACTACCTCCTAACGGCTTGTGGATGCTCGCGCTCCGCACAGGCCCCCCGCGGCGCGTGTCCGTTTTGGATCGCCCGGTCGGCCGCATCGGCACGCGAGTGTGAGCGCTAACATCGCACCGACGTGCACGTCGGGGCAGCGCGAACGGGCTCCGGCGTCGGCGGCGCGACGGGGCGCCGCCCGCACACGACACGTTTCTCGATGAGGAGAAAGCATGTTCGGCAAGACGATGCGTACGCGCGGCCTGGCAGCGGTCGTGACGGTCCTGGCCCTCGGGCTCACCGCGTGCAGCGGCGGGGGTGACGAGACCGGCGGCACCGGCGGCCAGAGCGCGGCACCCGGCTCGGGACCCATCAAGGTCGGCTTCTCGCAGCTCGGCGCCGAGTCGGGCTGGCGCACGGCCAACACGGAGTCGGTCAAGGCGAGCCTGACGGCGGAGAACGGCATCGACCTGACGTTCGTCGACGCGCAGCAGAAGCAGGAGAACCAGATCAAGGCGCTGCGCGACTTCATCGACCAGGGCGTCGACGTCATCGCGTTCTCCCCGGTCGTCGAGACCGGCTGGGACGAGGTGCTGCAGGAGATCAAGGACGCCGAGATCCCGGTCGTCCTGGTGGACCGCACGGTCGACACGACGGTCGTCGACGCCTACGTCACCTGGATCGGCGCGGACTTCGAGGCGGAGGGCACCACGGCGGGCGAGTGGGTGACGGTCAACTACCCCGACGCGAAGATCTTCGAGCTGCAGGGCACGCTCGGCTCGGGCGCGCAGGTGGACCGCGAGGCCGGCTTCGACACGATCGTCGGCCAGCAGAACATCGTCGGCAAGGCGTCCGGCAACTTCACGCGCGCCGAGGGCAAGGCCGCGATGGAGGCCGCGCTGCAGGCGTACCCGGACATGGACCTCCTGTTCACGCACAACGACGACATGGGCCTGGGCGCCATCGAGGCGATGGAGGCGGCGGGCAAGAAGCCGGGCGAGGACATCCAGATCGTCTCCGTCGACGGCGTGCGCGACGGGCTGCAGGCGCTCGTCGACAAGAAGTTCAACTACGTGGTCGAGTGCAACCCGGTCTTCGGCGACCAGATCCTCGACACGATCAAGAAGGTCTACGCGGGCGAGCAGCTCCCGCGCGAGACGATCGTGTTCGACCAGGCCTTCGACCAGACGATCACGCAGGCGGAGGTGGACGCCCGCGCGTACTGACGCGCCGGCTCCCGGAGTACTGAACCGCCCTGTCATCGAGCGCCACGCACCGGCGCCGAGCGCCCGCCCCGCGGCGGCGCTCGCGTCCGGTGCGTGGCGTTCGGCGTCGGAGGGACCGTGCGCGACGGGTTCCTCAGGTCCTGGTGAGCGCCGCCGATAGGGGGGACTGAGGGCCCATGGACGGGCCCGACGCGGCCGACGGTCGCACCGAAGGACCAGGGACGGGGCTCGTCATGATCGTTGTCACACGCCTGACCGGCGACAGGTTCGGGATCAACCCCGACCTGATCCAGCGGGTCGACTCCGCGCCGGACACGATCATCACGCTGATCGACGGCACCAAGTACATCGTCGCCGAGCCCCTCGCCGAGGTCATCTCCCGCATCGACGAGCGCGCCGCCCAGGTGCTCGCGCGGTCCCAGGAGCTCCGGTCGCAGACGCGGCTCACGCCCGTCCCGGACCTCCCGGACGACGACGAGCCCGTGGACCCGCCGCTCCCGCTACGACCGAGGAGCGTGTGATGGACCCCGCTGGACTCATCGGCATCGGCGTCGCGCTCACGGCGATCTTCGGCGCGCTGATCCTCGAGGGCGCCGACCCGATGTCGATCATGCTGCCCGCACCGCTCCTGCTGGTGTGGGTCGGCACGATCGGCGTGGGCGTCGCCGGGCACACCCTGCGCGACGTCAAGAACGCGTTCGCCGCGGTCCCGCGCGCGCTGCGCTCCAAGGCGCCCGACCCGTCGCAGACGGTCGACACGGTGGTCTCGCTCGCCGAGCGCGCCCGCCGCGAGGGTCTGCTCGCGCTCGAGGACGCCGCGAAGGACATCGACGACGAGTTCCTGCGCTCGGGCCTCCAGGCCGCGATCGACGGCACCGACCCGGAGGACCTGCGCGTGATCCTCGAGGACCGGATCGCCACCAAGCGCACCTCGGACAAGGTCAACGCCAAGTACTTCGCGGACATGGGCGGCTACGCGCCGACGATCGGCATCATCGGCACGGTCATCTCCCTGGTCCACGTGCTGGAGAACCTCTCCGAGCCGGCCGCGCTCGGACACTCGATCGCCGCGGCCTTCGTCGCGACCCTGTGGGGCATCCTCTCGGCGAACGTCGTCTGGCTGCCGCTGGGGGCCCGCATCAAGCGCATCTCCGACCTGGAGTGCGCCCACATGGAGGTCACGCTCGAGGGTCTGCTCGCCGTGCAGGCGGGGGCCAACCCGCGCGTGGTCGGCGAGCGCCTGCGCTCGCTCATCCCCGCGGACCTCGTCGCCGCGTCCGACGACAAGGCCGCCGCATGAGCGGCCACGCGGGGGGCGGCGGGCGCCGGCGGCGCGGCGACCACGAGGAGGAGCACGTCAACCACGAGCGCTGGCTGGTGAGCTACTCCGACATGATCACGGTCCTCATGGCGCTGTTCATCGTGCTGTTCGCCATCAGCCAGGTGGACCAGGAGAAGTACATCGCGCTGCGCGAGTCGCTGGCCGCCGGGTTCCAGGACAACACGGGGACCGACTCCATCCTGGACGGCACCGCGGGCACGCTCGACGGCCAGTCGGTGGTGCCGCAGACGAGCTCGCAGCAGGGCACCGCCGGCATGGTCGACGCCGACATGGGGCTCGGCCAGCAGGGCACCACGCCCTCGCCGAGCGCCACCTCGTCGGACGCCCCCGCGTCGGGCGTGGACCCCGAGGTCCTCGCCGCCGCACGGGCCGAGTCCGCGCACCTCGACGAGATCCGCGACGCCATCCAGCGCCACCTCGACTCGGCCGGCCTCGGGGACACGGTGCGGTTCCGGGTCGACGAGCGCGGGCTGGTGCTCGGGCTCGTCGCCGACGACGTGTTCTTCGCCGCCGCCAGCGCGGACCTCACGGCCACGGCGCGCCGCGTCCTCGACGTCGCCGGCCCGACCCTCAAGGGGCTCGGGGAGGACATCGCCGTGGAGGGCCACGCCAACGTGCTGCCGGTGTCCGGCCGGTACGCGACCAACTGGGAGCTGTCCGCCGACCGCGCGACGCGGGTGCTGCGGCACCTCGTCGAGGAGGACGGCCTCGCCGGCGACCGGATCATGGCCGTCGGCTTCGGCGACGAGCGGCCCCTGGTCAAGGGATCGGGTGCGCAGGCGCTCGCCGCGAACCGCCGCGTCGACCTCGTCATCCTGTCCGACGCCCCCGAGACGGTGCGGGCCCTGCTGCCCGCGCTCAGCAAGGAGTGAGTGAGATGCCCGTGGAGCAGCGAGTGGTCGGCGGCGGGGCCAAGATCGGCGCGGGCAAGATCGGCGGCGCCAAGTCCACGCCCGCGCCCGAGCCCGAGCCGGAGCCGGCCACGAAGTCGAAGAAGAAGCTCGTCCTGGTCGTCGGGCTCGTCGTGCTGCTCGCGGCGGGCGCCGCGTGGTGGTTCCTCCTGCGCCCGAGCGGCGCGGCGGCCGAGCCGGCCGAGGAGCCCACCCCCGAGAAGGGCGAGGTGCTCGCGGTCGAGCCCGTCAGCCTCAACCTCACGGACGGCCACTACCTGCGTCTCGGCTTCTCGCTGCAGCTCACGGCCGACGCGCACGAGGCGCCGGACCCGGCCGCCGCGGTGGACCACGCGATCGCGCTGTTCTCCGGCCGGACGGTCAAGGAGATCTCCGACCCGAAGACGCGCGACAAGCTGCGCGACGAGCTCGCCGAGCAGCTCGACGAGGTCTACGAGGGCGAGGTGATGGGGGTCTACCTGACCAACTACGTCACGCAGTAGCGCACACCGCTCGCTGCACCCGCCGGCCGGACGCCGGCGGCACCGGGGCGCCATGGAGGGCGCCGCACCGCTGCGCACCCCGCGAGGGGGACCCGCCCACGGAGGGACGGGGCGCAGACCAGGCCACCCGCTCGGGCCAACTGCTCACAACGCGCGCCTGCCCGCCGATGGATCGGCCGTGACCGTCCTCGACACCGCTCCGGGTGCCCCTGCGCGCACCCGCGAGCCGCAGGTGGAGCTCTACGACTTCCGCCGCCCGCTCACGCTCGTGCGCGAGCACGCGCGCCACCTCGAGATGGCGTTCGGGCGCTTCGCCCGGCAGTTCGGCACCCAGCTCACCGCGCGCCTGCGCGTGGTCACGCACCTCGAGCTCGAGCAGATCGCGCTGCACACGTACGACGAGTACGTGAGCCTCCTGCCGACGCCCACCGCCATGGTCCTGTGCACGGTCGAGCCGAACCGCCAGACCGGCGTGGTGCAGCTCCCGGTGGCGACGACGATGGTCTGGATCGACTACCTGTTCGGTGGCGACGGCCGCGGCGACGACCGCCCCGGCCGCGAGCTGACCGAGATCGAGCTCACGCTCGTCCGCGAGCTCCTGCAGCACGCGCTCTCGGACCTCGAGTACGCGTTCGCCGGCATCACCCGGATCGCGCTCGACGTCCGCTCCGTCCAGTACAACCCGCAGTTCGTGCAGGCCGCGGCGGCGTCCGACGCCGTGCTCGTCGCGACGTTCACGCTGCGCATGGGCGAGCGCGAGGACACCATCACGCTGATGCTCCCCGCCGAGCAGATGATCGCCGCGCTCCAGGTGGCCGACGGCACGGTGTCCGCGAGCCCCGAGGACCGCCGCCGGGCCGAGCTCGCGCACGCCGACCTGGGCCGCGCGGTCTCCGCGGTGCCCGTCGAGGTCGGCGTCCGGTTCGCGCCCGTCACGGTCCAGCCGCGCGACGTGCTCGCGCTCGCGGTGGGCGACGTCCTGCCGCTCACCCACCCGTCCACCGAGCCGCTCGACGTCGTCGTCGACGACGTCGTGCTCGCCCAGGCCGCGATCGGCAGCCACGGGCCCCGGCTCGCGTGCCGCGTCGTCGCCGTCACCGAGGAGAACCGCGCATGACCCCCACCGCCACGTCCGTCGCCTCCGGCAGCACGACGAGCACGAGCGTCGACGCGGCCGCGGTCGCGCAGGCCGCCGCCGCCCTGGTCCCGGCGTCCGTCCCGCTGGTCGCCGTGCCGTGCGCGGCCGGTGACGTGCCCGCCGACGCGCAGGCCGTCGTCGCCACCTTCGTCGGCGCCCCGAGCGCCGACCTGCTGCTGATCGCCGGCGACGCGCTCGCGGACGTCGAGGCCGCCGGTGCGGCCGCCGGTGCCCGCCTCGTCGCGGGCGACGCGCTGCGTCCGGCGCTCGAGGCCGCCGCGCAGGTGCTCGGCGCGGGCGTCCTCGAGGCGGTGCGCACCGAGCCCGTCGCGCAGGTGCTGGTGCCCGGTGCCGAGGTGTACGCGCTGCAGCACGAGGGCATGACGCTCGCGTGGTTCGCCGTGCGCGTCCGCGCCGGCCAGGCCCCGGCCGCCGCCGCGACGCGGGTGCCGACGCAGCGCGGCTCGATGCGCATGCTCTACGACGTCGACATGACGCTCACGGCGCAGATCGGCCGCACCACGCTGCCGGTGCGCCAGGTGCTCGACCTGGTGCCCGGGACGGTGCTGGAGCTGGACCGCGCGGCGGGCAGCCCCGCCGACGTCATGGTCAACGGCCGCCTCATCGCGCGCGGCGAGATCGTCGTCGTCGACGAGGTGTACGGCGTGCGGATCACCGAGATCGTCACCGACGACGACGGACGCTGACGATGGACGGGATCATGCTCGTCGCGCGCGTGGTGCTCTCGCTCGCGTGCGTCGTCGGCCTCATCTGGTTCGCCGGGCGCAAGCTCTCCGGCGGCACCGGCCGCGTGCGCACGCAGAACGAGCACGACGTGCGCGTCGTCGGCCGCCAGGGCATGGGCCGGCACGCCGGCGTCGCGGTGGTGGCGGTCGGCAACCGCCGCATCCTCGTCGGGTACGGCGAGCAGCAGGTCACGATGCTCACCGAGCTCGGCCCGGTGGTCGCGGCCCCGGCCAGCGGCACCCCGCCGGCGCCGCCACCACGCCAGCAGGTCGCCCCCCGGCCCGCCGCGAGACCTGCCCCGCAGGTCGACCGGCCGGCGGACCGGACGAGTGACGGGATCACGGCCGCGTTGGGGGCGGCCGTCAAGCCCGGGAAGCTCGAGGGGTCCGTCCTGGCGCCGGACACGTGGCGCACGTTCGTGCGCACGCTGCAGGAGCGGACGGTCCGACGATGACCGCCGTCCAGCCGGTCGCCGTGCCCGGGGCACGCGTCCGCGTGCGCGTGCTCGTCGGGCTCGTCGCGACCGTGGTGCTCGTCGTGCTCGGCGCGGTGCTCGCGGGACCGACGTGGGCCGCGCCCACGCCGCCCGCCGAGCCGTCCGCCCCCGCGACGCCGGCGAACCCGGGCGACACCGTCTCCGTGGCGGTCAACGGCGTCAACGGGACGCCGAGCTCGTCGATCGTCGTGCTGCTCGCGATCACGCTGCTCTCGGTCGCGCCCGCGCTGCTGCTGATGATGACCAGCTTCACCAAGATCTTCGTCGTCCTGGCGTTCACGCGGAACGCGCTCGGCCTGCAGGGCGTGCCGCCCAACCAGGTGCTCGCCGGGCTGGCGCTGTTCCTGTCGATCTTCGTCATGGCGCCCGTGCTGGGCGACGTGAACACCGACGCGGTGCAGCCCTACCTGGCCGGGGACATGACGTTCACGCAGGCGGTCGACGTCGCCGAGGCCCCGCTGCGCGACTTCATGCTCGGCCACACGCGCGAGCAGGACCTGGCGCTGCTGACCCGCGCCGCGGACCGCCCGAACCCGGCCACGCCGGAGGACGTCCCGATGGCCACGCTGATCCCCGCGTTCCTGCTCTCGGAGCTGCGGTCGGCGTTCATCATGGGCTTCGTCATCTTCGTGCCGTTCCTGGTCATCGACCTGGTGGTCTCCGCCGTCCTCATGGCGATGGGCATGATGATGCTGCCGCCGGTGATGATCTCGCTGCCCTTCAAGATCCTGCTGTTCGTCCTGGTCGACGGCTGGGGCCTGGTCGTCACGTCGCTCATCGGCTCCTACACCGGGAGCGGCTGATGGACACCAGCGCGGTCCTCGACGTCGCGTTCGACGCGCTCGTCCTGGCCGCCAAGCTCGCCGCGCCGGTGCTGGTCAGCGCGCTCGTCGTCGGCTTCGTCGTGTCCCTGGTGCAGTCGGTGACGCAGATCCAGGAGATCACGCTGTCGTTCGTGCCCAAGGCGCTCGCCGCCGGCGTCGCGCTCCTGGTGTGCGGGCACTGGATGATCACCGAGCTCGTGACGTTCACCGACGAGCTGTTCGCGCGCATCCCCGCGCTGGTGGGGGGCTGACGTGGGACCGATCGCCCTCACCCTGCCGCTCGCGCAGATCGAGACGGTCATGCTCGCCAGCGTGCGGATCGCCGCGTTCCTGGTGCTCGCGCCGCCTTTCTCGCACCGGGCGGTGCCCGCGCAGGTCAAGGTCGCGCTCGCGCTGGGCCTGGCGATCGCGGTCGCGCCGCACGTGCAGCCGCTGGCCGACGACGGGACCGTGGCCTTCGTCGGCGCGCTGGTCGCGCAGGCGCTCGTGGGCGCCGCGCTCGGGTTCGGCGTGCAGCTCGTCTTCTCCGCCGTGCAGTCCGCCGGCGGCCTCATCGACATGTTCGGCGGCTTCCAGGTCGCGTCGGGCTACGACCCCATGGGCATGACCAGCGGGGCGATCTTCCAGCGGTTCTACCAGCTGCTCGCCCTGGTGCTGCTCTTCGTCTCCGACGGCTACCTCGTCGTCGTCGGCGGCCTGCTGCGGACGTTCGACGCCCTGCCGCTCGACGCGATGCTCGACCCCGCTGCGGTCGCCGCCGAGCTGACCGACGGCCTGGGCCAGATGATGCTCGCGGCGCTGCAGATCGCCGGCCCGCTGATCGTCGTGCTTTTCCTCGCCGACGTCGGCCTGGGCCTGCTGACCCGCGTGGCGCCCGCGCTCAACGCGTTCGCGCTCGGCTTCCCGCTCAAGGTCATGCTCACCCTCACGCTGTCCGGCTTCGCGATCGTGGGGCTGCCGCACGTCATCGAGGCGCTCACGGGCGAGTCGGTGGCCGGGATGCTGGGGCTGCTGCCGTGAGCGGGGACAGCGGGGGCGAGAAGACCGAGAAGGCCACACCCCAGCGGATGAAGGACGTCCTGAAGAAGGGCGGTCTCGGCCGCTCGCAGGACCTGTCCGCGTGGCTGGGGCTCGGCGCCGCCGCGCTCATGCTGCCCACCGTGGTGAGCCGGGGCCAGGACGCCGCGCGCTCGCAGCTCGCCGCCGTGCGGGACGCGGCGCTCGACCCCACGGCCGACGGGGCCGTGGCCGCGCTCTCCGACGGGCTGCGCAGCGTCCTCGGCACGCTCGCGCCGCTGTTCGCCGTGGCCGTCGCGGTGACGCTGGCCGTCGGCCTCGCGCAGGGCGGCTGGCGCCCGCAGCGGTTCAAGCTGCACGTGGACCACCTCAAGCCGCGCTCGGCGGTGCAGCGGCTCGTCGGGCCGCAGGCGTGGTGGCAGGGCGCCAAGACGCTCCTGAAGACGGCCGTGGTCGCGCTGGTCCTGTGGTCCGCCGTGCAGGGTCTGGTCCCGCTGGTGCTCGCGTCCGGCCGGCTCCCCGTGGGCGAGCTGCTCACGCAGGCGGGCTCGGGGACGACGAGCCTGCTGCGCCTGGGCATCGCGGCCGGCCTGGTGCTGGCGCTCGCGGACGTCGTCGTGGTCATGCGGCGCAACCGCAAGCAGACCCGGATGTCCCGCCAGGAGATCAAGGAGGAGCACAAGCGCTCCGAGGGCGATCCGCTGGTCAAGGGGCAGATCCGGTCCAAGCAGATGGCGATGAGCCGCAACCGCATGCTCGCGGAGGTCGCGAACGCCGACGTCGTGCTGGTGAACCCCACGCACGTCGCCGTGGCCCTGCGCTACGAGCCCGGGACCGGCGCGCCGCGCGTCGTCGCCAAGGGCGCCGGCGCGGTGGCCGCCAAGCTGCGCGCGCTCGCGTCCGAGCACCGCGTGCCCATGGTCGAGGACGTCCCGCTCGCGCGTGCGCTGCACGCCGCGTGCGAGCTCGGCCAGGAGGTCCCGTCCCACCTGTTCACCGCGGTCGCGACCGTGCTCGCGTTCGTGATGCAGCTGCGTCGTCGCGGCGCCGCGGCCGGCCAGCACCGCCTCGCCGGTGGCTCGACCCTGGGCGCCGACGACACCACCGACCACCGGGCAGCCGCGCGTGCGGCTCGTCGGCCCACCCGCCGGCCCGAGGCTGCCCACACCGACCGTGCCCACACCGCCGCGCCCGCGGCCGCCTCGTCCGGGAGGACGGCATGAAGAACCGCTCGATCGCCCCCATGGCGGTGCCCGCCGGAGTCGTCGGCGTCGTGCTGCTGCTCGTCGTGCCGCTGCCCCCGGCGCTGCTCGACATGCTCATCGTCGTCAACATCACGTGCTCGCTCGTCGTGCTGCTGACCGCGATGTACGTCCGGCGGCCGCTGGACTTCTCGGTGTTCCCGTCCCTGATCCTGGTGCTCACGCTGTTCCGGCTGGGGCTCAACGTCGCGTCCACCCGGCTGGTGCTCCGCGACGGGTACGCGGGCCAGGTGATCGACGCGTTCGGGCACTTCGTCGTGGGCGGGTCGCTGGTGATCGGGCTGGTGATCTTCCTGATCCTGGTGGTCATCCAGTTCGTCGTCATCACCAACGGCGCCGGGCGCGTGGCCGAGGTCGGGGCCCGGTTCACGCTCGACGCGATGCCCGGCAAGCAGATGGCGATCGACGCCGACCTCAACTCGGGCCTGATCGACGAGGACACCGCGCGCCGGCGGCGGGCCGACGTCGCGGCCGAGGCCGACTTCTACGGCGCGATGGACGGCGGGTCGAAGTTCGTCAAGGGCGACGCGATCGCCGGCATCGTGATCACGGTGATCAACCTCATCGGGGGGTTCGTCATCGGCATGATGCAGATGGGCATGACCCCCGCGGAGGCGCTCGAGCGGTTCAGCCTCATGACCATCGGCGACGGCCTGGTCACCCAGATCCCGGCGCTGCTGCTCTCCGTCGCGACCGGCATCGTCGTCACGCGGTCGACCGCCGAGGGCGACATGGGCTCCGCAGCCGCCAAGCAGCTCACGCAGTCCCGCAGCGCGCTGACGATCGCCGGGACGGGCGCGATCGTGCTCGCGCTCATCCCCGGCATGCCCAAGGTGCCGTTCATCCTGGTGGGCGCGATGCTCCTGGTCGCCGCGCAGCGGATCAAGGCGAGCGAGCGCAAGGCCGCGGCCCAGACCGAGCAGGAGGCGACCGGCGCGGCCGTCGCGCAGCCCGGTCCGGAGACACCCGAGCAGCTCATCGACCAGATGCGCGTGCACGTCCTCGAGATCCTGCTCGCGCCGGACCTCGTCGGCCTGGTCGGGGAGGGCCCCGACGGCGACCTGCTCGGCCGCGTGCGCGCGCTGCGGCGCAAGATCGCGCTCGACCTCGGCATCGTCGTGCCCCCCGTGCGCACGCGCGACAGCGTCGACCTGCCGCCGGCGACCTACGCCGTGCGCGTCGCGGGCGTCGAGGTCGGCCGCGGCGAGGCGCCGGCCGGCCGGGTCCTCGCGCTCGGCGACGACCTCGCGGCGCTGCCCGGGACCGCCGTGGTCGAGCCCGTCTTCGGGCTGCCGGGCAAGTGGGTGCCGGCCGAGATGCGGCACGCCGCGGAGCTGTCCGGTGCGACGGTCGTCGACCGCGTCTCGGTGCTCATCACCCACCTGGGCGCGCTGGTGCAGCAGAACGCCGCCCGCCTGATGACGCGCGAGGACGTGCGCGTCCTGACCGACGGGGTCAAGCGGGTCAACCCGTCGGTGGTCGAGGAGCTCGTGCCCGGCCTGCTCAGCCTCGGCGAGGTGCAGCGGGTGCTGCAGGGCCTGCTGACCGAGGAGGTGCCGATCCGCGACCTGGGCCGCATCTACGAGGCGCTCACGCTGCGCGCCCGCTCGGGCACCGACCCCGAGGGGCTGGTCGAGGCCGCGCGCGCCGCGCTGGGTCCCGCGCTGGCCGCGCCGCACGTCGAGGACGGCGTCCTGCGCGTCGTGACCCTCGAGCCGCTGCTCGAGCAGTCGCTCCTCGAGGGCCTGCGGCCCGGCGACGGCGGCACGCAGCTGCTGGTCGACCCGGGCCGCGTCGAGCTGGTGCTCGCGCAGCTGCGCGAGGCGGTGGCCCAGGCCGAGGCGAGCGGCCGCTCGGTGGTGCTGGTCTGCGCGCCGACGATCCGGCCCGCGCTGCGCCGCCTCGTCGCGCTGGGCCTGCCGCGCCTGCCCGTGCTCTCCTACACCGAGGTCACCGGATCGGGTGTCACCGTCGAGACGGCCGGGGTGGTGACCAGTGGCCAGGCGATTGCTGCTTGAGGGCGGTCACCTCGCGGCCCTGCTCGCGCAGGTGGCCGACGAGCTCGGCCCCGAGGCGCAGGTGGTCCGTGCCGAGCGCGTGCGCTCCGGCGGCATCGCCGGGTTCTTCCAGCGTGAGCACTTCGAGCTGACCGTGGAGGTGCCGGACACCCCGGCACCACTCCCGCGGGCGCGCCGCGCGCCGGCCGTGCCGACGCCGCGGCCCGCCCCGCAGGGCATCGAGGACCTCCTCGACGCCGCCGACGCGGCCGACCGCGCCGACGGCACGGGGGGTGCCGGTGCCCCGGCCACCTCGCCGACGAAGCCGGTCGTCTCGACCGGCGGCGCCGCGTTCGCCGACGTCCTCGACCAGGTCCGCGCGCTCGCGGCCGAGCGCGCGGCCGCCACGCGCGGCGCCGCCTCGGACGCGCCTGCGTCGGGCGGTCCGGCAGCCGCCCCCGGGAGCGCGGACGGCGCGACGACGAGCACGACGGGCACGACGACGGGCACGACGACGGGCACGACGACGGGCACGGCGACGGGCACGACGGGTGGCGCGACCTCGGCCACGATCCTGCGCGCTCCCGAGCGGCCCGAGCCCCTCGCGGTGCGCCTCGGCCGCCTGGGCGTCCCGGCCGCGCTGCTCGCCCGTGAGCCGCGCACGCTCGCCGAGCTGGTGCTCGGTCTGCCCGCGGCGCCCGACGTCCCGCACGGTCCGGGCGACGTGCTCGTCGTCGCCGGTCCCGCGGGCGTGGTGGACACCACCGCCGCGCTGCTCGCGGAACGCTGCGGCCTGGCGCCGGACGTCGTCGTCCCCGCCGGCACGCCGACCGCGCGCGCCGCCGCGAAGGGCCGCACCACCCGGACGCGGCCCGCGGACGAGGCGCAGGCCCAGGCGTGGCGCTCCGGCGCGGCGCGGACCCACGCGTGGGTCGTGGCGCTCGCGGTCGGCGAGGGCGCCGCCGAGCGCGCCGCGGCCGGCGCGCTCCTGCGCGCGCTGCGGCCGGACCAGGCGTGGGCGCTGGTCGACGCCCGCACGAAGACCTCCGACGTCCGGACGTGGCTCGCGGAGGTCGGCCCGTTCGACGCGCTCGCCGCCCGGGGGCTCTACGACACGACGGAGCCCGGCGCGGTGCTGGGTCTCGGCACGCCGGTCGCGTGGTTCGACGGCATCCCGGCGACCCCGGCGGCCTGGGCCGCCGCGTTCGACACCGCGCTGGGCGGCCGCGAGGGGTGGGACGCGTGACGGCGGGTCCGGTCGGGTGCCGCTCCGCGCGCGCGGGTCAGACGTGGGTGCCGACGAAGCGCACGACGAGCTGCGCCGCGCGGCCGCGGTTGTCCGCCGCCCACTGCGGCGGCGTGGCGACCGTGACGGTGACCAGGGCGCTCGCCCCGGGCGCCAGCACGTGCGGGAGGCCCGCGACGTCGACGCGCGGCGGCTCGACGAAGCCCGGGTCGCCGTCCACGCCGTCGACCACCCAGCGGTGGTCGGGGGCGACGGCCTGCGCGTCGTGCGAGCTGTTGGTGACGCGCAGCGTCACGGTGCGGACGTCTCCGGGGGCCAGCTCGGCGAGCGTGTCCGCGGGCAGCGCGAGCTGGTCGCCGTGCTGGGTGCGGCCCGGCAGCTCGAGGACGAGCCCGCCGGACGGCGGTGCGGCGGACCACTCGTCGTACGACGCGACCGCGCTCGCGGCCTGCACGCCCGCGGTGCCCGCGCCGATCACGGCGAGCACGGCGAGCGTGCTCCGGACGTGCGCGTGGGCATGAGCGACGTGGCCGGTGGCCGGCGCAGCCGCAGCCGCCACAGGAGCAGGCCCGGCAGCGGACCCCGCAGCCGACCCCGGCGGGGCGGCGGGCGCGCAGGGTGCCGGCGGGCACGGGTCGACGAGCCCGTCGGGCGGTCGTCGTCGGAGCATGGCACTCCCTGGGGCGGGTCGCCGCGGACGGCATGGTCACCCGGCCGATCGGTGGGGTGCCCGGTGCGCTGAGGACTCGGCCGGCGCGTCACCCGTCCGGCGCTCACGAGGTCGGCGGCGGATCGTCCCGTGCCGGGCGCGTCGTCCCTCCCGGTCGGGTTCGTCCGGGGTGCTCGGGTAGTGTCGCCGCATGCTCGTGCTCACTCGCCGCGCCGGCGAGAGCGTCGTGATCGGCGACGGCGTCGTCGTCACCGTCATCGAGGTGCGCGGCGACGGCGTGCGGATCGGCATCGACGCCCCGCGCTCGGTGCGGGTGCACCGCGCCGAGGTGCTCGAGGCCGTGATGGCCGCCAACGCGGAGTCGTCGGTGCCCGACGAGGCCGCGGCCGCCACCGTCGACGCGCTGCGGGCGATCCGCCCGCCGACGGACCCCGACGCCCCCTCCGCCTGACCCCCACCCGCCGCGGGCTCGTCAGCTCGACCTGACGAGCTCGAGCGCCCGGTCGGCGAGCTCGTCAGCTGGGCCCGAGAACGCGGTGCGCATGCGCGTCCTGGCGCAGGAGCGACGAGCTCGAGCGACCCCGGCCAGCCGACGAGGCGAGCGGGGGAGACGCGCGGACTCCTCAGCAGTGCGCCTCGCCCGCCGATGAGGGCGGTTGCCCGGTGGCTCCGTCAGCCCCGGCGGGAAGGGCGTCATGGAGGACATCGACGAGATCGTCCGCGAGTTCCTGGTCGAGAGCCACGAGAACCTCGACCAGCTGGACCGCGACCTGGTCGCGCTCGAGGAGGCTCCGCGTTCGCGCGAGCTGCTGAGCAGCGTGTTCCGCACGATCCACACGATCAAGGGGACCAGCGGGTTCCTGGCGTTCGCACGCCTGGAGCGCGTCGCGCACGTCGGGGAGAACCTGCTCGTCGACCTGCGAGACGGCCGGCGCACCATGGACCAGCCGACCACGGACGTGCTGCTGCTCATGGTCGACACGGTGCGCGACCTGCTCGGCGCGATCGAGCGCACGGGCGGCGAGGGCGACGTCGACGTCGAGCCCGCCGTCGCGGCGATCACCCGCGTGCAGGAGGGCGTTCCCGACGAGCCCGCGGCGGCGCCCGCGGCACCGTCCGCGGAGGCAGCCGCCGCCGAGGCACCCGCCGACGAGCCCGCCCTCGCGCGCGAGGCGTCGTCCGACGTGGTCGCACCCGAGCCCGCGGTCGCACCCGAGCCCGCCGTCGCACCCGAGCCCGCCGTCGCACCCGAGCCCGCCCCGGCCGCGAGCCTCATCCCGAAGCAGCGGCCCGCCGAGGGCGCGCACCTCGACGACACCGGCACGCTGCGCGGCGCCGCGGACTCCTCGATCCGCGTGGACGTGGACCTCCTGGACCAGCTCATGCGGCAGGTCGGCGAGCTGGTCCTGGCGCGCAACCGGATCAGCCGCCTCGCGTCGTCGGCGCAGGACGTCGACCTCGCGCGGTCCGCCCAGCAGCTCAACCTCATCGCCTCGGAGCTGCAGGAGGGCGTCATGCGCACGCGCATGCAGCCCATCGAGCACGTCTGGTCCAAGATGCCCCGCGTCGTGCGGGACCTGGCCGCGATGTGCGGCCGCGAGGTCCGGCTCGAGATGGTGGGCGGTGACACGGAGCTCGACCGCAGCCTGCTCGAGGCGGTCAAGGACCCGCTGACGCACCTGGTGCGCAACGCGGTCGACCACGGCATCGAGGCCCCGCAGGACCGCGTCGCGGCCGGCAAGCCGGCGCAGGGCGTGCTCGAGCTGCGCGCCTCGCACGCGGGCGGTCAGGTCTCGGTCGAGGTGCGCGACGACGGGCGGGGCATCGACCCCGAGGTCGTCGGGGTCAAGGCCGTCGCCAAGGGTCTGCGCACCGCGGAGCAGGTGGCGGCGATGAGCCCCAACGAGCTCCTCCAGCTGCTGTTCCTGCCCGGCTTCTCGACGGCGGAGAAGGTCACCAACGTGTCCGGCCGCGGCGTCGGGATGGACGTGGTGCGCACGCGCATCGAGGCCATCGGCGGGACGGTCGACGTCGAGTCGACGGTCGGCGCCGGCACGGTCTGGCGGCTGCGGATCCCGCTGACGCTCGCGATCATGCCGTCGCTGTCCGTCGAGTGCGCGGGCGACCTGTACGCGCTGCCGCAGGTCCACGTGGTCGAGCTCGTCGCGCTCGACACCCAGCGCTCGGACTCCGGGATCGAGTACGTCCACGCCGCCCCCGTCTACCGGCTGCGCGGCGAGCTGCTGCCGCTGGTGTCGCTGGCCGGCGTCCTGGGCGTCCAGACGACCCCCGGCCGGGAGGCCGACGAGTCCAGCGCGGTCATCGCCGTCGTCCAGGCGGACCAGCACCGTTTCGGCCTGCTGGTGGACCGGGTGCTCACCACCGAGGAGATCGTCGTGACGCCCCTGGCGGCGCGGCTCAAGGCCATCGGGGTGTACTCGGGCGCCACGGTCCTCGGGGACGGGCGCGTGGCGCTGATCCTCGACGTGCAGGCGATCGCGCGGCGCGCGATCTCGCGCGACAGCGAGCTCGCGGCGCGGGCGGCCTCCGAGGCGAGCGCCGCTGCCCGGGCCGAGGTCGAGCAGGTGCTCGTCGCCGGCATCGGCGGCAGCCGCCGGGTGGCGATGCCGCTCGCGTCGGTCGCGCGCCTCGAGCACGTCCGCGCGGAGCAGGTCGAGCTCGTGGGCGGCCGCGAGGTCGTCCAGTACCGCGGCACGATCCTGCCGCTGGTCCGGCTCGACCGGCTGCTGGGCACGTTCGCGCGCGAGTCCGACGAGCTCCTGCTCGTCGTCTACACGCGCGGCACCCGGTCCGTGGGCCTCGTCGTGGAGGAGATCGTCGACATCGTCGAGGACGAGGTCGGCAAGCACTCGACCATCGACGACGCCGGCCTGACCGGCTCGACCGTGCTGGGCGACAAGGTCACCGAGCTCCTCGACGTGCGGTCCGCGATCCTCGCCGCCGACCGCGACTTCTACACCGACCCCGTGCCGGACGACGCGTTCGCCGGCCTCGACGAGCTCGTGGGAGCCGTGCGATGAGCAGCTACGTGACCTTCACGGTGGACGACGGCCTCTACGGCGTCGACGTCCAGCGCGTCCAGGAGGCGCTGCGCGCGCACGCCCGCACGCGCGTCCCGCTGGCGCCGGAGGGCGTCGCCGGGCTGGTCAACCTGCGCGGCCAGGTGGTCCTCACCGTGGACCTGCGGCCCCGGCTGGGGCTCGCGGCCGTGTCCGACGAGGACGAGCAGATGATGGTCGTCGTCCAGGTCAGCGGCGAGACCGTGAGCCTCCTGGTCGACGAGATCGGCGACGTCGTCGACGTCCCCGCGGACCGCGTCGAGGCCCCGCCGGACACGCTCGACCCCGCGATCCGTCCGCTCATCCGCGCCGCCTGCACGCTCGAGGGCCGGCTGCTGCTGGTGCTCGACGTCGACGAGGCCGCCGCCGCCTGATCCCCCGCGATCCGCACGATGGAGCGGATCTCGACCCCTCATCACGCCCCCCTGCCGGTCGATCTGACTGGTCGACAGGTCCCGCGCCCCTTGCCCCCTAGGAGCCCCCCGATGAGCACCACCTCCGGTCCGCAGCCGCGTCGCGGCACCTGGTTCGCCAACCGTGGCATCCAGACCAAGATCCTCACCGTCTTCGCGCTGCTCGGCGTGGTGGCGATCGCGTCGGGGGCGTACGCGGTCACCGCGCTGAACACCTCCAAGGCCGACCTGCAGACGCTGTCCAGCGTGCAGGCGAACGTGGCCGACGTCCGCAGCCTGGTGCACCAGAACCAGCTCAAGGCGCGCATGATCGTCGCGAACATCGCGGCGTCCGCCGACCAGGCCGGCAAGGACGACTGGACCGCCAAGCTCGCGGAGAACGACGCCGAGCTGAACGGCCAGATCGACGCCTACAACGCCGTCCCGGAGGCCGCCGCCTCCGCGAGCTGGCAGGCGTTCCTCGCGGACTACGCCGCGTTCCTCGCGGTGCGCGACGAGCAGCTCGTGCCCGCCGCGCAGGCCGGCGACCTCGAGGCCTACCAGAGCGTGCGCGACGAGATCGCGCAGCCCCTCATCAGCACCTACGCGGACGACCTCGACGCGACCGCCGAGGAGATCACGGCGTACGTCGCGACCGTCGCCGACGCGGCCGGTGACCGCGCGCGCGGGGCCGTGACCGTGCTGACCGTCAGCCTGTCGGTCGCGCTGCTCGCGGCCTTCGCCCTCGGGTTCGTCGTGACGCGCGGCATCCGCCGCTCGGTCACCGACGTGCAGGGCGCGCTCGAGGCGATGGCCGAGGGCGACTTCACCCGGCCCGTCGCGGTGCGCTCGCAGGACGAGCTCGGCCGGATGGCCCTCGCGCTCGGCTCGGCCCAGGAGTCTGTGCGCAGCACGCTGTCCGGGGTCGTCGAGACCGCGCAGACGGTGGCCGCGGCCGCCGAGGAGCTCGCCGCCGCGTCGCAGCAGGTCGGCTCGTCGCAGGAGGAGACCTCGGCGCAGGCCGGCGTGGTCGCCGCCGCCGCCGAGCAGGTCTCGCGCAACGTGCAGGCCGTGGCCGCGGGCGCCGAGCAGATGGGCGCCTCGATCCGCGAGATCGCGCAGAACGCGACGGAGGCGGCCAAGGTCGCCTCGTCGGCCACCGGCGTCGCGGCGCAGGCCAACGACACGGTCTCCCGCCTGGGCACGTCGTCCGCCGAGATCGGCAACGTCGTCAAGCTCATCACGTCGATCGCGGAGCAGACGAACCTGCTGGCGCTCAACGCGACGATCGAGGCGGCGCGTGCCGGCGAGGCGGGCAAGGGCTTCGCGGTCGTGGCCGGTGAGGTCAAGGAGCTGGCGAACGAGACGGCGAAGGCGACCGAGGACATCGCGCGTCGGGTCGAGGCGATCCAGCAGGACACCACGGGCGCCGTGGCCGCGATCGGCGAGATCGGCTCGATCATCGCGTCGATCAACGACTACCAGCTGACGATCGCCTCGGCGGTCGAGGAGCAGACCGCGACGACGAACGAGATGTCCCGCGGCGTGGCCGAGGCCGCGACCGGCTCGGGCGAGATCGCCACGAACATCACGGGCGTCGCCACGGCGTCGGCGACCAGCTCCGACGTGGTCGGCCAGATGGGCGCGTCGGTCGCCGAGCTCGCCCGGATGTCCGCGGACCTGCGCTCGCGCGTCGCCGCGTTCACGTACTGAGCACCCGAACCACCCGACACGGACGAGGACGGACGACGATGACCGCACGGACCACCCGGGCCGCCGCGCTCCTCGCCGCGGGCGCGATCGCGCTCACGGCGGGGTGCGGCACCGGCGGGCAGGCAGCCGGGCAGACCGGTGCGGCCGGCGAGGACGAGACCCCGCTCGTCGGCATCGCGATGCCGACGACGGTGCAGACGCGCTGGGTCGCCGACGGCGACAACCTGTCGCAGCAGTTCGGCTCGCTGGGCTTCGACGTCGAGATGCAGTACGCCGACGACGACCCGGCCGCCCAGGCCGAGCAGATCGGCCGGATGCTGGAGGACGGCGCCGACGCGCTCGTCGTCGGGGCCGTGGACGGCACGGCGCTCAAGGCGGTGCTCGCGCAGGCGGGCGACGCGGGGGTGCCCGTCGTGTCCTACGACCGCCTCATCCGCGACTCGGGCGACGTCGACTTCTACGCGTCGTTCGACAACCGCCGCGTCGGCGTCCTGCAGGCCACGTCGCTGCTGCAGGGGATCGGCGTGCTCGACGAGCAGGGCGCGCCGACCGGCGACGAGGGGCCGTTCGCGGTCGAGCTGTTCGCGGGGTCGCCCGACGACAACAACGCGACGGTCTTCTACGACGGCGCGATGTCGGTGCTGACGCCGTACCTCGAGTCCGGCGTGCTCGTCGTGCCGTCGAAGCAGGTGGAGCGCGAGGACGTCGCGATCGCCGGCTGGAAGGCGGAGGTCGCGGGGGAGCGCATGACGTCGCTGCTCGCGCCCTACACCCACGGCACCCGGCTCGCGGGGGTCCTGGCGCCCAACGACGGCATCGCGCAGGCGGTGCTCGCGGCGACCGCGGACCTCGGCTACACGCCCGTCGTCCCGGGCCAGGACGCCGAGGTGCCCGCGGTCCGCTCGGTCGCCGACGGCGCGCAGTACTCGACCGTCTACAAGGACACGCGCCAGCTCGCCGAGGTCACGGTGCAGATGGTGCAGGCGCTGCTGCACGGCACGGAGCCCGAGGTCAACGACACCACGTCGTACGACAACGGCGTGGGCGTCGTTCCCGCCTACCTGCTGCCGCCGCAGCTCGTGACGCAGGACAACTACCAGGCCGTGCTGATCGACAGCGGCTACTACTCGGCGAAGGAGATCGGCTGATGAGCGAGCAGCCCGCGCGTCGTCGCGCCGCCTGGTTCTGGGACCGGACCATCGCCACCAAGTTCACGGCCGTCATGCTCGTCATGGGCGGTGCGTTCGCCCTCGTCGGCAGCGCCGGCGCGGTCGCGCTGTGGCGCAGCGCGCAGCACCTCGACGAGATGGCGACGCTCAACACCGAGCTGCAGCGCGCCTTCACGCAGCTGTCGATCGACCAGCAGCGCAGCCACCTGCTGGTCCGCCGGGCGGCGGCGGTCGACGAGGACACGCGGCGCCAGCTGCTGACCTCGGCCGACTGGGTCGACGCCGACGTGGACCGTCAGATCGCGGTGATCGACCGGTTCCCGACGGCCGACGGCCCGCAGTGGCAGGACTTCCTGGCGCGGTGGGACGCGTGGCAGACGCTGCGCACGTCGACGCTGGTGCCGCTGGTCGAGGCGGGTGACACGGCGGGCTTCGGCGCGACGCTGTCCGCCGAGCTCGCGGCGGACCCCGACTGGGCCGGCCGCGCGCTCGCGCTCGCGTCGGCGCAGACCGACGCCGACGTCGTCGCGATCCAGGAGCAGGGCCAGGCCGAGGCGCACCGGATGATCGTCGTGCTCGCGGTCGGCTTCCTGGTCGCCACGCTGTGCGCGGTGGTCCTGGCCGCCGCGACGATCCGCCGCATCGCGCGCTCGGTGCGTGACGTGGCGGCGTCGCTCGACGCGATGTCGTCGGGCGACCTGACCCGCGAGGCGCACGTCGCCGAGCGCGACGAGGTCGGCCGCATGGCGGAGTCGCTCGCCCGGGCCCAGGAGGGCCTGCGGGGGACGCTCGCCGAGGTCGCCCGCACGGCGCAGGACGTCGCGACCTCCGCGCGGCAGCTCGCGTCGTCGAACGCCGAGGTCTCCGGCAGCGCCGGTGAGACGTCCGCGCAGGCGGGCGTCGTCGCGGCGGCCGCCGAGCAGGTGTCCCGCAACGTGCAGGCGGTGGCGGCGGGTGCCGAGCAGATGGGCGCCTCGATCCGCGAGATCGCGCAGAACGCGACCGAGGCCGCCAAGGTCGCGGGTCAGGCGACGACCGCGGCGGCGAGCACCAACGAGACGGTGGCGCGCCTGGGGGTGTCGTCGCAGGAGATCGGCAACGTGGTCAAGGTCATCACCTCGATCGCGGAGCAGACGAACCTGCTGGCGCTCAACGCGACGATCGAGGCGGCGCGTGCCGGCGAGGCGGGCAAGGGCTTCGCGGTCGTGGCCGGGGAGGTCAAGGAGCTGGCGAACGAGACGGCCAAGGCGACCGAGGACATCGCGCGTCGGGTCGAGGCGATCCAGCAGGACACCACCGGCGCCGTGGCCGCGATCGAGGAGATCGCGACCATCATCGCGTCGATCAACGACTACCAGCTCACGATCGCGTCCGCGGTCGAGGAGCAGACCGCGACGACGAACGAGATGTCCCGCGGCGTGGCCGAGGCCGCGACCGGCTCGGGCGAGATCGCCGCCAACATCACCGGTGTCGCCACCGCCGCGGACCGCTCGTCGCACGTCCTGACGGACGTCGGCTCGCAGGTCGACGAGCTGGCCGCGATGTCCGGCACGCTGCGCGACCGCGTCGCAGGGTTCACGTTCTGATGGGCGTCATCCGCGTGCTCGTCGTCGACGACTCCGTCGTCGTGCGGCGGCTCGTCTCCGACGCGCTGTCCCAGGCGCCGGGCGTCGAGGTCGTCGGGGTGGCCGCCAACGGCCGGCTCGCCCAGACCAAGGTCGCCCAGCTGCGGCCGGACGCCGTGACGATGGACGTCGAGATGCCGGAGATGAACGGCATCGAGGCCGTGCGCGCGCTGCGCGCCGCCGGGCACCGGATGCCGATCATCATGTTCTCGACGCTCACGGAGCGCGGTGCGGCGGCCACGCTCGACGCGCTGTCCGCGGGCGCGACCGACTACGTGGCGAAGCCGTCGAACGTCGGCAGCGTCCAGGAGTCGATCGCCCGGGTGCGCGACGAGCTCGTGCCCCGCCTGCGCTCGCTCGTCCCGGTCCCCGGGCTCGGCGGCTCGTCGTCCCCCACGCCGTTCGGGGCTCCCGCCCCGGCGCCGCGCACGACGACGCTGCGCCCCGCGCCGACCCTGCGACCCGCGCCGGCGCCGCACGCGCACCGGCTCGTCGTGGTCGGGTCCTCGACGGGCGGACCGGAGGCGCTCTCCCGCGTCCTGTCCTCGCTCGTCGCGCCGCCGCCGGTCCCCGTGCTCGTCGTGCAGCACATGCCGCCGGTGTTCACGCGGCAGCTCGCGGCGCGGCTCGACCGCCTGAGCCCGGCGACCGTGGTCGAGGCCGCGGGCGGCGAGCTCCTGCGGCCCGGCACGGTCTACATCGCGCCCGGCGACCGGCACCTCGAGGTGCGCCGGGCCGGCACCGCGATCGAGACCGTGCTCACCGACGGGCCGCCGGTGAACTTCTGCCGGCCCGCCGTCGACGTGCTCTTCCGCTCCGCGGTCCGTGCCGCGGGCGGCGACCTGCTCGCGGTGGTCCTCACCGGCATGGGATCGGACGGCCGCGCGGGGTGCGCGGACGTCGTCGAGGCCGGCGGGACCGTCATGGTGCAGGACGAGGCGACGAGCGTCGTCTGGGGCATGCCCGGGGCCGTCGCCCAGTCCGGGCTGGCGCACCACGTGCTGCCGGTCAACGAGGTCGCGTCCGCCGTCGAGCGGGCGCTGCACGCAGGAGGTGCGGCCGCATGAGCCTGTCCCCCGAGTCCTTCACGTTCGTCGCCGACCTGGTCCGTCGGCGCAGCGCCATCCAGCTCACGCCCGGCAAGGAGTACCTGGTCGAGTCGCGGCTCCTGCCGCTGGCCCGCGAGGCCGGCGTCGACATCGACGCCTTCGTGGACCGGCTCCGGGCGCAGCCCGCGTCGCCCGCCGTGACGGCGGTCGTCGAGGCCATGACGACGAACGAGACGTCGTGGTTCCGTGACGGCGCGCCCTACCAGGCGCTGCGCACGGTCGAGCTGCCGCGGCTGGTCGCGGCCCGCCGCGGCGTCGGCCGCCTGCGCGTGTGGTCCGCCGCCTGCTCGACCGGCCAGGAGCCGTACTCGCTCGCGATGTGCCTGAGCGAGGACCTGCCCCCGGCCATGGGTGCCGAGATCGTCGCGACCGACCTGTCGGAGCAGGTGCTCGCCCGCGCGCGGGCCGGCCGCTACTCGCAGCTCGAGGTCAACCGCGGCATGCCGGCCCAGATGCTGGTGCAGCACCTGCGGCGGGTCGGCACCGAGTGGGAGATCGCGGAGAGCCTGCGCCGGATGATCTCGTTCCGGGCGCACAACCTGCTCGACGCGCCGCCGCCCGGGCCGTACGACGTGGTGTTCCTGCGCAACGTGCTCATCTACTTCGACCCGCCGACCAAGCGCGCGATCCTCGACCGGGTGCTGCGGGTCCTCAAGCCCGACGGCGTGCTCTTCCTGGGCGCCGCCGAGACCACGCTCGGCGTACACGACGGGTACGAGCGCGTCACGATCGAGCGCACCTCGGTCTACCGACCGCAGGGCGCGTCGGTGGTCGCGCCCCTGCCCACGGCGTCCTCGTCGGCGCGCCCGTCCCTCCAGGCGACCGGCACCGACGGCGTCCGGCCACCCGGGTTCGCCGCCCGGACCGCACCGGCGGCCCCCGCCGCGGCCACCGCCCGCAGCTTCCCCCTGACCCGCAACTCCCCCCTGAGCGGAGGACCCACCCGATGAGAGCACTCGTGATCGACGACTCGCGCACGATGCGCCGGATCGTCGCAGGAACCCTGGACGGACTCGGGTTCGAGACGCTCCAGGCCGAGCACGGCCGCGAGGCGCTCGACCTGCTCGAGGCGGGCGAGGACGTCCAGCTCGCCTGCATCGACTGGAACATGCCCGTGATGGACGGCCTCACGTTCGTCACCGAGGTCCGGGCCAACCCGGCCTGGCGCCACATCACGCTGATGATGGTCACGACCGAGAGCGAGCACGGCCAGATCGTGCGCGCGCTCGCCGCGGGCGCCCACGAGTACCTGATCAAGCCCTTCACCACGGATGCCATCCGCGACAAGCTCGACCTGCTCGGGCTCGTCGCGGTCGAGGAGCCCGCATGAGCGCCGCCACCGTCGACCAGAACGTCGACCAGACAGCTGACCAGACCGTCGACCACGACCAGGTCCACGCCATCGCGCAAGAGGTCTTCGCCGCGATGGTCGACGGCGACCTGGGCCTGCTGCTCCCGTGGGACGGCGATCTGCCGGAGCTCGACGACGCGCTGGTCGCGTGGGTCGACCTGCACGGCGAGTGGTCCGGGCGGGCGGTCCTGGTGACGGCGCACAGCACCGCCGAGGACCTCGCGCGGGCGCTGCTCGCCCTGCCCGCGGACGACGAGGTCGCCCGCGAGGACCTCGAGGACGCGTTCGGCGAGATCGCGAACGTCGTCGGCGGCAACCTCAAGTCCCTGCTGCCGAACCCCGGCACCCTCGGCCTGCCCCAGGTGGGCACGGCGGTGCCACCGCTCGCCGGGGCGGTGCGCGCGCAGCACCTGCCCCTGTCCTGGCGGGGCCGCCTGCTCGTCGTCGACGTGTGGGTCGCGCTGCCGGGTCACGACACCGATGGAGGAGACCGATGAGCATCAGCGTCCTGGTGACCGACGACTCCCGCGTGATGCGGCAGATCGTCATCCGCACCCTGCGCCAGGCCGGCTACGACTGGGACGTCCGGGAGGCGTCCGACGGCGCCGAGGCCCTGGCCGCGGTGCAGTCCGACGAGCCCGACGTGGTCCTGTCCGACTGGAACATGCCCAACATGACGGGGATCGAGCTGCTGCGCGGCCTGCGCGCCGCGGGCTACGAGACGCCGTTCGGGTTCGTCACGTCCGAGGGGTCGCCGGAGATGCGCGCGACCGCCGAGGCCGCGGGCGCCCTGTTCCTCATCGCGAAGCCGTTCACGCCGGAGGCGTTCCGCGAGGTCATCGAGCCGGTGCTGGCATGAGCGAGGCCACGCCCCTGCCGTCCGCCAAGGACGTCCGCGAGCTCGTCGAGGGGCTCGTCGGGCGGGACGTCGCCGTCGAGACCGGCGGCGCGATGGTCGACCCCGCCGCCGGTGCGCTCGTCGGCGTGTACGTCGACCGCGGGCTGCAGCTCGTCGCGATGGTCCTGCTCGACCTGCCGCTCGCCGCGCACATCGGCGCCGCCCTGGGCCTCGTGCCCGCCCGCGCGGCCGCCGAGGCCACCGAGCTCCGGGAGCTGCCGAGCGCGCTCGCGGAGAACGCGGGCGAGGTGCTCAACGTGACCGCGTCGCTGTTCAACGCCGAGGGCGCGCCGCACGTGCGGCTCGACCGGGTCTACCAGCCGGGGGAGGCGCTCGCGTCCGACCTCGCGCCCTGGGTGCTCGCGTACGTGCGCCGCACGGACCTCACCATGCAGGTCGCGGGGTACGGCGGGGGGTCGTTCTCGCTGCTCGTCGTCTGACCGTCACGGGAGGGCGTCTCGTCCGACGAGACCGGCCCGCGGAACGACATCCGCGCGACACGTGGCTCTGCCATCATGCGCGCATGGCTTCGACCCCGGGCGCCGCCGAGACGCGCGCCGTTCCCCCCGAGCAGGCCCCCAAGAACGCGATCGACCGCTACTTCCGGATCACCGAGCGCGGCTCGACGATCGGCACGGAGATCCGCGGCGGCCTCGTCACGTTCTTCACGATGGCCTACATCATCGTCCTCAACCCCCTCATCATCGGGACCGTCCGCGACAACGGCTTCGAGGGCAACTTCCTCGGGGGCGGTGACGCGCCGAACATCACGGCGATCGCGGCCACGACCGCGCTCGTCGCAGGCGTGCTGTCGATCGCGATGGGCGTGGTCGCCAACTTCCCGCTCGCGCTCGCCGCCGGGCTGGGCCTGAACGCGGTGGTCGCGTTCTCCGTCGCCGCGCTGCCCGGGATGACCTGGGCGGACGCGATGGGCATCGTCGTCCTCGAGGGCCTCGTCATCCTGGTCCTGGTGCTGACGGGGTTCCGCGAGGCGGTCTTCAAGGCCGTCCCGCGTGAGCTCAAGACCGCCATCAGCGTCGGCATCGGTCTGTTCATCGCCTTCATCGGGCTCGTCGACGCCGGCTTCGTGCGGATCCCGGCCAGCCTGGCCACGCCGGTCGAGCTCGGCATCGCCGGCTCGCTCGGCAGCTGGCCGCTGCTGGTCTTCGTCGTCGGGCTGCTGCTCGCCGTGGTCCTCATGGTGCGCAAGGTCAAGGGCGCGATCCTGATCGCGATCGCGTCGGCCACGGTGCTCGCGATCGTGATCGAGGCGTTCGGCAAGATCGGCAAGCAGACCGACGAGACGGGCGCGGTGGTCAACCCCGAGGGGTGGAAGCTCAACAGCCCGGCGTTCCCCGACGGCGGCGTGGTCAAGGCCCCCGACTTCTCGCTGATCGGTCAGTTCTCGCTGTTCGGGAGCATCGAGAAGATCGGGCTGCTCGCCGTCATCCTGCTCGTGTTCTCGCTCATGCTCGCCGACTTCTTCGACACCATGGGCACGATGGTCGCGATCGGCGGCGAGGCAGGCCTGCTCGACGAGAACGGCAACCCGCCGCGCACCAAGCAGATCCTGATCGTCGACTCCCTCGCGGCGGCCGCAGGCGGCGCCGCGAGCGTCTCCTCCAACACGAGCTACGTCGAGTCCGCCGCCGGCGTCGGTGACGGGGCGCGCACCGGGCTCGCTGCGGTGACCACCGGCGTCGCGTTCCTGCTCGCGACGTTCCTGTCCCCGCTGGTCGACATGGTGCCGTTCGAGGCGGCGACCCCGGCGCTCGTCGTCGTCGGCTTCCTCATGGTGATGCAGGTGAGCGGGATCGACTGGAAGAACTTCGAGGTCGCGATCCCGGCCTTCCTGACCATCGTCATCATGCCGTTCGCCTACTCGATCACCGCGGGCATCGGCGCGGGCGTGATCGCGTTCGTCGTCATCAAGCTCGGCGTCGGCAAGCCCAAGGCGGTCCACCCGCTCATGTGGCTCACGGCGGGCCTCTTCGTCCTGTACTTCCTGCTCAACCCGATCAAGGAGGCGCTGGGCGTCTGACGTCCACCGAGCGAGAACGGGTGGAGATGGTCCCGCTGGGCGGGATCTTCTCCACCCGTTCTCGTGCGCTGCGGGCGAGTGGCGGTCGGGGCGGGACCACCGGCGCGGGAGATCGGGCTCGGCGCCGGTATCCTCGACCGGCACCCGTCGGACCGTTCAGGAGTTGCCGTGCGCATCAGCGTCATTGGTTGTGGGTATCTCGGGGCCGTGCACGCCGCGGCCATGGCGTCGCTGGGCCACGAGGTCGTGGGGATCGACGTCGACGAGCGCAAGGTCGAGGCGCTGCGCGCCGGCCGCGCGCCGTTCTTCGAGCCCGGACTCCCTGAGCTGCTGACGGAGGCCGGTGCCGCGGGCGGGCTCTCCTTCGGCACGGACATCTCCGCGGTCGAGGGCGCGAAGGTGCACTTCGTCTGCGTGGGCACGCCGCAGAAGAAGGGCGAGTTCGCGGCGGACATGACGTACGTCGACTCCTCGATCGCCGCGCTCACCCCGTACCTGCGGCCCGGCGACGTCGTGGTCGGCAAGTCCACGGTCCCGGTCGGCACGGCCGAGCGCCTCGCCGAGCAGCTCGCGCCCACCGGCGCGACCCTGATCTGGAACCCGGAGTTCCTGCGCGAGGGCTTCGCGGTCGAGGACACCCTGCACCCGGACCGGTTCGTCTACGGCCTGCCGACGGACGACGAGGGCGTGGTGACGCCCGAGGGCGAGGCCGCGAAGGCCCAGCTCGACGAGGTGTACGCGACGCCGCTGGCGGACGACACCCCGCTCGTCGTGACCGACTACGCGACCGCGCAGCTCGTCAAGGTCGCCGCGAACTCGTTCCTGGCGACCAAGATCTCCTTCATCAACGCCATGGCCGAGCTGTGCGAGGCCACGGGCGGCGACGTCACGCAGCTCGCCGACGCGATCGGCTACGACGCGCGGATCGGCCGGCGCTTCCTCAACGCGGGGCTCGGCTTCGGCGGAGGCTGCCTGCCCAAGGACATCCGGGCGTTCATGGCGCGGGCCGGTGAGCTGGGCGTCGACCAGGCGCTGACGTTCCTGCGCGAGGTCGACTCGATCAACGGCCGGCGTCGCGAGCGCATGGTCGACCTGGCGCGCGAGGTCTGCGACGGCACGCTCGTCGGGAAGCGCATCGCCGTCCTGGGCGCGACGTTCAAGCCCAACTCCGACGACATCCGCGACTCGCCCGCGCTGTCCGTCGCGGACTCCCTCGAGAAGGCCGGCGCGCACGTCGTCGTGACGGACCCGCAGGGCATCGAGAACGCGCGCGCGGCCCGGCCCAACCTGTCCTACGCGCAGGACGTGCTGGACGCGGTGCGGGACGCCGACGCGGTGCTGCTCGGTACCGAGTGGTCCGAGTACCGCGCGCTGGACCCGGACACGCTGGGCGCGCTCGTCGCCGGCAAGCACATGCTGGACGGGCGCAACGTGCTGGACCCGGCGCAGTGGCGCGCCGCGGGCTGGACGTACCGCGCCCTCGGTCGCCCCTGAGGCCGCACCTCACGCGGTCCTCTCCCCGCCCCACCCGCGCCGCACCCCGGAGCCGCCCGTCACGCGACGGGCGGCTCCGGCGCGTGCAGCACCTTGCCCGTGGTCATTACTCCAAGTAATAAGTTATGCTCACGACATGCCTGTCGCCGCTCCCGCCCTCGCCGGTGAGCTGCGCGCGGCCGTGATCATGGCCGCCCGGCGCATCCGGGCGGAACGCGGCTCCGCGGACCTCACCGACCCGCAGTACTCCGTCCTGGTCCACCTCGAGAAGCGCGGGCCGCTCACGCCCGGCCAGCTCGCCGACATCGAGCGGATCCAGCCGCCGTCGATGACGCGCACCGTGAACTGCCTGGTCGAGGACGGCCTGGTCGCCAAGGCCGCGCACCCCACGGACGGCCGCGTCGTCGTGGTGAGCCTGACCGAGGCCGGTCGCACCGAGGTCGTGGAGACGCGCCACCGCCGGTCGCAGTGGCTCGCCGCGCAGCTCGAGGGCATGACGCCCGACGAGCAGGACCGGCTGGCCGACGCCGTCGAGCTGCTGCGGAGGATCTCCCAGGCATGAGCACGTTCGACTCCCTGCGCTTCTTCAACTACCGCCTGTGGTTCGCCGGCGCGCTCGTCGCGAACGTCGGGACCTGGATGCAGCGCGTGGCGCAGGACTGGCTGGTCCTGACGGTGCTGTCCGACGAGTCCGGCGTGGCCGTCGGGATCACCACCGCGCTGCAGTTCGCGCCCGTCCTGGCCCTGTCCGCGTACGCGGGCGTGCTCGCCGACCGCGTCGACCGGCGCAAGCTGCTCATCGCGACCCAGGCCGGGCAGGGGGTCCTGGCGGCCGGGCTCGGGGCGCTCGTGCTCGGCGGCCACGCCCAGCTCTGGCAGGTCTACCTGTTCGCGTTCCTGCTCGGCTGCGTCACGGCGATCGACGGGCCGGTGCGCCAGACGTTCGTCGCCGAGCTGGTGCCGCAGGACAAGCTCTCCAACGCCGTCGGCCTGAACAGCGCGTCGTTCAACGCCGCGCGCCTCGTCGGCCCCGGCGTCGCCGGGCTCCTGATCGCGTGGGTCGGGCCGGGCTGGGTGTTCGTCATCAACGCCGTGACGTTCGGCGCGACGATCTTCGCGCTGACCTTCATGCGGCGCGGGGAGCTGCGCGCGATGCCGAGCGCGCCGCGCGCCAAGGGCCAGATCCGCGACGGCATCCGGTACGTCCGCAACCGCACGGACATCCTCGTCATCATGGTCGTCGTCGGCGTGGTCTCGACGTTCGGGCTGAACTTCCAGCTCACCAGCGCGCTCATGGCGCGCACCGAGTTCGGCAAGGGCGCGGGGGAGTACGGGATCCTCGGGTCCGTCCTGGCGATCGGCTCGCTCACGGGCGCGCTGCTCGCGGCCCGGCGCGACCGGCCGCGCGTGCGGCTCGTCATCGGTGCGGCCTTCGCGTTCGGCGTCGCCACCGGGGTCATGGCGCTCATGCCGACCTACCCGTCGTTCGCGATCGCCTGCATCCCCGTCGGCCTGGCCTCGCTGACGATGATGACCGCGGCCAACGCGACCATCCAGATGAGCACCGAGCCCGCGATGCGCGGCCGTGTCATGGCGCTCTACATGATGGTGTTCCTGGGCGCGACGCCCATCGGGTCGCCGATCGTCGGCTGGATCGGCGAGGAGCTCGGTGCGCGCTGGTCGATCGGCATCGGCTCGATCACCGCGCTGCTGGTCTCCGCCGGGGCGGCGCTGTGGGCCCGCCGCGCGTGGGACGTGCAGGTGCGCTACCACCTGTCGCGGCCGCACCTCGAGGTGCTGCACCGCTCCGACGTCGCCGACGCCCGGGCCGCCGTCGCCGGCCGGCTCGGCGTCCAGGACGCCTCCGACCGCGCCACCGCCGCCTGACCCGCGCCACCGCCGCCCTCCCCGACGCTCTGGCCGTTGCTGAGGTCGTGAGCTCGCGGCGAGATCGTGCGTTGCAGGGCACGACCTCGCGTGGAAGTCACGATCTGGCGTGGAAGTCACGACCTCGCGCCGGGTTGGGGCGGGGCGGGGCTCAGGCGGGTGACGGGCCGGGGCGGGTGGGTGAATCCGTCGGGCGGCCGCGTCCGACGAGCGCCCGATATGTCACGATCGCGGCATGACTGCCGACGCCGACGCGGGCCCGGGCACGCCCGCCGCACCGGCGCCCGAGCACCCTGGCCCCACCGACGACCAGCCCTCCGACGACCACTTCGCCGACGACCACCTCGCCGACGAGCCCGGCGCCGACGAGCGGGCCGCCGACGGGGGTGACGCCGACGGGCGTGACGGTGCGGAGCCCGGGGCGGGCGGGCGCCGGAGGCGGCGCTGGCCGCGGCGGGTGGCGCTGACGATCGTCGTGCTGCTGGTGCTGCTCGTCGTGGCGCTGGCCTGGGTGGGCTACCGGGCGGTGGCGGCGACCGATGCCCTGCAGGACGCGCGGAGCGCGCTCGGCCGGGTGGAGCAGGCCCAAGGGACCGACCGCCTCACCGCCCTCGACGACGCGGTGCCCGCGCTGCAGGAGGCGGCCGGTCGGGCGACCGAGCAGACCCGGGACCCGGTCTGGCGCGTCGCGGAGCACGCACCCTGGCTCGGGGCGCAGCTCGCGGCGGTGCGCGCGGTGGGGGAGTCGCTCGACCAGGTCGCGGCCGACGCGCTGCCGACCGCGGTCGGCGCGGGCGACCTGCTGGCCGGCGGCGGTCTGCGCACCGCGGACGGCCGGGTCGACGTCGACGCGATCGCGGCGGTCGCACCGGGCCTCGCGGACGGGTCGGCGGCGGCGACGCAGGCGGCCGCGCGCGTCTCCGGGGTGGACCGCGACGCGCTCGTCGGACCGCTCGCCGACGCCGTGGGCCAGGCGGACGACGCGCTCACCGAGCTCGCGAGCACGCTGACGTCGGCCGCGCGCACGACCCGTCTGCTGCCCCCGATGCTCGGCGCGGACGGGCCGCGGACGTACCTCGTCCTCGCGCTGAACTCGGCGGAGCTGCGGGCGCAGGGCGGGATCGTCGGCGCGCTGATCGAGCTGCGGGTCGACGACGGCCGGGTCGAGCTGGTGCGCCAGGTCGCGGGGCGGGACGTCCCGGTGCCGCGGGATCCCGTCGTCGACCTGAGCGAGGGCGAGGTCGCGGTCTCCGGGACCTCGCTCGCGCGGTACGTGCAGGACGCGTCCGGCTCGCCGGACTTCCCGCGCACCGCGCAGATCGCCCGGGAGCTCTGGGCCGGGGCGGGCGGCGGCGAGGTGGACGGCGTGATCGCGACCGACCCGACGACGGTCCGGCTCGTCCTGCGCGCGACGGGCCCGCTGGAGGTGGCGGACGGCAGCAAGGTCCGCGGCAGCACCTTCCTGCAGACGTCGCTGCGGGACGTGTACCTCGAGAACGACGACGACGAGCTCGCGGACGCGTACTTCGCGGACGTCGCGGCGGCCGTGCTGGGCGCCGTCGCCAGCGGGACGGGTGACAGCGACGCGCTGGTCGCGGCCGCGGCGCAGGCGGTCGACGAGCGTCGCGTCCGGGTGTGGTCGGCGCACGACGACGAGCAGGAGGTGCTCGCCGGCACCACGGTGGGCGGGGCGTTCCTGAGCGGCGCGGCTCCCGGCGCGGTGGGCGTGTTCCTCGACGACGCGACGACGGGGAAGCTCGACTACGACCTCACGGCGGACGTCACCGTGGAGGACCTGGTCTGCACGGGCGCGAGCCCGTCCGCGACCGTCCGCGTCGACCTGTCCTACGACCCTCCCGACGACGTCGCCACCTGGCGCCGCGGTGTGCTGGGCATCCGCGACGACGTGGTGCCGCCCGGCTGGCTCGCCACCCGGGTGTCCGTCTACGCGCCCGCCGGCGCCGCGGTGGCCGAGCTGCGGCAGGACGACGCGATCGTCGGCTCCGCGGCGGAGGTCGCCGGGCGTGACGTGCGCACCACCTCCGTCCTGCTGGCGCCCGGGGAGAGCACGACGATCCGGGCGACCGTGCCCGTGGTGGACGGGCGGGTCGACGTCTGGACCACCCCGACGCTGGCCGCGCCGGGGGCCGTCGACGCCCGTTGCGTGGGCTGAGCCCCGGGTTCTCACCCGCGGCGCCGCGGCGCGCGAGGTATCCCGGGGCAACCGCGCGTCACCTTCCGGGTGTCGCCTGTGGAGGCGAGGCCCGAAATCACCCGTTCTGCCGCTATGGTTCCGGGGTCGCAGCGGCGAAGATGATCCTGAAATGCCCGATTCATCCGTTCTGTAGCTCAACCTGAGGTGGCGCGGTCCCATGAGCAAGCTCGTCAAGGCGTTCGTCGCCCTGGTCGTCGCCCTGCTGGCGGCCGTGGCCGTGCCGGCGGCGGCGATCGCGGCGGATCCGTCGCCCGCCCCCTCCGACCAGTACGGCTGCCTCGAGCAGTCGGCCGACGACTACGGTCCGCCGCTGCCCTGCGAGCTCCGCGTCCAGGTGCTCTCGCCGTTCTGCGACAACGAGGTGCCCAAGCTGCGGTACCAGGTCGAGGCGATCGGCAGCCCGAACACGACCGTGAAGATCACCTGGGTCAACCCCACGGGCGCGGACTACGTGCTCTCCGGCCTGCCGCTGTCCGGCACCGTGAACTGGCCCGGTGCCGTGGAGCAGAACGGCCGCGGCGTCGACTGGCCGGGCTGGACGCAGCTGCCGGACGGCACCTGGGTCGAGGGCGACGAGTGGGACTGGGTCCGCCCGTCGGTCGAGGTCCGGTTCGAGGTCAACCCCGAGGCGACCGTCACGGTCGGCTACCCGCCGTCGCGTCCCGAGTGCAACACCAACCCGCCCTCGAGCGCCGTGCTCTCGGACGAGCCCGAGCTCTCCGCCACCGGCACCGACGCCCTCCCGCTGGCGCTGGCGGGCGGCGGCCTGGTCGCGGCCGGTGCGGTCGCCCTCGCGGTCGCGATGCACCACCGCCGCCGCGTCCAGGAGTGAGCCCGGCGACGCGCCGCTGACGACCTGCGCGGCGCGTCGCTGACGGCCTCGACGTCACGCTCCGACGTGACGGCCGCTACGCGCGGCGACGGCCCGCCGTCGCCGCGCGTACGTCGCGCAGGGCCTGCTCGAGCTCGGTGTGCCGGAAGGTGTAGCCGCTCTCCAGGAGCCGCTCCGGGTGGACCCAGCGGCTCTTGAGCACCAGCTCCGACTCGTTGCGCGCCACCCACATCGCGGGCTCGAGCACCCAGCGCGGTGCGGGGATCCCGACCGGCATGCGCACCACGCGCCGCAGCGTGGCCATCAGCGTCCGGTTGTCGGTGGCCTCCGGTGCCGCGAGGTTGACCGGACCGGAGAGGTCCGGGGTGTCCCGGATGTGGCGCACGGCGCCGACGACGTCGTCCACGTGGATCCAGCTGAACCGCTGCCGTCCCCGGGAACGGTGCCGGGGCGGGCGGCCGTCCCCGGTGGGGTGCGGCCCGGTGCCGCGGTAGCGCCGGTGCTCGAACCACCAGCCGTCGAGCTGCGCGCCGCCCGCGCCCGAGCGCGCGAGCGCGAAGAGCAGCCGGTTCGCCAGCCCGTCGCCCAGCACGATCGCCATCCGCAGGGCGACCCGTCGCGTGCCGGGCAGCTCGCCGGCGAACAGCTCGTCCTCCCAGCAGCGCGCCACGTCGACGGAGAACCCGGTGCCGAGCTCGCCGTCCCGCTCGGTCTGCGGCCGGTCCACGGCGTAGCGGTAGATCGTCCCGGTGCTGGCGTTCAGCCAGAGCGACGGCGGCCGGTCCGCCGCGGCGACCGCCTGGTGCAGCGCGCGCGTCGTCGTCGTCCGCGACTGCAGGATCTCGTCGCGGTTCGCGTCGGTGTAGCGGCACCCGACGGACCGTCCGGCGAGGTTGACGAGCAGGTCCGCGCCGTCGACGGCACCGCGCAGCGAGGCGGCGTCGTCCCAGGTCGCGTCCGGACCGGTCCGTCCGACGAGCCGCAGCGCGTAGCCGTCCTCGCGCAGCGCCGCGGCCACCGCGCGGCCGATGAAGCCGGACGCGCCGGCGACGACCGCGACGCGCTCGGTCACGCTCAGCCCAGCTGCTCGACGACGTGGTCGATGCACGCCGTCAGCGCGAGCACGTCGTCGGGGTCGACCGCCGGGAACATCGCCACGCGGAGCTGGTTGCGGCCGAGCTTGCGGTACGGCTCGACGTCGACGACGCCGTGCGCGCGCAGGGTGGCCGTCACGGTGGTGGCCTCGATCTCCGGCGCGAGGTCGATGGTGCCGACCACGGGCGACCGGTGCGCGGGGTCCGCGACGAACGGCGTCGCCCAGTCGCGCGCGTCCGCCCAGGAGTAGAGGTGGCCGGCGGAGGTGGCGCTGCGGCCGGCGGCGAAGTCGAGGCCGCCGTGCGCGAGCATCCAGTCGATCTGCTCGGCGAGCAGCACCAGGGTCGCGATCGCCGGGGTGTTCAGCGTCTGGTCGAGCCGCGAGCTCGCCACCGCCGTCGTCAGCGACAGGCTCTCCGGCACCCAGCGTCCCTGCTCCAGGCGCGCGGCGCGCTCGACGGCGCGGGGCGACGCGAGAGCGAGCCACAGCCCGCCGTCGGACGCGAAGGACTTCTGCGGGGCGAAGTAGTAGACGTCGGTCTGCGCGACGTCGACGGGCACGCCACCGGCGGCCGAGGTGCCGTCGACGACGACGAGCGCGTCCTGCTCGCGTGAGCCGGGCACCCGCCGGACGGGCGCGACCGCGCCGGTGGAGGTCTCGTTGTGCGGCCACGCGTAGACGTCGACGTCGGCCCGCTCCGGCACCGCGACGCCGCCGGGTGCCACGGTGGTGACGACGGGCTCGTCCAGGAACGGCGCGCGTGCCACGGCCGTCGCGAACTTGGCACCGAACTCGCCGAACGAGCCGTGCGCCGACCGCCGCTCGACGAGGCACAGGGTCGCGACGTCCCAGAACAGGGTGGACCCGCCGTTGCCCAGCACCACCTCGTACCCGTCGGGCAGCGCGAACAGCTCGGTCAGGCCGGCGCGCACGCGCCCGACGAGCGAGCGCACCGGCGCCTGCCGGTGCGAGGTGCCGAGCAGCGACCGGCCCGCGGCGGCCAGCGCGTCGACCTGCGCGGCGCGCACCTTCGACGGTCCGGAGCCGAAGCGGCCGTCGCGCGGCAGCAGCTCGGACGGGATCGTGGGCAGCGTCTCGGGCACGTGGCGAGGATAGAGCCCGCGGACGTCGCGCACGACCAACTACCCTGTGACTGCGGCCGCGCAGGCACGGCCGCGACCGGAAGGGGAGGCGACGCGGTGAGCGACCTGATCGACACGACGGAGATGTACCTCAAGACGATCTACGAGCTCACCGAGGAAGGCATCACGCCCCTGCGGGCGCGCATCGCCGAGCGCCTGGGTCACTCCGGCCCCACCGTCTCGCAGACCGTCGCCCGGATGGAGCGCGACGGCCTCGTCGTGGTCACGGGCGACCGCCACCTCGAGCTCACGGACCTCGGCCTCGCGAAGGCCGTGCGCGTCATGCGCAAGCACCGGCTCGCCGAGCGGCTGCTGACGGACGTCGTGGGCCTCGAGTGGCCGTACGTCCACGAGGAGGCGTGCCGCTGGGAGCACGTGATGAGCGAGCGCGTCGAGAAGCGCCTCGCCGCGCTGCTCGACCACCCGCACTTCGACCCCTACGGGAACCCGATCCCGGGCCTCTCGGAGATCGGCGAGGAGCAGACCCGGATCGCCTTCCTGGACGGCGTCACGTCGCTGGTCGGCGCTCCCGTCGAGGCCGGCCGCGCGCGCATCGCGCGGATCGCGGAGCCGCTGCAGGTGGACGTCGAGCTGCTCGCCCGGCTCGCCACCGCCGGCGTGGTCCCCGGTGCGGAGATCACGGTCCAGGTCGCGCCCGGCACCGTCACGGTCGGTGTCCCCGGCGGCGAGGTGGTGCTGGACCTGCCCGACGAGGTCGCGCGGCACATCTTCGTCAGCACGCGCTGACCCCGGCGCTCTCCCGACGCCCTGGCCGCCTCCGGTGGCCGGGGCGTCGCGCTGCTCGGGGCGCGACCGCGAGGTGCGCAGAGCCGACATATCCGGCCCGCGAGACGCGAGGGTCGCAGAGTGGTCGCCCGCGGACCCTCTGACGCACGCTCCCACGCCTGTGACCTGCGTCATCATCCGGACCCCGGAAGTCCACCCGGTCGCGTGTCCAAGATGTCCGCACGAGTTCGTGATCGGAACGTGACAATCGGCGGCGACCTCATGTACGTTCGTCCTGCTTCACGGAACCCCTCCTCCGCGAAGCCCTCGAGCGGGACGCCTAGCCCTGCCGCCGCCACGAGGTCCGCACGAACCGCCGGCAGGGGCGGGGGACCCAAATCTGGGCGCTTCGGTGCCCTTGGGGTGAAGCCAGGACGTCGACCTCGGTCGGCCGAGAGGCCGGGTGTTCTCCCACCCGAACCCGACAGCTGACCTCGTAGGCGACAAGGAGAGGCACGCGCATGACGCATGCACGGCACCGGGCCGCTCGGCGGCCCTCGACGCCGCTGACGGACCTCGCAGCGGTCGCCACGGAGCAGCTGGGCCACGTCGGCCGTCGTTCCGCGGTCGTCGCCGCTTCGTCGGGTCTGGTCGTCTCGTCCGTCCTGGGCGCTGCGCCCGCGATGGCGAGCCCGTCCGACGACGCCTCCGCCGGCGCCCTCGCCGCGGTGGACACCAACGCCCTCACCGCGAGCGCCCGGGCGCTGCTCGAGACCGCCCCGGTCGTGAGCGCCCCGGCCGACGCGAAGTTCACGATCGACGACCAGGAGCTGAAGGTCACGCTCCCGGCGCCCGAGCCGGAGCCCGTGGTCGTCGCGCCGACGACGACGCGCACCACCGACCCGGTCTCGCGCTCCACGCCGGTCGCCAACAGCCCCATCCCGCAGAGCGTCGCCGGCAACAAGATCCTCGAGATCGCCGCGCGCTACGTGGGTGTCCCGTACGTCTACGGCGGCTCGACGCCGAGCGGCTTCGACTGCTCCGGCTTCACGTCGTACGTGTACGCCCAGGTCGGCATCAGCCTGCCGCGCTCGTCGAGCGCGCAGCACTACGCGGGCCAGATCATCTCCCGTGCGGACGCCCAGCCGGGCGACCTGATCTGGAGCCCCGGCCACATCGCCATCTACGCGGGCGGCAACATGCAGATCGACGCGCCGCGCCCCGGCAAGACGATCCAGTTCCGCGAGATCTGGCAGAGCTCGCCGGTGTTCATCCGCATCGGCTGACGCCCTCGCACCTCCGACGAGGCCCCGACGACACGCTGTGTCGCCGGGGCCTCGTCGTTCTCGTGGCAGCTGCGGGCGGCTACCCTGATCGCGCACCGCAGCCTCTGTCGACGGGCCAGCCGGGTCCGATCGCATGAGCACGCGGGCACCGGGAGGCACCGTGACGAGAGATCGGTCCGAGGTGGTCGACCAGGGCGCGCCCGCGCGCCCGGCCTGGGGCGCGCCGTGAGCGGCACCCTGGTGCTCAACGCGTCCTACGAGCCGTTGTGCGTGGTCCCGGTGCGGCGTGCGGTGGTCCTGCTGCTGCTCGAGAAGGCCGTCGTGGAGCAGGGCAGCGAGGCGCTGGTCCGGTCCGAGCGGCTCACGGTCGTCGCGCCGTCGGTCGTCCGGCTCCAGCGGTACGTGCGCGTGCCTCGTCGGACCCGCGTGCCGATCACCCGACGAGCGGTCCTGGCGCGCGACCGCGAGCGGTGCGCCTACTGCGAGGGACGGGCGGACACGATCGACCACGTGGTGCCCCGGAGCCGGAGCGGGCCCCACGCGTGGGAGAACGTCGTGGCCGCGTGCGCCCGCTGCAACCACCGCAAGGCCGACCACCTGCTGACGGAGCTGGGCTGGGAGCTGCGGTTCACGCCGCGCGCGCCGCACGGCCCGGTCGCGGCCGTGGGCCACGTGCGGCACCCCGACTGGGAGCCCTACCTCCTGGGATGGGGGGACGGCGCCGAGGTCGCCTGATCCCACTGCCCGACTCGAATCGATCTTTGGTCAAGACTTGGTGTTGACTTGAGGGACGATCGCGGCGGCCCGGACGACCCGGGTGCGGCCGCCGGGGTGGACGGGCGATGGAGGTGACGGGCGCATGACGACGCGTGACGACGTGGTCCTGGTGGGCGTCGACGGATCGGCGGCGAGCCTCCACGCGCTGGACTGGGCGACGGCCGAGGCCGCGCGCCGCGGCTGGGCGGTGCACCTGGTGTGCGCCTACGCCCTGCCGTCGTTCGCGGCGGCCTCGCTCGACGGCGGCTACGCCGCGCTCGACGACACCGCGATCCAGGAGGGCGCCGCGGCGGTGCTGGCCGAGGCCTCCGCCCGCGTGGCGGGCAGCGGCGTGCCGACCACCGCCAAGGTGCACACGGGCGACGCGGCGGGCGTGCTCGTCGAGCTGTCCAAGGAGGCCCGGCTCGCCGTCGTCGGGACGCGGGGGCGCGGCGGGTTCGCCGACCGCCTGCTCGGCACCGTCTCGTCGGCGCTGCCCGCGCACGCGCACTGCCCGACCGTCGTGGTGCCGCTGCGGGACGGCGACGGGCACGCGCTGCCGGAGGACGCGGAGCTGCCGGCCGTGCGGCCGGTGCGGCGCATCGTCGTCGGAGTCGACGGCTCGCCGCAGGCCGAGCGCGCGCTGCGGCACGCGATCGACGAGGCGGTGGCGTGGGACGCGGAGCTCACCGCGATCTCGGGCGTGCCGGTCGGGTCGATGACCGGCGTGCTGGCGTGGCTGCCGGCCGCGGTGGACCACGAGCAGGTCCTCAACGACATCACCGAGGGCCTCAACGTCGTGGTCGACCGGGAGCTCGAGGGCAAGGACCTGCAGGTGCGTCGGTTCGCGCTCGACGGCACGGGTGCCGAGCTGCTCACGGAGTTCTCCGCGGCCACCGACCTCATCGTCATGGGCTCGCGCGGGCGCGGCGGTTTCGCGGGCCTCCTGCTCGGCTCGACGAGCCAGGCGGTCCTGCACCACGCCACGTGCCCCGTGATGGTCGTGACGAACCGCTGCGCCGACTGAGCGCCGCGCCCCGGCGCGCGACGAGGCGTCAGGGCATGACGTCGGGCCGTCGGACCAGGGCGGAGAGGACCACGGTCGACCGCGTGCGGGACACGAACGGCTCCGCGACGAGCCGCTCGACGACCTGCTCCAGGTGCCGCATGTCCCGCGCCCGCACCTGCACGACGAGGTCGACGTCGCCGGTGACGGTGCTGGCGGCCACGACCTCCGGGTACTGCTCGACGGCCGCCCGCATGGTGGCCGGGCTCGTCGAGCCCTGGCAGTAGATCTCGACGAACGCCTCCGTCTGCCAGCCGAGCGCGGCCGGGTCGAGGCGGACCGTGAAGCCGCGGATCACGCCGTCGTCGCGCATCCGGTCGACGCGGCGCTTGACGGCCGGCGCGGACAGCGCGACCTGCTGCCCGATCTGGGCGTACGTGGCGCGCGCGTCCACCGCGAGCACCCGGAGGATCGCGGCGTCCAGGTCGTCGGTCATGGCGCCCATGATCCTCGCTGCTGCACCGTGCCGTGCTCGCGCGGATGCCGGCGCGCCCGGCTGAAGTGGCGGACCCGACGTGCCGATAGGACGGTAGGGACGATCCGGACGAACCAGAGCCGGCTGCGCGCGCGGCCGGCCCGGGAGGGCGAGCGATGCCGAGCACGCAGTCACGCGCACCCGAGCTCCCGACCCAGCGCCCCGGCACGGGCGCGCCGCCGGCCCCCGCCCGCTCGCCGGGCTCCACCGGCGCAGTCGGCGTCCCCGCGCCGCGGCCGGCACCCGAGCGCCACGCGCCCGCGACGAGCCCGACCCCGGCGTCACCCGTGTCGCCGGCCGGGCGTCCGCGGCGGGTGCGGGTGGTCGCGGTGACGGCGCTCGTCGGGCTCGCGGTCGCGGGCACGGCCGGGTGGACCGTCCAGCAGCAGGCCGAGCGCGCCCGGCTCGACGAGGCCGCCGCGAGGGTCGCGGCCCAGGCCGATGCCCAGCTCGCCCGGACGCGCGTCGACGCCGTGCTGGCGGCCAGCCGGCCCGCCACCTCCGGCACGCGGACGGACGTCGCGGCGTACACGGCCGAGCACGCGGCGGAGGTCGACCGGCTCACCGCGGCCGCCGACGAGGCCGCGGACACCCTGTGGCACGCGCGGCACGCGGGCGACGCGGCCGACGAGCTGCGGACGGCGATCCGGCACGCACGCGCGGTCGCGCGCTCGGAGCGCGCCAGTCTCGCGTCGCTGCGGGACGCGCGCGCCGGCCTCGTCGGGCCCGCGGACGCCGCCACCGCGGCCGAGAAGGCATGGCGCACGGCCGAGGCGAGACGCCTGGCCGCCGAGCGCGCGGAGGCCGAGCGGGCGGCGCGGGAGCGGGCGCAGCAGGACACGCAGCAGGACAGGCGGCAGGACACCGGCACCACCCCGCCGTCCGCGACGCCGACGATCCCGCAGGGCGGGCTGGTCTGCACCGGCACGGGCGGCCCCGGCGCGAGCGAGGCCAGCACGTCCTCGCTGGGCGCCGCGATCAACGCCTACCGCGCCTCGCTCGGGCTCGCGCGGCTCGCCGTGGTGCGGTCGGGCTCGCTCGTCGGGCACGCGCTCGACATGGGCACGGCGGGCGGCATCTGGCACTCGGGCCGGGACAACATCGTCGGCTGCGCGGGCAGCGCGGACCCGAGCTACCTGGTCCAGGCCTGGTCGCACTCGTCGAGCCACGACGCGCAGATGCGCCGCACCGACGTGAGCACCATGGACGTCGGCGCGGCGCTGCAGAGCGGCTGGCTCTTCGGGGCGGTCCTCTTCCGCTGAGTCGTCCGGTCAGCCCTGAGTCGTCCGGTCAGCCCTGAGTCGTCCGGTCAGCCCTGAGTCGTCCGGTCAGCCCAGCGAGCGCAGCGCGCGGGCGGTGCGTGCGAGAGCCTCGGCGAGGTCGTCGGGCGTGATCGTCAGGGGCGGTGCGACGCGCAGCGTGCGGCCGTGCGTGTCCTTCGCCAGGACGCCCTCGCGCAGCATCGCCTCGCACGCGGCCCGGCCGGTGCCGTGCGGCACGTCGAGGCCCGCCCACAGCCCGAGCCGCCGGTAGCCGGTCAGCAGGCCGTCGGCGACCAGCGCGTCGAGCCAGGTCCCGAGCTCGCGGCCGCGCTCGGCGGCGGCGGCCTGGACGTCCCCCGGTGACAGCAGGTCGACGACCGCCAGGCCGACCGCGCACGCGAGCGCGTTCCCGCCGAACGTCGACCCGTGCGTGCCGGCCGTCAGGACCCCGAGCACGTCGGCCCGCCCCACCACCGCGGAGACGGGCAGGATCCCGCCGCCGAGCGCCTTGCCCAGCGTGACCAGGTCCGGCCGGACGCCCCACGTCTCGCACGCGAGCGTGCGCCCGGTGCGGCCCAGGCCGGACTGGATCTCGTCGGCGACCAGCAGCACGTCGGCCTCGTCGCAGGCGGCGCGGACCGAGGGCAGGTAGTCGGCGGGCGGGACGACGACCCCGTGCTCACCCTGCACGGGCTCGAGCAGCACCGCGACCGTGGTCTCGTCGATCGCCGCCCGCAGCGCCGCGGCGTCGCCGAACGGCACCGCCCGGAAGCCCGGGGTGAACGGCCCGAAGCCGTCGCGCGCGTCCGGGTCGTCGGAGAACGACACGATCGTGGTGGTCCGGCCGTGGAAGTTGCCGTGCGCGACGACGACCGTCGCCCGGTCGGCCGGCACGCCCTTGACCTCGTAGCCCCACTTGCGCGCGGCCTTGATCGCGGTCTCCACCGCCTCCGCGCCGGTGTTCATCGGCAGCACCAGCGCGTCGCGCCCGGGTGCGACGAGCGGGCCGACGAGACCGGCGAGCGCGCGGGCGAACGGCTCGAGCAGGTCGTGGTCGAACGCGCGGCTGGTGAGCGTCAGCCGGTCGAGCTGCGCGTGCGCGGCGGCCACGAGGGCGGGGTGCCGGTGGCCGAAGTTGAGCGCCGAGTAGCCGGCGAGCAGGTCGAGGTGCCGGCGGCCGGCGTCGTCGGTCACCCACGCGCCCTCGCCCGCGACGAGGGTCACCGGCAGGGGAGCGTAGTTGGGCGCGAGGGCCGAGCCCGAGGCCGAGCGGCTCGGGGTCGCCGCGCCCGCGACGGCGGTCATGTCAGGACCGGATCTCGAGGGTGCAGCACTTCGCGCCGCCGCCGCCCTTGAGCAGCTCGCTCGTGTCCACGGGGATCGGCGTGTAGCCCCGCTCGCGCAGCGCCGCCGCGAGGTCGCGGGCGCCGGGGGCGACGACGACGTTCTCGCCGTCCGAGACGGCGTTGAGCCCCAGGGCCACGGCGTCGGCGTCGGTCGCCAGGACGGCGTCCGGGAAGAGCTGGCGCAGGACCGCGCGGCTGCCCGCGCTGAACGCCGGCGGGTAGTACGCGACCTGCGGGGCGGCGGGGTCCGACGAGAGCACGGCCAGCGCCGTGTCCAGGTGGTAGTAGTGCGGGTCGACGAGCTCGAGGCTGATCACGGGCCGGCCGAACAGCTCCTGCGCCTCGGCGTGGGCCGCGCGCTCCGTACGGAACCCGGTGCCGGCCAGGACCATCGAGCCGACGACCAGCAGGTCGCCCTCGCCCTCGTTCACCTGCGCGGCGGTGTGCGTGACGTACCCGCGGTCCGCGAACCACTTCTGGTACGCGGGGCCCTCGGGCTGCCGCTCGGGGTACCGGAACCGCGCGCTGTAGACCGTGCCGTCCACGACCGTGGCGCCGTTGGCGGCGTAGACCATGTCCGGCAGCCCGGGCACGGGGTCGATCGTCTCGACGCGGTGGCCCAGGTCGACGTACGTGTCGCGCAGCGTGCGCCACTGCCGCAGCGCGAGGTCGACGTCGGTGTGGCGCGTCCGGTCCATCCAGGGGTTGATCTCGTAGGAGACCGTGTAGTGGACGGGCTCGCACATCAGGTAGTGGCGGTCGGTCCTGCCGGGTGCCGTGCTCGGGGTCATCGCACTCCTCGGGCGGTCGCTCGTGGTTTCACGGTCGTCGCACCCCGGGCTCGTGGCCCCGGGCGCGCCATCTCCGAGCCTAGGAGGTCGCTCCGGCGCAACCGATCAACGGCTCTTGCGCACACGGGCCTGATCCGTTGCGTGGAAGGCGAGCGCGGCGACGATCCGTTGCGCGAGCGCGGGCCCGCGGGTGCGCGGGGCTAGTCGGCCTGCGGCGGGGACGCCGCCTCGGCCTCGCGACGAGCCGCGCGCAGCGCGAGCTGCATCATGAGCGTCAGGGGGACCTTGAGCAGGGCGCGGGTGAGGGCGCGCGGCAGCGGGCCGGCGAGGTGCACGTCCTCGATCCAGAGCACGTTCGTGCCGCCCGCCGTGCCGCCCGGCCCCGGGCGGTCGGCACCTGCGCGCACCGCGATCAGCGCGCGGCCCAGGAGGACCGGCCCCAGCTTGGTGAACACGGCGACGCGGGCCCGCCCGGCCACGGGCGGGTCGAGCCGGTCGATCCGCATCCGGTCGACGAACCCGCCGAGGACGCCCCCGGCCGAGACCGCGCGGATCTCGACGCCGAGGGCGGGGTCGCCGCTCGCCGTGACGGTGGTCAGCGGGATCCACCGGGCGTGGTGACGCGCGTCGACCAGGAGGCGCCACGCCTCGTCGACGGGCAGGGGGAGCGACGCGGTCGCACGTGCTGCGCGCACGGGCACCTCCTCGGTGGGGGACGGCGTGATCCGACGTTAACCTCGGACCATGGAGACGCGCGTGCTGGGCCGGACCGGTCGGTCCGTCGGAGTGATCGGGTTGGGCTGCTGGCAGCTGGGGGCGGACTGGGGTGACGTCGGCGAGGACACCGCCCTGGAGATCCTGTCCGCGGCCGTGGACTCCGGCGTGACGTTCCTCGACACCGCCGACGTGTACGGCGACGGGCGCTCCGAGCGGCTCGTCGGCCGGTTCGTCGCGGAGCGCGGCGGCGGCGCCGCCGGCCTGACGGTCGCGACCAAGATGGGCCGCCGGGCGGACCCGCACGTCGCCGAGGCGTACACGCTCGACGCGTTCCGGGCGTGGAACGACCGCTCCCGCGAGAACCTCGGCGTGGACACCCTCGACCTGGTGCAGCTGCACTGCCCGCCGAGCGCCGTGCTCGACCGGGACGCGACCTACGACGCGCTGGACACGCTGGTCGACGAGGGCCGGGTCGCCGCGTACGGCGTCTCGGTGGAGACGGTGGAGGAGGCGCTCGCGGCGATCGCGCGCCCGAACGTCGCGTCGGTGCAGATCATCCTCAACGTGTTCCGCCGCAAGCCGCTCGAGCGGGTCCTGCCCGCGGCCGTGGAGGCGGGGGTCGGGATCATTGCGCGCGTGCCGCTCGCGTCCGGCCTGCTCTCCGGCAAGTACGACGAGCAGACGACCTTCGCGGCGGACGACCACCGCACGTTCAACCGGCACGGCGAGGCGTTCGACGTGGGCGAGACGTTCGCCGGCGTGCCGTTCGAGGTCGGCGTCGCGGCGGCCCGCCAGGTCGCGGGGCTCACGCCCGAGGGGGCGACGACCGCTCAGCTCGCGCTGCGCTGGATCGTCGACCAGCCGGGCGTCTCCGTGGTGATCCCGGGGGCCCGCACCCCCGCGCAGGCACGCGGCAACGCGGCCGCGGCGGACCTGTCCCCGCTGGCCGCCCCGACGCTGTCCGCGCTCGAGGCGGTCTACGACGACCACATCCGCGCGCACGTCCACGAGCGCTGGTGACCGCGCGGGCCGCGTCGGCGCTGAGCAGCGGGCTCAGGCGTCGGGGGACGGCTCGATGACGCGGGGGTCGGACGGCGCGAGCTCGAGCGGGTCGCGGAACGCGAGCGGTGCCGGGCCGAACGCCTTGCGTGCCCCCGTGATCACCTGACGCCCGAGCGCGCGACCGCCGGCGGCGCCCACCACCACGCCGACGCCGTACGGCAGCAGGCGGCCGAAGAACAGGCCGGTCTGCTTGGCGAGCTGGGCCCGCACCATGCGGCGGGTGAGGGTCGAGTTGACCTTCTTCACCGTCGCCATGGGCAGCCGGGTCATCAGCAGCCGCGCCATGCGCGCACCGCCCACGCCGGTGAGGTCCTCGAGCGCCTTGGTGCCCGAGTCGCCCAGCAGCGCGGTGAGCAGCAGCGCACGTCGTCGTTCGCTGTCCTCCACCTCGATGCCGTGCACCGACGCGACGGCCAGCACGTACGCGGCCGAGGCGCTGAAGAACGTCGCGACGTCGCTCGCGGTCAGCACGAGCGCCACGCCCGTCCCGACCGCCGGGGCCGCCGCGGCCGCGCCCACGGCGCCGCCCGTGCTCGCCACGACGAGCAGGTACTCCTTCTCGAGGAGCCGCACCAGCTGCTCGGGCGACGCGTCGGGGTTGCGCCGGCGGACCTTCTCGACGTGCGCGTGCACCGCGGAGGACGGCAGCTGCACCGCCCGGGCCAGGGCCTCCTCGACGAGCCGGGGCACGGCGCTCAGCGCTCCCCGACGACGGTCAGCTCGACCTGCGCGCCGGCCTGCAGCGTGCGCCCGACGGTGCAGTGCTGGTCGATCGCGCGGTGCATGACGGTCAGGAGGCGGTCGCGTGCGTCCGGCTCGAGCCCGGACAGGTCGACGACGAGCCGCTCGGCGAGCGCGGGGTAGCGGTCCTCGGCCTCGTCGGCCAGCCCGCCCACCTCGATCGTCACGTCGACGTCGTCGCCCAGCCGGCGCGCCATCGCGGCGTCGGCCGAGAGCCCGCTGCAGCCCGCGAGCGCGATCTTCAGGAGCTCGCCGGGGGTGAACGCCTCGTCGTAGGAGATGTCACCGATCTCCACCCGTGCGCCGCGCGAGCTGCGCCCCACGTACCGCCTGGTGCCGGTGCGCTCGACCCACAGGCGGGTGCCCGCGGCGTTCGCGGGTGCCTCCCGCGCCGCGTCGGCCCCGGCGGAGGTCTCCTCGGCCGTCGTCTGGTTCGTCATGTCGCGATCCTCGCACGCGTCCGACGAGGGGGCACCGGCTGGCCGGCGCGGCGGGGTGGTGGTCCGGCGCTCCCGCGCCGGATTGCGCAACGACTACGGATGGGGGGCGCCCCGGGGCTGACTACGCTGACCGGGCCCGGGGTGTCGCCCGGGCGGTCGTCGACGGTCGTGGTGGGGAGGGTCGGGTGCGAGGTCGGGTGCGGACCCGGGGCCCCGTCGCGCGTGCGGCGGCGGTCGGTCTGCTCGGCGCGTCGGTCGTCGTGCTGGTCGGCGGCTGCTCGCTGTTCGGTCAGGACGACGAGACGGACGGCGTCTCGGTGTTCGACGTCGAGGCCGGCCAGTGCTTCCGCGTGCCGGAGGAGATCACGGTCGAGCTCACCGAGCTCCCCGCGGTCCCGTGCACCGAGCCGCACGAGCAGGAGGCCTACGCGCGGGTCACGTACACGGACCCCGCCACGGGCACGACGCCGGACACGTTCCCCGGCGCGGACGCGCTCACGACGTTCGCCGACGGCGCCTGCGCCGAGCAGTTCCAGGACTACGTCGGGGTCGACTACCGCGACTCCTCGCTCTACTTCACCTACCTGGTCCCGTCGCCGCGCGGCTGGGAGCAGAACGCCGACCGCGACGCCCTGTGCTTCGTCACGACGACCGGGTCCCAGCTGTCCCAGTCCGTCGCCGGCACGGGCTGGTGACCGCAGGACCCTCGGGGAGGAGAACGGCATGGGCAAGCCGGCAGCGGCGGCGACCGCGATGATGCAGTGCTCGTTCGGCGTCGCGCCCGCGACGCTCAACGTGCTGCCGACCAACCGCGTCATGATCGAGGGCAAGCTCGCCGCGACGATCCTCGACGCGACCCCGCTGGTGAACATCCCGACGTTCGGCATGTGCACCTCGCTCGCGAACCCGGCGGTCGCGACGGCGACCGCTGCCGCCCTGGGCGTGCTGACCCCGATGCCGTGCGTCCCCGCGACGAGCGGGTGGGTCGGCGGGGCCGCGCAGACGATGATCGGCGGCATCCCCGCCCTGACCCTGGGCGCGCAGTGCGTGTGCGCGTTCGGCGGCGTGGTGCAGATCCTCAACCCCGGCTCGACGAAGACGCTCGAGGGCTGAGCGCGGCTACGCGGTGAGGTCGGCGCGCAGCACGTCGGCCGCGGCGGTCGCCGGCTCGGTGCCCGCGAGCACGGCCGTGACCGCCGGGGCGTACCGCGCGATCGTCGTCCCGACCTCCTCGAGCGCGGCGACGACGAGCCCGACGAGCGCGTCGTCGGGCGGCTCCACCTCACCCAGCGCGAGCGCGTGCCGGGCGCTGACCACCCCCGTGCGCGTGTCCAGGTCGAGCGTCGCGACGAACAGGTCGCTCGTGGCCCGCACCACGAGGTCGGCTACCCGCGCACGCTCGTCGGACGGGACGCGGTGCAGGTGGGAGGCGTACAGCGTGACGGTGCGCGCCGCGGGACGGACGACGACGAGCACGGGTGCGCCGTCGCCGTCGCGGACGTCGAGCGTGCGCGCCGCAGCGTCGGGCACGACGTCGCGGCCGGCGTCGACGAAGGCCGCGACGACCCGCGCGTAGAACAGGTCGTCCTCGGTCAGCCCGCTCACGCGCCGCCCCGGTGCGACCCGATCGACGGGGCACCGGCACCCACGGGCTGCTTCGCGCCGCTCTTCGCGGCGCTCTCCTCGGCCTTCTTCGCCCTGAGCGCGTCGCGCAGGAACGCGACCCACTCGGGGCTGTTGCGCCGGGGCGTGCGGGTGAGCTCGGCCTCGATCTCGGCGGCGGTGATGGTGTCGGAGAACTGCTTCATCTCGACCGGCGTCGCGTCGAGCTTGAGCTCGTGGCTGCCGACCGCGCACGCGACGCCCTGCGGCAGCGCCTCGACCCCCTCGGCGTAGGCCTGCGTGCGGTTCTTGAGCTTCTGGCGCTTCTCGCTGCTGAGCGTCATCCGCAGCTGCCAGAAGATGCCGCGGTCGGACTTCTGGTTCGCGCCCAGCCCGCCCTTGCCGGCCAGGTCGTTGCGCTGGGTGCGCAGGTCGCCGGACTCCTGCCAGGCGTCCTTGAGGGCGCCGCCCTTGCCGGCGACCGCGTCGACCTGCGACTTCAGGTCGTCGTAGACGCTCTGCGGGTCGGACTCGACGTCCATGCCCGCGAGCACCGCGGCGCGCACCTTGAGCAGCAGGCCGTCCTCGGAGCCGCTGTCGTCGCCCGCGTTCGGGTTGTTCGGGTCGAACGGGGTCAGCGGCTTGGGCTTGATCTGCGCGAGGTAGTCCTTGGTGATCGGCTTGCCCTCGATCCGGTAGTTGCCCAGGAACGCGATCGCGACCGCGTCGCCCTGCGCGGCCCGCATGATCAGGCCGTCCACCGCCATCTTCGGGTGCTTCTTGAGCTCGTCCTCGGCCGCGCCCTCGAGGTGCTGCACCGACGACTCCTTCTCGGCGCGCTTGGCCTGCGCGGCGAGCACCTTGTCGGCGATGTAGTGGCCCAGGTCGTGGAGCTTGTTGACCACCGCGGCGGAGGCCTTGATCGCGGCCGGGATGCCGAACCCGCCCGCGCTCGCGACCTGGGCGATGGAGAGGCTGAAGTCGAGGATCGAGGCGCCCAGCCACCAGCAGTTCTTCTCGAGCTGCTTGGTGTAGACCTGCGAGACCTTCATGAGCGGGTAGACCGCCACGTTCACCTTGTCGGTGGAGCCGGCGCGCGCCTCGAAGAGCGTGTTGTCGGTCTCGCGCTGCCGCATGCCCGTCGTCGCCACGTCGGTGACGCCGCTGACCATGGCGAGCGCGGCGGTGGCGATGTCGAGGCCGGGGATCACCGACTTCACGCCGGCGGCCACCCCGCCGTCGATGGTCTTGGCGAGGTTGGCGGTCTCCTTGGCTGCCGTGACCAGCCCGCTGAGGGCGGCGGAGCCGGACTTGGCGGCCTTGAGGCCCTCGTAGGGGTCCTTGGTCTTCCAGGACGCCTCGATCTGCTGCGCCATGCCGAGCGCCGACTGCACCGCGCCGATGAGCGAGGTGAGGATCGCCGTGACGTTGCCGATGCCCTCCTTCGCCTTGGTCGCGTCGGAGGTCGGCAGGTCCTTCTCGACGATGTCGCGCTGGCCCTTCGTGCGCATGGAGTCGGCCTTGGCGCCGCTCGTGTACGCCGCGCCGACGCCCAGGGGGTCCAGGAAGCCGGGCACGGGCGACTTGGGATCCTTGTCGCCGTCCTTGGGCAGGTCCTTGCGGAGCTCCTTGTCCTGCCCGCTGCCGATCTTGCCCGCGATGCCGCCGCCGACCTTGTCGACCGCCTTCGTCGCGTAGCCGCCGTACGTGCCCACCTTCTCCATCGCGTCGCTCGCGCCCTTGCCCACGGGCGCCTGCTCCTGCTGCTGCGGTCCGACGCGCTGGGTCGGGTCGAGCAGCATGAGGTTGGCCTGCACGTTGGCCGCGTCCCGGTCGGCCTGCCGCTTGCGCGCCTTCCCGCGCTCCGCCGCGGCGGCCCACGCGGCCATGTCGAGCGGCCCGTCCTTGGGCGGCACGTCGGCCAGGACCTTGGCGTCCACGCTCGCCAGCACCTTCTCGCGCGCCTCGTCGGTCGCGAGGACCTCGCTCGCCTCGGGGTCGGCCGCCATGAGGTCCGCGAGCTCGACGACCATCCGGTCGTAGAGCACCTCGACCTTCTTGGGCAGCATGCGCTCCTTCGTCGTCGCCTCGTCGACCGCTGCCGCGGACTCGCCCGCCGCGGCCTCGCCGCGGACCTGACGGACCTGGGCGACGAGCACCTCGGCGTCGGTCTCGCGCGCGGGGCGCACGTGCGTGAGCTGGGGGAACTCGACGTACCAGACCTGCTTGTAGGCGAGCTTGGCGCGCTGGGCGTCGGAGCCGCCGAGCTTCTTGTCCCGCATCTCGGCGAACACCTCGACCTCGCGGGCCCGCGCGGTGTCCATGAGCTTGTACAGGTCGGTCATCTGCGCGCCCGCACCGGACGTGAGCTGCGTGAACGTGCCGTTCGCGGTGGTCTGCGTGGTGCCGGCGGTGTCCGGCCCGGTGCCCGAGTACAGGTCCTCCTGCATCTGGGCGCGGCCCGCGACCCCGACCTCGCGCGACTCGGAGAGCTGCTTCTTCTCGGACTTCTCCGTGAGCTTGCTCTGCTTGACGGCCTGCGCCTTGGCCTTCTCGTCCGCCTTGGCCTTCTCCTGCGCGGCCTGCTCCTCGGGCGTCTTCTTCTTGCTCCACGGCCAGCGGCGGACGGTGGCCGGCCCCTCCTGCACCACGTGGGCGATCTCGTGCGCCAGGACCTTCTCGCCGTCCGCGGAGCCCGGCGCGAAGCGACCGGCACCGAAGAAGATGTCCGAGCCCGTGGTGAACGCCTCGGCGGAGACGGCGGCGGACAGCCCTGCGGCCTCCGGGCCGTCGTGCACGCGCACGTGCCCGAGCCCGGTGCCGAACGCCGTCTCCATGCGCCGCCGGACCGCGCCCGGCAGCGGCGCCCCGCCGCCGCGCCGCGACTCGATGCGCCGGCTCGTCGCCGCGTCCAGGTCGCCGCCCTCGAGCCCGACGCTCGCGGCGGGTGCGGTGTCTGTGTCTGTGGCTGCGGCTGTGGTTGTGTCTGTGCGTGTGTCTGTCGAGCGACGCAGGTGTCCGCACCCCGGGTCGTGCCGGTGCGCGTCGGGCTCGCTCGCGTCGCCCGTGCCGTCCGACGACGAGCGCAGCCGGCCCAGCGCGCGGTCCGCGAGCTCGTCGGCGGCGCGCTCGGCCGGGTCCGCCGCGTGCCCGACGGTCAGGCCGGCGGCCGGCGGGCTCGCCAGACCGGGGACCGCAGCGGGCGCGAGCGCGCTCGGCACCGCGCGGCGGACGGGCTCGACCTCGGGCGCGGCGACGGGTGCCGCCTGCTCCGTCGTCGCGACGGGGACGCGTGCGTGGTGCGAGCTCATGCGGGCCTCCGGGGGAACGGGCCGGTCGCGCGGACGCGCTGACCCACGTCCGTCGAGGCCCAGCCTGGCGCGGCCACCGCCCGTCCGGCATCGGCAATCGCTACGCAGGTGCCACGGTTCACCCGGATGCGCAGGTCAGGCGGGCTCGGGCCAGTCCGGGTGGCCGACGCGGCGGCCCAGCTTGGCGATCTCGCGGTCCGCGGCGGTGCGCACGTCGCGCATGCCGACCGAGCGGCGCTCGGCGACCGCGTCGTACGCGGCGGCGAGCACGATGTTGCGGATGTCGCCGCCGGCGAGCTCGAGCGCGCGGGCCAGCAGCGGGACGTCGACGGGGTCGGCGGGGTCCGTCGTCGGCAGCTGGTCCAGGTGGTGCTGCCAGAGCCGGGCGCGCGTGGCCTCGTCGGGGTCGGGGAAGTGGACCATGAAGTGCAGGCGCCGCGCGAAGGCGGGGTCCAGGTTGCCGCGCAGGTTGGTCGCCAGGATGGTCACGCCCTCCGACGCCTCCATGCGCTGCAGCAGGTAGGAGACCTCCTGGTTGGCGTAGCGGTCCCGCGCGTCGTTGACCGCCGAGCGGGAGCCGAACAGCGAGTCCGCCTCGTCGAAGAAGAGCACGGCACCGAGCGACTCGGCCTGGCCGAACACCCGCTCGAGGTTCTTCTCCGTCTCGCCGATGTACTTGTCCACCACCGCGGACAGGTCCACCTGGAACAGGTCCGCCCCGAGCGAGTCGGCCAGGACGTGCGCCGCGAGCGTCTTGCCGGTGCCCGGGCTGCCGCTGAACAGCGCGGAGATGCCGGTGCCCTTGCCGCCCTTGCCGTGCAGGTCGCCGAGCGCCAGCACGTCGTCGCGGTCCCGCACCCAGCCCACCAGCCGCTCGACCTCGCGCCGGGTCCGGTCCGGCAGCACCAGGTCGTCCAGGCTCGCGGGCGTGCCCGACGAGCGGGCGCGCGACGACCCGCTGGTGGACAGCCGGCGGGCGGCCGCGCGGACCGTCGTCGCGTCCGGTGCGTCCTGCCCGACGAGCGCCGCGTCCGCGACCGCACGGCGCGCGACGGTGGTGATCTGCTCGGGCGTCAGGCGCAGGGCGAGCACGTCCCGCGTCGCGACGCCCGGCCCCAGCAGCCGGTCCCACTGCGCGGCGCGGTCGGTGGTGGTGAGGCGGCCGGCCTGCACCGACGGCGGCAGGGGCAGCCCCCAGTGGGCGTCCCACGCGCCGCGGCCGACCGCGACCACGGGCACCGCGGCGCGGTCGGTCTCGACCAGGTGGGGGCCGGCCAGGTGGGCGCCCGCGAGCACCAGGACGGCGCCCGTGAGGCCCGCCTCCAGCACCAGGTCCCGCACGGCGGCGCGCACGACGAGCGGGTCGAGCGGCGCGGCCGGCGTGGCGGGCAGCCGCTCCAGGTCGGCGACCAGCACGTCGACGTCGAGCGCGCGGCACGCGCCCACCGCGACCGCGCTGCCCGCCGTGCCGAGCGGCGCGTGCACCCAGACCAGGGGCTCGCCCGCCGCGAGCGCGGCCGTGACCTCCTCGACCCCGGGCGCGTCGGCGGGGACGGGGTCGACGAGCAGGCGGTCCACGCCGGGCGGCGGCGTCAGCACGCCCAGGAGCCGGGCGGAGACGCGGTCCGGCAGGCGCAGCCGCCGGGCGGTGAGGGCGTCGTCGCCGTCGAGCTCGAGCAGACCCGTGCGGCGCAGCCGGCCGGCGGCGTCGAGGAGCGCGCGCGCGGCGGGGTCGGCGACCGAGCGGCCCGCGAGCTCGAGCGCGAGCGCGACGGTGGGGCGCGCGGCGCCCGTGTCGCCCGAGAGCAGGCCGGTCAGCAGGTGGCCCGACGGGTGCACGTCGGGCAGCTGCGCCACCGCCAGGACCTCGGCCTGGGTGCCGGTGAGGCCGAACAGGTCGGCGACCTCGGCCAGGGCGACGTCGGTCGCCCCGAGGCCTGCTGCGTCCGCCTGGAGCGCCGCGAGCGCGTCGGCGAGCGCGGGCTGCGGCGCGCCCAGCGCGCTGCGCCGGCCGACCGCGGTGGCCAGCGCGGCGCGCACGCGGGCCGCGGCGCCGGACCGGGGGTCGGCGCCCTCGGGGGTCGCCGTCCGCTCGTCGGGCCGGGCGCTGGTCTCGTCGGGCACCGCGCTGGTGGTCATGCGGGAACGGTACGCACGCCCGGCCGGGCGAACATCGGTAGCGATTACCGATGCTCGCGCCCGCGCGTGCGCCGTAGCGTTCGGAGCCCTGGCACGCCAGGCGCCGTTCGCGCGCGGGAAGGTCGCCGCCGAGGAACGCCGAAAGGGGGAGGGCGCTGATGCTGATCCCCACCATCGACGACGGGCTCGAGCGACTGCTGCGCGCGACCCTCCCGCTGCCGGTCGACACCGGTGACGTGTCCTTCGACCCGCCGTCGAGCACGTGGTCGGCCACGGTCAACCGGCTCACCGTGAACCTGTTCCTGTACCAGGTCAGCCGCAGCCCGCAGCCGCCCCGGCCCGCGCAGTCCCGGCCCGGTGCCGACGGCCGCGTCGAGCGCCGCTTCGCGCTGCCGATGGTCGAGCTGAGCTACCTGGTGAGCGCCTGGGCGGGCGCGCCCCGCGACGAGCACTCGCTCCTGGGCGACGTCCTGACCCGGCTCCTGGCGCACCAGGTGCTGCCCGCCGAGCACCTGCAGCGGCCCCCGTCGTCGCCCGTCCAGCTCGCGCTCGCGGCAGACGACGTCAACCGTCCGCGCGAGCTGTGGTCCTCGCTCGGCGGGCACCTCAAGGCGTCCTTCACGCTGACGGTCACGGTCGCCGCGGACGCGTACGACTGGCAGGTCGCGCCCCCGGAGGTCGTCACCGTCGAGCCCGTCACCTCCCGGCTGGGCGCCCGCCCATGAGGGTCAGCAGCACCGTCGAGCGGCTGGACCTGCCGCCCGGCGGGACCGGTGTGGTGCCGCTCGAGGTCGTCAACACCTCGGCGGTCATCGAGTCCCTCTCGGTGCGCGCACTGGGGGTGCCCGAGGCGCAGGTGCGCGCCGAGCCGCCCGCGCTCGCGCTGTTCCCGGACGCGGCCGGCGCGCTCACGCTGACGGTCGGGCTGCCGGAGACGTTCCCCGCCGGGACCTACCCCGTGACGTTCGTCGTGAGCGGTCACGCCGCGGGCGGGCGCGAGGCGTACCACGACGTCGACATCGTGGTCCCGGCGCACCCGCACGTCCGGCTCGACGCGACCCCGTCGGTGGTCCGCACGCGCGGGCGCGCGGGCTTCCCCGTCGAGGTGCGCAACGACGGCAACGTCCCGCTCGACGTCGCGCTGCGCACGGCGGCACGGGACCGCACGGTGCGCTCCAGCGTCGTGCCGTCGACGCTCACCGTGCCGCCGGGCGCGGTGGCTACCGCGACCGTGCTGGTGCGCGGCCCGCGCCAGCTGCTCGGCTCCGACCAGGACCGGCCGGTCACCCTGCTCGCGGAGGCGCCCGGCGCGCAGGGGTCGCTCGACCTGGTGCTGCGCCAGCGGTCCACGTTCAGCCGCGGCCTGGTCACCGCGCTGGTGCTGCTCGCGATCATCCTGCTGTGGGCGCTCGCGTTCCTGCTCGGGATGCGCCAGGTGCTCGGCACGGACCCGTACACCAAGGTCGCGCCCGCGTCGTTCTTCGCGGCGGCGCCGGCCGAGGGCGCGGCGCCCGCCGAGGGCACGGCTCCCGTCGACGGCCCCGCGCCCTCGGGCGCGCTGCCCAAGGACGGCCCGCTGCCTGCCGGCGTGGGCGCGACGCTCACCGGGACCGTCCGCGGCGCGGCGGACGACGAGGGGGTCGGCCGGCTCACCGTGGTCGCGCTGCGGCACGGCCGCGACGGCCTCGTCGAGGTCTCGTCGGCCGCGACGCAGGCCGACGGGACGTACACGATGTCCGGCCTGTTCCCCGGGGGCTACCTGCTGCGGGTGCAGGCCGAGGGGTACGACGAGGCGTGGCACCCGTCCGCCCGCTCGGAGGCCGGCGCGAAGGAGGTGACCGCGGTCGCGAGCGAGGTGACCGACGGCGCCGACCTCGTCGTGACCGGCGACCCCGCGACCCTGTCCGGGACGGTCGAGACGGGCGACCCGGACGACGATGTGACGGTCGAGGTGACCGCGCGCCCGAGCTGGAGCGGCGCGGACCCGACGCAGCTGTGGGAGACCACCGCCGACGCGTCCGGCGCGTACACGTTCACCGACCTGCCCGCGCCGGGGACCTACGAGCTCACGTTCGTGGCGGAGGGGTACGTGCCGAGCACGACGACCGAGCGCGTGCTGGGCGGGCAGGAGCGGTTCGCGCTCGACGTGCGGCTGGGCGCGGGCACGGGCGCGATCTCCGGCACGGTGACCGACGGCTCGTCGGCCCTCGGCGGCGTCACCGTCTCGACGACCATCGCCGGCAAGACGGTCGAGGTCGGCACGCCGACCGTCGGCGAGGTCGGCACGTTCGTGCTGCCCAACCTCCCGACGCCCGGCACGTACGTCCTGACGTTCAGCAAGGACGGCTTCAGCACGACGACCGCGGTGGTGGACCTGGGCCCGGGCGAGCTGCGCACGGACCTGGCCGTCGCGCTCGCGGGCGGCACGGGCACCGTGACCGGCCGTGTGCTCTCCTCGGGCGGCGACGGGCTGGGCGGCGTCGAGATCACCGTCGGCGGCGCGTCCGGCGGCCTGTCGACGACGAGCCTGACGGCCGGCGACGTCGGCGCCTTCACGCTCACCGGGCTGGAGGCCGGCTCGTCGGTCACCCTGACGTTCAGCAAGGCGGGGTACGTCGCCGTGACCCTCCCGGTCACCATCCCAGCGGACGGCCCGGCGGATCCCGTCACCGCCACGCTGTCCTCCGCGCTCGGCGGCCTCGAGGGACGGGTCACGCGGGCCGGCTCGGGGCTCGTCGGCGCGACCGTCTCCGCGACCGACGGCGCCACGGTGCACACCACCACGACGACCGCGGGCGACGGCGGCTCGGAGGCGGGCCGCTACGTCCTGCCGGACCTGCCGGTCGGCGTCTACACGGTGACGGTCACCGTCGACGGTCAGGTGGTCGCGACGACGGTCGCCACGGTGACCGGCGGCGGCCGCGTGACGTGCGACGTCCGGGTGGGGGGCTGACGTGCGCGTCGACGTGGAGCCGCGGCGGGCGGTCGCCTCCTCCGGGTCGCCCGTGACCCTGGTGGTCACGGTCAGCAACCCCAGCGAGCTCATCGCGGGCTACGACGTCCGGGTGCTCGGCGCGGACCCGTCCTGGGTGCGGGTCGACCCGCCCGACCTGCGCCTGTTCCCCGGCGAGACGAGCGCGGTCGCCGTCACGGTCACGCTGCCCGAGGGCGTCCCCGCGGGCGACCGACGGTTCGCGGTGCAGGTGCGCGACGTCGCGGACGCCTCGCTGGTGGCCGTCGAGGAGGTCGTGCTCGACGTGCCGGCCGCGTCCCGGGCCACGGTCACCCTGGACCCGCCGACGGTCACCGCGGGCTCGGCCGCCGTGTTCTCCGTGCTGGTGCACAACGCCGGCAACACCGTGCAGCACGGCCGCGTGGTGGCGCGCGACCCGGAGGCGCGCACCGCGTTCCGGTTCACCCCGGCCCAGTTCAGCCTCCCGCCCGGGAGCAGCGTCTCGCTCGCCCTGCAGGCGCGCGCCAAGCGGCCGTGGCTCGGCGACCCGGTGCTGCGGCCGTTCGAGCTGCGGCTCGACGGACCGCTGGCGCCGCCCCCGGACAGCCCGCCCGCGGCGGCCGGCGTCTTCGTGCAGAAGCCGCGCCTGGCGCGCGGGCTGCTCGGTCTCCTGGGGCTCCTGCTCGCGGTCACGGTGTTCGCCGTCGTGATCACGATCGCGCTGAGCTCGGTCGTGGGGCGCTCGGCGGCCGACCGCGACCTCGCGCTCCAGGTCGCGCAGGCGCGCCAGGACACCACGGCCACGGGGACGTCCTCGCTCGCCGGCTCGGTGGTCGACATCTCGACCGGCGCGGTGGTGCCGGACGTCTCGGTCGAGGCGTTCGGCGCGGACCCGGCGGCGCCCCTGCTGACCACCGCGACCGCCGAGGACGGCACATTCGTCCTGGCCCGGCTACCCGCGGGCGACTACACGCTGCGCGTGAGCGGTGCGGGCTTCGACGAGACCTGGTACCCGGCCGCGCCGACCCAGGCCGACGCGGTGCCGGTCACCGTCGCGGTCGACCAGGCCGTGACCGGCCTCGCGGTGGTCGTCGGCGGCGTCCCCGCGACGGTGAGCGGCGAGGTCGAGGGCGACGACGTCGCGGGCGCGACCCTGACCGTGCAGATGCCCCTGGACACCGGCGCGCTCGAGGGCGTGGTGCCCACCGAGCCCGGTGAGGCGCCGTCGACCTCCGGCGCCGAGGGCGCGGTGGTGCGCAGCGTGCCGATCGGCGCCGAGGGCACGTTCGAGGTCCCGGACCTGCCGTCGCCCGGGGTGTTCGACCTGGTGGTCACCAAGGAGGGCTTCGCGAGCACCGTGCAGCGCGTCGACGTGGCCGCCGGCGAGGACCGCACGGGCATCGAGCTGGCGCTGCTGCAGGGCGACGGGTCGATCGCCGGGTCCGTCACCGGGTTCGACGGCGGGATCGGCGGCGCCACCGTGGTCGCGACGAGCGGGCAGGTGGTGGTCGAGACCGTGACGCTCACGCAGGACCAGGTCGGGTCGTTCGTGCTGCGCGGGCTGCCGACGCCCGGCACCTACACCGTCGTCGTGCAGGCCGACGGCTACGCGCCCGCCACGCAGAACCTCACCCTCACCGCCGGCCAGGCGCTCACGGGCGTCGCGGTGGTGCTCGGCCGCGACGAGGCGACGCTCGGGGGCCGGGTGAGCGTGCCCGGCGGCGACGCGAGCGGGGTGTCGGTGACCGTCACGGACGGCGCGCTGACCCTGCAGACCGTCACGCAGTCGACCGACCCGGTCGGCACGTGGTCGCTGTCCGGGCTGCGGGTCCCGAGCACGTACACGGTGACGTTCGCGCGCGCCGACCTGCAGTCGCAGGTCCTCTCGGTCGCCGTCGACGCGTTCGGCAGCGTGACGGCGGGCGCGCCCGCCGCGGACGCGGTCGACGCGACCATGCGGTCCGCGCGGGCGAGCGTGTTCGGCGTCGTCACCCAGCCGCCGGCGCTCGACGAGGACGCGGTGCCGGTCGGGAACGTCAAGGTCACGGTCAGCTCCGGCGCCGACGAGCGCGTGGTCTGGACCGCGTCCACCCCCGCCGACCAGGCCGGGTACTACGTCGTCGACGACCTGGACCCCGGGACCTACACCGTCACGTTCGCGCGGTCCGGCACGCGGGCGACCTCGGAGATCGTGGTGCTCGAGGCCGCCGAGCGGCGCGAGATCCCGATCGAGCTCGTCGCGCCGGCGAGCATCGGCGGCCGCGTGACGACGAGCAGCGGGGGAGCGGGCGGCGTCGCGGTGCTGCTCTACCGCGCGTCGGAGTACGGCACGGCCGCCGGCCCGGTGCGGACGACGACCGCCGACGAGGACGGGTACTACGCGTTCGACGACGTCGACGCCCCCGAGAACTACATCCTCGAGGTCCGCGTGACGCAGGACGGCGCCGTGCTGGCGACGTCGCGACCGCTGACGCTCGAGGCCAGCAAGCACGGGACCGTGAACATCCGGGTGCCCGCCACCTGACCGAACGACGACCTGACCGAACCACCTGACCGAACCACCACCTGACCGAACCACCACCTGACCGACCAGCCCCGCACCGAGCGACCGGAGGACACCATGGCCGAGGCCCCGCAGCGGCGCCGCCCTGCCGTGTCCCTGCTCGCCGAGCCGGGGGCGCACGCCGCGCCGGGCGCGGTCGCCACGCTGCGGGTGCACGCCCGCAACGTCGGCACCGGACCGCTCGACCTCGTCGTGACCGTGCTGGGCCTCGAGAGCGGCTGGCCGCCCGTGCCCGTCGCCGTGCCGGCGGTCCCCGCCGACGCGACCGTGACCGTCGAGCTGCCGGTGACGCCGCCGGTCGGCGCCGCCGGCGGTGACTACCCGTTCGTCGTGCAGGTCGAGTCCCGCGAGCCCGCGGGCGCTCGTCGGACCGCGTACGTGGACGCGACCGTGCACGTCGACGCGGCCTCCGACCTGGTCCTCACGGTCGAGCCCGCGGACGCGCGCGCCGTGCGCAGCCGTCGCGTGCAGGTGGTGCTCGCCAACACCGGGGACCGCCCGACGACGGTGCGGCTGGAGGCCCGGCCGGAGCCCGGCGACGTGCGGGTGGGCCTCGGGGCGCACCAGGTCGACGTGCCGCCGCACACGAGCGTGCGCATCCCCGCCCGCGCGTCGACCCGCCGGCCCCGGGTGCTGGGGCACGCGCGGCGCGGCGCCTACCACGTGACCGCGACCGGGACGCGGGCGCCGCAGCGGTTCGACGCGTCGTTCACGGCCCGGCCGCTGCTGCCCGGCGGCGCCCTCCGCGTGGTCGCGGTCATCGGCGTCGCGGTGCTGTGGATCGGGCTCGTCGCCGCCGCGCTGCCGTGGGTCTCGGGCCGGTTCGACGGGTCGGGGGACACCACGGCGGGCCGGACGACCGCGCCGGCCGACCCGGGCGACGACGGCACCGGGACCGACGGCGACGGGTCCGGCACCGGGACCGACGGCGACGGCTCAGGCGGCGGTGACAGTGACGGGTCCGGCGACGGCTCAGGCGACGGCGACGCGGGCGCCGACGCCGAGGGCGTGCGCGTCGCGGGCGCGGTGACGTCCAGCGACCCGTCCGGCGTGACGGTGCAGGTGATGCCCGCGGCGACGCTCGCGGACGGCGCGACGGCGTTCCCCGACGCGGGACCGGGCCAGGCGGTGCCCGTCGTCGCGACCGACGACACGCCGGTCGGCAAGGTCTCCTCCCTCGCGGTGCCCGTCGAGCGGTCCGACGAGGCGAGCGAGCGGCGCAGCACGGTGACGGGCGACGACGGGACCTGGGCCTTCGCGGGGCTCTCGGCGACCGGGCGCTACCTCGTCGTGCTCTCCAAGCCCGGCTACCAGACGGTGCGCTACTGGGTCACGGGCGCGCAGGCGGCCGCGGTGCCGCTCGAGGTCGCGCTCGAGCCCGGCCGGGGGCGCCTCTCGGGCGTCATCACGGGGCCGGACGGCGCGGCGGGCGGCGTCACCGTCACCCTCTCGGACGGCACGACGACGGTCACGACTCGGTCGGCCACCGAGGGCGACGTCGGGCGGTGGGAGGTGGACGGGCTGTCCACGCCGACGACCTACCTCGTCACGGCGTCCGCCGACCAGCTCGGCGCCCAGTCGCAGCTCGTGCGGCTCGACGCCGCGGGGTCCGCGTCGGTGGACCTGCGGCTGAGCGCGAGCGCGACGACGCTGAGCGGCTGGGTCACCGGCACCACGTCGACGGGCGGCGAGGGCGTGGGCCTGGGCGGCGTGACGGTCACGGCGACCCGCGGCGACCAGGCGCGCTCGGCCACGACCGTCACGGGCGACAACCCCGGCTCGTTCGTGCTGCCCGACCTCGCGGTGCCCGGGACCTACACGGTCACGGTCTCCGCCGACGGCTACGCGACCCAGACCCGCACGCTCCGGCTCACGGCGGCCACCGACCCGACGCTGCACCTGGCGCTGTCCTCGCTGGGCGGCACGGTCGACGGGTCGACGCGCGACGACGCCGGCGCGCCGCTCGCCGCGGTCGGCCTGACGCTGAGCGGTCCTGCCGGCACCTTCAAGACGATGTCCGCCTCGGACGGCCGGGGCTCGTTCCACCTCGACGGCATCCCGGCGGGCGACTACGTGCTGGCGGCGGAGTCGTTCGGGCACGAGCCCGCGTCCGCGCAGGTCAGCGTGCGCAGCGGGAAGAGCTCGCCGGTCGAGCTCGAGCTCGCGCGCCTCGAGGGCGACGGCCTCACGGCGACGGCGCACGTGCGGGGCCGGGTCACCGACGCGGGCACGGGCGCGCGCATCACGTGCGCGAACCTCGAGCCCGACGAGGAGTGCCTGGTCACCGTCACCACGACGGTCCGGCCGCCGGGCGAGGACCCGTCGACGCTCAAGGTGACCGCGAGCCCTGACGCGCCGTACGAGCTCCCGGCCGCGGGCGGCGGCGGGCTCTACCCGGGGCTGTACCACCTGCGGATCACGGTCCCCGGCTACGAGCCCGGCAGCGTGACCGTGCAGGTCCCGATGGGCGAGACCGTCGAGGCGGCGACCGTCGCGCTCTACCCCTCGCCGTCGATCGTGGGCTCGGTCTCGGCGCGCGTCGGCGTGGTGCCGGCGGGGACGTGCGTCGTCGCGGTCGACCGCGGAGCGGACGCGCCGGGCGACGACCCGTGCACCGAGGGCGACGTCGCCGGGTCCTGCGCGAGCGACGCGGGCGCCTGCGCCTTCCTCGGGGTGAACGGCGGGTACGAGATCAACCGCCTCTCGTCGGGCGCGTACGACGTGTACGTGGTGCCGCCGGCCGGGAGCGAGTTCGTGCGGCCCGACAAGGTCACCGCGACGCTCACGCCCGGCGACGTGCGCCGGGTCGACTGGACGCTGGACCGCCTCGGCGTGCTGTTCGTCAACGTGCTCGCGTCGACCTCGACCGGCTCGGTCCTGCCCGCCGAGGGCGCGCAGGTCTGGGTGGTCGACGCGGACGGCGACGCGTCCGCCAAGGTGACGGCCAACAAGCAGGGGCTGGCCCGCATCCCGTCCCTCGGCTCGGGGATCTACCGCGTCGAGGCGCGTCTCGGCTCGTCCACGGGCGACCAGGGGAACGTCTCGGTCGGCCTGAACCAGGAGATCCAGACGCAGGTGGTGCTGTCCTCGCCCGTCGGCGGGGTCGAGGGCACGGTGGTGACCTACCTGGGCGCCGGGGTGCCGAGCCCCGTCGCGCAGGCGCTGGTCACGGTGTCCGGCGCGGTCGGGTACGACGGGCTGACGCCGCTGCGGGACACGGCCGGCCCGTTCGAGACCGAGAGCGACGGCAGCTTCCGGGTGTGCACCGTCCGGCCCTGCACGGGAGGCGGCGGCACCATCTACCTGCCGCTGATCCAGTCGCAGATGGACGTCACGGTGAGCAGGACCGGCTACCGGACGTACCAGGCGAGCGACGTCTCGACGCTGGACCCGCTGCTGATCGAGCTGCAGCCTGAGGGTCGGCACTTCACCGGCTCCATCGCGTTCGACCCGGCGTCGGTGCCGGCCAACGCGAGCCAGCTCCGGTTCGACGTGGTCACCGCGCCGCCCGGCACGGGCCAGATCTCCGTGACCCGCTCGGGCTCCGCGCTCCTGTGGTCCGACTCGGCGCAGGCCGAGGACCCGCTCGGCGGCCGGCTGATCCGTCCCGGCCACTACGAGCTGGTCGCGTCCCTGCCGGGGTACACCAGCGACACGGTGGAGTTCGACGTGCCGACGGCCCCCGAGGCCGTGCCGCCCGTGGCCTTCTCCCTGGTCCAGGACGGGCAGCTGCGGCTCTCGCTCGTGACCGCGGACGGCGCCGACGACGGGGCCGACCCGGACCGGGTCGAGAACGCGACCGTCACCGTCCACCGCACGGGGGCGACGACGACGCTCGACACCCCGCCCGGGTCCAACGTGGTCGACTTCGGCGCGGTCCCGGCCGGCTCCTACCGGGTCGAGGTGCGCGCCGCGGGCTTCGAGCTCTTCGACGCGCAGGTCGCGGTCCCCGCGGGCAGCACCGCGGCCATCCCGGTGCTCGTCGAGCGGCTGGGCACGATCGTCGGACGGGTGCAGGCCGACGTGTACGGCACCCGGCGCGACGTCCCGGGCGCCGTCGTCACGGCGACCAAGGGCACCGAGGACTTCTCGGTGAGCTCCCCGACGGGTGCCTTCACGCTCACCGGCACCAAGGCCGAGCCCGGCCTGCGCCAGGGGACGTGGGACGTCGAGGCCGAGCTCGAGGGGTACACGCAGACCGCGCCGGTGCAGGTCGCGATCCCGGCCTCGTCGGCCGGCCCCGACGCCCTGACCCGGACCGCGGACGTCGTCATGCAGGCCCAGCCGGGCTCCGTGCAGGTCTTCGCGACCGACACCGCCGGCCCGGTCGACGGGCTGACGATGACGCTCACCTACCGGTCGGGCGACGTCGTCGTGCCGGCGATCAGCCCGACGTGCACGCCGACCTCCGCACCCTCGTCCACGTGTACCCCGACCGCGGGCGTGTACGTCTTCACGGCGCTCCAGCCGGTCACCTACACGCTGAACATCTCCGGCGAGGGCGTCGCGCCGCTCGTCGTGCCGGTCACCGCGATCGCGGGCGACGTGCGGCAGATCGACGTGTCGATCACGGCCCCCGGCGCCGGCGTCCAGGGGTCGGTGACCCAGCAGAACGCGGACGGCACCTCGGTCCCGCTCGACGGCGAGACCGTGCGCCTGCTCGCGCAGGGCGCGGACCCGGACACCGCGACCGAGACCACCACGGTGGACGGCCGCTACGAGTTCACGCGCGTGCCGGCAGGCACCTACACGATCTCGGTGGAGACCGACGACGGGCTCTCCGCGCAGCGCACGCTGACGCTGCAGTCGGGCCAGACGCTCGTCGTCGACCTCGTCGTCTCCGAACGCACGTACTCCCTCACCGTGCGGGTGACGGCCACCGCGGGCGACCTCACAGGCGCCCTCGTCTCCATCACCGGCGGGAGCGTGACGCCCGCCGCCCAGCCCGTGGTGCGCACGGGCGCGGGCGTGTACGCGACGACGTTCGCGCAGATCCCGGCGGGTGACTGGACCGCGACGGTGAGCGGTCCGTCGGGTCACCTCGGCACGTTCGCCGAGGACGTGAGCGTGCCCGACGAGAACGTGGTCACCATCGCCGTCACCGAGACCCAGCTGGTGCTGCGGGCGACGAGCGCCGAGGCCGACGCGCCGGCGTCGATCACCGCGACCGTCGCGCCCCTCAGCGGGGCCGACGCGCGCAGCGTCGTGCTGCCGGTCGGCGGCGGCGACACCACGCTGTGGCTGCCTCGCACGGGCGCCAAGGTCACGGCGACCGCGGCGGGCTGGGACGTGACGATCTCCCCCGCGGCGACGACGACCGTGCCCGTGGGCGCCACGTTCCAGGTCGTCACCATCACGCTCTCCGCCCTGGCGACGGCCACGACGCTCACCGCGCCCGCGACGGTCGACCGCGGCGACCAGCTGTCGATGACCGCCGCGGTGACCTCCGGCGGGAACCCGGTCAGCACCGGCAGCGTGCGGCTGCAGCGCCTCGTGGCCGGTGAGTGGCAGAACCAGGGCGGGGCGGTCCAGCTCGACGGCGACGGCTCGGTCACGCTGACCGCGTCCACGACGTCCTGGCCGCTGGGCTCCGTGAGCCTGCGGGTGCTGTACGGCGGCAGCTCCGGCGTCGCGGCGTCGCAGTCCGGCACCGAGACGGTCACGGTGCGCGGCGCCACGACCACGGCGCTCGCCTGGGCGACCGGGACGCTCACGGCCACGGTCGAGGCCGCGGTCGGCTCGGCCGTGCCGACCGGCACCGTGCGCTTCGAGCTGCCGAACGGCAACGCGGTGCCGTCCTGCGGGAACGTCGCGGTCAACGCGTCGGGGGTCGCGACGTGCGCCTACGCCCAGCCCGCGGCCGCCACCGTGATCACCGCCGAGTTCACCGGCACCAACAGCTGGCTCGCCTCCGACGACGACGTGACGGTCCCCGCGGCACCGCCCGCGACCCCCTGACGCCGGGGCGCGGCCGGCCGATCGCGCGGTCCTCTGTGAGATCCGCGCTCCGTTCCCCGTACCGCGGTGACCTCCCGTCCCTAAGGTGGTGGTTGCGCGGCATCGGCAGCGCGCGACCGGTGAGGGGGACGGCGATGTTCTACCGCGGAGCACGAGGCGCACGGCTGTGGGGCACCATCGTGGGGTGGGGCGGCGCCGCGCTCGCCTGCATCTACCTGGTCAACGGCCTGACCCGCAGCGACGCCACGGTGAGGGTGCGGCTCGATCCGCAGGCGGCCCTCGCGCAGGACCCCGGGCTCACCCACGTCGAGTCCGTCGGGATGTTCTACTTCAGCGATCTCGAGGGCGGGGAGCGCATCGTCGCGCGCCTCGGGCTCGTCCTCTTCTGGGTCGTCGTCGCGGCCCTGGGGTTCATGCTCGCCCGGCAGGCGCGGTCCCGGTCCGCCGTCGGCCCCCGGTGGTTCGTGGTGCCCTCCGCCGACGCGACCGTGATCGCGGTGCTCGTCGCCTGCCTCGGGTTCCTGCCCTCGCTCGGCGACGCCCTCGCCTCGAGCGCCGTCCTGAGGGCCGCGGGGATGCCCGAGGGCCTCCAGCCGTACCTGATGAACGTGCAGCTCGGCTGGGTCGCGGCCGGCATCGGGTACGCGACGCTGGTCCACGCGGGCCGGCGTCAGCCCCGGGGGACCCTCACCGTGCCCGCCGCCGTCGGCACGGTCGGCTGACCGCGTCGCACCGACCGCCCACGGGGGTCAGAGGAGCCAGACGAGCGCCAGGGTCAGCGTGGCGGTGATGACGGCGGTCAGCGTGACGACCAGCCAGGTGTCGGGGTGGCCGCAGGGCTCGGGCGGCGCCTGCTGCACGACGACGACCGGCGCGGGCGCGGGGGGCGGCGGCTCGGCGGGCGCGGGCGGCGGCGTCATCGACGAGCCGCAGCGCACGCACCGCACCGCGGTGGGCACGTTGAGCTCGGCGCACGCGGGGCACGCGAGCGTGGAGGCGGTGAGCGCCCCGGAGGCGCCGGGCGCGCGCCAGCGGGCGTCGTCGCCGTCCTCGTCGGGAACGGGGCTCGACGAGGGACGGGCCCAGAACAGCGGGTAGTCGCACGTCGGGCAGAAGTCGCTCGCGAGGCGGCGGTCGGCGCGCACGCGCGTGACCGTGCCGCACTCGGGGCACGTGACGTCGAGGTCGTCCACCCCTGCTCCCTGGCGCTCGTCGAGGTTCGTCATGAGGCCAGCTCCTTCTCCTGCGCCAGCACGGGCCAGATCCTGCGTCCGGCGACCCGTACCTCAGCGTGCACGTGCGCGGGCAGCTCGTCCAGGACGAGCGCCAGGAAGTCGTGCTCCGCGAGCGGGCCGGTGGACCCGACCTCGAGGACCACCCACGCGACGTCGTCGGGCGCCTCGCCCTCGCGGAACACCCCGCCGCTCTCGGTGACCTGCACGGGGCCGCCCGAGTAGAGCTCGAGCAGCGCGGTGAGCCCGGCGACCGTGCCGCGCCACTGCAGCGTGCGCGACGCGGTGTGCAGGATGCGGCGCTGCGCCGGCTCGGGGTAGGACGCGTCGATGCCGTCCAGGCCCAGCCAGCCGGCCATGTGCCGGACCATCGCGACGGGCGTCAGGTCCGGGTCCGCCAGGTGGGGCAGGTTGTCGGCGTGCTGCAGCAGCGTGCCGGCCTGCTCCTGGAAGATCGACACGAACCGCACGAAGAAGTCGTCCGCCAGCATCCCGTGCGGGAGCTGGCGCAGCAGCCAGTCCGGCGGCCGGCCGGTCATCGGACCACCACGCGGTGGTCGGCGGACAGGAACAGCGCGTTGTCGGACAGCGCGATCGACTCGCGACCGCCGCCGATGCGCCGCCCCGTGCGCAGGTCGTACTCGAACAGCTGCAGCTCGTCGACCGCGAGCACGCCGTCGACGCCCTCGACCACCTGCGCGGCCGCGGTGGCGGTCAGCTGGGCGTCGAAGGGCCAGCCGCCGCCGTCCGGGCCGCCCGTGAGCGGGTGGATGAAGCGGGTCAGCGCGTCGGAGATGCGCTGGCGCACCATCGCGGCGGGCCGGCCGGGGAGCGAGCGCACGAGCGCCGCGACGCTGACGCCCTGGTAGTACGGCGTGCCGACCTCGACGGGGACGCCGACCATGCGGCGCGCGTCGAGAGCGTCCGCGACCGCGTCGAACAGCTCCGACGAGAGCGCGAAGTCGTCGATGCGGTGCGTCCGGGGGTCCGTCCGCAGGGCGGGGACGACGAGCACGCGCACCACCGAGGAGCCGCTCGCGGTCGCCGGCAGGCAGCGGGCCCGGGCCACCTCGACGGACGCCTGGCGCGTGATCGCCTCGAAGTCCGACGCGGTCACAGCCCGCTGGCCGGTGCGCAGCGTGAGCGGCCCGCGCAGCTTGGCCTCCTCGACGGACTCGGCGTCGACGCCGCCGCTCGCGGCCCGGGCGTTCGACACCGACGCGACGAACGGCAGGCCGCTGCGCAGCGCGACGAGCGTGCGCGCGCCGACGTTGCCACGCGCGCCGCCGCCCGTGCGGTAGGCGCTGACGCGGACCTCCGCGCCGTCGGGCGGCACGGCGCCGTGCTGGCGCACGATGCCGTCGGGGTGCCGGACGGCGGGCCCGAACCGGACCTCGCCGGTGGTCGAGTCCCACACCACGTGCCGGTCGCCCGGACCCGACGCGGCGAAGTCGGGGACCTCCTGCCAGTGCTCGGTGCGCCCGCGGTCGACGACGAGCACGCCCTCCTCGCCGCGGCGCTCGGCGACGGGCGCGACCGACACGGCGAAGACCTGGCCCGGCGACCCGGTCGAGCGGCCCAGCAGCTCGGCCGGCACGGTGGTGGCGTGCTCGGCGGGCACGGTGACCCCGACGGCCTGCAGGCTCGCCGAGGAGATCCGCGGGGACGCCTGGAACGTCGGCTGGCCCGGCTGCGGCCGGGTCAGCCGCACGCGCAGCCAGTGCGCCAGGACGCCGCCGAGCAGCAGCGGCTCGTGGCGTTGCGGCACCAGCAGGACCACCGAGCCGGACTTGTTGAGGCCGCCCGTGCCGTCGGACTCGACCTGGCACGCGACCCACGCCTCGCCGTCCCAGACCTCCCAGGCGAGCGGCGGGTTGCGCGGGTCGACGCCGATGCCCTCGGCGCGCGCGGCGAGGTCCAGGCGCACGGCGTAGCCGGCCAGGGACCCGCGCGTGCCCAGGTAGAGCGCGTCGTCGGTGGCCACGGGCTCCGACGGGAAGCAGAGCGCGGCCGCCCCGGGGACGGTGATGTCCTCCCAGACGTCGTGCGTCTGGCCGGTGCCGGTGGCCGCCTGCGCCGCGACCAGCTCCGGCGGCGCGACGAGCGACTCGACCGACGTGGAGAACACGACGGGCTCGTCGCCCACGGTGGCGACCTGCGTGCCCAGCGGGACGCGCACCGGGCGCTCCGCGGGCGCGGACAGCCAGAACGTGAGGTCGACGTGCGCGACGCTCGGCGGGAACGGCTCGATGCCGACCAGGTTGAGGAAGTGGACGTACATGCGGTCCGGCACCTGGTTGACGCGGAACAGCACCATCTCCGACATCCACGCGAACAGCTCGATCAGCGCGACGCCGGGATCGGCCACGTTGTGGTTGGTCCACTCCGGGGTGAACCGCGGGATGAGCCGCTTGGTCTCGTCGACGATGTCCTGGAAGGAGCGGTCGTCGAGGTGCGGCGGGTCGAGCGGCATCAGGCGTCCTCACGGGGGATGACGTAGAAGGGGTACACGAGGTTGCGGCGGTCGTTCGTCGCGCGCACGCGGTAGGCGATGCGGATGCGCACCAGGCCCGAGTCGTCGTCGTCCTGCTCGGGCGCGACCTCCTCGACCGTGATCCGCGGCTCCCACTGCGCCAGCGCGTCCCGCACGGCCTGGGAGATGAGGCCCAGCAGGTTCGCGTTCACGGGCTCGAACAGCAGGTCCCAGATGCGGCAGCCGAACTGCGGCCGCATGAGGCGCTCGCCGGGTGCGGTCAGCAGGACCACGCGGATCGCGTCCTCGAGGTCGCCGCCCGCGGCGGTGAGGGCGATCGAGCCGGTGTGGTCCACGTGCATGGGCCAGGCGAACCCCCGACCGACGAAGTCGGGCGCGGCGGGTGCGGCCGTGCGGGGCGTGAGCTCGGTCATCAGTTGATCTTCACCATCGCTCCCTTGACCTCGACGACCCCGCTCGCCTCGACCGACGTCTTGGCCTGCCCCTTGAGGCTCGCCTCGAGCCCCTCGAGCGCGACGCCCAGCGTGCCCTTGACCGTCACCTTGTCCTTGGCGTCGACGCCGACCGCGCCGGTGGCGGCGAGCTCGATCGTCGTGCCCTTGACGGTGATCTTGCCGTTCCCGTCGAACGTGATGGACGACGAGCCCGCCTTGAGGGTCAGCGGCTTCCCGCTGGGGGCCTCGAGGAGCACCGCGTCCTGCCCGACGCGCAGCTGGGCGCCGTTGGCGAGCTTGAGCAGCACGTGCTGCTCCGACTCCTGCTGGCCCTCGGCCAGCTCGATCACGTGCCCGGACCGCGTGCGGATGACGTGCGCGACCAGGCGGCCGCTGTCGTCGACCACCGCCTGGTGCGGCTTCGCGCGCCCTCCGTACAGGCCGCCGAGCACCACGGGCCGCGCGAGGTCGTCGTTCTCGAACCCGACGAGCACCTCGTCGCCCACGTCCGGCAGGAACAGGTGGCCGCGCTCGGACCCCGCGCCCGGCTGCAGCACGCGCGCCCAGGCGGACTTCGCCTGCTCGGACGCCGTGATGATGGAGACGCTGACGCGGCCCAGCTTCTCGGGGTCCTTGAGGTTGTCGACCAGGGCGACCGCGAGCCCGCCCCGGCGGAAGCTCGAGACGCCCGGCGCGGGCGTGCCGGCGTCGCCGAGCCGCACCGGGTCCCGGTCGCCCGCGACGAAGGAGGTGCGCGAGCCCGACTGGTCGACGACGTGCGTGACCTCGCGGACGTAGTACGTGCCCTTCGCCGGCCCGGCGTTCTCGACGAGGAGCATGCCGCCCGCCCGCAGCGCGGGGGTGAACGCCGCGCGCCCGCGCGCGACCATGCGCCCCGTCCGGGCCGCGAGGCCCTTCGCGAGGTCCCGGGCGTCCGCGTCGGAGCGCACGCCGAGGCGGGCCTCGGTCAGCTCGAACTTCTTGCCGCTCGTCGTCGCCGGTGCCCGCCCGGCACGCGCGGCCGGGCTGCTCGCGGTCGCGACGATGGCCTGCTGCTGGGCGACGTCCCACCCGCGCACGGTGACGTCGGTGGGGGCGTCGCTCACCTGGCGCACGGCGAACCCGAAGAGGTCCGAGCCCACGGTGAGCCGCGCCTGGCCGGCGCCGGTCAGGTTGCCGGTGGCGGCGGGCCACAGGTGCAGCACCGTGCCCTCGACGATCCAGTCGCACCCGTACCGCTGGGCGATCTCGTCGATCAGGCCGAGCCGGGTGTCGTTGCGCATGGTGAACGGCATGACCGTGGCCGGCAGCCCGTCCACCTGGGCGGTCATCCGCACCTCGGACGTGAGCTGCGAGACGACGTTGGGGTACGTCATCTCGTGGTAGGTCTCGGCGCCCTCCGCGCGCGCGAGGTCGACCGCCGCGTCGTCGACCGTGACGGTCAGCAGGGCGCCGCCGTGCGCGACGAGCTCGGTCTCGATCGCGGTGACCGTGCCCTCGAGCAGCGTCACGGACGGGGACGCCGCGCCGTCCGGCAGGGACGTGAGCTTCACTGCGGTGCCGACGGTGAGGTCGGTGGCCTCGCTCAGCGCGTAGACCGGGTCGGTGAACGTGAGCGTCGCCCGGCCCACCGCGCGCAGGCCGGTGCGGACCCGCAGCTCGACCAGCTCCGCGAGCCACGACTCGGGCAGGTCCGACCCGTCGGCCGTGATCCGCGGCCAGGTGCGCAGCTTGGTGTCGGCGGCGACGGTCACGAGTCGATCCTCGGCACGGTGAGCAGCGAGCCGGGCCGCAGCGCGAGCGGGTCCGCGATGCCGTTGGCGGACGCCAGCGCGCGCCACCGCGTCGCGTCGCCGTAGTAGGTCGCGGCGATCCGGTCCAGGGTCTCGCCCGCCTGCACCCGGTGGACGCGGTGCGGGCGGGGCGTCCCGGACGTCGGGTTCTGCCGGCCGAAGGCCTGCGACTCCTCGTACTGGCGCAGCGTCAGCGCCAGGGTCGCGCGCAGCGGCGTACCGGTGGTGGAGAAGTACGTGAAGGTGAGGTCCAGGTCCGCCACGACGGCCTTGAACGAGTGCAGGTCGCCCCAGTGGAAGGTCACGTACGGCGGGCGGGCGTTGTGGCTGGTCTCGTCGGTGCCGGGCAGCGTGGGGTCCACGTCCATCAGCGCGACGACCTTGCCCGTGTGGGCGCTGACGGCGGTGCCGTCGTGCGTCGTGTCGAAGAACAGGTCGACCTTGAGCACGCCGGACTCGGCACCCGTGTAGCGCAGCCGCGGCACGCCGCGCCCGGGCATGGGCGTGGCGGCCCAGAGGTTGGAGCGCGAGATCTGCAGCTGCGCCGGGTTGAACAGGCACGGCACGCGCTGCCCGCCCTCGATCTCGAGGAAGGCCTTCTCGATCCCGGTCATCAGAACACCTCCGTGCCGCGGCGCCACGCGCGACGCTCGATCTCCTCGGCCAGCCGCCGCTCGACCAGCTGCAGCACGTGCTCGTCCAGCCCGTCGCGCTGCCACTCGTGCACGCGCGCCATCACCCGCGCCTCGACCTGGTCGGCGATCGCGGTCACGTCCGGTCCCGTGGCGGGGCCGCCGGTGGGCAGGGCGTCGAGGAACGACATGGCGGCTCCCGGGGTGGTGGCAGCGGGCCCGGCAAGGGCCGGGGACGACGAGGCGGACGCGGGCACCGGCGGCCCACCGGGCGCGGCGGAGCCGGGCGACCCGACCATCGCCGCCGCCAGGGCACCGGGCGTGAGGAACGCGCTGGCCGGCAGCCCGCCGCCGGCGCCGGGAGCGCCCGGCGCGGCACCGGTCTCGCGGTGGCTGCCCGGGGCGGGCGCCGCAGCGGGGCGCAGACCGGCGGTCCGCGGCGGCACGACGCGCCAGGACGCGGGCAGCGCCGGCGCCTGCGCGGCGACCGCGGGTGCAGGTGGTGCGCCACCGGCCGCGGCCAGCGCGGAGAGCGCCGCAGGGGGCGCCGGCACGCCGGCGGCTCCGCCCGCGAGGCCCGAACCGGGCGCCGTCCCGCGCGCACGCAGCGCGCCGGACCGGCCGCGCGTCGTCGTCGGCCCCGGCGTCCCCGCGACCCAGCGGCGCACGGTCCGCGTGGCGGGAGCGCCCGGCGCGGACGCCCCGGCGGCGCGGTCGAGGGTCCCGGGCGTGCGGACCGTCCCCGCCCGGTCGGGCGTGCGGTCCGACGACGTGCGGGCGCTTGCGGTGGTCGTCCTCCGGGCCGTCGGCGCGTCCGTGCTCGTCGGGCCGGCCGACGTCCGCGCGGCACCGGACGCCGGCGCGCCGACGGCGGAGGGGGCGACGGGGCGGGCCGTGGCGCCCGAGGCGGGCGTGACGGCGACCGACCCGAGCAGGCGCAGCGCGCTCCCCGGTCCGGTCCCCTGGCCGCCACGCGACTCCCACGCGGCGGGCTGCTGGGAGCGGGCGTAGGCGGCGGCGCTCTCCGCCCAGGCTCCGCCCGCGGTCCGGCCGCCCGCGGGCGCTCCGGCCCCTCCCGCGGTGGGAGCGACGGGCGCGGTCGGGTGCGCGGACGCGGCGGGGGCGGCCGGCGCGAGCGTCGCAGGGAAGCGTCGGACGGGTGCGGCCGGGCCGCTCGCGGATCGCGGACCCGGGCGGGTGCTCCCGCCGCCAGGCGACGTGGGCGTCGGGATCGAGGTCGCGCCCGTCGTGGTCCGGGCCCCGGCGGACAGGGACCGGGCCGGCGTGCCGGGCGTCCCGGCGCTCCCCGCGAGGGCGACCGCGTCCGCGCGTGCGCCCGCGACGAGCGCCGCAGGCGTCGGTGCCGTCACCCCGGGCCGGACCCCGGCCCGCACGGCGGTCGCCGGCTCGAGCGCCCAGCGCGTCGCGCGGCGCACGGTGGACGCCTCGATGCCCAGGCCGCGCCGCGCGTCGTCCGTCCAGGACGGTCGGTGCCCCGCGCGCTGGTGCCCGGCGCCCGGCCGGGACCAGCCCGCGTGCGCGGTCGCCAGCCGGCGCAGGGGCGCGCGGCCGACCGGACCCGCGGCGCGCGTGGGGGCCGTGAGGGCGCCGGGGCCGGCCGAGCCGGAGACCGCCGCGGAGCGCGCGCCCACCGCGCTGACGGTCGTGCTGGCGGTCGTGCTGGTTGTCGTGCTGAGCGCCGAGCTCGTCGCGGCGCCGACGGCCGAGCCGCTCGGTGCGCCGGTGGCGGCTCCGCCCGCGGGGCCGTTCGTTGCGGGGCTCGTGCTGCTGCTCGACGTGCTGGAGGAGGCCCGGTCGTCGCTCGAGGGGACGCCGCCGAGCGCGGTACCCGTCGGACGGCCCTGAGCCGCACCCTCGCCGGGAGCCGCGGACCCGCGGCTCGTCGGGCCTGGGCTGGCCGGTGCGAGGTGGGTCGGAGCGGGGCTCGCAGCCGCGAGGCCCGCGCTCACGCCGGCCGTGCTCGGAGGTACCGCGCCGGCCGTGGCGCTGGTCGTCGGTGGCAGCGACGCTGTCGCGGTGGTCGGTGCCGCCGAGCGCGCGGCGGGAGGCGTCGTGGCGCGGACGGTGGACCCCGTCGCGGAGTGCGCGGTCGTCGGCGCGCCGGGCGTCGTGCCGACGCTCTCCAGCGCCTGCCGGCGGGCGACCTCGGCGAGCGCGGGTCCGGACGGCGCGACCCAGCGTCGCACGCGCGCGGTGCCGTCACCGGTGCTGCCGGCGCTCGCCCCGAGCCCGCGCGGCACGGACCGCAGCGCGACGAGGACGCCGGGTCGCTCTCCGGCCGCCGCCGAGGTGCGAACCGACGAGAACCCGGCTGACGAGACGCCGGCCGACGGGACCCCGGCTGGCGAGGTCCCGGCCGGCGAGCCGCCGCCCGAGGACATCCCAGCCGACGCCCGAGCCGACGACGCCCGCGACGTGCTCGCGGCGAGCGGCTCGGCCGAGGACGCCGTGGTGCCCGCGAGGGCGCTCGGGAGCGGCCGCGCGGGCGCGGTCGCACCGGAGGGTGCCGGCACGGGCGGTCGCGTGGGCGCGGGCGCGAGGCGTGCGGTGCGGGCGCGGGTGGTCGCGGTCGCCAGCGCGCGGCGGCGCAGGAGGCGGCCGCCGGGGGAGGGACGGGCCGCGGCGACCGGCGGGCCGGGCAGCGCTGCGGTCGACGTCCCGGCGGGCGGCCCCGGCAGCGACGCCGGAGGCGGGATGGAGCCCGCCGTGGCGGCGCTCGTCGTCGTCCCCGCGGTCCTGGGAGCCCGGGCGACCCGGCCGGCCGTCGGCGCGGGGGACGACGAGCGCCCGGGTCCCTCGGCGTTCCCCGGGGGGCTCGGGCGGGCGCTCGCGGACGGTCGTGCGGCGGAGCCGGCGGGGACCGGGCGGTCCGGCCGGGCGGAGCGGGGACGTGCGCCGTCGGCGGACGTGAGCATGCGACCGGCGGCGCGCACGTCCTCGGCGACGCGGACGCGGATGGTCTCCGGCACCAGGCGCGCGGGGACCGCGCCGGGCCGGCGCGTCGAGTCGGTGGGCATCTGGTGGACCACGGAGGGCAGGCCGCGGGGGACGGCGGCGGCCTCGGCCTCGTCCATCGTCGTGCGCAGGGCGTCGGTCTGCGCCCACCACCGTGGCGGCGCCACGGCCTCGGCGGCCGCGCCGCGGACCCGGACGGGGGCGGCGGGTCCCGCGAGGGCTCGTCGGACCTCCACGGGGCGCCCCCACCCGCGGGAGAAGCGCGTGGACGACGACGCGAGCGAGCCGATCGGCGACGGCCGCGGACGGCCCACGGGCGGGCCGGGCCGGCGCCAGCGCAGCCCGAGCGAGCGGCCCAGCCGGTTGCCGTCCTCGGCGCCGTCACCGGTGGCGCTGGGCACGCCGGCGACCGTCGGGAGCCTGCTCCCGACGGTCCGTCCCCGCGCTGTGCCCGTCACCTGCTCGTCACCTGCCGTCACCTGCTCGTCAGCCGTCCCGGTCAGGCGCTCGTCGCGGCCCGGAAGCCGTTGTGCGCCACCTCGAGGGTCTCGACGAGCGGCTCGGCCAGCTCGGCGGCGAGACGCGGGCCGGACCAGGCGACCGCGAAGACCCCCTCGAGCTCCCACGAGCGCAGGCGGGCGCCCGTGCCGTCGACGACGGTGACCGCGCCGGTCGCGCGCGTGAGCGTGTTCTGGTTCGCGGCCAGGCCGTCGCCCGAGGACTTCCCGACCCAGGAGAACAGCGCGTCGGAGTTCACCAGGCCGCGCCGGAAGACCAGGTTGGGCCAGCGCATCACGCCGGGGAAGCGGTGGACGTACTGGTTCTGCCCGCCCTCGGCGTACTCCTGCGTGGTCACGACGAGCTCGAGCCCGCTGACCTCCATGAAGGACCCGATCTCGACGCCGTCGACCTCGAACACGAAGTTGGCGGCGACGGCGGGGTCACCACCGAGCGGCTGCTCAGGCACTGTCTCTCACCGCCTCCCACGCGCGGGCGTTCATGGCCGAGACCGCGCGCACCATGCGCACGCGGTCCATGTGCTCGAGGTCGAGCAGGTCCTGCAGCGGCCAGTGCAGGTGGTACGCCAGGTAGGCGATCTCCTGCCACAGCGCGTCGACGGGGTAGCGCAGCATCGTCGCCTACTGACGTGCCTCGGAGCGGATCTCCTCGATCGCCGCCCGGCCGGGCCGCGGCAGCGCGGGCGCGGGCGTCGCGTCCTCGTCGGACCCACCCTGCTCCGCGGGTGCCGGGTCCGACGAGGCCGCGCCGGCGGGCGCCGGGGACGTGGTCCCCGGCGCCGCACCGAGCGCACGCTGCGCGGCGACGAACTCCTCGAACTCCTCGGCGGTCCCGAAGTTGATGACGCCGTAGAAGTCCTGCAGGTAGGCCAGGTCCGCCGCGAACAGCCCCTCGATGTCGAAGGGTGTGACCTGCGGCAGCGAGCCCAGGGACTCCACCACCCGCGCGAGCACCACGATCGTCAGCCGCGGGTCGTCCGGGCCGGTGACCGTGGGGTCGCGCAGGGGCTCGAGCTCGTCACGGGCCGTCGCGAGGCGCATCACGCCGTCGCGGTGGACCGTGCCGTCGCGGTCGACGTAGCCCCGCGGCAGCGTGAACTCGTAACGGGTCCTGAGGGTCACTTGACCCGCTCGAGCGTCTCGATCACCAGGGTGATGTTCTCCTTGACCGGGTCGTTCGAGTCCACCGAGAGCTGGTCGGTCGAGATCTTGCTCGGCCAGCCGTTGGTGAAGTTGAACCGCGCGATCTCGGCGTGCGTGGAGTCGTACAGGACGACCGAGCCGTTCTTGCGGTTGTTCGTCCGGTCGCCCTGCAGGATGCCCTTGCTGCGGATGTCGTGGAACCACTTCCACAGCGCGTCCGAGGTTGCGTCCGCGACGGCCAGGCGCGTGAGCGACAGGTCGCCGGTCTTGTTGCGGCCCGCGAGCGTCTTGATGGTCTGCGACTTGCCGTCCTTGCCGACCTGCTGCGTCGTGGCCACCTCCATCTCGATGTCGAGACCGCTCACGGAGGACAGGATCGAGACGACGGAGCCGTCGATCTCGAGGAAGAAGTTCTGGGCGATCAGCGGGTCGCCGGCGATGAGGTCGTTGGGCATCGGTGTGCTCCTGGTCTAGAAGGGCGCCGCGTCAGGACGCGATCTGCTTGTTCTGGCTGATGCGGAAGATCACGAACTCGGCGGGCTTGACCGGCGCGATGCCGACCTCGACGACGAGCTTGCCGGCGTCGATGGACTCCGGGGGGTTCGTCGTCTCGTCGCACTTGACGAAGAAGGCCTGGTCCGGCGAGGCGCCGAACAGGGCGCCCGCCTGCCACAGACCGCGCAGGTACGCGTTGAGCGTGCGCTTGACGCCCTCCCACAGCGCGACGTCGTTCGGCTCGAAGACCGCCCACTGGGTGCCCTCGAGGATCGTCGACTCGATCATGTTGAACAGCCGGCGCACGTTGATGTACTGCCAGTCGGTGTCCGACGCGAGCGTGCGCGCGCCCCACACGCGGATGCCGCGCGTGCCGAACGGGCGGATCGCGTTGATGCCGATCGGGTTGAGCACGCCCTGCTCGTTCTGGGTGATGGAGCGCTCGACGTCCAGGACGCCGCGGATCGTGTCGTTGGCCGGGGCCTTCCACACGCCGCGCGTCTCGTCCGTGCGGGCCCACACGCCGGCGACGTGGCCGGACGGCGGGACCAGGATCTCGCTGCTGCCGTTGGTGCCGGTCGGGTTCTCGACCTTGATCCAGGGGTAGTACAGCGCGGCGAACGCCGAGTCGTACTGCGCGTCGGCCGAGCGCCACTCCTTGACCTGCTGCGGCGACATCCCGGGAGGGGCGTCGAGGATCGCGACGCGGTTGGCGTGCAGCTCGCAGTGCGCGATGAGGCTGGTCTGCACGGCCTTCCACAGACCCAGGTCCACGGTGCCGTCGGCCTTGGTGGCGGCCGTCAGGAGGTCGGGGACGACGACGATCGTGACGTCCTCGGCGATCGCGAGGCCGTTGATGCCCGAGCGGCTCGACTCCGAGCCGGCGAACTTGCGGCCCGAGACCGGCACCGGCTTCGGCGCGGACTTCTCGAGCGGGTAGGCGCCCGGCTTGAGCAGCTCGAGCTGGCTCGACAGGTCGGTGTCCTGCTCGAGCTTGATCTCGACCTTGACCCGGGTCGACGTCTTGTTGATGACCGTGGCGGCGTCGCGCTTGCCGCCGAGCGTCAGGTCGTCGTAGGACTCGACGGCCTCGCCGCCCTCGACGATCGTGATGCTGAACGGCGCGGGGCCGTCCTCGTCGCCCGCGTCCTGGGTCTCGACCAGCACCGTGATGTCCGCGTCCGGCTCGACCGACTCGACGGCGAGCGGCAGGCCCAGCGAACGGTCCGTGGCGGGCAGCTCGAGGCGTGCGGGCTCGCCCGACGGCTCGGCGTTCGGCACGCGCACGATGTAGGCGGTGGCGCCGCCGTTGAGGAAGTAGCCGTAGACGGACAGCGGGAGCAGGGCGCCCTCGACGAACCCGCCGTACAGGGCCTCGTACTGGGTCCAGCTGGTGACGAGGCGCGGGGCCAGGCCGTCCGGGTCGTTCGGGTCGTCGGTCGGCGCCTTCGCCGTGAAGCCGACGAAGGCGGCGACGGCCGTGGGGGCCGACGCGAGGACCTTCTGGCTGGAGGGGATCTCCTCGACGTAGACGCCGGGCGCGGTGTAGGTGGGCACTGGCGGTCCTTCTTTCGGAAGCTGCCCGCGCGAGGGGCTCAGGGACACCGGCGCGGGTCGGTCTGGAGACGCAGGTGGGTCGAACCCGAGGCTAGGAACGAAGGTCCTGCCGGGCATCGGTAATCGCTACGCAACGTCCGCCGACCGCCGCGGCAGGCTCGTCGCACCCCCGGGCACGCGCCGCTCCGCCCGCCTCCCGCGCCCCGGAAGCGGACGTCCGTCCAGTCCGCCTGCTGGTCGTGTACCACGGACCACCGGGCCCGGCACGGCATCATGGGACGAACGTCCCTGCACACCGGCCGAGAGGCGCTCGTCGTGCCCGTCCCGCACCGCCCGTCCCGCACCGGGGTGCACGACGAGCGTGCGACGCGCCCCGCGACCGTCACAGCCAGCCGGCAGTGGGTGACCCCGCAGTCCCGGCGGGACGCGGTCGAGCTGCTGCGCGAGTCGCTGCGCGGCGGCCGCAGCGTGCTGGTGGTCGGGGAGGCGGGCGTCGGCAAGACCGCCCTCGCGGCCCGCGCGCTCGAGGGGCTGACGGTCGAGGGCCGGGCGCCCGTGGTGGTCGCGCTGACGGGTGCCGCCGCGCGCGCCGGGCTGCCGCTGTCCGGCCTCGAGCCCCTGCTGGGCGACGAGCTGCTGGCGATCGGCAGCTTCGCCCGCACGGTCCGTGCGCTCGGGGAGTCGCTCGCGGAGCTGGCGGGCGACGCCCCGCTGGTCCTGCGGCTCGACGACGCGCACCTGCTGGACGACGCGTCGGCGCAGGCGCTCGGCTGGGTGGTGCGGCAGAACGCGGTGCGCCTGGTCGCGACCACCCGCCCCGCCGGCGCCGCCGGCTCGCCCTGGCTGGAGCTGTGGAAGGACGACGTCGTCGAGCGCATCGACGTCGAGCCGTTCACGGTCGCGGAGATGGAGCAGTGGCTCGCGGGCGAGCTCGGGGGGACGCCCACCTCGGACACCGTGCGCCGGGTGTGGGCGGAGACGCGCGGCAACGTCTTCCACGCGCGCGAGCTCGTGCGTGCGGAGCGGGCCTCGGGGGCGCTGCGGGCGTACGAGGACGTCTGGGTCTGGACCGGCCGCGCGACGCCCGGCTCCCGCCTCATGGAGATCGTGGAGAACGACGTGGCCCGGCTGTCGCCCGAGGCGCAGCGCGCGCTCGAGGTGGTCGCGCTGCTGTGCCCCGCGCCGCTGAGCCTGCTGCTCGACGTCGCGCCGCGGTCCGCGGTCGACGAGCTCGCGCACACCGGCGTCGCGACGCTGCGGCCGCAGGCCTCCGCGACGGGCGGGAGCGAGGTCGTCGTCGACCTGGCGCACGCGCTCTACGCGGAGGCGGTGCGCGCCCGGGTGCCCGGCGGCCGCCGCCGCGAGGTGCTGGACCTGGTCTCCGGCTCGACGCACTCGTCCTCGGGTGCGTCCCTGGTCCGCTCGGTGCTGCTCGCCATGGACTCCGGCCTGCAGGTGGGGCGTGAGCGGATGGAGGCCGCCGTCGCGGAGGCGTTCACGCAGCAGCAGTCCGACGTCGTGGTGCGGCTCGCCGACCTGGCGCTGACCACCGCGCCGGTGGGCAGCGAGTACTGGGCGCGGCTGACGTGCTGGCGCGCCGAGGCGTGGTGGTCGCAGAGCGAGTTCGTGCGCGCCGCCCAGGACGCGAGCTCGGTGGTGGACACGCTGCGCTCGTCGACCGTGATCGACGCAGACCGCGCGCTGCGGCTGGTCGACGCGGTGCAGGTCCTCGCCGCGACGCTGCACGTCTCCGGCGCGGGGATCGACGAGGCGCTCGCGGTCGTCGAGGACACCTCGGCGTGGCTCGCCTCGGTCGACGCGCCCGGCACGTGGCGCGACGAGCTGCGCGCGACGCGGCTGACCCGCCTCGGCTGGGCGGGCCACGGCGCCGAGCACCGCGCCGAGTCGCTGGCCGTGCTGACCGCGACCCGCGTGCCGGCGACCGCCGTGCGGCTGGTGGCCCCCACCGCGCTCGCGCTCGCGGACGCGGGCCGGTTCGCCGACGCCCGCGCGCTGTGCGCCCGCCACCTGCCGCTGGCCCGGGCGCACGCCGAGCGCTACCGGTGGGGCGTGGGCGAGATCGTGTTCGTCGACGTGCTGACCCGTCTGTGGTCGGGCGACCTGGCGGTCCTGGCCGACGAGGGGCTGCGCAGCGTGGGCCAGGAGCCGGTCCCGCTCGACTGGGTGGCCGAGCAGGCCGCGCGCGGGGTCGCGGGGATCCTGGTCGGTGCGTGGTCGCAGGCGGCCGTGGACCTGCGCGCCGCGAACGCGCGGCTCCGCGTGAACGACCGCGGCGGCATGGCCGCGTACACCACGGCCGCGGAGGCGCTGGCCGTCGCGGCGACCGGCTCGGCGAACGCCGCGCGTCTGCTCCTCGACGCGATCCGGGCGATGCCGCTGCGGGCGGCCGCCGCGCTCGAGCCGGAGGTGCGGCTGCTGTCGCTCGACGCGCTCGCGTGGCTGCGGGACCCGGCCGTGGCGGCCGAGGCGGCGGAGCTCGCGCGGTGGGCGCACGAGCGGGGCGCCGCCCGCGTGGAGCTGGAGGCGCTGCACCGCCTGGTGCGCGCGGGCACCAGCACCGCGGACGTGCGCGCCCGCGTCCTCGAGCTCGCGCACGCCGTCGAGGGCGAGCGCGCCGTCGCGCTCGTCGGGCACGTCGCCGCGCTGGCCGCCGGCGACGCCGACCTCGCCCGCATCGCCGAGCGGGAGCTGAACCGGTGCGGGCTGTGGCTGCCGCCCGTCGAGCCGCCCGTGGCGCTGACGCCCCGCGAGCGCGAGATCGCGGCCCTCGCGGCGGGCGGCATGACCTCGCGCGCGATCGCCGCGCGGCTCACGCTCTCGGTCCGCACGGTCGACTCCCACCTCGCGCGCGTGTTCGCCAAGTCCGGGGTGCACTCGCGCGAGGGGCTGGCCGCGGTCCTGCGCTGAGCGCCGCGCGTGGCACGCTGGGCGCATGAGCCTGCTGCGTCGTCGCCCCCGGGAGCGGATCGAGCTCGCCGAGGGCTTCCACGCGGCCGAGGCGCCGGCGCTGCAGCGGGCGATCGTGCAGGCGCTCGGGAACGACCGGCACGGCGGGCGCGCGGTGCCCGCGGAGGTCCAGGTGCAGCGCGGCCGCGACGGTCACCTCGCGCTGGTCTGGCGCAACGGGATCGTCGGGTTCGTGCCGCGGGAGCACGTGCCCGCGCTCGCGGGGCAGCTCGCCCGGTACGACGAGCGTGCCGTGGTGCTCGTCGACGGCAGCGTGCACCCGGAGGTGCACGCGCCCCCGCGGGACGGCGACGACGCGCACGGCGTGCTGTGGCGCATCTGGCTGGGACCGGCACCGGCCGCGTACCCGGAGCCGCCGGCCGAGCTCGACGCGCTGCCCGTCCCGGAGCGCACCATCCTCGGCGTCCCGGTCAGCAGGCTGCGCCCGCCGTCCTGACGGGCTCAGTCGGTCGGCTCCGGGCTGGGGTCCGGGATCTCGTGCGGGCGGTAGGTGGGCAGGCGGCTGGCCGGGCCGAGCGCGAGCGCGCTGAGCCCGCCCAGGACCAGCAGGCCGAGCTGCAGCGCGCGCAGCCGCGCCGCCTCGTTGAGCTCCACGGCGGCGTCGACCTGCTCGGGCGTCGCGGTGGTGCCGGAGAGCACCTCCCGCAGCGCGTCGTTGCTGACGAAGTTCACCTGGTCCAGGTCCACCTGCGCGACGAGCTCGGGCGGCAGCTCGGGGTGCTCGACGACGGCCCGCCCCACACCCACGCTCAGCAGCGTCACCAGCAGCGCGCCCGCGAAGGCCGTGCCCACCGCGGACGCGAGGTTCTGCGTGGTGCCGCGGATCGAGCCCACGTCGCCCGCGAGCTCACGCGGCGCGGCGGTGACGAGCACGTTGAACACGAGCGTGACCAGCGCGCCCTGCCCGATGCCGAACACGACCAGCCCGAGGATCGTCGGCAGCGTCTCCCAGTTGTTGGAGACGACGAACGCGAGCCAGACGAGCGCGCTCGTCGTGAGGACGAACCCGACCAGCCCGATCGTCCGCGGCGGGTAGCGCCGGTAGAACCGCACGACGAGCGTCGCGGTGACGAACACGGTCAGGTTGAACGGCATCATCGCGAGCGAGGTGTCGAACGGCGAGCGCCCCTGGACGATCTGGATGTAGAGCGGCACCGTGAAGTTCAGCGCCGCCTCGAGCAGCACGACGACGAACATGGCGTAGACCGCCGCGCGCTCGCGGCTCGAGCGGAGCACGTCGAGGCTGACCAGCGGCGTGAGCCCGCGGCGCATGCGACGGCGGGTCCAGATGAAGAACGCCTGCCCGAGCACGATGCCGACCAGGACGAGCACGGGCGCGGGGGACAGCCCGAGCAGGTCGAACGGCGCCCCGTCGGTGGCCAGCACCACGCCCCAGGCGTTGAGGTTGTTGAAGCCGAGCGTCAGCATCACGACGCCCAGGCCGATCAGGACGGCGGCCACCACGTCGATCTGCACCTGCCGGTCACCACGGTCCGAGCGCAGCCGGAAGCTGAGCAGGAACACCGACACCGCGAGCGCGAGCACGATCACGAACACGGGCCGCCAGTCGCCGATCAGCGAGCCCAGCGCGCCACCGAGGAAGAACGCGGTGACGCCGGAGATCGCGCGAGCGGACCCGAGCGAGCCGACCGCGGTGGCCTGCTGGGGGCCGTGGTAGTTCTCGGCGATCAGGGCGACGAGCGCGGGGACGATGATGGCCGCCGAGGCGCCCGCGACGGCCTGCGCCGCGATGATCCAGGCGATCGAGGGCCCGAGCAGCATCATCAGCGCCGATGCCGCGAACGTCGCGATGACGATCCGGAACGCGAGCAGCCAGCCGATGCGCTGGCCCAGCTTGGCGCCCACCATGACGAGCGCCGCGACCGCGAGCCCGTAGGTCACGATCGCGCTGCTCGCGACGGTGGGGGACACGTCGAACGACTCGACGATGCCGCCCAGCGAGACCGGGAGGGCAGCGACGTTGAAGGACATGAGGACCTGGGCCAGGAACAGCCCGATCATCGGCACCCAGGAGGCGCGCGCGGCGTTCGGGGTGCCGCTCGTCGGAGGCAGGCTCGTCGGAGGCGTGCTCGTCGTGGTCACTGGGGCTCCCGGGACGCAGGGTCGTGGACGGAGGACGCGAAGACGTTGAGCCCGAGCACGCGCGAGAGGTAGCCGGTCGCCCGCTGCGCGCGGACGGAGTTGCCGGCCGGGTCGAGGCGCGGCGCGAACGCGCCGATGCCCGCCTTGCCGGGGGCGACCGTCACGATGCCGCCCGCGACCCCGGACTTGCCCGGCAGGCCGATCTCGAACAGCCACTCGCCCGAGCGCTCGTAGAGCCCGGTCGAGGCCAGCACGGCCAGCGTGTCGCGGCAGACCTCGGCGGACACCACACGCTCGCCGGTCAGCGGGTTCACGCCCCCGTCCGCCAGCGTCGCGCCCATCACCGCGACGTCGCGCGCCGTCACGACGAGGCTGCACTGGCGCGTGTAGACGTCGACGACCGGCAGCGGGTCGACCTCGATCCGCCCGTAGCTCTCGAGCAGCCGCGCGATGGCCTGGTTGCGCTGGTTGGTCGCGGACTCGGACGCGTAGACCTCGTCGTCCAGCGCGAGCGGGCGCCCCGCGAACCGGGACAGCCCGTCCTGCACGTACGCCCACTGCTCGTCGGGCGCGCCGCCGGGCACCAGCGCGGTGGTGGCCAGCGCGCCCGCGTTGACCATGGGGTTCATGGGGTGGCCGCCGTTGAGCTCGACCGCGACCACGGAGTTGAACGCGAGCCCGGTGTTGTTGACCCCGATGCGCTCGCGGACGGCCGCGTGCCCCAGCTCGTCGCACACCAGCGCGTACACGAACGCCTTGGAGATCGACTGGATCGAGAACCCGGCGTCGGCGTCGCCCGCGGTGTGGGTCCCGCCGTCGACCTCGACGACGCAGAGGCCGAACGCGTCCGGGTCCGCCTGCGCGAGCGCCGGGATGTAGTCCGCGACCGCGCCCGAGGCGTCCTGGCGGGCCCACGCGTAGGCCTCGAGCACCAGCTCGTCGACGCGCTGCCACGGCGGCAGGGCCCCGGTCGCCGCGCGCTGCCCCACGTGGTCCAGGCCCACGTCCATGTCGCCTCCCTCGTCGTGCCGACCCTAGCGACGGGGCAGGACGGAGGGCGAGGTACCGGACCTGTTCCCGGTACCTCGCCCTCGCGTTCCTCAGGACGTGGCGCAGGTGGCCGTCGGGGTGGTGCTGTTCCCGTTCTTGTAGAGCGTGATGCCGAAGCTGTTGCCGGCGCCGTTGGGGCGGGCGGTCAGCGTGCCGCTGCTGCCCGTGACGCTCGCGTTCCAGCTGTTCTGGAGGGTCTGGCCGCTGCCGAGTCGGACGGTCACCGTCCAGCTCGACGAGCCGCTGACCGACAGGTTGACGTTGAACCGGTCGCTCCACTCGTCGGCCCGCTGGACCGAGACGGTGCAGGAGCCGGTGGTGCCGCCACCCGTGTTCCCACCCGTGTTCCCACCCGTGTTCCCGCCCGTGCTCGACGGCGCGACCGCGCGGCCGGTGCTCGGCGAGATGGTGCCGGTGCACAGGTTGCGCGCCTTGAGGTCGGACAGGATGCCGGGCAGGGCCTGGATCGTCGCCGCCGGCCAGTCGTGCATCAGGATGATCTGGCCGTTCTGGAGCTGGCTCGCCGCCTGGCGGATCTGCGCCGCGCTGGCGTTGTCCCAGTCCCGCGAGTCGACGTCCCAGATGATCTCCCGCAGCCCCAGCGAGGACTCGATCGCCCGGAGGTTCGCGTTGGACTCGCCGTACGGCGGGCGGAACAGCTGCGGCGTGACGCCCGCGGTCTGCTGGATCGCCTGCTGGGTCCGGGTGAGCTGGGACTGGATGTCCGCGTAGCTCATGTTCACCAGGTGCGGGTGGTCCCAGCTGTGGTTGCCGATGGTCAGGCCGGCGTTCTTGTACGCCTGCATGCCCGACGGGTTGCTCTGCGCGTTGGACCCGGTGGGGAACACCGTCGCGGTCGCGCCGTTGCCCGTGAGCGTGTTGACGAGCTGGCTCGTCGTGCCGGAGTTCGGCCCGTCGTCGAACGTCAGCCCCACGTACCCCGCGGTGCAGGTCCAGCCGTTGCCGCCGGTGTTGCCACCGGTGTTCCCGCCCGTGTTCCCACCAGTGTTCCCGCCGGTGTTCCCGCCTGAGCTGCCGGTCGCCGTGCAGCTCGCGGACGGGATGCTCGTGTTGCCGCCCGAGTAGTACGTGACCCCGAAGGCGCTGCTGCCGGCGGAGGTGAAGGTGTTCCCGTTGCGCGTCGCGTTCCACGAGCTCTGGATCGACTGGCCCGAGCCGGGGGCGACCGTGACCGTCCAGCTGCTGGCGCCGGCCACGGTGTAGGTGACGTTGAACCGGTCGGACCACGAGTCACCCCGGGTCGCGGTCACGGTGCAGCCGTTCGAGCCACCGGTGTTGCCGCCCGTGTTGCCGCCCGTGTTCCCGCCCGACGAGCCCTCGGAGACCGTGATGTTCGACGAGCCCGAGGACTGGTACCCCTCGGTCGCCATGATCTGGTAGTCGTGCGTGCCCAGGTTCATGCCCTTGGACGCCCACGCGTCGAAGTGGTTCCCGGTGGTGATGGAGCCGCCCGTGCGCTTGGACTGCCGGACGGACCAGTACTGGTAGAACGTCGCGGTGCCGTCGATCGAGGGCTGGTTGACCCGCTGCGTGCGGTAGATGTCGTAGGTGCCGCCGTCGGAGGTGACCGTGCCCATGAACGTGCCGGTCGGACGGTAGGTGCCCCAGTTGTCGACGATGTAGTACTCGACGAGCGGGCTCCGGGTCCAGCCGTAGGCGGTCAGGTACGCGTTGCCGGACGGGTTGAACGTGCCGGAGTAGCTGATCGTCCGGCGCGCGCCGGTCCGCCAGCCCTTGCCGGCGACGAAGTTTCCGGTGTTCGACCACTGCGTCGAGTAGTTGCCGGCCGCGCCCAGCTCCATGGAGACGGTGCCGGGGGAGTCGGTCCAGAACGAGTAGAAGTAGCCGTTGTTCGTGTTGGTGTCGTTGGACGTGATGGCCGCGCTGGCGGGACCGGCCGTGACCAGGCCGGCCGCGACCATGGCGGCCGCGGCGCCCAGGCCCAGCAGGGCTCGCAGGGCCCGGCGCGGTCGGGGCCGCCGGTGGCTCAGAAGAGTTCTCTCGGACACGCTGCACTCCTTCGTGCGGGACGCTTGCCGATACTTGCGGTCCCGGTGCTCGCTCCCTCCTCGTCGAAGGAGCGGTGGATCGTGCACCGGGATGCTCGGCTGTCGGCCTCGCGACGCGGTCGCGCGGCCGACTCGGACACCGGCGAGTCTGGATCTGTCGCGGTCCCGGGTCAATGGATGTTTCCGATACCTTTCGGGTTACGAACCGATTAGGAATCGGTGGTCCCGGTCCCGACCGTGGGCTCGCGCACGACGGCGGGCCGCCCCCGTTCGCGGTGAACGGAGGCGGCCCGCCGTGGGTGTGGAGCTCAGTGCTCGTCGTGCCCGGCCCGGCGACGCAACGCCACGAGCGCGGCACCGCCGAGCGCCAGCACGGCCGCTGCGCCGCCCAGCATTACGGCCGACGAGCCGGTGCTCGCCAGTCGGGACGGGCCGGCCTGGGCGGACGGCGCCGGCGTGGGCTCCGCCGGGGCGACCGGCGCGGGCTGCGCCGGGCGCGCGGGGGTGGCGGGCCGGGTGGGCTCGGCGGGCAGGGTCGGGTCCACGGGCGTGACCGGGTCCACGGGGTCGGTCGGGTCGACCGGCATGAAGGGATCCACCGGGTCGACGGGATCCACCGGGTCGACGGGATCCACCGGGTCGACGGGGTCGACGGGGTCAACCGGGTCGACGGGGTCCACCGGGGTCTTGCGGTACACGTACACGACCTCGGTCCCCACGGTCATCTCGCCGGACGCGTTCGTCGGGATCGCGACCAGCTCGTAGCCGGGGATGGTGGCCGGGCGGGTGTCGTAGTGCTCGCCCTCGGTGCCGTCGCGGTGGACCGGGTCGGCGAGCGGCTTGCCGGTCTCGTCGACGAACCGCACGGTCAGGTCCGCGGGAGCCGGGGCCGGCGAGTCCTTGCGGTAGACGTACACGACCTCGGTGGTGCCCTCGACGAGCTCGCCGCGCGCGTTCGACGGCGTCACGTGGAGCGTGTAGCCCTCGATGTCCTTCGCCGCCGTGCCGTACGCGTCACCGGGCGTGCCGGTGGACCGGTCGGCCCCCGCGATCTCGTGGCCGTCCTCGTCGACGTACCGCACGACGAGGTCGCCGACCTTGGGCTCCGCGACCGGGCGGTAGACGTAGACCACCTCGGTCGTGCCCTCGGTGTAGCGGCCGGACGTCGGTCCGGTCACGTCGACCAGCTCGTACCCGTCGAAGGACCGGGAGCTCGTCGCGTACTCCGTGCCGACGTCCTGCGTGGTCCGCTCGGGCTCGGCCAGCGGGTTGCCGTGCTCGTCGACGTGGCGGACGACCAGCTCGCCGGTCGCCGGGGCGACGACCGGGCGGTAGACATACACGACCTCGGTGGTGCCGGCGGCGAGCGTGCCGTCCTGGTTCGTCGGGAAGGCGACCAGGTCGTAGCCCGGGACGTCCTCGGGGAGCGTCGCGTACGCGTCGCCCTCGGTGCCCTCGCGGGTGTACCCCGTGGCGACGTCCACGCCGTCCTCGTCGACGTACCGCACGACGAGCGTCGCGGGCTGCGGCTGCGGGTCCACGAACGTGACGCTCGCGTCGGCCGGCGTGTCGAGCCCGCGGTGGACGACGATGTTGTCCGCGCCGTTCGTGTAGGTGCCGGGCACGGCCGACGTGACGTCGAGCGAGATGGTCACCGCGTCGTCGCCCGCGTCGAGCTCACCGTTCGTGACGGTGACGGTCCCCGAACCGGGGCGCGCGACCACGTCCGCGGCGCCGTCGACCTGAAGCCTCGGCTCGTCGGCGACGACGAGTCCGTCGGGCAGCTCGTCGGTGAACGACCAGCCGTCCTTCTCCGCGAGCTCGTCGGTGTTGGTCACGGTGAACGTCAGGCGCACGGCCTCGCCCGTGGCGGCCTGGCTCTCGTCGAACTTCTTGTCGAGCTGCGGGGTGACGTCGAGGATCGTGATGTCGTCGAACGCGCCGTCGTTGCCCAGGTGGGCAGAGGTCATGTTGCGCACGACGATGCCGAACTCGCCCCCGTCGTAGAGGAACGAGTGGTCGGAGGCGAAGTGGCCGGCACGGACGGCCTCGCTCGCGCCCGGTGTGAGCCGGGTGACACTGACCTTGCGGGCGCGCGGGTCCGTCATCGGGTCGATCGGCACCGACGTCAGCGCGGTCTCCACGCCGCCGCGCTCCACGTACAGCATCAGCTGCGGGTTCTCCCGGTCCTTGGCCATGCCGGTGGCCTGCGGGTTCTTCGCGTTCGTCGCCGCAGCGGACATCGAGAACGCGAGGAACCGGCCGTGTCCGTCCTTGACGGTGACCGGGTTGGCGGCGGTCGTCCGGAACATGACCTGACCACCGGCGGGGGGTGTCCCCCTGCTCTGCGTGTAGGCAGAGATGGCGGTGTTGGCTTGGGGGTTCGCGGTTCCGTTGATCTTGCCGAGCGCCTCGGTGAGCTGGCGCAGCGTCGCGAAGGCGGTGTCCTCGGTGCCGTTCTTGGCACCTGTGGCGTCGCCCGTGACCGCGGTGTTGTTCCAGGACAGGACCATGCCGTTCGCCTTCGCCGCGTCCAGCCAGTACGGGTCGGCGGTGTACCGGCCGCCCGCGTAGGCGTCGAGCATCGTGCGCGGACCGGAGTCGGGCGCCTGCTCGAAGTCCTCGTGGAAGACGACGATGCCGGGCGCCGGCTGGCCGGCGTTCCCCGGGACGGCGGTGGCGCCGGGCGCGCCCACGACGACGAGCGCGCTCGCGCCGAGCGCGACGGCCACGGCGGTGGCGGTGCGGTGGTGACGGATGTTCATGGGAGTTCCCCGTACTCCTCGGGTTCGTTGACTCCCCGAATGTATTTCAGCGACCACGACCACGAACAGGGACCATCGACCTAACCTGGGCGGCGTCCGTCCGTGAGGAGATGACGCGTGCCGATCCCGACCGACCCCTCGCCGCTCGCGGCCCCCTCGCGGGACGCGGCCTACGCCGTGCTCGAGCGCGCGCTGGTCACGGGGGCGCTCGCGCCCGGCTCGCGGCTGTCGGACGACGAGCTGGTCCGGCTCACCGGCACCTCCCGTGCCCCGCTGCGGGAGGCGCTCAACGCGCTCGCGGCGGTGGGGCTCGTCGACGTCGCCCCCCGACGGTCCACCCACGTCACGCCGCTCGACGGGCGCGCGTCCCGGGAGGCCCTCGAGATCGACGGCGCCGTCCTGACCCAGGCGCTGACGGAGCTCGCCGGTCGCGGGGACCACGCCGCGCGCGAGCGGCTCGCGGCGGCGCGCGACGCGGTGCTCCCGGACGCCGACGCCTACCGCGCGGCGGTGGCCGAGCACCGGATGCGCGGGCTGCTGCGCACGATCCTGGACGGCGCGGGCAACCTCGAGTACGCCCGCGTGAGCGCCGCGGTCGCGCCCGTCGTCGACCGGTACGCCGCGCTGCACGCCGGTGACCTGCCCGACGAGCACCACGCCCGGATGCGCGCCGCGGTGGACTCGGCCCTGGCGGGCGACCCCCCGGCCGCGCGGGAGTCGTGGCGCGCGCTCGTCGACGCGCTGGTGGCGGACGCCGCGATGACCGGCCGGCGGGACGAGCCGCCGGCCCCCGCCCCGCCCGCCACCCTGCGCGAGCGCGCGGCCGCCGCGATCGAGCAGGCGATCCACGACGGGACGCTGCTGCCGGGGGAGACCCTGCGCGAGTCCGAGCTCATGACCTGGCTCGGCATCTCGCGCACCCCGGTGCGCGAGGCGCTCACGGCGCTGGACCGCGCGGGTCTCGTCGTGCAGAGCCACCACCGGTCGGCGCGCGTCGCGGAGCCCGACGAGCGCGACGTGCGGGACCTGATGCGCGCGCTCGGCGTGCTGCGCGCGCTCGCGGTGCGGCTCGCGATGCAGCGGGATCCCGACGCTCTGGCGCGCGCGCTCGCCGCGACGCTGCCCGCGTGGGACGACGTGCACGACCCCGCCTCGTTCGCGCGCGCCGCCGGCTCGTCGTTCGACGCGATCACCGACGCCGGCGGCAGCACGCGGCTGCGGACGCTCACCTCCACGCTCGCCGCGCGCGGCAGGTGGTCGGTGGCGCCCAGCGCCTACGGCACGCTCGCCGCGGACGGCACGCGCCTGCGGGAGCTCCACGCGCTCGTCGTCGCCGGCCGGTCCGACGACGCGCAGGCCGCCGTGTGGACCATGTGCACCGGCGAGGAGCCGGCGGGGGTCAGCGCAGGCGCGCCGTGAGCGTGAAGCTCGCGGGCAGGCGCTCCGGCCGTTCGCGCAGGCGGTACTCGCCGGTCGCCCCGTCGAGCACGGTCAGGCCGGGCAGCGCGTCCCACGGGACGCTGTCGTGCTCGGTGAGCGAGGTGAGCTCGAGGCCCGCGTCCAGGACCGCGGTGACGATCTCGCCGAGGCCGTGGTTCCACTCCATCGACCGCGGCTGCTCGACCGCGCCGGTGCCCCCGTAGGTGCTCTCGTCCTCCCAGACGATGGCGCGCTCCTGCTCGAAGTAGGGCAGCTCGAGCGACGGGGTCAGCCCGCCGGTGCCGGTGATCCACGGCTGCTGGGCGCGGTCGGCGTGCTCGGCCCCGACCGTCGTCGCGAGCACCGAGTTGAGCACCGGGTGGCCGTCGCGGACGAACAGCCGCCCGCCCGGCCGGAGCAGCCGCGCCACCGTCCGCGCCCACCGGTCGATGCTGGGCAGCCAGCACAGGGCGCCGATGCCCGTGTAGACCAGGTCGAACCGGCGCCCGCCGAGCGCCTCCGGTGCCGCGTACACGTCCGACTCGACGTAGTCGATCGGGGTGCCCGCGCGCGTCGCGAGCGAACGGGCCGCAGCGAGCGAGGCGCCCGAGAGGTCCACGCCCGTCATGCGCGCCCCGAGCCGGGCGAGGCTCAGGGTGTCCGTGCCGAGGTGGCACTGCAGGTGCACCGCGTCGAGGCCCGCGACGTCCCCGAGCCGGGGGCGGTCGAACGCCACGACGTCCGAGAGCCGGCCCGGGTCCGCCAGCAGCGCCTCGATCCCGTAGCCCTGCACGTGCACGGCGGCGCGGCTGTCCCAGTTCGCGCGGTTGACCTCGAGGTACTCGTCGGACGTCACCCGAGGGAGGGTACGCGGCGGCGCCGACGCCGTGCGTGCTCGTCGGGCTCGTCGTGCGGCCGGCGGTCCGCGGTCCTACCGTCGGTCAGGTCCGACGAGGGAGGAACCATGCCCAGCACCGTCCGCACCCGGCGTCCCCGCGCCGCCTGGGGCGCGCTCGTCGCGCTCACGCTCTCGCTCGGCGCGGTCGCCCTGCCGGCGACGACCGCCGCCGCGGCGACCTCGAAGCCCGTGACGTACCAGTACATCCACGAGGGGCTGCGCGGGGAGTTCAGCGTCCGCTGGGCCAGCAAGCGGCTGGTCGAGGTGTCGGGCTGGATCGCCGACGTCTGCCCGCAGGACGGTCGCGGCGTCTACCTGGACGGCATGGGCACGCGCGAGAAGAACGGCGACGAGCGCTGGTGGTACGTCGGCCTGAAGGACACCAACGGCTGCGGCAACGGCCGCGTGACCCTCAAGTCCCACACGGGTCAGAGGTGGACCGGCTGGCGCAGCTCGACGCCCCTGCCGAACCTGCTGATCCGCGTGTGCGCGATCGACCGGGACGGCCACAAGGCCGGCTGGTGCGTCACCAAGATCTGGGACAACCCGAAGGTCGGCTGACCGCGCGTCAGGTCCGGGCGCGCTCGCGGAACAGGTCCGCCTCGAACCGGTAGGCGTCGCCGCGGTACTCGGCGTGCCCGAGCAGGACGGGCGCACCCGTCGCGTTGAAGGCGACCTCGACGCCGACGAGCACGGGCGCGCCCAGCTCGAGGTGCAGCAGCTCGGCCACGCGCGGACCCGCCGCGGCCGCCTGGACGGTGTACGACGAGCGGTGGATGGCCACGCCCGCGTCCTCCAGCGTCCGGTACAGCGACGCGTCGGTCAGGTCCACCGACTCGAGGCTCGGGCACAGGGCCCGCGGCACCACCGACCGGTCCAGGCACACCGGCGTGCCCTCGAAGCCGCGCACGCGCTCGACCTCGACGACGGGCGCGGTCGGCGCGATGCCCAGGCGCTCCGCCTCGGACAGGTCGCACGGGCGGGTGCGCTGGACCAGCACCTGTGAGGTGGCCCGGAGCCCGCGGGCCGTGGCCATCTCGCTGAACGAGAGCAGCGTGCTCGGCGGCTCGCCGAGGAGCTGGCGCGCGACGAACCATCCCCGCTGGGCCGATCGGTCGAGGACGCCCTCCGCGGCGAGCCGGGTCAGCGCCGCGCGCAGCGTCATGCGGGAGACGCCCAGGTCGGCCGCCATCTGGCGCTCCGCGGGGAGGCGGGACCCGGGTGCGTGCACGCCGCGCTGCACCTCGTCGAGGACGCGGCGGTACGCGACCTGCTGGGGCGTCGTGTCGTTGACCACGCGGGCATCGTAGCGACAACTAGGCCACTTGCGCACCAGATGGCCGTCAACGATCTAGTTGGACTAACTGGTCTGCTTGTGGTTATGGTCGGTCCACCACTCGATCCCAGTGTTGTGAACTCGAGAAACGGACTGACGATGACGACACGACTCCTCCGGCGGACGGCCGTGGCCGCTGCCCTCGTGGCCACTCTCGCGGCGTGCGCCCCGCAGGCCGCTCAGGTCGACAGCAGCGCGTCGACGGGCACGGTCGACACGGACGCCGCCTCCCTCGGGGACGTGACGCTCAAGTTCCTCGACTTCTCGGGTGGTAACGACGAGGTCTACATGAAGAAGGCCATCGCGGCGTTCGAGGACGCGTACCCCAACATCACGATCGAGCGCACCGCCGCGGACTTCGACCAGGTGATGGCGACGCTCAACCTGCGGCTCGCGGACAAGGACGGCCCGGACGTCGCCACCATCAACAACGGCTGGCAGTCCATGGGCACGCTGTCCAAGGGCGGACTGCTGCTCAACCTGGACCCCTACGCGGACGCGTACGGCTGGCGGGACCAGATGGCGCCGACGATCCAGACCGAGCACGAGTTCACGACCGACGGCGCCACCATGGGCAAGGGCTCGCTCTGGGGCACGCCCGGCGCGCGGCTGACCACCATGGGCGTCTACTACAACGTCGACAAGCTCGACGCGTTGGGGCTCGAGGCGCCGACGTCGGTCGAGGACTTCGAGGCGGCCCTCGCCGCGGCGAAGGACGCCGGTGAGGTGCCCATCGAGCAGGGCATGCAGGAGAAGACGTTCGCGACCGCGCCGCTCTTCCTGCTGCAGACCATGCTGGGCGACCCGACCAAGATCACCGACTTCGTCTACGGCAACGGGGACGGCGACCTGGCCGGCACGGGCATGCTCGACGCCGCCCAGAAGCTCGCCGACTGGTCGAAGAACGGCTGGTTCAACGGCGACGCGTCGGGCCTCGACCTCGAGGCCGGCCGCAACGCGTTCCAGGCCGGGACCGGCGTCTTCCACTTCGACTACTCGGGCTCGATGGCCGAGGAGGGCGTCGACGGCTCGAAGTTCGCCCGCCTCGCGCTCCCGCAGGACGACGAGGGGGCGGCGGTCGCCGTCGGCGCGCCCGCGGCCGTGCTGGGCATCGCGGCCCGGACCGAGCACCCCGACGCCGCCGCGGCCTTCGTCGACTACCTCGGCTCGGTCGAGATGAACCAGCTCGCGGTCGACTCCGGGATGCTGCCGATCCGCTACGACGGCGTGACGCTCCCCGACGACGGCGGCGTCTACTCCACCGAGCTCGAGCAGACCGACCAGGTCACGCAGCACGACGGGTACGTGCCTTTCTTCGACTGGGCCAGCCCCAACATGCTCGACATCCTGGGCGGCCAGGCGCAGCTCGTGTTCGCCGGCAAGTCCACGCCGCAGCAGCTGGTCGACGCGGCGCAGGCGGACTACGACGACTTCCACGCCGGGAAGTGACCGTGGCCAGCGCGCAGCTCGCCGTCGCGGTGCCCGGGCGGGAGCGGACCTCCGCCGCTCCCGCCGGGTCGCGGAAGGGACGCCGGCGGCGCCGGTGGATCGGCCTGGTCTACCTGGCCCCCGGCCTCGCGCTGTACACGTGGATCGTCCTGGTGCCGCTCGGCCAGTCGTTCGTGTACTCGCTCTACCAGTGGGACGGCGTCTCGGCGCCCGTGCCCGTCGGGGTCGACAACTACACGGCGTTCTTCAGCGACCCGGAGCTCGTCGCGGCCCTGCGGCACGTCGTCGTGCTGGTCTTCTTCTTCGCGCTCCTGCCGATCGCGCTCGGGCTGACGTCCGCGGCGATCCTCTCGCGGCGCAGGCTGCGCGGGCAGTCCGCCTACCGGTGGGTGCTGTTCCTCCCGCAGGTGATCACGTCCGTGGTGATCGCGGTGGTGTGGAAGCGGATCCTGGCGCCGGCCGGACCGCTCAACGAGGCGCTGCGGGCGGTCGGGCTCGACTCGATGGCCAAGAGCTGGCTCGGTGACACCGCGTGGGCGCTGCCGTCGCTCGGCCTGATCGGGGCGTGGGTGACCTTCGGGTTCTGCATGGTCCTGTTCATCGCCGGCGCCCAGTCCATCCCGACGGAGCTGTACGAGGCGGCGCGCGTCGACGGCGCGGGCCCGGCCCGGGAGTTCTTCTCGATCATGCTCCCGGCGCTGCGCCCGCAGCTCGCCGTCGCGCTCACGCTCACCGTCACGGCGGCGCTGCGCACGTTCGACCTCGTCTGGCTGACGACGCAGGGCGGGCCCGGCTCGTCGACCCTGACGCCCGCCGTCCTGCTGTACCGCCGGGCGTTCCAGAACCCCGACGTCGGCGCCGCGGCCGCGATCGGGGTGGTCATGGCGGTGTTCTGCCTCGTCGTGGCCGTCCTGATCCAGCGGATCTCCGAGCGAGGTGAGACCCCGTGAAGACGTCGCGCTCCGAGCGCACCATGAACTACTTCGTCCTGACGCTGTTCGCGGCCGCCGTGGTGTTCCCGATCGGGTGGACGGTCCTGGCGGCGCTGAGCCCCGACCGGTCCGGCTCGCCCGACGTGGGCTCGCTGCAGTGGAGCAACTTCGCCGACGCGTGGCGCCAGGGGGACCTGGGGCACGCGATGCTCGCGAGCACCGTCATCACGGTGTGCGCGGTGATCATCCAGGCGCTCGTCGCGATCCTGTCCGGGTACGCGCTCGGCGTGCTGGGCGTGCCGGGGTCCAAGGTGATCTTCCCGGTCATCCTGCTCGGCCTGATGATCTCCACGGAGGTCATCGTGATCCCGCTGTACTACCAGTTCCGGGACCTGGGGCTGACGAACAGCTGGCTGGGGCTGATCGCGATCCACGTCGGCATGGGCGTGCCGTTCGGCGCCTTCTGGCTGCGGGCCACGTTCCGGGCCATGCCGCGCTCGCTCGTCGAGGCCGCCGAGATCGACGGCGCGGGCTCGTGGCGGCGCCTGTGGCAGGTGCTCGTCCCGATAGCCCGCCCCGCGATCCTCACCCTCACGCTCCTGAACTTCATGTGGACCTGGAACGACTACTTCCTGTCCCTGATCTTCATCTCCTCGGAGAAGCTCCAGCCCGTGACCCTGGCGCTGGGCAACTTCCAGGGCCGGTACTCCACCGAGTTCAACCTCCTCGCCGCGGCGGCGCTGATCATCTGCGTGCCCGTCGTGCTCCTCTACGCCTTCTTCCAGCGGCAGTTCATCAGCGGCGTGATGAGCGGCGCCCTCAAGGAGTGACCGCGGACGCCCCGCCCCCCTTCCACGAACGGAGAGATCGATGAGCACCCCACCCACCGTCCACGCCGACGCGCAGGCGCTCGGCGCCGCCGCCGCCGCGCTGGTCGCCGACCGCATCGAGGCCGCCGGGCCGCGGCCGTTCCTGCTCGGCTGCCCGGGCGGCCGCAGCGCCGCCAGCACCTACCTGGCGCTCGCGGAGGAGGTCCGGCGCCGCGGCCTGGACCTGTCGCGGCTCGTCGTCGTGATGATGGACGACTACCTGGTGCCGGACGGCGACGGCGGCCTGCGCCGGGAGGACCCGGCCGCGGCGCACTCGTGCGAGCGGTTCGCCCGCCTGGAGATCGTCGCGCCGCTGAACGCCGCGGCCGCTCGCGGACAGGGCGTCGCGGACGAGAACGTGTGGCTTCCGGACCCGGCGGACCCCGCCGCGTACGACGAGCGCATCCGCGCGGCCGGCGGCATCGACCTGTTCCTCCTCGCGAGCGGTGCGAGCGACGGTCACGTCGCGTTCAACCCGCCGGGATCGGACGCGGCGACGACGACGCGCGTCGTGCAGCTCCCCGACACGACGCGGCGGGACAACCTCGCGACGTTCCCGACCTTCGGCGGCGACCTCGCCGCGGTCCCGACGCACGGCGTCACGGTCGGCATCGCCACGATCCGCGACCACTCGCGCGAGGTGCTGATGCTCGTGCACGGCGCGGACAAGCGCGGTGCCGTGCGTCGCCTGGCCGGCGCGGACCGCTACGACGCGGACTGGCCCGCCACCGTGTTCGTCGACTGCGCCCACCCCCACCTGTTCGTCGACGAGGCGGCCGCGGCCGACGTCGTCGCCAGCACCACCCACTGAGAGAGGACACTGGAGCGACATGGCACGTATCAAGCTCGCGTACATCGGCGGCGGCTCGTCCCGGGCGGCCGGGACGATGGCCTCCCTGATCTGGCACGGCCAGGAGTTCGACGGCTCGGAGATCGTCCTCGTCGACCTGGACCCCGACCACCTCGAGATCGTCCGGACGCTGTCCGAGAAGATGGCCCGCAACGCGGGCCTCGACCTGACGATCACGGCGACCACCGACCAGCGGGCCGGGCTCACCGACGTGGACGCGGTGCTCTCGAGCTTCCGCCCCGGCGACTTCCAGATGCGCCTGCAGGACGAGCTGATCCCGCAGCGGCACGGCGTGATCGGTCAGGAGACGCAGGGCCCCGGCGGCTTCATGATGTCGCTGCGTTCCATCGAGATCATGAAGGGCATCCTGGCGGACCTCGACGCGGTGGCGCCGGACGCCAAGATCTTCAACTACACCAACCCCGTCAACATCGTGTCCCAGGCCGTCACTGACAACACGGACCGGTTCATCTACTCGATGTGCGAGGGTCCGATGATCTTCCCGCCGTCGATCCTGAAGACGGCCGGCCTGGACCCGGAGCGCGCCGACGTGCTCATGGCGGGCGTCAACCACAACTGCTGGTCCACCCGGCACACGTACGACGGCCAGGACCTCATGCCACTGCTCGACGAGGCGTGGGAGCGGGTGAAGGACGACCCGAGCGTCCCGGTGTGGGACAAGCGCATGCTCAAGCTCGCGGTGGCGATGCGGTCCGTCCCGGCGGACTACTACCGCTACTACTACTTCGGCGAGGAGTTCCTGCGGGAGCAGCGCAGCAAGCGGCTCACGCGCGCCGGCGTGATCCTCGAGAGCGTGCCGGACTACTGGGCGCACTACGCCGAGCAGGCCGAGTCCGTGAACCCCGAGCTCGACCCCGACCGCTCGCGCGGCGGCATCCACGAGCTCGAGCTCGCGATCGACGTGATGAGCGCGTACTACAACGACGCGCCCGCACGGCTGCCCGTCAACCTCCCGAACACGGGCGGCGCGCTGCCCGGGTTCGACGAGGACACCGTGGTCGAGATGTGGTGCACGGTCGACGGCTCGGGCGCCACCCCGGAGCCCCAGGAGGCGCTGCCGCACGCGGTGCGCGGCATCACGCAGACGCTGGCCGAGTACCAGCGGCTCGCCGCCGTCGCGGCGTGGGAGGGCACGCGGGCGGACGCCGTGCGCGCGCTCGTCGCCCACCCGTTCGTCCCGACGCTCGCCGTCGCGGAGGAGCTGTACGACGACATGGCGTACGCGAACCGCGACTTCATCCCGGAGCGGCTGCTCAAGTGACCGAGCTCTACCTCGGCCTCGACGCCGGCAACTCCAAGACGGTCGCGCTCGTCGCGGACGCCGACGGCAGCGTCGTCGGCTGGGGGCGCGCGGGCGTCGGTGACATCTACGGACTCACCGGCGCCCGCAGCGCGGGCGAGCAGGTGGTGCTCGCCGTGCGGTCCGCGCTCGCCGTCGCGGGCGCGGACCCGTCCTCGGTGGTCTCCGCGGCCTTCCGGCTCGCCGGGGTCGACTGGGACGAGGACCGCGAGTTCTGGGAGGAGCTGCTCGACGACGAGCTCCCCGAGATCACGCACCGCACCGTGCGCAACGACGGCTTCGCGCTGCTGCGGTGGGGCCAGCCCGACGGCGTCGGCGTGGCCGTGACGGCGGGCACCGGCCCCGCCGTCGCGGCCCGCGGGCCCGCGGGGGAGTTCGCCGGCTCGTGGTGGATCCACGACGACCTGGGCGGCGTCGCGATGGGCCGCGCCGCGTTCAAGGCCGTCATGTCCGCGCACGTGGGCTTCACCCCGCCGACGACGCTGACCGACCGGCTGGTGGCGCACGAGAAGGTGGCGGACGCCGAGGAGCTCCTCTGGCAGTACACCCGGCGCGTCGAGCCGCGGGACTTCCACCACCTCAAGAGCGCCGCCCGCATCGTGCTCGCCGAGGCGGAGGCCGGCGACGACGCCGCGGCGCGGATCGTGTCCGACCACGCCCACGCCTTCGCCCGCTACGCCGAGCTCGCCGCCCGGCGCGTCGGGCTGTCCGGCGAAGCCGACGTCCCCGTGGTGCTGGGCGGTTCGCTGCTCACGTCCTCGATGTCGATCTTCCGGGACGCCGTCACCCGGTACGTCGCCGAGCTCATCCCGGGTGCGCGCGTGGCGTCGCTCGGCGGCTCGCCCGCCGCGGGTGCGCTGCTCGACGCGCTGGCGGAGGGCGGCGTGCCCATCACCGACGCCCTCCGTGGCACGGTGATGGCCTCGCCCATCCCCCCGGACCTCTTCGTCACCTGACGGCCCAGAGACCAACCTTGGACGTGGACGGCTTCGTCCGAGCACGCTCTGAGGATGGGGACCGGCCCGGACCGACGGCAGCCGGCCGCAGCGGGGCACGGGACGCCCCTGCTGCGGCCAGCGGCGCTCGTCGCGTGCGGACTGGTCATCGCGACCTCGCGCGCTCGCTGCTCCCGCCTCTCGGCTGGCTCGTCGTGATCGCGACGCTCGCGCTCGGCGCGAGCCGACGATTCGGCACCGAGGGTGGAGCGCCCGTGGAGGCGACCGACGTGATCGCCTTCGGCTTGATCGGCACGACTGTGGTGCGGGCGTCTACGCGGTGCCGCGGCACGCGCTGCGCGAGGAGGCGCGCACCCTCGTCCAGAGCCTGGCCCCGCTGCGGGGGAGGGAGGACGACGCACTCGTCGGGACCCTGGCGACGCGCATCACGCTCGAGGCCCAGCTGGGGCTCAGCACCACGCTGCTCGCCGAGCGCACGACGGGCGTGTACGTCCTCGGCCCGCTGCTCGTCGCCGTGACCGGCGCGTTCCTCGCCGCGTAGCGCCGAGACCTGGCTCGCGCAGGCGCTCAGCGGTTCGTCGCGGCGTCGGCGGCGTCCGCCACCCGGCCCCCGGCGTCGGCGCGCAGGGCGACGGAGCGCCCACGGAACCGCAGGCCATCGACGTGGAGCGCGCCCACGGGCGACGGCGCGAGCGGGGCGACCTCGAGCCGGTCGCCGTCGGGCGACAGGCCGAGCAGTGCCGTCAGCAGCGCGACCGAGGTCGCGGCCGACCACGCCTGCGGCCGGCACGCGGCCGGGTAGGCCACCGCGCTCGCGACGTCGTCTGCGGCGTCGCCGCCGTACAGCTCCGGCATCCGGTAGCCGAAGTCGTCGGCGGCCGCGAGGAGCCCCGAGACCAGGACGCCGGCTTCCTCGCCGAACCCCGCGCGGGACAGCCCGAGCACCGCGAGCCCGGTGTCGTGGGTCCACACCGACCCGCCGTGGTACTTCAGCGGCCAGTAGCCCGCCGAGCTCGTGGCCATGGTCCGCAGGCCGAACCCCGAGCTGAGCTCCGGGTGCACCAGGCGCCGGGCCACGGCCGTGCTCTCCTCGTCGTCGAGGATGCCGGTGCCGAGCAGGTGGCCCATGTTGGACGCGACGACGTCGACCCGGGTCTTGTCGCGGTCGAGCGCGATCGCCGGGTAGGGGCCGATCTCGTCGGTGAGCCAGAACGCCTCGCGGAAGCGGGTGGCGAGGGCACCCGCCCACGCCCGCCAGCGGTCGGCGCCCGGGCGGCCGAACGCGTCGAGCAGCGCGGCACCCGACATCGCGGCCTCGTAGGCGTAGCCCTGGACCTCGGCGAGCGCGATGGGGCCGTCGGCGAGGCGGCCGTCGCGGAACTGGATCGAGTCGCCCGAGTCCTTCCATCCCTGGTTGGCGAGGCCGCGGCCGGACTCGTCGACGTACTCGAGGAACCCGTCGCCGTCCGCGTCGCCGTGCTCGGCCATCCACGCGAGCGCCGCCTCGAGGTGCGGCAGGAGGTCGCGGACCTCGTCGTCCGGCAGGCCCCAGCGCCACGCGTCGTGCAGCAGGCAGACCCACAGCGGGGTCGCGTCGACCGTCCCGTAGTAGAGCGCGGGCAGCTCGACGCCCTCCTCCGCGAGCGTCAGGGGTGCGCGGCGCAGCTCGTGCATGATCTTGCCGGGCTGCTCGGCGGTCATCGGGTCGCTGGTGCGGCCCTGCAGGGCCGCGAGCGTGCGCAGGGTGCCACCCGCGAGCTCGGTGCCGAGCGGCAGCAGCATGCGCGCGGCGATGATCGAGTCCCGTCCGAAGAGCGTGAAGAACCACGGGGACCCCGCCGCGAGGAACGTGTCCTGCGGGGTGCCGGTGCGCGTCATGAGCAGGCCTCGCAGGTCCGCGAGGCTCTGGTCGACGAGCGCGCCGAGGCGCGGGTCGTCGGCGTGGACCGTGACGTCGGACCACGCGGCGACGGTGGCGGGTCCGACGACCGCGCCCGCGTCGTCCGCCGCGAGGGACCAGGTCACGGCGACCGCGCCGCGGGCGGGGACCACGACGTCCCACGTCAGGGACGCGCCCTGGTCCCCGGGTCCGACGAGGGCGCCCTCGCCGGTCAGGACCGCTGAGACGACTCCGTCGGACCAGTGCAGCCCTCCGTCCCGGTGCTCGGGGGCGAGCAGCGGCCCGGTGCGGCCGGACTTCACCGCCTCCATCGTCGCGAGGTCGCCCGCGACCTCGAGCCGGAGCCGGGCGGTCACGTCCGCCCCGAGCGCGCTGGTGAGCTCGATGCGCTCGTCGACCCGTCCCGGGGTCGCGCGGCGCGTCCGGCGCAGCCGGACGGTCGGATCCGCGCCCGGCCCGTCGATCCCGCGGGCCAGGGCGATCGCCTCGACCGCGCCGTCGGGCGTGCTGCCCGCGGCGACCACCTCGGGTTCCTCGTCGTCGACCGTGAGCACGGCGCTGCGCAGCACACGCACGTCGGAGTGGAAGACGCCCTCGGCGCCCGTCCCGCGGATCTGGCCGTCGCGGCCGGACCACGCCTGGGTCGGCGCCGCGAGCGTGACCAGCAGGTCGTGCAGCAGGGGTTGACGGCTCACCATCGGCCTCCTCGTCGATCGGTTGGGCTTGACAGCCCCAGCGCGCTCAAGCACGATGCGGACATCCACTTGATCGTTCAAGACCGTCGCGACGCAGCGTACTAGATCGATCAAATGCTCACGCAAGCCCCGTACGGATCTCAACGCCCGACGCAACGACGCACGAGGAGAGAGAGCACCATGTCCCGTTCCCACCGCCCCATCGGACGGCGCCGCCGTGCCGCGGTCACCGCGGGTGTCGCGGCGCTGTCGCTCATCGCCCTCACCGCCTGCTCCAGCGACTTCGACGAGCCCGCGGACAGCGACGCGACCGGCGCCCCCACGGGCGACAGCAGCGCGCCGCTGACCATCATGATCGGCTCCTCCGGCCCGGCCGAGACGACGACGGTGCAGAACACGGCGAAGGCGTTCACGGAGAAGACCGGCATCGAGGTCACCGTGGTGCCGGCGCAGGACCTGACGCAGCAGCTCGGCCAGGCCTTCTCCGGCGGCAACCCGCCGGACCTGTTCTACGTCGACCCGGCGCGCGTCGGCCTCTACGCGCAGGACGGCAACCTCTACCCGTACGGCAAGGACGTCGACCTCACGGAGTACGACGCGACCACGCTCGAGAGCTACACGATCGACGGCGAGGTCCAGTGCGTGCCCAAGGAGTCGGCGGGCGTGCTGGCGCTGTCGATCAACACCGACATCTGGGAGGCCGCCGGCCTCACGGACGCCGACGTCCCGACGACGTGGGACCAGCTGCACGAGGTCGCGCAGAAGCTCACGGACGACGACCACGTCGGGCTCTCCTTCGGCGCTACGCGTGACCGCGTCGGCGCGTTCATGGTCGGCGCCGGCGGCTGGTTCCTCAACGACGACAACAGCGAGGTCAGGGCGGACTCCCCGGAGAACCTCGAGGCGCTGACGTACCTGCAGGACATGCTCAAGGACGGGTCCTTCGCGTGGGCGGCCGACGTCGGCGCCGGCTGGGGCGGCGAGGCGTTCGGGATGCAGAAGGCGGCCATGACGGTCGAGGGCGGCTGGCTGCCCTCGGTCATGTCGTCGGACTACCCGGACGTGAAGTACACGACCGTCGCGATGCCCGCGGGTCCGGACGGCATCGGCACGCTCAACTTCTCCAACTGCTGGGGCGTGGCGGCGGCGAGCAAGAACATCCCCGGCGCGGTCGAGCTGGTGCAGTTCTTCGAGAGCGACGAGCAGGCGAAGGCCGCGGCCGAGAGCTTCGGCGCGACCCCGGCCCGCCTGAGCCTGGCGGACTGGACCACCGAGAACTTCCCGGAGCAGGTGGTCTACCTGGACAACCTCGACCGCTCGAAGGGCCCGGTCCCGGTGCCCGGCTTCGACTCGGTGCTCGCGGACTTCGACTCCAAGCTCGAGGGACTGAAGACCGGTGACCCGGCGCAGATGTTGAAGGACGTGCAGTCCAACGGCGAGGCTGCCCTCGAGGCAGCGCAGGGCTGAGACCCCGGGGCGGGGGCCGCACGCCGGCCCCCGCCCTTCCCCTGCACGGAGCACTCAGAGACGAGGCGCTGGCGATGACACTTCTCGGGACGGCGGCCCAGCCCGCCCAGCCCACCGACCCCGCGGCCGAGCCCCCGCGTCGGCGCACGGGCTCAGCGAGCCGACGTTCGCAGCGCCTCGCGGGGTGGACCTTCACGGCACCCGCGGTGGCGGCGATCGTCGTGTTCGTCGTGATCCCCGTGGCGATGGCGCTGTGGGTGAGCCTGCTGCGGTGGAACGGGTTGTCCAGCCCCTTCGGTGGCGGCGCGGAGTTCGTCGGGCTCGACAACTACAAGCGGCTGCTGACCACGGACGGGCTCCTGCGGGAGAACTTCACCATCGGCCTGCGCAACAACCTCTACTACGTGCTCATGGTGGTCCCGGGGACCATCGTGCTCGCGTTCGCGCTGGCGCTGATGGTCAACCAGCAGCGGCTCAAGGGACGGGGCTTCTTCCGGACGGTGTTCTACTTCCCGTCCATCACCTCGGCGGTCGCGATCACCGTGACGTTCCTGTTCCTGTTCCAGAACAGCGGCGCGATCAACCAGGTGCTCGCGTGGTTCGGCATCGACGGGCCCAAGTGGTTCGTGGACTCGCGCGGCCTGTTCCAGACGATCGGCCAGGCGATCGGCGTGGTGCCCGAGTCCGGGTCGCCGACGTGGGGGACCGGGACGATCCTCGGTCTGCCCGTGAACCAGTGGCTCGCCGGGCCCTCACCGGCCTTGATCGCGCTCGCGACCATGACCGTCTGGGCCTCGTCGGGCACGTTCATGCTCTTCTTCCTGGCCGGCCTGCAGAACATCCCCGGCGAGGTCGACGAGGCCGCGTTCATCGACGGGGCCAGCACGTGGCAGCGGTTCCGGTACGTGACGGTGCCGCTGATGAAGAAGTCGCTCGCGCTCGTCGCGATGCTCACGGTCATCGGCTCGTGGCAGGTGTTCGACTCCGTCTACCTCGCCACGCAGGGCGGCCCGCAGAAGACGACGCTGACGCCCGCGTTCCAGTCCTACCAGGTGTCCTTCAAGGACGGGGACTTCGGCGGCGGCGCCGCGATCGCGTTCGTCCTGTTCCTCATCATCATCGTGTTCACGGTCGGGCAGCGCGTGATCAGCAGGGAGAAGGACTGATGACGGCGACCACCACCGAGCGCCCTCGCAGCGTGGGCGCGGAGCGCCGGGCGCGCGGCTACCGTCCGCTGGGCTCGTGGAGCCGGCGCACCGTCGTGATCATGTGCCTGCTGCTGGCGCTCGGCACGGTCCTCTACCTGGGGCCGTTCGTCATCCAGGTCGCGAACTCGTTCAAGACCGACGCCCAGGCGATCCAGGACCCGGTCAGCCTGGTCCCGAACCCGTTCTCGCTCGAGGGCTGGCGCGCGGCGCTCGGCATGGACCCCGCGTTCCCGGTGAACCTGCCGCGCTGGCTCACCAACTCGGTCGTCGTCGCGGTCAGCGTGACCCTGGGCCGCGTGGTGATCGACTGCCTCGCCGGGTACGCGCTGGCCCGGCTGCGCTTCCCGGGCAAGGGCGCGGCGACCGCGCTCATCATCGGTGTCATGGCGGTGCCGGGCGTGGTGCTGCTGATCCCCAAGTTCCTGGTGATCAAGCAGCTCGGCATGTACGACTCCTACGCCGGCATGATCATCCCGCTCCTGTGCGACTCGGTCGGCATCCTGCTGATGCGCACCGCGTTCATGTCCGTGCCGTGGGAGCTCGAGGAGGCCGCGCTGATCGACGGCGCGGGCGTGCTGCGGCGGTTCACGGCCATCACGATGCCGCTCGTCGTGCCCGCCCTGATCACCGTGGTGATCCTGTCCTTCCAGGGCTCGTGGAACGAGTTCACGCACTTCCTGGTCGCGACGTCGGACCCGGACCTCGCCACGCTGAACCTCGGCATCGCCCAGCTCTCCGCGGGCGCCGCCAAGGGGCCGAGCCTGTTCCCGATGAAGCTCGCGCTCGCGACGCTGTCGATGATCCCCGTCGCGCTGCTGTTCATCTTCTTCCAGCGGTACTTCGTCCGGTCCATCGGGACGACGGGCATCAAGTGAGCGCCCGCCCCGAGGCGGTCGCCGTGGGCGGCCGCGGCACGCTGCACCGCGTGGTCCTGCGGGGGCCAGGCGAGGTCGTCGCGCTCTGGTCCTGCGACCTCCCGCTCGACGCGTCGTGGTCCGGAGCGCGGCTGCGCTGGTGGGAGTCGGCCTGGTCCGGCGAGTGGGCGCCGCGCTCCGCGCCGATCACCCAGGGAGTGCATCTCGAGACCACCGCGGGCCGCTCCTCTGCGCGGCTCCACCCGTTCCTGGTCGTCGACGACGGGCGGCGCGCGCTGCTGCTGGGCGTCGCGTGGTCCGGGAACTGGCGCATCGACGTGGCGCCGTCCGCCGCCGGCTGGCGGCTGCGGGCGGGGTTGCCCGACGACATGCGGCGCGAGCTCGGCGCCGACGACGAGTGGGCGACGCCGGGCGTGCTCGTCGTGACGGCGGAGGCCGACGGCCCTCCGGGTGACGCCGGGGGAGTGGAGGCGGCCGCCGCGGACTTCGTCGACGCGGCCCGCGCGCTCCTGGGGCCGCAGGTGGAGCCGGGGCCGGCGTGGAACCACTGGTGGCCCTACGAGGACGCGGGGATCAGCGCGGACGTGCTCGTCGCGAACGCGGCCGTCGCCGCACGCCACGGCCTCGGCACCGCGGTGCTGGACGCCGGCTGGTTCGGCGCCCCCGGGTCCGGGCTGCGGTGGACCGAGCTGCGCGGCGACTGGGACCTGGAGGACACCGCGCGGTTCCCCGGCGGCCTCGCGGCGGCCGCGGAGGCGACGCGGGCGGCGGGCTGCGCGTTCGGGCTCTGGCTCGAGCCCGAGGCCGTCGGCGCGGCGTCCCGCCTGCGCGCCGAGCACCCCGAGCTGCTCGCCGTCGGGGTGCAGACCCCCGAGGCGCCGCGTCCGGGCGACGGGCCGCACGCGGGCGCGCCCGCCGGGACCGCGGTCGAGCTCGGGCTGCTGTGCCTCGGTGACGCGCGTGCCCGCGCGCTCGTCGTCGGGCACGTGGACCGGCTGGTGGCGACCACCGGGCTGCGGTGGCTGAAGCTCGACCTCAACGTCGACCCCGGCCTGGGCTGCACCGCCCCGGGGCACGGGCACGGTCCGCGCGACGGGCTCGTCGCGCACGTGGAGGGGCTCTACGAGGTGCTGGACACCGTGCGCGCTCGGCATCCCGAGGTCGTCGTCGAGACGTGCAGCTCCGGCGGCATGCGCTGGGACCTGGGCATCGCGGGGCACTGCGACCTCGGGTTCGCGTCGGACACCGACTGGCCGGAGCACGCGGTCGCGGGCTTCTGGGCCGCGTCGCTCTTCTTCCCGCCGGAGCGGCTCTACGGCTGGTGCGACTCCGAGTGGGGCGGCGAGCACGCGCAGCAGACCTTCCACGCCGCCACGTGGGACGACGAGCCGCACCGCCTGGCCGACGCGCTCGCGATCGCGATGCTGGGCCGCACCGGCCTGTCGCAGCGGCTGGTCGACCTCCCGCCGGCCGCGCTCGACCTGGTGGGGGAGGCGATGGCCGCGCACACCGCGAGCATCGCGCCGCTGCTCGCGGAGGCCACCGTCCGGCGGCACGGCGCCCAGCCGGAGCGGGACGGGCGGGGCGGGCGCTGGCCCGTGCTCGAGCTCGTCGGGCCGACCGGCCGGCTGGTGGCCTCGCTGCCGCTGAGCGGCGCGCCCGCAGCCCCGTCCGCGCTGCTCGTCGGACTGCGGCCCGGTCCCGTGCGGCTCGAGCCCGTGTTCCCCGCCGACGCCCCGGCCGCCTCGCTCGTCGTCGCCGACGACGGGACGTGCGACGTGAGCGCGGCGCTCCCGCGCGGGCGGTGCGCCTGGTACCGCGTGCTGGAGGGGGAGGCATGATCCGGGTCCTGCTCGTCGGCTTGGTGTTCGGGCGTGACTTCCTGCACCTGTACCAGCTGCACCCCGACGTCGGGCACGTCGGCCTGTGCGACACCGATCCTGCGCTGCTCGCGGAGGTCGGCGACCTGTACGGCGTGCGCGATCGGTGGCTGGACCTGGACGCCGCGCTCGCGGGCGGCGACTACGACGTCGTGCACCTCGCGACACCCGTGGCGTCCCACGCGGCGCTCGCGGTCCGCGTCCTGCGCACCGGCCGCTCGGTCGGCGTCGCGGTGCCGATGGCGACCAGCCTGGAGGACGTCGACCGGGTGCTCGAGGCCGCGTCCGCCGGCTCCGGGCGCTACATGATGCTCGAGACCGGCGTGTTCGGCCGCGAGTACCTGGAGGTCTCGCGCGCGCACGCCGCGGGCGAGCTCGGCCGGCTGATCCACCTGCGCGGCGCGCACCTGCAGGACCTCGACGGCTTCCCGCCGTACTGGATGGGCTTCCCGCCGATGCACTACGCGACGCACGTGCTGGGCCCGCTGCTCGCACTCGCACGCACGCAGGTGCGCGACGTGCGCTGTCTGGGCTCCGGGACGCTGTCCGACGAGCACCGCGGCGCGCACGGCCCCTCGTTCCCGTGGGAGTCGGCGCTCATGACCACCGGCACGGACGTGGCGATCGAGGCGACCGTCTCGTTCTTCGACACCGCGCGCGGCTACAGCGAGGGCTTCAGCGTCTACGGCGAGCGCGGCTCGTTCGAGTGGCCGCAGGCGGAGGACGACCCGCCGGTGACCTACCGGGCCGCCGCCCTCGGTGCCCCGGGCCGCGGCCGCGCCCTCGAGGTCCGCCGCGCGCATGCCCCCGACCGCCCGGACCTCCTGCCGGAGGCGCTGCGCCCGTGGACCTCGTCAGGCCCGTACACGTCCCCGGCCGGGCAGGTGGTGTCGGTCTCCAGCACCCACTCCGGCTCCCACGCGCACCTGGTCCACGAGCTGGTCCGGACCGTGGCCGAGGGCCGACCGTCGGTGGTCGACGAGGTCGCCGCCGCCCGGATGAGCGCGCCGGGCATCGTCGCGCACCAGTCCGCTCTCGCGGGCGGCACGGTGCTGCCCGTTCCCCAGTACGGAGACGACGTTCCGCGCGGCGGCCCGCTCCTGCCACACTCCGACGAGCAGGACCGACCGACCCGAGGAAGGGGGACCGCATGACGCAGCCGGCGCCCGGCCGCCCCACCCTCGTCACGGTCGCCCGCGCGGCCGGCGTCTCCCGTCAGACGGTGTCCAACGTCATCAACTCCCCGCACCTGGTGAGCCCCGAGACGCTCGAGCTGGTCCGCTCCGTCCTCGACTCCGTGGGCTACCGCCCCAACCTCGCCGCACGGCAGCTCCGCACCGGCCGGTCCGGCAACATCGGCCTGCGCATGCGCCCCAGCAACGACGGCATCAACGGCGCCGTCCTGGACGGCTTCCTGCACGCCCTGACCGAGGCGGCCCAGGCCGCCGGCCACCGCATCGTCCTGTTCACCGCGACCGACGACGCCGACGAGGTCCGCGGCTACCGCGAGCTGGTGGACACCACCAACATCGACGGGTTCGTGCTCACCGACACCCACCACGGCGACGACCGCGCCCGCTGGCTCGAGGAGCAGGGCACCGCGTTCGTCACCTTCGGCCGCCCGTGGTCCGACACGGTGGCCCCCGAGACGTCCTCACACAGCTGGGTCGACGTCGACGGCGCCGCCGGCACCGCCGCCGCCACTGCTCACCTGCTGGGCAGGGGCCATACCCGCATCGGCTTCATCGGCTGGCCCGCCGGCTCCGGCACCGGCGACGAGCGCCGCACCGGCTGGCGCCGCACTCTGCTCGACGCGGGCCTGCCGATCGACGGCCTCGACGTCGCCTGCGCCGACGGCATCCCCGACGGCGCCTCCGCGGCCGACTCGCTGCTGCGCTCCGCGTCGGTCACCGCCCTGGTCTGCGCCTCCGACTCCCTGGCGCTCGGCGCCCTGGGCGCGGCCCGCACCTCCGCGCAGCCGATCGCCGTGGTCGGCTACGACAACACCGCCGTCGCGGCCGCCGTCGGCATGTCGTCGGTCGCGCAGCCCCTGGAGCAGGTGGCCCGCTCGGTCATCGACTCCCTGCTCGCCCAGCTCGCCGACCCCGTGCCACCCGACGCGATGCACCGCCTGGTCGCGCCCTCGCTCGTCGCCCGCGCCTCCAGCACCGCCCCCGCCCACGTCGACCCGCGCCACGCCCCCTTCGTGGGAACGACCTGAAGCGCCCGGTAGGCTTGCCGCTGCGCTGACGACGCCTCCGAGCGACGCCGACGCAGCACGAGCCCCGCACGTCGGGCTCGCGCGCCTGTAGCTCAGGGGATAGAGCACCGCTCTCCTAAAGCGGGTGTCGGCAGTTCGAATCTGCCCAGGCGCACAGAAGTGTTATCGCAGGTCAAGCGCTGGATCAACGCCCTGGCTACCGTAGGGTCAGTGTCTGATTTGTCGGTCATTGGTCAGCGTGTGGTCAGCGACTTGTCTCAGGACGTGGACGGCCTGTCAAGGACGCGGACGCACGTCCGCGGACGCCACGCTCCGAAGCCGGGCCGAACGCCTACGAACTCGGCGTTGGTGACGGTTCGATAGGCAGCATGGCGACCTTCCCGCTCGACGAAGCGATCGACCTCTGGCGCTGCCGGGAGGTGGGTCAAATCGACAAGGCCTTCGGGAAGTCTGTGCGTACCAAGTCCGCGGACGGTGCCTGGAGGAACGGCGAGGTCCTCCTCGACATCGAGGATCCGTCCGGTCTCGGCCGACGCGCCGAGGTGTACCTCTACGAGGTCACCGGGGACGCGGATGTCGTCGGCTTCACTGTCTGCTGCGCGCCGTGGTGCCTCGCGCGGTTCCCCCGGCGGGTTCATCTGTGGGGTGTCGACCTTCGCTGGGCAGACGGGGGTGTCGGCTTGCTGGACGCCGGCGTCCCCGGCGGAGCGGTCTCTGCGATCGAGGGACCCGTGCTCCGGCCCGGCATTGAGCGCCTGATCCACGCCGCGTACCAGGTCCGCCGACGGTCCATCCCATTCGGGCGGGAGCAGGGGCGGCCCTACGGCGCACTCAGATGACTGCCTGCCCGGCGCGTGCACTAAGCGTTGGGCGGGCGGCGTGAGAACAGGGCCTACAGCGAACTCCCGTCGGATGGCGTTGCTCCCACGTCGGCCTGCAACCGGCGCGCCACGCTCTCGCCATGGGGCGTGCGGCGCCAGAACGTGTCGCTGTCAAGGGCTCCGCCGTGCAACCCGATCTGATCGCCGTAAACCGTCTGTGCGAGCCCCCAGCTCTTCAGATCGGCTCGGACGGACTGTGCCGTGAAGGCGTCGTACTGATTGAGTACTGCAACAAACGCTCCAGTTCGAGCGAACTCCCGCGCGACCTTGTTCGCCTCCGCAGCACCGAGCATCGACTCGTCGGCCTCGTCGTAGGTAGGTTCTCCTAGGGCGAGCAACGCCATCACATGGGGTCGATGAAGGAGGTCGATTAGCCTAGCCCAGATGGTTTCCGCCTCGATCGCAGCCTCCGGCATTTCCGACGCGTTTGCCGCGCGACCTAGGCATGTCCCGAGGGCGCGCGCCTTCTGCTCGAACGCTGCACTCGCGATCCTCTCAAGGACCTCCGAGACTAGCGACACACCCTCCGCGGATCGCAGAAGTGCGTCGACCACCTCTTCCACGTCCTGCCCGGTAGAGCGCACGCCGTGGGCAGCGGCCGCGAGGTTGTGCTCCGCCCGACGGCTAAGTGCCAGCCGGATGCGGTCTGACAGTCCAACTGCAGCACCGGCCGCGGCGACTCCAACCGCCGGCTCAAGAAGCCCCGCAGCTGCTGCTCCACTGGCGAGGAGCATGTCGGCAAGGACGGCCACGTCTCTTGAGCGCGTCACCGAAACACCATAGCCAACAGCCTGAGACGTTGGCGGTAGCGAGCCGCCCGTAGCGCGGGCCGGGATAGGGCGCGCGGGCCGGTCCCCGGTCCTGGGGGCTGTGTCAGGTCCCCCTGCGGCGCGTTCCGTCTTCTGTGGCGTCCCCGGCTCGAGTCGTTGCCCCGTGGGACAGGAGGGACACGTGGCTGGTCGCTCGAACGACATCCGTCCCAGATCGCGGGCCGCTGCCAGGGCTACGTGCGTGCTCCCAGTGGACAAGTCCCGTCGCCCGCGGCGTCGGGGGCGCTACCCCCCCACAGAGGTAAACGCCGCGTGCGCTGCCGGTCGTGCAGTTGCCGCGGGGGCCCGCCTAACGAGCAAGCCTTTCACCAGTCGAGGACTCGCGTCTCTCCGGGCGGCAGCCCTTTCCGCGAGGCCCAACCACGGACATAGTCGAAAAGTTCCTCGGTCGCCCGGATGGACGCGCCGTAGACCTCAAGCCATAGCGATTCCGCCAGGACTTCGGGGCGAAGTGGCACGCCCATGAAGAAGTCCCGATCGCTGCCGACCTGTGTAGTGGCTCTCATGTGATTGACCGAGAAGTGCACCCAACCCGAGGTCTCTCGGTAGACCGGTACGGCCCACGCATGGTGGGCGGCCGCCAACTCCTGGAGTCGGGCGTCTGTGAGCGGCCTGCCTTCGAGATCCTTAATCCGGCGAAACTCCTCGCCCCCCAGCAGGCGGCCCACGAGGGCATCCAAGTCAGCGCAGGAAGCGATGTAGTGAGCTCGGAACAGCGTGTCGAGCTGCAGCCTGAGGAGTGGTGCGGCGGCGTGCATGTTGTACGTATCAACAGCATCAATTAGGGCATCGACGACCCCATAGCTTCTTTGCACCATCGCCGTCACAAGCAAATCCGGCATAAAGAGCCGACCTGCCGCGGCCCCGAGCGTCCTGTATGCGACGTCCAGGTGGGCGATCCTCAGCTGATCGAGATGTTGCCGTGACGCTTCGAGACGAGGGAATCGGTCCGCGGAGCCGCCGCCAGGACTGGGCTTCGCTTGCCGAGGCGGCCGTACTGGCGGGAACGGATCCGCCGGTGGCTCCGTCATGTCGGCTGACCGGCGCGCCCCAGCTGGCCTTGCCGTGCTGACGCTGTCGAGATGGGGATTTCATGCATGCGGCAACTCTCTCTCACGCCGCGTCCATCCGTGAAGCGTCGCGTGGCATAGGGCTCATCGTTTCGTCGTCCAGCAGGGTGGGAGCCTGACCCGCTTCTCCGGACACCTGGTCTGAGGCGATGATCGTCTCGGGAGAGGAGTCTGGGATGCCTGCAGCCAAGCCGCCGGAGTTCCGGCGGCTTGCAGTGGACCTGGCCCGCTCGTGCTCCCGAAATGAGTGCCCGGCTGGTCCAGGAACTGGCGGCCGACGGGGTGCCCGTCTCGCTGACCTGCCGGGTGCTCGGGATCTCCCGCTGCGGGCTCTACGACGCCTTGCGTCGACCGCCGAGCGCTCGCGCGATCGCCGATCAGGCGCTGACCGCGACGATCACGGCGATCCACCACGGCTCGCGTGCGACCTACGGCGCCCCGCGGGTTCACGCCGAGCTGCGCCTCGGGCTCGGGATCGCCTGCGGCCGCAAGCGGGTCGCCCGGCTCATGCGCGTCGCGGGGCTCGCCGGGATCTGTCACCGGCGCAAACGCCGTGGACAACGCCCGCTGCCCGCCCCGCACGAGGACCTCGTGCTACGGCAGTTCACCGCCGACGGGCCGGACCGGTTGTGGTGCACCGACATCACCGAGCACCCCACGAGCACCGGGAAGGTCTACTGCGCCGCGGTGCTCGACGTGTTCACGAGGAAGATCGTGGGCTGGTCGATCGCCGACCACATGCGCTGCGAGTTGGTCGTCGACGCGCTGCAGATGGCAATCTGGCGGCGCCACCCCGCGCCTGGAGCGATCGTCCACGCGGACCGCGGAGCTCAGCACACCTCGTGGATCTTCGGGCACCGGCTGCGCGAGGCCGGCCTGCTTGGCTCGATGGGCCGGGTCGCCTCGAGCGTGAACAACACCATGATGGAAAGCCTCTGGTCGAGCATGCAGCGTGAGCTGCTCGACCGCCATGACCGGTCGTCTCGCGAGGAGCTCGCCTCGGCGATCTTCGAGCGGATCGAGGGCTTTACAACCCCGTCCGGCGCCACTCCGGGCCTCGGCTACCAGTCCCTGAACGAGTTCGAGGACCTGCACACCGCTGCTACCGCGGCGGCATGATCACCACACCGCAATCGTCCGGGAAACCGGGTCAGGCTCCGGCGGATTCGTGCGCGTTTGGAAGGCGGCGGGACGGGAGCAGCCTGGCGCCGTGCATCGTTTCGGCTCCGCCATGCCGCCCCTCGCGTCAGCCCCAGCCGCAGCTCCTTGTCCACACCCAAACTAGCGCCGCACCGATGGAGCCGGGCCAGGCCACGCCCACGGCGTCAGCATCGACTCCTCTTGCACTTCTGCGACGCTGGTGTGGCTCCGGGATTGGCCTGGGGTCCGCGGCGTCTCCGGGATGGCTCCTCGTCTTGCTGCCCGCTTCTGTGTGGCTCGCCGTTGATGGTTGCCTCCCGGGGGCGTTCGCCGGGTGGCGGTGACGCTCGATAGAGGGCTGGTACTCGTCCCGAGAGGTGCATGCGCTCCGCTGCCTGACGCGGTCGACTTCGCGCCGGGCGGGGAATGTCGCCGGTGATCGACGCCCGCAAGGACACCCTGGGGTTTGGCGGGGTCGATGCCGTCGGAGTTCAGGTCGCCGCGCGGTGGCGACGTCTCGGGCGGCGGCGGCGTCCGCGCGCCAACTCCGGCCCAACTCGAGCGGCGTGAGGTGTGGCTGGAACCGGCGGCGTCAGGAGGCACGCTGACCGTCGGACGGCCAGGCGTGACGAGGCCGCTGCCATTGGGGAAGGTTCAGCGACAGCCATCCCGGAAGCGCGAGCTACTACTATCCATCGGAACCTCGACTGTGGTACCACTCGTCATTCAAGGGCGAGCTTGAGCGAAATCACCTCGACCCAGTGCTTCCACAGCTCCGCTGTCACCGAGCCCTCCTTGCTGCTGGACAAGTAGCGGTTTCGTACCGCTGGGGAGCAGCCCTTCTGGGATGGCTCACGGAAGTCCATGTCCTCGGTAACGAGTGTACATGGGGAGGCCTCACTCGCCGCAGAAACGGCGACGCGCACAAGCCACCGATTCTCGGACTTCGGAAATCCGCACACGTTGGACAGCCTCTTGAACAACTGCGCTTGTGTCGGCGCATCGATCTCCCTGACGTTGACCGTGCTTGCTAGTTCCGTGAACCAGCCATCGAACCACTCGTCGGAGACGTTTCGCGACCATTCCTCAAGGACATGGCCATCGCTGTCAAGGTATACCGCTGCGCGGCTGGACCTTACCGCGGCGAAGAAATCCACGGCTGACCCGGAGCCCGGCGGGGCTTGCCCGAGGTCCTCCTGGTAGTGATAGTGCACGACCTGGGAATCCACAACAAGATGCTCGTCGGAATTCATTCGCGAGCGCTCTCTCCGCGTGCCCTGACAAGTTTCAGGGACTCTTCGCGCCGCTGGGGGAAGAAGCCACCGGGAACGACCTGATCGAAAACAGCATTCTCATCCAGAGGGATGCGTCTGACCTGCTTTCCGCTACTCGTGGATGATACGTAGTAGAAGATGACATTACCGGGATCGATCTGCCCTGCAGCGACATGCTGTTGGAGCCGCAGGATCAGGTACTCGCTGTGGGTCTCTACAACTGCCTGGACGCCGCGTTGGTAGAGGTCCAGGAAGTAGTCGCCCAACGCGGCCTGCGCGCGGGGGTGAAGATGGATCTCCGGTTCCTCTACAAGGAAGGTGTCCCCAGGCTCCAGGCGATACCCGCCAAGCAGGACGGGGAGTACCTGGCTCGTACCCCGCCCTACGTCGGCTAGGTTCTCGGTCTCGCCACTAACCGGGTGCGTTACCACGATCTCGAAGTCTCGATCGGACAGCCACACCAGGTTGACGTCTGCGGCCACCCCGGAACTTCGCAACCACTCCCTGACGCCCGCCATATAGTTGTGCCGGCTCCTCCGCGCCGAATCCGCGAGCGCAATGAGCCCTCCGAGGTTCTCGCCGGCTAGGCCAACACGCCTCCCAACCGACCCTGAGTGCAGGTACGTTCTTTGAGGGGGCTGCCGCATTGCGCCGAGAACGTCAACCGCGAAGAGGGCGCGGCGAACTGCCAGGTATGACCGCCGGATTTCGTCCTGGTGTTTACGGATCGCGTCGGATAGCTCCGTCGGCGTTGAGGGCGCAATCGGGCTCGTCGTGGGAAGGAAGTTGGCCATGCGCAACATCCCCAGCGACTCGGTCCGCCCTGAGGCCGTAAAGGTACGTCCACCGACTCCGTTGATGTAGTTGCGCTCGAGGTCTTTCGTGCGACCCACGCTCAGGATGGGCTTGCTGCCGGTCATGTACTTCGCTTCGCGAACGAGGACCTCACGCCGCTGCACGCGGTACTTGAACTCCGCCTCGAATGTAACGCTGGCGTCGTTGGCGGCCCGCTCAACGTCGCGTCGGTATTGTGGAACGGTGACCCCGAGCCGAAATGGGCGGCCGCGGTGATTGCCGTGCACAACGTCTCGGAAGGACCCGTACTCCCCGAAGGGTCCGTTCAACAGGATCGGAACGGAGGGGTCCGGCGACTGAACCGTTTGCGCAAGGAGTCTGATTGCTGCCAGAAACGAGGATTTACCGCTGTTGTTCTCGCCTATCAGGATCGTCAGCGGTCGAAGCTCGAGCCTCTCTCGAGAGAATCCTTTGAATTCTTGCACAAAAACCTCAGTGATCATCGCATCCTCGAGGTGATCGCAGCGGAGCTTCCTTCGTCTCGCGAGCGTACCGAACCTGGCCGACCCAGCACGTACAGCCTTCCCGGGGGACTGGGCCGGCCGGTGCTGTCGGGGTCTCGCCGACACGCCGAACGCCGCCCTGAGACCTGCCCTGCCGTTGTGGCTCGGTAGTCATGCCAGCGGTCCGCTGCGCCAGGAAGGGCGTGGCCAGCCGGCGGGCTCGTGATCAGCGTGTGGTCAGCGAGCCCCCGGAATGGGTCGCCGCACGAACTGCCCGCATGTATTTCCGCAGGTAAGCAAGCTATCCACAATCCAAGATCGAACTCGTAGAGCGGGTGTCGGAAGGTCGAATCTGCCCGGGCGCCACAGTGTGTCCAGGTCAGCGGCTCGACGAGTGCGATCGGCGCCGATCAAGCGCGGTCCGTGGATGCCTCGTGGTCCGTAAGCGGTCAGTGGCCCGTCTTGGATCGTTCGACTCGGTACGACCGGGTGCGGACGGTCGACTCGATCAGCTTGACGCCACGCTGACTCAACCGGGGATCTTGGGAGGCGACCGGGCGGACCGCCGCAGGGTGCCCGCTCCAATCGGGCGAACGAGGTCGACGCACATCTCGTCGCCGATAGGCTCCGCGGGTGCCTGCACAGATCCTGGAGTCGAAGGTCGCGAACGCGCAGTTCGGCCGCCTGTGGGTGGGTGGACGTGTGACGTTGACGGAGCAGGTCGTGCGGTATGCCCCGAACGCGCTGAACAAGATCGTCCACGCCGCCTTCGGAGGCGTCGAGGTCGTGAGGGTGGACCTGCGGCGCATCAGCTCCGTCGATGTCGAGCCGGGTCATGTCACCAACATCATCACGGTCGCTGACCACAACGGCGCTCTGAGGTTCCGCTGCTATGGCGCTGAGGCGTTCGCAGCGAGGATTCGCCGGGCGGCCGACGAGGCGAAGCGGAGATGGGACAGCGCCGACGCCTCGGTTCCCGAGAGCTCCTAGCATTGGGGACGAGGACGACTCGTCATGGCTGCGCGACGAGATCACGAGAGCGGAAGGCGTGACTCGGGAGCAGTGAATCGGGCTGCGTATGCAGGGTGAGCGACTCCCCTTCTGGCTGACCGGGACGGCCAGCGAGCCCACCGTTCACCCGCGCGGCGGCTCTGTGCAGTGCCTCCGTCGTCCGCGTGGCGCGCATACTGGTGGGGCGGTGCCGGGGTCATGGCATCGTGAGTGGTCGAGAGCCGTAGCCGGGCGCTCGCTCGCGTGGTGCCGCGCGTGGACCGACCTCGGTCCCGCGGTGCCGGTCCTGGGCGGCGCGTCGCCGTGGCAGCAGGTGCTGCCTCGGGTAGCTGCGCGCGTGCGACGAGCGCGCGCCCGTGAGCCCGCGGGTGCGACGCGCTGTGCCGCGGCCCAACGTGGCCGCATGGAGGAGGAGAAGTGGCACGTTCCGGCCAGCGCCGGACCAGCACGGCGCGCAACGGCGCCGGCGCGCAGTCTCGTCGTACCCGCCGCCCCGACGAGGAAGGCATCATCCCCGTGCTCGCGGGGGTGGCGCGGGAGGTCGACGACGCCGTGCGGCGGCCGCCGACGCGGCCCGCGGTGCGGACCAAGTTCCAGGTGGTGGCGCTGCTGGTGCGCGAGGAGCGGGCGCGGGTGCAGACCGACGCCACGCTGACCGCGGCCAAGCGGGACCACGAGCTCAAGCGGCTCGACGGGGTCGCCACCTCGCTGGCCAGGACCGCCGCGCGGGACACGTCGCTGCTCGCCCTGCTCGCGGAGGACGCCAAGCTCTCCGAGGCCGCCCGCGCCTACAAGGCCACGATCATGCGCGCCGGTGGGCTGGACGTGCCCGACGAGCCGCCGCCGCCCGTCGCGCCACCCACGCCGGTACCCGGTGCGGACAAGCGCGTGATCCCGCGCTCGGCGATGTCGCGTCAGCTCGCGAACCCGTTCCTCGCGCCGGACTTCGAGGCCGCGGCCGAGCGGCTGGCGGCGCGGCCCAAGCGGCTGGCCGGGTGGGAGCTGCTCGAGCCGTTGTTCCGGTCCTTCGAGGACGCCACGCCCGGCGCGCCGGCGTGCATGCCGCTGCCGGAGCCGCGCACGGCGCCCACGCCTCCGGGGCGGGAGCTGATGCCGCACCAGGCGCAGGTGGTCACGGCCGCCCAGCGCGGGCACCGGACGTTCCTGCTGGCCGACGAGCCCGGGCTCGGCAAGACGGCGCAGGCGCTGCTCGCCGCGCAGGTGGCCAACGCCTACCCGCTGCTGGTCGTCGTCCCCAACGTCGTCAAGACCAACTGGGCGCACGAGGTGAGCCTGTGGACGCCGCTGCGGCGCGCGACCGTGGTGCACGGCGACGGCGAGGAGGTCGACGCGTTCGCGGACGTGGTGATCGTGAACTACGAGATCCTCGACCGGCACGTCGGGTGGCTCGGGGACCTCGGGTTCCGCGGGATGGTGGTCGACGAGGCGCACTTCATCAAGAACAAGGGCTCGCAGCGCTCCCAGAACGTGCTCGCGCTCTCCGAGCGGATCCGGGAGCGCACGCCCAAGCCCCTGCTCATGGCGCTCACCGGCACGCCGCTGATCAACGACATCGAGGACTTCCGGGCGATCTGGCAGTTCCTGGGGTGGATCGACGACGAGAAGCCGCTCGGGGCACTCATGACCGCGCTGGAGGACACCGGCCTGACCCCGGCCGAGCGTGGGTTCTCCGCGGCCGCGCGCACGGCCGTGGTGGACATGGGCATCGTGCGTCGCCGCAAGACGGACGTGGTCGCGGACATCCCGGCACGACGAGTCGCGGACCTGCCCGTCGAGCTCGACGGGGCTGTGGGCCGGTCGATCCGCGCGGCGGAGGAGACGCTCGCTCGTCGGCTGGTCGAGCGGTATCGGGCCGCCATGGAGGCGCGCGCGGCCGAGGGGGTGCCGGATGGGATCGACCTCGAGCTCGCTCGTCGGATCGCGGCGTCCGAGCTCAAGGACTCGAGCTCCAAGGCCAAGGGCGAGAACGTGTTCACCATGGTCCGGCGGATCGGCCAGGCCAAGGCCGGGCTGGCCGCGGACTACGCGGCGCAGCTCGCCCGCAACGTCGGCAAGGTCGTGTTCTTCGCCAAGCACGTCGACGTGATGGACCAGGCCGAGCAGACGTTCGCCGACCGGGGGATCAAGTTCGCCTCCATCCGCGGCGACCAGACGCCGCGGGTGCGGGAGAAGAACGTCAAGGCGTTCGTCGAGGACCCCGAGGTCTCCATCGCCGTGTGCTCGCTGATGGCCGCGGGCGTGGGCCTGAACATGCAGGTCGCGTCCAATCTGGTCCTCGCGGAGCTGTCCTGGACCGACGCCGAGCAGACCCAGGCCATCGACCGGATCCACCGCATCGGCCAGGACGAGCCCGTCACCGCGTGGCGGATCATCGCGGCGCAGACCATCGACGCCAAGATCGCCGAGCTCATCGACAGCAAGTCCGGCCTCGCGGCGCGGGCGCTGGACGGTGCGGAGGTCGAGGACGGCGCGTCGACGGACGTCCAGGTCGAGGCGCTCGTCGCGCTGCTGACCGACGCCCTGGAGGCGGACGGCAAGGCCTGAGCGGGCGATTGCTTGCAGTTTGCTAGCATCGGCGCATGGCCACGCTGTACATCCGGGACGTGTCCGACGAGGTCGCGGCGACGCTCAAGGTGCGCGCCGCGGAGGCGGGCACGTCGCTGTCCGCGTACGTCAGCCGAGAGCTCGAGAGGCTCGCGGCCCGGCCCACCAACGCACAGATCGTCGAGCAGCTCCGGAGCCGCGATCGGTCCGAGGGGCCGACGACCGAGGAGATCCTTGCCGCGGTCGAGGCCGGTCGACGGTGATCGTGATCGACGCCTCGGCGATGGTCGAGGCGTTGGTCGGGCGGTCACCCCACACCGAGCTGCTCGACGCACTCACCGGCGAGCTGTCCGCGCCGCACCTGCTCGACGTCGAGGTCGTCTCGGTGCTCCGTGGGCTGTCGCTTGCGGGCAAGGTCACACCGGAGGCGGCTGACGAGGCGCGGCGCGCCCACTTCGCTTTCACCATCGCTCGTCACGAGCTCGAGCCGCTGGCCGAGCGCGTGTGGGCGCTGCGTCATCAGCTCACGGCCTACGACGCGTCCTACCTCGCGCTCGCCGAGGCCCTCGCGTGCCAGCTGTACACGTGCGACGCGAAGCTCGCGGCCTCGGGCCACCGGGCCGACGTCCGGGTCGTGCCCACCACACGCTGAGCTGCGTCAGGGACGGGCGAGCCAGGCCAGTGCTCCCCGGGCCGCGACGACGCCCGTGCTGAACGACGCCTGGAGCAGGTAGCCGCCGGTGGGCGCCTCCCAGTCGAGCATCTCGCCTCCGACGAACGTGCCCGGCAGCTGCCGGAGCATGAGCGACTCGTCGACCTCCTCCCACGCGACGCCGCCCGCGGTGCTGATCGCGCGCTCAATGGGCATGGTCGCGGTGACGGCGACGGGCACGGCCTTGATCAGGGCGGCCATCGCCGCGGCGTCCTGCGGTAGTGGGCCGGCCTCGCGCAGCAGCGCGAGCGCGACCGGGTCCAGCCCCACCGCGCGGCGTAGCCAGTTCGACACGGAGTCCTTGGGGCGCCGGCGCGCGAGCTTCCCGACGAGCCGGCCGACGTCCAGCCCCGGCCGCAGGTCGACCTCGAGGACGCAACCGCCACCCGCCAGCGCGTCACGCACCGGCGCGCCGATCGCGTAGACCGGGCCGCCCTCGATGCCGGCGCGGGTGACCATCGCGTCGCCGCTGGTCGGCCGGCCGCCTGAGCCGCGGACGCGCAGCGTGACGTTCTTCAGCGGGGTGCCCGCGAACCGCTCCGCGAACGGCTCGGTCCAGTCGACCCGCAGGCCCACGTTCGCGGGCTGCAGCGGTGTCACGGCGATCCCGCGGCCGACGAACGCGTCCACCCACCCACCATCCGAGCCCAGCCGGGGCCACGACGCGCCGCCGAGCGCGAGGACCACGGCGTCCGCGGTGACCGAGGTCGCGGTCTCGTCGTCGTCCTCGGTGGCAGAGACGAAGCGCAACCTGCCGTCGGCGTCCCAGCCGGTCCACCGCTGCCGCCGCTCCAGCCGCACGCCGAGCTCGGCCAACCGGGTCAGCCACGCGCGGGCCAGCGGGGTCGCGCGGAACGAGCGAGGGAACACCCGGCCGCTGGTGCCGACGAACGCGGGCTCGCCCAGGCCGTCGCACCACGCGCGCAGGTCCGCCGGACCGAACACGTCGAGCATCGGCGCCAGCCGGTCGGCCGAGGCGCCGTAGCGGCGCAGGAAGGGGCCGCGGTCCTCGCTGTGCGTGATGTTCAGGCCGCCGTGACCCGCCAGGAGGAACTTGCGGGGGACCGACGGCATGCGGTCGTAGACCGTCGCGGTCACGCCCGCCCGGGCGAGCACCTCCGCCGCGATCAGCCCCGCGGGACCGCCGCCGACGACCGCCGCGGTCCGCTTCATCCGACGAACGCTACAGGCCGGGCCGCGCGCGCTCGTCGGACCTCGCCCTACCCGGCGGAACCCGCCCCACGGTCCGGCAGGGACATGTCGCCGGTGGTCGGTGTCCGGCCCGTCGGCCCGTACCGCAGCGCCACGGCGCCCGCGCTGCCCGCGGCCGGCGGTGCGAGCAGGCGCAGCGAGGTGGGCGTGACCCCGTCCGGGAAGACCTTCTTCCCCTGCCCCAGGACGATCGGGTAGACCCAGAGGTTCAGGACGTCGAACAGGTTCTGCGCGACGAGCGTGTGGACCAGGTCGATGCTGCCGAACACATGCACGCTCTCGTGCCGCTCCCGCAGTGCGTCGACCTCCGCCGCGAGGTCCGGGCCCAGCTGCGTCGAGCCGCGCCACGGCAGCTCCGGCGTGCCGCGGCTGGCCACGTACTTGGGGACCGCGGCGAACGCGCTGCCGACCTCGCCGTCCAGCCCGGTCTCGTGGTGCGGCCAGTACGCCGCGAAGATCTCGTACGTCCGGCGCCCGAGCAGCAGCGCGTCCAGCTCCGCGATCCCCGCGCTGACCTGCTGCTCGACGAGGTCGTCGTCCAGCGGCGCCTGCCACCCGCCGAACGGGAACCCGCCGGACGGGTCCTCCTCCGGGCCGCCGGGCGCCTGCGCGACGAGGTCGAGCGTGGTGAACAGGTCGATGTACAGCCGGCCCATGGCTGCCTCCCGAGTCCGAGCCGCGACAGTCCGGCTCGACGACGAGCGGACTCGTCGACCCTAGCCCGCGGCCCCGGCGCCAGCACCCTGCCGGTGCTCGTGCCAGTGCTTGTCCAGCCAGTCGACCTGCGGGTCCTGGAGGGCCGACGCCAGCGGCTGGCCGTGCAGGCGCGCGTACTGGGGGAACTGAGCGAGCGGCTCGGCCACGTCGATCCGGAGGCGCGCGGGCTCGACGGCCAGCAGACCGTCGTCGAACAGGCGGTGGATGTCGCGGCGGAGCATGAGCCCGCCGTGCTGGAAGTGCGTGCCGAGCTGCGCGTAGCTGTACAGGTGGCCGGCCTCGAGGACGCGCGCGGGAGCGCCGCCGGTGAAGGCGCAGACGGTGCCCTGCGCGGCCAGGAGGTGCTCTCGGAACTGCCGCTGGCCTCGTCGGACCCGGACCAGCGCGTGGCTGAACCCCTGGGTGAACTCGACGTGCGTGGGCTGCCAGCTGATGTCAGCCCGTGCGGCCACGCGGTCCACCGCCCGGTCCGCGTGCCTGGTGCTCAGCGCGGCGCTGAACGCCGCCCAGTCGAGCGGGCGCATGGCGTTGATGTCGCCGGCGTGGACCGCGAGGGATCGGAGCTCGCGCTCGTCGAGCAGCCCGTCGAGCGACGTCCAGGCCGCGTCGTACCGGGCGCGGTACTCGGTCACGTCGACCACGTCGACGTCCGGCGCCGCGAACTCGTGCCGGCACTTCATGCAGCGGTACCGCGGCTCGGCCCTCTTGCGCACGGAGATCCGGGTGGTCCCGCAGTCCGGGCAGCGGTTGAGCGGCTTCAGCCCTGACGCGGTCTCGATCTCCTCGATGACCGAGACGCCGAGCAGCCGCTCCTTGTCCCACAGCGCGATCGGGTCGCCGACGCTCAGCTTCGTGTGGTTCGGCACGTTGCTGTCCCACGAGTAGTACGCGTCGATCTGGTCGTCGTACCCCGCGTTGCCGCCGTGGCCACGGTTGCTGCCCGCGGCCATCAGCAGCCAGGCCCGCGGGGGAGCGCCATCCATGGCCGTCAGCTTGGCACGCTGGTCTCGCCGCGTCAGCCGGTTCGGCGTCCACGTCGTCGACCCGCGCGACGAGGGGCGGTCACACGGTCGTCGGGCCCAGCGTCTGCAGCAGCGCGCCGACCACGGACTCGGGCTGCGGGCGCCCCGGGTCGCAGTTGGTCATGACGACCACGCCGTCCCCCGACTCGACGTCCAGTCGCGCCGCGCACTGGAAGCCCACGCCCCAGCCGTGTGTCGACACCACCCGTCCGTCACCCGCGGGCAGGAAGAGGCCCAGGCCCGCGTGCGGCTCCGCCTCGGCACCGTCCAGGATCTGACGTGCGGTCGCCGCGGTCAGGAGTCGACCGCCGTCCTCCGTCCAGGACCGGCGCAGGTCGCTCAGGAGCACCGCGACGTCGCGCGGTGTGCACCACAGCCCCGCGCCGCCGAGGGCCGGGTACAGCGCCCAGCCGTCCTCGACCGGGCGCCCGGCGGGGCCGTGCCCGGTGGCCGCCGCCGGGGCGTCTGCGGTCCGGCGACGCAGCACGGCGCGTGCGAGCCCCAGGGGGTCGAGCACCAGCTCGCGCGCGACGTCATCGTACGGCCGGCCGGTGGCGACCTCGATGACGTGCTCGACGACCGCGTACCCGCCGTCCGAGTACGCGAACCGCGTGCCCGGCGTCGCCGCCACCGTCACGGGGCCCGCGTGCGCGGAGGTCCGGCCGCGCAGCAGGTCGGCCAGGTCCGGAGTCCCGTCGCCGCGGGCGACCGGCTCGAACGAGCCGTCGGCGTCGACGATGCCCGCGACGTGGGCCAGCAGGTGGCGCAGCGTCACGGGCCGGTCGCCGGCGCTCGCTGCGCGGGTGAGCGGCACGTCGTGCGTCGCCGCCACGTCCGCGTCGAGGTCGACGAGCCCGCGCTCGGTCAGCGCCAGCACGACCGTCGCCGTGACCAGCTTCGTCATCGAGCACGCGTGCAGCGGCTGCTCCGCGCTCAGCGCCCGTCCCGTGCTCGCGTCGCTCACGCCGGCCGCCCCCGCCCAGGTCGCTGCCCCTCCCCGCATCACGGCCACGCTGACGCCGGGGACCGTGGGGTGCTGAGCGAGGGCGGCGGCCAGGTGCTCACGTTCGTCCATGCGCGGACCCTCTCACCCGCCACAGACAGTCACCGCGCGCAGCCGACGCGCCACCTGACCTGCACACGGACGCCGTGCGCGTCAGGGCCAGCGCGCGGCATCTGCCGTGCCCTGACAGGCTCGGGACGTGACGGTCCTGGTGGAGCTGAGGCAGCGCTTCTGGTTCCTGCCCGCCGTGATGTGCGTGCTCGCGGTGCTGGTGGCCGAGGCGCTGATCGCGGTGGACCGCGCGGTGGGCACGCCGACCGTCTCGGGGTGGGCGGACCACCTGGTGCTGACCGTGGGGGAGAGCGGCAGCAGGGACGTCCTGGGTGCGATCGCGACGTCGAGCCTGGCGGTCGCAGGCACCACGTTCTCGATCACGATCGCGGTGCTCGCGCTCACGTCGTCGGCCTACGGGCCGCGGCTGGTGCCCGGCTTCATGGCGGACCGCGGCAACCAGGCGGTGCTGGGCGTCTTCGTCTCGACGTTCCTGTACGCGCTGCTGGTGCTGCGCTCGATCCGTGCGATCGGGGACCCCGGCGACCAGGAGGCGGACGTCTTCGTGCCGCACCTCGCGGTCAACTTCGCGGTGCTGCTCGCGGTCGCGAACGTCGCCGTGCTCGTGTGGTTCATCCACCACATCAGCGACTCGATCCAGGTGTGGACGCTGGCGTCCCAGGTGCGCGAGACGCTGTGCCGCACGATCGAGCGCCTCTACCCCGAGCGCGCGGGCGAGAGCAGGCCGGTACCCGCCGGAGCGATCCCGACCAGCGCGACGGGGGTCGTCGTGACCGCGCAGCGTCCCGGGTACGTGGAGCTGGTGGACATCGAGCGCCTGGTGCGGCTCGCGAGCCGGCACGACGCGGTCGTCGCGCTCACGGTCACGCCGGGTGACCACGTGGTCGCGGGCGAGGCCGTCGCCGTGGTGGGCGGGCTGCCCGCCGAGCGCGTGGGCGAGGTCGTCGAGCGGGTCCGACGAGCGGTCCACGTCGCCGACGCGCGCGACGCGCACCAGGACGTCGCCTTCGTCGTGCAGCAGCTCACCGACATGGCGGCGCGCGCCCTGTCGCCGGGAACGAACGACCCGACCACCGCCGTGAACGCCGTCGACGACCTCGCGGCCGGGCTCACCCTGCTGGCCGAGCGGCCCCTTCCCTCGGCGGCGCGGTTCGACGACGAGGGCGCCCTGCGGCTCTACGCGCCCCACCCGGACCCCGTCGACCTGGTGGGGTCCGTGCTCGAGGCGATCCGCTGGTACGGCGCGGGCGCGCCGACCGTGGTGCGGGCGGCGGTGCGCCTCGCGGCACGCGTGGGCGCGGCCGCGCGGGACCCGGCGCTGCGCGCGGCGGCGGCCGAGGAGGTCGAGCTGCTCGCGCAGGCGGTCGCCCGCGCGGACCTGCTGCCGGCCGACGTCGACCGCCTGACCACCGAGGCGCGCGAGGTCACCGACGCCCTGCGCGCCTGACCCGGCCGCGCTAGGGCCGGTACCCCTCCCGGTAGAGGTCGCGCAGGACGCCGATCTCGCCGCCGTGGTGCATCGTCTCGCGGTGCAGGTGGAGCGCCAGGGCGGCGAGGCTGTCCTCGGCGAAGTAGGCGCCGCGCGGGCCGAGCGGCCGGGCCAGCGCCTCGTCGTCGCAGGCCGAGAGCCCGTCCACCCACGCCTGGTACGACGACGCGAGCAGCGCCACCGCCTCGTCGGCGGTCGCGGGCAGCGAGGCGGGTGCCAGGCGCGGGTCGAACATGTCCGCGTCGTCGGGGACGTCGGTGCCGAAGAACGCGCGCGCCCGGGTGCCGAGGACGCCGACGGCGACGTGGCAGATCCGCCACGCGAGGGTCGTCACCGGCGGCGGGTCGGGCTCGCGCTGACCGGTGCCGTCGGCCTGCCAGGTGCCGTCCGCCGTCGGGCGCACGGACCAGCAGCCGGGCACCGGCTCCCAGAGGTACTCGTCGTCCGTGAGGCCCTGGACGCGGGGCCAGAGGCTGGTCTCCCAGTAGAACGTGAGCTGCTCGGTCAGCAACGGTCCCCACCGCATGGCGTCTGCCTTCCCTTGGCGTCGACGTGACGGTCCGGTCTACAGGTGGCGCAGCGTCTGGGCGAACGACCACTCGCCGTCGACCGAGACGTCGACCGTCCCGGCCGGCATCGCCGCCGCGCGCTCGAGCGTCGCCTCCCACGTCGCCTCGAGCTTCGCCCAGGCGGCGCGCAGGTCGTCGGGGTCCGTGGCACGTCGCAGCGCGCGGCCGGGGAAACGGCGGTTCAGCTCGGCCTCGACGAACGGGATGACGTCCACGCCGTTGACCAGGAGGTAGCTGTCCGGCTCGGGGAGCCACGGTGCGTCGATGTCCGCACGCGCCACGTCGACACCGCGCATCACCGCCGCCGACAGGTCGGATCCGACGAAGCGGGAGCCCTGGAGGTTGACGCCGACGAACTCGGAGCCCTGCAGGTCGTCGGAACGCGTGAACCTGGTCATGACCCTCCTCGCAGTGCCGGGCGAGCGACGTGACGGACCCGTCCCGTCCGCCACGTCCGACCATAGGCCGGACGTGTGACAACCGCCGAGGTCCTGCGGGCTTGTCGGTCGGCCGCGCTAGATTCACGCGTCTTCTTCCCAGGGGGTACTCATGTCTCGTCCTGCCGGCCGTGTGGTGGCCGCTCGTCTTGTCGGTGCCGCGGCGGCGGCCGCGCTCGTCGTCTCGCTCCTCCCGACAGCCGGGACGGCGGCGAGCAAGCCGACCGTGGAGCGACGCAAGATCGGCAAGTCGGTGATCCTGGTCGCGAGCGAGCCTCGTCCCCACGCGAAGCCGACGAAGCGCACACCGTCGACCGTCTCCGACTTCGACGGCGACGGCGTGGACGACCTCGCCGTCGCCGGCGACAGCGACGTCACCATCGGTTCCGACGAGACCGGTGGCGCCGTCGCGGTGCGGTACTCCTCGGTACAGCGCGACGACGTGCTCTTCGGGACAGCGAACCGCGCGCACGGAACTCGCTGTAGCAACTTCGGCCTGAGCGGCGTCGCGACCGGAGACTTCAACCGCGACCGGTACGACGACCTCGTCGTCGCAGAGACGTGTGAGTCGGTCCCCGGGACAGAGAGCAGCGGCTTCGCCGGCGCGCTGTGGGTGCTTCCGGGTTCCCAGAGCGGGCTGCATCTGTCCGCTGCCCGTCTGATCAGCCGTGCGACGTCCGGCGTCGCGGGGGTGCCGACGCCGGACGAACGTTTCGGGTCTGCACTCGCGACCGGGGACCTCGACGGTGACGGCTACGACGATCTTGCCGTCGGCATGACGGAGACCAAGGTCTCCGGGGCGTCCGGGGCCGGCAGCGTGGTGGTCCTCTACGGCCGCAAGTCCGGGCTCTCCGGATCGGGGTCACGGATGATCACCCAGGCCACGTCCGGGGTGCCTGGCTGGGCGAGCCGGTCGGGCCGCTTCGGGGCGAGCCTCGCCATCGGCAGGGTGACCGCTGACTCCTATGCCGACCTCGTGGTCGGCGTTCCTGGCGCCGGTGTCGAACCCCGGTCGGGAGACGCCGCCGGCGGTGTGGTGCTCGTGCCGGGCGGGCGGTACGGCGTCGCAGCTGCGAAGTCGTCGATGGTGAGCGGTCGTGACCTCGATGCGGCCTTCCGCCGAGCCGGCCACGACACGTGGACCCTCAACCTCGGCTCGTCGATCGCGACCGCCGACCTCAACGGTGACGGTCGTGACGAGGTGATCGCGGGCGCGCCCAGTGCCTCGCCCGCAGACCTCGAACGCGGTGGATTCATCGTCTCCGTCGTCGCCCGCGGGACGTCGCTGTCGCTCTCCGGAGCCCGGCTGTTCTCCCTCGAGACGCCGGGGATGCCCGGCGACGTCGAGACGTGGGACGGCTTCGGCGCCGAGCTCGCTGTCGCGGACATCGACCTGGACGGCCGCGACGAGCTGGCAGTCGGCGCCCCAGGGAGGGACCTCTCCGGCCGCGACTCGGCCGGAGCGGTCTACCTGGTGCGAGGCGCGACGAGCGGACTGGGTTCGCGCGGAGTGGCAGTGCTGACGCAGGCGTCAGCGGGCGTGCCCGGCAACCCGGGCTCCGGCCACGGGTTCGGCGCCGCTCTCGCATTCCTGGACGTCGACGGCTCCGGTCGCCGCGATCTCGTCGTCGGCACTCCGGGCGATCGGCTGACCACCGACACCTCGTCGTCCCGGTCCGGAAGCGTCACGGTGTTCCGCAACGTCTGGGGCAAGCTCACGCCCGACGAGCGGTGGGGCGGACGTGCAGCCGGCATCGGGGGAGTCCTCCAGAGGCTGACCGACTTCGGCGTGCAGGTCGCCTAGCGCGAAACGCGGTAGCCCGGGCCTAGAGGTCGAGGTGCAGGCGGAGGGCGTCGTCGATGCGGAGCATCAGGCCGAGCGGCACGGAACCGATCCGGTGCACGAACCGCGCCACCGAGATCGAGCGGACCTGCTCGCACTGCGCCTTCGACGGCGCGTCCAGCCCGCACGCCTCGGCGGGGATCTCGATCTGGAAGTCGTAGACCGTCGCGAGGTTGGACGTGAGCGGGACGACGGTCACGACGCCCCGGCCGGACGCGAGCGCGCGCTCCGCCGCGACCGCGCGGCCGACGATCAGCGCGGGGCGCAGCTTGTTCGACTCGGAGCCAGGGGGTGTGAGCGGACCGACAACCGGGTTCCGGGGAACGTGGGGGATACTGGGGGTGGCTCTGCGCGGCTCTAGGTCCAGCGCGAGCCCGCGTCCTGGGTTGTGAAGGCTGCCTGGTGGGCGCCCCCTCGACGCCTGAAAGGCGACTCTCTCTGTGACCAGCTTCTCCTCCCTCGGCGTGCCCGAGGCCCTCGTCCGCACGCTCGCCCAGCAGGGCATGACGGACGCGTTCCCCATCCAGACCGCGACGCTGCCGGACACCCTGCAGGGCCGTGACGTGCTCGGCCGCGGCCGCACCGGCTCCGGCAAGACGCTCGCGTTCAGCCTGCCGCTCGTCGCCCGCCTGGCCGGCCAGGTCCCCGGGACCCAGCCCGTCCGGCACGTGGCGCGGCGCCCCACCGGCCTGGTGCTGGCGCCGACGCGCGAGCTCGCGACGCAGATCGCCGCCACGCTCGAGCCGCTGGCCCGGGCCGCGCGGCTGTCCGTCACGACGATCTTCGGCGGCGTCTCGCAGCGTCCGCAGGAGTCCGCGCTCAACGGCGGCATCGACATCGTCGTGGCCTGCCCGGGCCGGCTCGAGGACCTCATGAAGCAGGGCGTCATCTCCCTCGCGGACGTGAAGATCACCGTGCTCGACGAGGCCGACCACATGGCCGACCTCGGGTTCCTCCCGGGCGTCAAGCGGATCCTGTCCGCGACGCCGAAGGGCGGCCAGCGCCTGCTGTTCTCCGCGACGCTGGACAACGGCGTCGACGCGCTGGTCAAGGCGTTCCTGCGGGACCCGCTGCGGCACTCGGTCGACACCGCGCAGTCCCCGGTGTCCGCCATGACGCACCACGTCCTGACGGTCCCGGACGCCGAGGTCAAGCGCGACGTGGTGCAGCACCTGGCCTCCGGCACGGGCCGGCGGGTGCTGTTCACGCGCACCAAGCACGCTGCCAAGAAGCTCGCCAAGCAGCTCACCAGCGCGGGCGTGCCGGCGGTCGACCTGCACGGGAACCTCGGCCAGGGGGCGCGCGAGCGCAACCTCGAGGCGTTCTCGACGGGCGCCGTGAAGGTGCTCGTCGCCACCGACATCGCGGCCCGCGGCATCCACGTCGACGACGTCGAGCTCGTCGTGCACGTCGACCCGCCGGCCGAGCACAAGGCGTACCTGCACCGCTCGGGCCGTACCGCACGCGCCGGCTCGGAGGGTGCGGTCGTCACGATCGTGCTGCCCGAGCAGCTCTCCGACGTGCGCTCGATGACGCGTCAGGCTGGCATCCAGGCGACGCCGCAGCCGGTCCGGCCGGGTGCGCGCGTGCTGAACGACCTGGTCCCCACGCTCGCGGCGCCCGTCGCCCCCAGCGCACCCGCCGCCCCGGTCCGCCCCGCGGGCCGTGGCGCGACGCCCGGCGGTCCCGCGGCCGACGGCCAGCGTCCCGCGGGCCGCTCGCGTCGCCGTCGCGGCAAGGGCGGCGGCACGACGAGCACGGACGCCTCGGCCTCGCGCGGCGCACGGCAGCCCTCCGGTGCGGCTCCGCGCCAGGGCGGGCAGCCCGCGCGCGCGGCCGCCGGCGGTGCGCAGCGCTCGTCGGTCGGTGCGCAGCGCTCGTCGGCCGGCGCGCAGCGCTCGTCGGGCGGTGCAGCTGGCGCGGCGCCGGCCTCGTCGGGTGCCCGTCGTCCCGCGGGTCCGCGTCGGGCCGGTCGCGCGTCGGGTGCGCCCGCGCAGCGTGGCGGCGACCAGCGCCACGGCGGCTGACCGCGGCACCTACCTTCGCCCTCCCCGGCGCCCGGCCCCACGGCCGGGCGCCGGCGGCGTCTGCGGGGACGGTGCGCGCTTCCCGGGCGTGTCGGGGCGCGGCGGGTCCATGCTGACCGCATGAGCGCCGTCGTCGAACGGGGCACGGGGCGGACCGCCGCCGCCGTGCCCGGGTGGGCCGTGGTCCTGTGGGCCGTCGCCGGGCTGTGCCTGGCGCTGGTGATCAGCGCGATCGGCGTGTTCACCGTGCCGGTGGGGCTCGTGCTCGTCGTCGTGCTGCTCGTCGCGCGGCAGGGTGCGGCGTCGCCGGCCGCGCTCGTCGGGGCGGGCGCGCTGCCGCTGACCATCGCCTGGCTGAACCGCGGCGGGCCCGGCGAGGTGTGCCGGGTGATCGAGGACGGCACCTCCTGCACCGAGACGTGGAGCCCGTGGCCCTTCCTCGCGGCCGGGGTGCTCATGGTGGCCGCCGGGGTCGCGCTCGTCGTGCGCGCCCGACGGCGGGCCGCCCGAGGCTCTGTCTGACCAGGGCGCCCTGTCGAGACCGAGGTCAGGCGGAGCCGTCGAGCAACCGGGCGGCGGACTCCATGGCCCGGTCGAGCAGCTCGTCGAGCGACGACTCCCCGCCGGACGCGACCCACGCGTGCCGCGCCGCCTCGAAGCAGGTGACGACGACGGCGGCCTGGACGGCGGTCCGGAAGTCGGCGTCGGGGGTCCCGTCGAGCCGGGCGCGGAGGGCCGGGGCGATTGCCTCGGTCCACCGACTGAGACGGAGCAGGTGCCGTCCGTGGAGTCCCGGGCTGGCGTAGATGACGCCCAGGAGGGCCAGCGCGCGGCCCTGCTCGACGGTCTCGCGGACGTACCCGTCGAACGCCCGGCGGGCCGCCAGCCACGTCGGCTCGGCCGCCGGACGGGCCGCCAGGTCCGCCCCGACGCGGGCCCGCCAGTGCGCCGACACGTGCTCCAGGACGTCGTCCTTCGTGGAGAAATAGCGGAAGAAGGTCCGTTCGGACATGCCGACGGCGGCCGCGATCTGACCGACCGTCGTCGCGTCGTACCCCTGCTCGACGAAGAGGTCGATCGCGGCCAGGGTCATCCGGTCCTGCACGGCCCGGCGCGTGCGTTCGCGCAGCGGGGCCTCGTCGGGAGGCATGTCCCGATTATGCCCGGGGGGTGCGTTTCGTGACGTTTCGTGTCACCGTTGGCAGTGGCTGACACGTTCGGGTGACGGGAGGCCCTCGCCGAGGGCCTCGCAGGAGGAGGACGACATGGCCCACGACCAGCAGCACGACACGCAGGAGCTCCTGACGCCGCACGAGGTCGCGAACCTCTTCGGCGTCGATCCCAAGACGGTGACCCGGTGGGCCCGCGCGGGACGGCTCACGTCGATCCGGACGCTCGGGGGGCACCGGCGCTACCTCGGCGCCGAGGTGCACGCGCTCATCTCCCCGAACCGGTCGCTCGAGGACCGGAGCCGGACGGCCTGACGGGCTCGACGAGCTCCATCGTCGCGTCCAGGAGGTCGTCGAAGCGCTGGGCGCCGGCGGTCGCCGCCCAGCGCCGCCGCGCCACCTCCAGGCACGCGACCACCGTGCCCGCGCGCACCGAGGCGACCAGCTCCGGGTCCTCGACCGTCCCGCGCAGCCGGTCGACCAGCACCGCGGTGAGCTCCTCACCCAGCAGCTCCATGCGGTGCAGCAGCTGGCCGTGGTGCGCCGGGCTCGCGTAGACCATGCGCAGCAGGGGCAGCGCGCGCCCCTCGGCGATCGTCACCCGCAGGTACTCGTCGAACGCCCGGCGCAGCGAGAACCAGACCGGCTCGTCCGCCGGCCGCGCCGCGAGCGAGGTCGCGACGAGCCGGCGCCAGCGGGCTGACTGGTGCGCCAGCACCGCGTCCTTCGTCGGGAAGTAGCGGAAGAACGAGCGTTCGGACATCCCGACCGCGGCGGCGATCTGCTCCACCGACGTCGCGTCGAAGCCCCGCTCGATGAACAGGTCGATGGCGACGAGGCTCAGCTCGTCCTGCACCGCGCGGCGCTTGTGGTCGCGTAGCGAGGAGGTGTCCCCGGGGTCGTCCGGGGTGGTGCGGTCGGCCGCCACCCGGCCAGGGTGCCACGCGCGGCGGCCCGCGCCGCGGAGCCCGGCCGGTCAGGCGCGGGCGGGTCCCGGGTCGATCGCGGCCTGCAGCACCTGCACCAGGGCCGGCCGGACCACGTCGGCGGGCAGCGCCTCGAGCGTCGCCATGACGCCCGCCAGCTCGTCGGGCAGCCCCTCGGTGAGCACGCGCGCGACGAGGCCGGGGTCCGGGTCTGCCGGGGCGACGCCGCGCACGGCGTCGGCGGCCGCGACCAGGTCCGCCGCGAGCTGGTCGGCGACGTCGGCGGTCACGGCCGTCAGCGTCAGGTGCGCGGTCCGCGGCAGCACGGTCCCGTCGGGCTGCGTCATCGCGGGCTGGCACTGCGCGAGCCAGCCGCGGGCGCGCAGGGCGTCGACCAGCCGGAACGGGTCCACCGCGCCAGCGGCCCCGTCGGTGGTCCCGTCGGCGGCCTCGTCGGCAGCCAGCGCCAGCAGCGGACCCGTCGGCGACCCGACGACGCGCAGGCCCGCGGTCGCGTCGAGCGCGCGCCGCACCACCGCGACGGCGGAGCGCGTGCGCCCGACGAGCTCGGCGTAGCCGTCGTCGCCGAGCGCCTCGCCGATCGCCCACGCCGCGGCCATCGCGCCGGCCGCGCGGGAGCCCAGCACGGTCGGGTTGACCACCGGGTAGCCGGGCCATGCCGTCGTGACGAAGTACTGCGCCGCGTGCCGGTCCCGCCCGCGGTGCAGCACCACCGACGCGCCCTTGGGCGCGTACCCGTACTTGTGCAGGTCCGCGGACAACGACGTCACGCCCGGCACCGCCAGGTCCCACGGCTCGAGGTCGCCCCACCACGGCAGCACCCAGCCGCCGATGCACGCGTCCACGTGGCACGCGACGCCGCGCTCGGCCGCGCCGGCGGCGACCTCCGCGACCGGGTCCACGACGCCGAACGGGTAGGACGGGGCGGACACCACGACGAGCGCGGCCCGGTCCCCGGCCTCGTCGAGCGCGGCGACCATGCGCCCCGGATCCGCCCGCCCGGACGCGGGGTCCACCGGCACCGCGACCACGTCGAGGTCCAGGTAGGCGGCCGCCTTGTGGAAGGCGGGGTGCGCGGTGGTCGCCAGCACGATCGTCGCGCGCTCCTGGGCGGTGGCCCGGGACGACGAGGCCGCGCGCCAGGTCTCGCGCGCGGCCTTGACCGCGAGCAGGCACGACTCGGTGCCGCCCGACGTCACCGAGCCGACCACGTCGTCGGACCCGTGGAACGTGGCCCGCGCGCGGGCGACGAGCGCGCGCTCGATCGCCGCGACGGACGTGAACGTCGTCGGGTCGAGCCCGTTGACGGGCAGGAACGCCGTGGCCGCGCGCTCGGCGAGGGCGTCGAGGTCGGGGCGGCCCGGGTCGTAGACGTAGGACAGCACGCGGCCGCCGTGGGTCGGCGGGTCGGCGGCGCGCAGCGCCAGCAGCTCGGCGAGCACGTCGTCGGCGGGACGGCCACCCGCGCGCGTGCGGTCGGCGGGGCTCCCACCCTCGGGACGGGTCTCGGTCATGCGGCCACCTCCGGGCGGTCATCGACGATCTCGGCCGTGAGCCGGTACCGCGACAGGGGGATCAGCGAGAGCCCGACGAGCACGGCGGGCAGGGCGGAGAACGCGACGACGACGCCGGTGAGCGCCGAGCCCGGCTGCGCCACGACCTCGTCGCCCGTGCGGGAGACGAACCCCGTGACGGCCAGCAGCGCCAGCACCAGCGTGGGCCCGAGCGCCAGCCCCGCGGTCTCGCCGGCGGTCCAGACGCCGCCCAGCACGCCCGCGCGGTCCACGCCGCGCTCGCGGGCGTCGACCACCGCGACGTCGGGGAGCATCGCGAGCGGGTAGAGCTGCATGCCGGCGTACGCGACCCCGGCCAGGGCCACCGGCGCGTAGACCCACGCGCCGGGCGCCTCACGCGCGGGGACCAGGGCGAGGGCGGCGAGCGCGAACAGCACGGAGGAGCCGACGAGCGCCCGGCACTTGCCGATGCGGTCGGCCACTCGGGTCGCGAGCGGCATCACCAGCAGCGCGGGCGCGACGAGCGCCGCGAACAGGACGGTCACCGCGCCCTCGGAGCCCAGCGTGTACGTGGCGACGTACTGCGCGGCCGCGAGCATCGCGCCCGTGGCCAGCGCCTGCAGCACGAACGTCGCCAGCAGCGCCCGGAACGCCGGGAGCTCGCGCAGCGCGGCCACGCCGGCGCGCAGCGCGTCCCCGCGCCGGGCCGGGCGCGGGGCGGCGACCGCGGGTTCCCCGTCTCGCTGGTCGTCGTGCTCGTTCTCGTGCGTGTTCTCGTGCTTGTTCTCGTGCGCGGCGCCGTGGTGCTCGTCGGACAGCCGCCCGGCGGACGTCGCGACCTCGGCGCGCCGCGGCGCGCCCCACCACGCCGCGAGCATCCCGAGCCCGATGGTGACGCCGCAGACCAGGCCCATCACGGCGTACCCGGCGCGGCCGCCGCCGACGGCGTCGCGGACCAGCGGACCGCCCGCGCCGAACGCCAGGATCGCGACCGCGAGCACGGCGATGCGCGGCGCGAGCAGGCGGGTCCGGGAGGCGTAGTCCGGCGCGATCTCGGCCGGCAGCGCGATGTAGGGGACCTGGAACAGGCTGAACGCGGTGGCGGCGGCGACGAACGTGACGACGACCCACGCGGCGGCCGCGGCACCGCGCACGGCCGGGGGAGCGGCGAACACGGCCGCGAAGAGCAGGGGCAGCGCGAGCGCGCCGGCCAGCAGGAACCGCCGTCGGGACCCGTGCCGGGCGGCGTCCGCATCGGAGCGCGCGCCGATGAACGGGTCGATGACGACGTCCCAGAGCTTGGGCACGGTGACCACCAGGCTCGCCACGCCCGCGGCGACGCCGAGCGTGTCGGTCAGGTAGTAGGCGAGGACCAGGCCGGGCAGGGTGCCGAACCCGCCCGTGCCGACCGAGCCGAGCGCGTACCCGACGACCGTGCGGCGGGGGATCGCGGCGGTGTCCCGGCGGGTCATCGCGCCGGCACCGTCCGCGTCGCCGCCCACGCCCGCAGCTCGGCCACGCGCTCGCCCATGACCACCGCGAGCGGGCGGGTGCCGCGCAGCTCGTCGTGCACCGTGCGCGCGTGCAGCCGCCCGCCCTGCGCGTGCGCGGCGTAGGTCGCGGCGACCACCGCCTGCTCGATCTCCGCGCCCGAGAACCCGGCGGACGCAGCGACCAGCGCGCGCAGCTCGTCGTCGGCGGGGGTCAGCCCGCGGCGCCCGGCGTGCAGCCGCAGCAGCGCCGCGCGCTCCGCGTCGTCGGGCAGGTCCACGAAGAACAGCTCGTCGAACCGGCCCTTGCGCACCAGCTCGGGGGGCAGCGCGGAGATGTCGTTGGCCGTCGCGGCCACGAACACGCGGGAACGACGGTCCGCGAGCCACGTCAGCAGCGTGCCCAGCACGCGGCGCGCCGAGCCGCCGTCGCCGTCGCTCGTCGCGATCGCCTTCTCGATCTCGTCGACCCACAGGACGCACGGCGCGAGCGCGTCCGCGGCGGCGAGCGCGTCGCGCAGCCGCCGCTCGGACTCCCCGACGAACTTGTCGTGGACCCCCGCGAGGTCCAGGCGCAGCAGCGGGACGCCCAGCAGCGACGCGGCGGCGCGCGCCGCGAGCGACTTGCCGCAGCCCTGCACCCCGAGCAGCAGCATGCCGCGCGGCGCCTCGAGGTGCGGTGCGCTGCCGTCGAGCGCCGGCTTGCGCAGGCGGAGCCACCGCACCACCCGGTCCAGTCCGACGACGTCGTCGGCTCCCGCCTGCGCGTACTCGTAGGACAGCACGCCGTCCGCCGCGAGCGCCTCGAACCGCGCCTTCTCCACCACCGGCACGTCGCGCGCGGTGATCGCCCCGTCCGCCACGACCGCCCCGTGCGCGAGCCGCGCCACGTCGGCGCGGGACAGACCCGCCAGCCGGTCCACCAGGAGCTGGCGGGCGTGCGGGTCGACGTCCGGGAACCGGCCGGTGAGCGACGCGTAGGTCCGGACCGCGTCGTCGACGATCGCCGCACGCTCCTCGGCCGTCGGGAACGCGACGGGCACGTGCACCGCGAGGTGGTCGAGCTCGGGCGGCAGCTCCACCGCGTGGGAGACCAGGACCAGCGTGCTGCGCCGGGCGGGCGGGAGCTGGGCCAGGTCCTTCAGCAGCCGGACGACCACCGGATCGTCGAACCAGGGGTGCAGGTCGAGCAGCACGTACGTGGCCGGCTGCGTGCTCTCCAGCACCGAGCGCAGCAGCGTCGGCGGGTCCGCGTTGTGGCGCTGCGCGGCACCGAGGTCCACGTCCACGCGCCGCAGCCCGTCCGTGATGCTCCACCGGAACACCGGTCGCGTCGCGCCCGCACCGCCCACCGAGCGGACGACGAGCTGCAGCGCGGCCTCCTCGTCGGTGGTCGCCAGCACGACGAGCGGTGTGCGGGCAGCGACCAGCGCGGCGACGTCGTCGTGGGAGCCCTGCAGCACGGACGCCAAGGTAGCCGCCCCGGGCGCGTGTCCCCGACTCCGGCGCCCGCGCTCAGCCCTGCGGCCGCACGGCGACGCGCGAACCGCCGGGAACACCGGCGTCACGCGAATCGTTACGAGAGTCGTTATGAGGAAGCGATACGAAGAGCTCGAGACCGATGACGGCACGGTCGTGCGCTACCGCCGGCACGACAACGGCGGGGGACTGGTCGCGCAGACCGCCTCCGTCGACCCGTCTGCGTACGTGGCGGAGACCGCCTGGGTGGACCCCGGCGCGCTCGTGGGCGGCGGCGTCCGCGTGGGCGCGCACGTCTGGGTCGAGTCCGGTGCGATGGTCGGCCCGCACAGCCGCCTGGGCACGCACGTCCACGTCGGCCGTGAGGCCGTCGTCGGCGCCGGGGCGCGGCTCGGCAGCCGCGTGACCGTCGGGGCCGGGGCGCACGTCGCGGACGGCGTGACGGTCGAGTCCGACGAGCACGTACCCGACGAGACCGTGGTCGCCCGCGACCGCCGCACGAGCGCCCGCGCCGCCTGAGGCGCTCCTGAGAACGATTGTCCTTCGCGGGTAGGCTCCCGCGCATGGACCACGCCGCGCACGTCCACGCCCTCGAGCCGGCGCGCGTCGCGCCGCGGGACCACCGGCGGGCGCGGCGCGTCTTCGCGGCGATCCTGCTGCCGGCCCTGGCGCTCACGCTGTACGGGCTCGGCGCGCTCTGGCCGCGCGGCGAGCAGCCGGTGCTCGACACCAGCGCGCCCGGCAGCACGGTGCGCGTGCTCACGGTCGAGGGCGTCGACCCCGGCGCCGAGCCCGGCCAGGAGGTCACCGCGACGCTCGGGGACGGGACGGCCGTGGTGGTCAGCGTCCCGCCGGAGTACCTCGACGAGGTCGGCGCGGGCGACCGGCTGCGCGTCGTGGACCTCGGGTCCGACGACGTCTACGGCGACCTCGGCACACCGTACGTGTTCCTCGACTTCGTGCGCGGGCCGCCGCTCGCCGCGCTCGGGATCGTGTTCGGGGTGCTCGTGCTGCTGGTCGCGCGCTGGCGCGGGCTGGGGGCGCTCGTCGGGCTCGGCCTCGCGTTCGGCGTGCTGGGCGTGTTCACGCTGCCCGCGCTCCTGGCCGGCATGCCCGCGCTCCCCGTCGCGCTCGTCAGCTCCTCGCTGATCATGTTCGTCGTGCTGTACCTGGCGCACGGCGTCTCGCTGCGCACGTCCACCGCGCTGCTCGGGACGCTCGTCGGCCTGGTCCTGACGGCCGGGATCGCGGCGTGGGCCACGGGCGCCGCGCACCTCACGGGCCTGTCCGACGAGTACGCGCTCGACCTGCGCAACGTCGCGCCGGCCATGAGTCTGCGCGACGTGCTGCTGTGCGGCATGGTGCTGGCCGGCCTGGGCGTGCTCAACGACGTGACGATCACCCAGGCCTCGGCGGTGTGGGAGCTCCGCGCGGCCGACCCCGCGGCGTCGCGGCGCGACCTGTTCACGCGGGGCATGCGCATCGGCCGCGACCACATCGCCTCGACCGTCTACACGATCGCGTTCGCCTACGTCGGGGCCGCCCTGCCGCTGGTGCTGCTGGTGAGCGTCGCCGACCGCGCGCTGCTCGAGTCGCTCACCAGCGGCGAGCTGGCCGAGGAGGTGGCGCGCACCCTCGTCGGCTCGATCGGCCTGGTCCTGGCGATCCCGGTCACCACCGCGATCGCGGCGCTGGTGGTCAGTGCCGGCGCCCGGCCGCCCGACCAGGACCGACGGCTTGAGCAGGACCCTGACCATCGCCGTGACCGTGACCGTGACCGTGACCATGACCGTGACCATGGGCCGCGGCCTCACGACGCAACCGCGCCGTGACCGGCGTCGCGTGCGCCGTCAGCGCGGCGACGAGCGTGGTCAGCGGGATCGCCAGGACCAGGCCGATCGACCCCGCGAGCGTCCGGACGATCTCCGCCGCGAAGACGCCGCCCGTGAGCGTGCGGCGGAGCGGCTGGTCGTAGACCTGCAGCAGGAGCAGCACGGGCAGCGACGCCCCGACGTAGGCGAACGCGATCGTGTAGACGGTCGAGGCGATGTGGTCCCGGCCGATGCGCATGCCGCCCGAGAACAGCTGCCGCCACGACGCGGTGGGGTCCGCGGCGCGCAGCTCCCACACCGCGGACGACTGCGTGACCGTGACGTCGTTGAGGACGCCCAGGCCGGCGAGCACCAGGCCGCACAGGAACACGCCGTGCAGCGTCGCGACGCCGTCGTCGCCCAGCAGCCCGGCGAGCCGGTAGTCGTCCTCGGTCGCCACGGGCTGCAGGTGCGCCGCCCACGCCGCGAGGGACCCGACGAGCGTCACGACGAGCAGCCCGGCGAACGTGCCGACCAGTGCGGTGGTCGTCCGGACCGAGACGCCGTGCGCCAGGTACAGCACGACGGTCATGATCACCCCGGACGCGGTCAGCGCGAGCAGGAGCGCGTCGGTCCCCTCCACGAGCCCGGGCAGCACGTACGTCCAGAGCACGACGAACGCGATCGCGAGCCCCAGGATCGCGCGCAGCCCCCGCCAGCCCGCGACGAGCGCGGTGACCAGCAGGAACACGAGCGCGAGCGTCCCCAGCGGCACCCCGCGGGCGTAGTCCGACCAGGCGTAGACCTCCGTCGCGTCGCCCACGGTGGGGTAGCGCTCGACGACGATGCGCGCGCCCTCGTCGACGCTCGTCGTGCCCGCGGGCGCCGCGACCTCGACCTCGTCGCCCGAGCTCGTCAACCGTGCGGTGACCCGGAGGCACGGCACCTGGGCCGGGACCTCGCCCGTCGCGCTCGCGTCCTCGATCGAGCCTTCGCACGTCTGCGCGCGCGTGCCGACGACGGTCGCGTCCAGGTACTGCACGCCCACGTCGACGAGCCCCGCGTCCTCGCCCGCCTGGCGTCCCGCTGACATGTCCGGCCAGGTCGCGGCCATCACGACGAGCGCGGCCACGAGCAGCGGTACGACGACGGCCGCGAGGACCGCAGCGACCCGCGACCGCCGTGCGGTGGCGGTCCCGTCCCCGGGGGTGGGACCGTCCTTCGGCGCTGTCGGGTCTGTCGGCTCTGCCGTGCCTGCCGGGTCCTCGACCGCGCGCCGCTCGCTCACACCCTGATCCTGCACGCTGCGGAGGTTCTCCTCTGCCGGTTCTCCTCCGCCGCGTGTACGCACACCGTGCGTACACGCAGCGATCGGGATCGAGATCCTGGGCCACGCGCGGGGTCGCGCCGGACCGGCACGGGGGGTCGGCGGCCGTGGGCCTCGGTGTCAGAGGGCGACGCGGCCGGTGACCAGCGCCACGAGGCCGACCACGGCGCCCGTGACGGAGACCGCGAGGACGACGAGCTCGCGCCCGCTGAACACGCGCCGGCCCTGCTCCCGGCGCGTCATGACGAACAGGACGGTCGCGGGCGCGTAGGCGAGGAAGGCGATCAGCAGGTACGTCGGGCCGGCGGCGTAGAGCAGCCACAGCGTGTAGGCCGTGGCCACCGCGCTGACGACGAGCCAGCCTCGTCGGGAACCGGGCGCGCCGTCCGCGAACGTCTCGCGCCGCAGGACGAGCCGCAGGGCGAACCCCGCCGAGAGGACGTACGGCACCAGCACGAGCGAGCTGGTGAGGTCGAACGCGAAGTCGAAGGCGTCGTCCGAGAGCAAGGTCAGGAGCAGCACCACCTGCGCCAGGCAGGTCGACAGGGCGAGCGCGGGGACGGGCGCGTCGGCGGCGTTGGTCCGGCTCAGGAACCGCGGCATGTCGCCGTCCCGGGCGGCGACCAGCAGCACCTCGGCGGCCATGAGCGTCCACGCGAGGTAGGCCCCTAGCACGGACACGACGAGCCCGACGCCCACGAGCGCGCCGCCCCAGGAGCCGACCACCGCCTCGAGCACGCCCGCCATCGACGGCTCGCGCAGCTCCGCGATCTCGTCGGCCGGGAGGATCCCGTAGGAGACGAGCGTGACGGACGCGAACAGCGCGAGCACCGAGCCGAAGCCGAGGAGGGTCGCGCGCCCGACGTCGGACCGGCGCCGCGCGTGGCGGGAGTACGTGCTCGCGCCCTCGACGCCGAGGAAGACGAACACCGTGGCGAGCATGGTGCCGCGCACCTGCTCGAGCAGCGGGCCGGCGTCCGCGCCGCCGTGCCAGTTGGCGGCGAGGACGTCCGGGTCGACGGCGAACGCGGCGATCAGCACGAAGACGACGATCGGGACGACCTTGGCCACGGTGACGACGCGGTTGATGGCGGTCGCCTCGCGCACGCCCCGGCGCACGAGCGCGAACATCAGCCACAGGCCCGCGCTCGCGGCGGCCACGGCCAGCGGCGTCCCGCCGTCCCCGAGCGCCGGCACCACCGCGCCCAGGGTGGACATGACGAGCACCCAGTAGGTCACGTTGCCGACGCACGCGGACGCCCAGTAGCCGAACGCGGAGAAGAACCCCAGGTACTCGCCGAACCCCGCCTTGGCGTACGCGTAGACGCCCGCGTCGAGGTCGGGACGGCGGACGGCGAGCATCTGGAAGACCAGGGCGAGCATGAGCATGCCGCCGCCCGCGACGCCCCAGGCGACGAGCGCCCCCGCGATCCCGGTCTCCGCGGAGAACTGGCGCGGCAGGGAGAAGACGCCGGCGCCCACCATCGAGCCGACGACGAGCGTCGTCATGGTCCGCACGCCCAGCCCGGTCGGGGCGGGTGCCGGGGGCGTCGTGGTCATGGTGCTCCGGTCGGTCCGGGCGGTGCTCCGATGGCCGCCGTCGGCACGATCTTGCCGTCCGGGAGGGCTCCCGTCCCCCGGACCGAGGGCCCGGTCCCGGGACCGTCGCACCACCTGACGAGTGAATTTCGCGCCGGGTGCACTGGACAGTTGACCAGCAGGGGATCCGTGGCGCACACTGGCTCCTGACGGTGCGCATCGCCTGCCCCCTGCGCGGTGCGCACCGTTTCTACGTCCAGGAGCCCGGCCGCCAGCGCGGCCGGGCTCTTGCGTTGTCCAGCGGAGCCGTCCAGCGGCGTCGTCCAACGGCAAGGACGCCATCCAGCCGCAAGAAACCGGGCCTCTCGGCGCGTCACGGTCTGACGCGTTGAGCCCGCGGTTACCGTCGCAGGGTGACCGTCCCCGCGCGTACGCCCGGCACGGGAGCCGGCTCCGAGCACGGACCGGTCCCCGCCCCGGCGACCTCCGAAGGCCCCGCCCGCACCGCCGGCGAGGCGCCCGCCTCCCCCGGCGACCCCGCGTCCGGCGACCGCGTCTCCGGCGACGACATCGACGCCGCAGGCACGGGGGGCCGCCCCGACGCGTCGCCCGTCGCGCTCGTCGAGCCGCCCTCCGACGCGGAGCTCGTCGAGGGCGCCGTGGCCACCTGGCGCGGCGCGCTGGTCGAGGCGGCCGGCGGGTCCTCGCTGTCCGACATCGACCTGCTGGGCGAGGCCGCGCTCGACCTGTCCAAGGCGCACCCCTCGGGGATGGCGCAGCTCTTCGCCGGCCGCGAGACCCGCCTGTCCAACCTGGTGCGCGAGGGGGGCGCGCTCGCGACCGCGCGCCGCCGGGCCCGCGCCGTCGGCTCCCGCGCGGCCGCGTACGAGCAGCGCTACGGCATCGCCCCGACGTCCCTCGCCATCGGTGTCGCGACGTGGACCGAGCGCTCGCCCGTCGACGTCGCGCAGGACGACGTGACGGCGCTGGCCGCGGCCACGCGCGGCGGTGCCACGGCGAACCCGTCCGACGAGCCCGCGGCCGGGCCGCGCACGCTGCGGGCGCCCGTGCTGCTGCGACCCGTCTCGCTGCACGCCCGCGGCACGGGGGAGAGCGACTACGAGCTCGCGCTCGAGCCGTCGCTCGAGGTCAACCCGGTCCTGGCCCGCGCGCTGCGGTCGCGCGGGGCGCTGCTGGACCCGGCCGCGGTCGCGCGCGGCGCGTTCACCAGCGGCGGCTTCGACCCGCGCGAGGCGCTCACCCGCCTCGCGTCGCTGGGCGAGGCCGTGCTCGAGGACTTCGAGCTGACCGAGCGCGTCGTCGTCGGCACGTTCGTGCACCCGGGCCAGGTCCTGGTCGACGACCTGGACAACCTGGCCGCCGGGATCGCGCACCACGAGGTGCTCACCGCGCTCGCGGGCGTGGAGGCGGCCCGCGACCGGCTGCACGCGGCGCTGCCGGAGCCGGTGCCCGGCGACCGGGACCCGGCGCACGAGCGCGGCGTGGGCGACCTGGACCCGGTGCAGCAGCACGTCCTCGACGTCGTCGCGACCGGCAACCACCTGTTCGTCGACAGCCCGACCGGCGCCGACGAGGCCGGGACGGTCGCCGCGGTCGTCGCCGACGCGGCCGCGGCCGGACGGACCGTGCTGTACGTGCCGGGCCACCGCCGCGCAGGGCAGGCGCTCGCCGCGCGGCTGGCCGAGCAGGGCCTGGACGACCTCCTGCTGGACATCGCCCCGGAGGCGGGCTGGCGCGGCGCCGCCGCCCGGCGGCTCCTGGGCGCCATGACGCTCGAGGCCCCCGCCGTGGACGAGCGCGGCGCGCACGCGCTGCGCGCCGACCTCGTCGGGCACCGCGAGGCGCTGCGCGGGTACGTCGCGGGGCTGCACGAGGTGCGGTCGCCGTTCGGCGTGTCCGCGTACGACGCGCTGCAGCACCTGGCCCGGCTCACCTCCGCGCGCCCGGCGCCGCGCACCACGGTCCGGCTCTCCGCCGACGTGGCGGGCGCGCTGGACGAGGCCGAGCGGGCGCGCACCGCCGCGGACCTCAAGCGCGCGGGCGAGCTGGGCGCGTTCTCCGTGCGCCCGGGGGACACGCCCTGGTACGGCGCGGACCTGCGCACGCACGCGGACGCGGGCGTGGCCCGGCGCCGGCTCGAGCGGCTGCTCGACGACACGCTGCCGCGCCTCGCGGAGCGCATGGAGCAGGTCGACACCGAGACCGGTCTGGTCGCGGCCGGGACGGTCGACGCGTGGGGCGAGCAGCTCACGATGCTCGACGGCATCCGCGGCTCGCTGGACCTGTTCCTGCCCGTCGTGTTCGAGCGCACGGCCGCGGACCTGGTCGCCGCGACGGCCACCACGCAGTGGCGGGCCGAGCGCGAGATCGAGATGGGCTACTGGCTGCGCCGGCGGCTGCGGCGGCAGGCGGCGGACATGGTGCGGCCCGGCCGCCCGGTCGCGGACCTGCACGGCGCGCTCGTCGAGGTGCAGGCGCGCCGCGAGACGTGGCAGGCGCACTGCCCGAGCGGCGGCTGGCCGCGGCTGCCCGACGGGCTCGAGGTCATCGAGGAGGAGTACCGCGCGGTCCGCGAGGACCTCGAGGCGCTGGACCTGGCGCTCGCGACCACGCCGGCCGGCGGCGGCCTGTGCGCCATGCCGCTGCCGGCGCTCACCGAGCGCCTGGCCCGCCTGCGGGCCACGCAGGACGCCCTCGAGACACTGCCGGACCGCACCGGCCTGGTGCACCGCCTGCGCGGGATCGGGCTCGGCGCGCTCGTCGACGACCTGGCGCAGCGCCGGGTCGACCCCGCCGCCGCCCCGGCCGAGCTCGAGCTCGCGTGGTGGAGCACCGTGATCGAGCAGATCCTGGCCGCCGACCCCGCGCTGGCGGGGTACGACGGCGACGCGCTCGGCGCGGTGTCCGCGCGGTACGCCGAGCTGGACCGCGCGCACGTCGCGAGCCTCGCCCCGCCCGTGCGCGCCGCGGTCGCGGGCCACGTCTCCAGCGTCCTGCGCCGGCACCGCGAGCAGGCGGAGGAGCTGTTCGCCGAGCTCGTCGAGGAGCGGCTGACGTCGCTGCGCGACACCGTGAGCCGGTACCCGGACGTCGCGCGCCGGCTGCGCCCCGTGCTCGTCGCGAGCCCGATGCTGGTCCCGCAGGTGCTGCCCGCGGCGCGGACGGTCGACCTCGTCGTCCTCGGCTCGGCCGCCCACCTGCCCACCGAGGTCGCGGTCGCGGCCCTGGCGCGCGGTCGGCAGGTCGTCGTCGTCGGGGACGCCCGCTGCTCGTCGGGCAGCGCGGTGCGCGAGCTCGCCGACGTGCTGCCCGTGGTGGCGCTGCACGCCGACGCCGTCCCGCGCGACCCGTACCTGACCACGTTCCTGGCCGAGCACGGCTACGAGGGCGTGCTGTCCGCGACCCCGCTGCCGACCAGCCGGCCGCTGGTGCGCCTCGACGTCGTCGACGGCACCGGCATGCCGGACCCGGACGCGGGCGTCGTCGCGACCACGCAGGCGGAGGTCCAGCACACCGTCGACCTGGTCCTCGAGCACGCGGTGTCCCGCCCCGACGAGTCGCTCGCCGTGGTCACCGTGACGCCCGCGCACGCCGAGGCGGTCCGCGAGGCCGTGCTCGACGAGGTGCGGACCAACCCCGCGCTCGCGGCGTTCTTCGACCACGCCCGGCGCGAGCCGTTCGTCGTGACGGACCTGACCGGGCTGGCCGGGCTGGCCCGGGACGCGATCGTGCTCTCGCTGGGCCTCGGCCGCACGCCGCACCGCCGCGTGCTGCACACGTTCGGCGCGGTCTCCGCGCCGGGCGGCGCCGCGATGCTGCTCGACGCGCTGGGGTCCACGCGGCACCGGCTCGTCGTGGTGTCCTGCTTCGGCGCCGACGACCTGGACGACGAGCGCCTCCGCGGCGACGGCCCGCGCCTGCTGCGCGACCTGCTCGCGTTCGCCGACGGCCGCGGCTCGGGCGACCTGGTCCCCGCGTCGCACGCCGTCGAGCCGGACCGCCTGCTGATCGACCTGGCCGAGCGGCTGTGGCGGCACGGGCTCGTCGTCGAGCTCGACTACGGCGTTCCGGGCGGCCGCCGCATCCCGATGGTCGTCGGGCACCCGGACGCCCCCGGGCGCATGCTCGTCGCGGTCCTGACCGACGACGAGGCGTACGTCGCCGAGCCCAGCGTGCGCGTGCGGGACCGGCTCATGGCGGACCGGCTCGAGCGGCTCGGGTGGACCGTGGTGCGCGTCTGGTCCGCGGCCGCGTTCCTGGACCCCGAGGCCGAGGTCGACCGGATCCGGCGCGCCGTGCACGCGTGCGTGCCGCGGCCCGTGGAGCCACGCACCGGCACGGCCGTGATCGGGCTGCCCGCGTCCTGGACCGACGACGAGCCGCCGGCCGAGGCGATCGCGCGCGTGGCCGCGGCCCTGGCGGAGCTGCCGGACGAGCAGGCCGCCGATGAGGCCGAGCCGGCGGGGTCCGCGGTGTCTCCGGCGTCTCCGGTGTCGACCGGGACCGGGGAGGTCTCGGCGGCCGAGGCGTCGGCGTCCGACGAGACGACGTCGCGTGAGCCGGCTGCCGCTGCGGCGACCCCCGACGACGACGCCCAGCCGCCCTCGCGGCCGCTGAGCGTGGTTCGCGCCGAGCAGCCGCTGCTGCCCGTGCGGACCGGCCCGCGGCCCGACGTCCGGCGCGGTCTGCCGATCGCCGCCTACAGCGACGACCAGCTCGACGACCTGGTGGCGTGGCTGCGCTCGGACGGCGAGGAGCGGACCCGCGACGAGCTCGCGGCGGCGCTGCGGGAGGAGCTGGGCGTCACGCGGCGCTCGTTCCGCATCGACACCGCGGTCCGCGCGGCGATCACCCGCGCGCTGACCTGACCCGCCCTGACCTGACCCGCCCTGACCCGCCCTGACCCGCCGAGAACGCCATCGCTCCGGCTCTGGGCCCCCACAGCCGGAGCGATGGCGTTCTCGGCGGGGGTCGGGGTCGGGGGTCGGGGTCGGGGGGTGGGATCATCGGGGTGTGAGCGGGGACGTGGTCGGGCCGGTGCCCGACGAGCAGGACCGGCCGACGCCGGCGCGCCGCCGACCCCGGCGGGCCGTGCGGCAGCCGGGGACCGTCGGCACGGACGAGTCGGTGCTGCGCACCACGCTGCCCGCAGCGGCTCAGCCCGAGCGCGCGGGCGGCGTGCCCGCGCCGGCGGCCACGGTCGACCGTTCGTCGGACGCGCTGCTCGCGGTGCGCAGCGCGGACGACAGCGACGAGGGCTGGGGCGGCTCGTCCGGCATGTCCCGGGAGAACGACGAGCGGCTGCGGCAGGACAAGCCCCCGCACTGGTGACGGCCGACCTGACCTGACCTGACCCGGAGCTGTCACGACCCGACCCCAGCCCCCGCGCGCCGACCGGCCGTTCACAGCCTCGCGGGGCCCCGGTCGCGGACGCCCGCGCCCGCCTAGCGTTCCTGTGACGTGGGACGACGAGTGCCGACGAGCGACGACCAGCGACGACGGGTGAGCAGGAGGGGGTGACGGTGGACGGTGGCCGGTGGGGACCGCCCGCGCTCGCGCGCCGCCGGCGGTCACCGCGCACCGCCTGGCGCGGGTGGCTGTGGCGGTGGCGGTTCGTCGTCGCGGCGCTCGGGGTCGCGGTGACGGCGTCCGCGGTGCTGCAGGAGCTGCGCCCCGAGCCGCCCCGCACCACGCGCGTGGTCGTCGCCGCGCGGGACCTGCCGGCCGGCACGACGATCGCGGCGGCCGACCTCCGCGTGGCCCGCGTCCCGGGCGAGCTCGGGCTGGCCGTGGTCACGGACGAGCCAGCGACGCTCGTCGGGCAGGCGACTGCGGTGCCCGTGCCCGCGGGGCTGCCCGTGGTCCCCGGCCTCCTGGCGACCGGCGACGTGGCGGGGCCGGAGGGGACGGTGGTCGCTGCGGTGCGACTCGCGGACCCGGCCGTCGCGGCGTTGCTGGCACCCGGGACGCGCGTCGACGTCCTCGCCGCGACGCCGGAGTCCGCGGGTGTCGTCGTCGCGCGCCGCGCGCTGGTGCTCCCGGTTCCCGCGGTCCCGGACGCCGCCGGCTGGGACGTGGGCGCCGGCGCGGCGGAGGCACCTCCGGTCCTCGTCGCGGTGACGCCCGACGAGGCGACGGACCTCGCCGGGGCCGCGGCGTCCTCCGTGCTGTCCGCCGTGGTCGTGCCATGATCGACAGGACGCTCAGGCCACGACCTTGCCCGACCACCTCCCGGAGGTACGCGTGACGCAGCCCGCCCAGGGATCTCCCCACGGTTCCCACCACGGCCCGACGCTCGGGTCGTCCGTCGGCTCGGCGGCCAACGCGCTGGGCCAGGGTGCCCGCGGCGCCGGCAAGGTGCTGAACGGGTTCAAGGAGTTCATCGCCCGGGGCAGCGTCGTGGACCTCGCCGTCGGCGTCGTCATCGGCGCGGCGTTCGCGGCGGTGGTGGACGCGTTCGTCGCCGGGTTCATCAGCCCGCTCATCGGGTGGGTCTTCGGCCAGCCCAACCTGGTCGAGCTGTGGGACATCGGCCCCTACAGCTGGGGCGACGAGGGCGGCGACCCGATCAAGGTCGGCCTCATCCTGCAGGCGCTGCTGACGTTCCTGATCACGGCGGCCGCGATCTACTTCCTCATCGTGCTGCCCATGAACGCCCTCGCGGCGCGGCGCAAGCGCGGCGAGGAGCCGGAGCCGGCCGCCCCGGCGGAGGACATCCTCCTGCTCCAGGAGATCCGGGACCTGCTCGCGCAGCGCCCGGGACCGGCGGTCGTCGCGGACGTCTCCACCCCGCCCACCACCCTCGGCCCGGACGGTCACCCGCTCCCGGGCACGCCGGGTCCGACACCCGGACCGGCGACGCCGCCCCCGCCCCCGGCCCCGACGGCGTAGCCCCCGAGACCACACCGACCCAGCGGTTCCCCCGGCTCAGAGCGCTCTGAGCCGGAGGAACCGCTGGGTCGGCGTCGTCGTCCGGGGTCCTGGACCGGGTGGTCAGGGACGCGGCAGCAGGCGGCAGGCAGTCAGCGGCGGGTCAGGAGGCCGGGGAGGCGGCCTTGGCCGGCGTCGCCGACGAGCCGGACGACGAGCTCGTCGTCAACGAGCCGGCGGTCGAGCCGTTCGACGACGTGCCGGACGAGCCGTTCGACGAGCTCGTCGACGCGCCGCTCGTGGACGCGCCGTTGGAGGACGAGCCGCTCGACGAGTCGGAGCCGCTCGAGGCGGCGGCGGGGACGCTCGAGGACTTCGTGCCCGAGCGGGCGTCGTTGCGGTAGAAGCCCGAGCCCTTGAACACCACGCCCACGGACGAGAACACCTTGCGCAGCCGGCCCTCGCACTCGGGGCAGACGGTCAGGGACTCGTCGGAGAACGACTGGTGGATGTCGAAGGCGTGGCCGCACGCCGTGCACGCGTACGAGTAGGTGGGCACCGGGTCTCCTGGTGGTTCGGGTCGCTTCGCGGGTGCTCGCGCGGGGCCGGGTCCTCGGTGGGATCCCTGGCACTCGCACGGTCCGAGTGCCAAGGATAACGGCCCGCCGTGGCGCCCGATTCCCGACGGCGCACTACCCTCGCAGACGTGCTCCGCAGCCGTACCGCCCGCCTCACCCTGATCTCCGTCGCGATCGTGCTCGTCGTCGCCCTCGTCGCCGGCGTGGTCGCCGCGTTCGTCGTCGTGCGCCGCCCGTTGCCGCAGACGTCCGGGACGCTGACGGTGCCGGGGCTCACGGCACCGGTCGCGGTGACGCGCGACGCGCGCGGCATCCCGACCCTCACCGCGGACACCTCGGCGGACCTGTTCCTGGCGCAGGGCTACGTCGCGGCGCAGGACCGGTTCTTCGAGATGGACTACCGCCGGCACGTCGTGGCCGGCCGGCTGTCCGAGCTCGTCGGGGAGAACGAGGACGCGCTCGACGCGGACAAGGTGATCCGCACGTTCGGCTGGTACCGCGTGGCCACCGAGGAGCTCGAGACGATCGACCCGGCGACCCGCGCGGTGCTCGAGGCCTACACGCGCGGGGTCAACGCCTACCTCGACGGCAAGGCGCCCTCGCAGATCGCGGTCGAGTACACGGTGCTCGGCCTGCAGGTCGACGTCGAGGCGCCCGCACCGTGGACCGAGGTCGACTCCCTCGCCTGGCTCAAGGCCATGGCGTGGGACCTGCGGGGCAACTACGACGACGAGCTGGGCCGGGCCCGCGCGTTCTCGTCGATCCGGGACGTGGCGCAGGTCGACGAGCTGTTCCCGGCGTACCCGCAGGACGTCAACGCCCCGATCCTCGCGGAGGCGGACCTCACCGACCCGACGCCGGCCGCCGCGCAGGCGCGGGCGCTGGACCTCGACGACATCGGCCTGCAGCGGGCCGTCGACAGCGCGCAGGCCGCGCTCGCGGCGGTGCCGCACCTGCTCGGCGACGGCGAGGGCATGGGCTCGAACTCGTGGGTGGTCAGCGGCGACCTCACCGAGTCGGGCCACCCGCTGCTGGCCAACGACCCGCACCTGGGCATCTCGGCGCCCGGCATCTGGATGCAGGTGGGGCTGCGCTGCCGCGAGGTCACCGACGCGTGCCCGTACGACGTCTCGGGCTTCTCCTTCGCCGGGTTCCCGGGCGTGGTGATCGGGCACAACGCCGACCTCGCGTGGGGGCTGACCAACCTCGGCGCGGACGTGACGGACTTCTTCCTCGAGCGGGTCACCGACGACGGCACCTCGTCGGTGCGCGGCAACGAGCTCGAGCCGATCGCTACCCGCACCGAGGTGATCAAGGTCAACGGCGGCGACGACGTGACGATCGAGGTGCGCGAGACCGTGCACGGACCGATCGTCTCCGACGTGCTCGAGTCCGACGCGCTCGGCGACGCCCCGCTGCCGGACGGCACGTTCGGCCGCAGCTACGAGGTCGCGCTCGCGTGGACGGCGCTCGCGCCGGGGCGCACGGCGGACGCGGTGCTCGCGATCGACACCGCCAAGGACGCCGCCGACATCGCGCGCGTCGGCCGCCTGCTCGACGTGCCGTCGCAGAACATCGTGTTCGCGACCACCGACGGGCACATCGGCTACCAGGCCCCGGGCCGCATCCCGCTGCGCAACGACGTCACGGGCGAGGTCCCGTCGGACGGCACCTGGCCGCGGCCGGGCTGGGACCCGGCGTACGACTGGCAGGGCTACGTCGACCCCGAGGACATGCCGCGCGCGCTCGACCCGGCGCAGGGCTTCGTCGTCGCGGCCAACCAGGCGGTGACGCCGGAGGGCGTGGGCCCGTACCTGACGAGCGACTGGGACTACGGCTTCCGCTCGCAGCGCATCCGCGACGTCCTCGAGTCGCACGTCGCGGCGGGGGAGAAGATGACGGTCGCGGACATGGGCGCGCTGCAGGTCGACCAGCACAACCCGTACGCCGACGTCCTGGTGCCCGCGCTGCTGCGGCTCGACATCGACGACGCGTTCGACGACGACGGCCAGGACCTGCTGCGCACGTGGGACCACGTGCAGTCGGCGGACTCGGCCGCCGCGGCGTACTTCTCGGCGGTCTGGTCGACCCTGCTGACGCTCGCGTTCGCCGACGACCTGCCGAAGGACGACGCGCCGGACGGCGGGTCGCGCTGGCTCGAGGTCGTGCGCGAGCTGCTCGACGAGCCCGACTCGCCGTGGTGGGACGACCGGTCCACCCCGGGCGTGGTCGAGGGGCGCGACGAGGTGCTGACGCGGGCGATGGTGACGGCGCGCCTCGAGCTCACCCAGCAGCTGGGCCGCGACGCGGAGGACTGGCGCTGGGGGCGCCTGCACGTGGCGGCGCCGGAGCACGCGGTGCTCGGCGGCGACTCGGTCCCCGGCCTGGTGCGCAGCCTGGTCAACCCGGACCCGGTCGAGGTCGGCGGCGGCTCGTCGCTCGTCGACGCGACCGCGTGGGACGCGTCGCAGGGCTACGGGGTCACCGCGGGGCCGTCGATGCGCATGGTCGTCGACCTGGGGGACCTGGACTCCTCGACGTGGGTGAACCTGACGGGCTCGTCGGGCCACCCCGCGAGCCCGCACTACACGGACCAGCTCGGTCCGTGGTCGAAGGGCACGACGTTCCCGTGGCCGTTCACGGCGGCCGCGACGGAGGCGGACGCCGACCAGCGGCTCACGCTCGAGCCCTGACGGCAGGCGTGGCGCCGGCTCACTGCGCCAGCGGGACCCAGCCCTCCGGGGTGGCGTAGGCGTCGACGCGGCGGTCGTGCCGCTCGTGCGGCAGCGGCTGGGTCCGCGCGTCGTACACCTCCTCGGGGAAGACGAGGGCGACGACGAGCGCGTCGAGCCGGGCGTGCTCGAGCGCCCGGTCGTACCAGCCGCCGCCCTGGCCGAGCCGCGAACCGGCGGTGTCGACCGCGAGGGCGGGGGTGACGATCACGTCCGCGTCGGCGAGCGCCTGCGGCCCGAGCGTCGGCCCGCCGGGCTCGGGTGGCCGGCCGGGCGCACGCTCCCGCAGGTCGTCGGCGCCCTGGTACTCCGCCCACTCGCGCTGCAGCCCCGCGCCGAGCACCGGCAGCAGGATCCGCACGCCGCGCGCCGCGAGCCGCTCCAGCAGCACCCCCGTGCCGGGCTCGGCGGACCGCGCGGCGTAGACGGACACGCACCGCGCCTGGGCGACCGCCGGGATGGACTCGACCACGTCGGCGAGCGCCACCGCGGCCTCGTCACGCAGGCGGGCCGACCGGTGCCCCCGGGCCGCGCGGATGGCCGCTCGCAGCTGCTCCTTCGACTCGTCGGGCTCCGGCCTGGACGCACGCAAGGACGAGTCGGCAGCGCTGCTCATGCCCCCAGTGTCGCAAACGAACCGGGGTGCCGGGTGGGCCTTCCGGTCCGTTTCGTCGGGCCCGTCCGCGGCCGGGTGAACCCTCGATGGCCCCTCGGCGAAGGTCGTCCGACGAGACGCACGCCACATTCCGTACGGGTGGGCGCGGGTCACGGCGCGCGGCTAGCGTTCCCGCATGACGATCCACAAGGCAGTCATCCCCGCCGCAGGACTGGGCACGCGATTCCTTCCCGCCACGAAGTCGACGCCCAAGGAGATGCTCCCGGTGGTCGACAAGCCGGCGATCCAGTACGTCGTGGAGGAGGCCGTCACCGCGGGCCTCGACGACGTCCTGCTCATCACGGGCCGCTCCAAGCGGACCCTGGCGGACCACTTCGACGCGGTCCCCGAGCTCGAGGCGGCGCTGGAGGCGAAGGGCGACACCGAGCGCCTCGCCAAGGTCCGCGAGTCCACGGAGCTCGCGAACGTGCACTTCGTGCGGCAGGGCCAGCCGCGCGGCCTGGGCCACGCCGTGCTGCAGGCCAAGCACCACGTCGGCCAGGAGCCGTTCGCGGTGCTCCTGGGTGACGACCTGATCGACGAGCGCGACGAGCTCCTCACCACGATGCTCGCGCTGCAGGAGCGCGTCGGGGGCTCGGTGATCGCGCTGCTCGAGGTCCCGCCGGAGCAGATCTCGTCGTACGGCTGCGCCGCGGTCGAGGCGCTCGAGGGCGAGCAGGAGGACACCGTGCGGGTCACGGGGCTCGTCGAGAAGCCCCCGGTCGAGGAGGCGCCCAGCAACCTCGCCATCATCGGTCGCTACGTGCTGCACCCCGCGGTCTTCGAGGTGCTCGAGAGCACGGCACCCGGCCGCGGCGGCGAGATCCAGCTCACCGACGCGCTCGCCACGCTCATGGACCTGCCGCCCGAGCAGGGCGGCGGCGTCACGGGTGTCGTCTTCCGGGGCCGGCGCTACGACACCGGCGACCGGCTCGACTACCTCAAGGCCGTCGTGAAGATCGCGGTCGACCGTCCCGACCTGGGCCCCGACTTCAAGGCGTGGCTGACGGACTACGCGGCCCGGCTCTGACCCGGCGGCGGCGTCGGTCGCGGGACCGGCGCCCCGCACGGGGCACAATGCCCGCATGAGATCGGTCCAGGACCACCTGGCGGCGGTGCTCGCAGCGGTCGGGCCGGTCGCCCCGCTCGACGTCGCGCTGCACGACGCGGTGGGCTGCGTCCTCGCCGCGGACCTCGTCGCTCCCCGCGACCTGCCCGCGTCCGCGGTCGCGGCGCGGGACGGCTACGCGCTCGCGGCGCACGACACGGCGGGTGCGGACGACGAGCAGGAGCTGACGCTCCCGGTCGCGCACGACGTCCGGCCGGGCGCGCCGAGCCGCCTGCGCCTGGCGCCCGGCCAGTCCGTGCGCGTCGCGTCCGGCGCGCCCCTGCCCGTCGGCGCCGACGCCGTGGTCGCCCTCGAGGAGACGGATCGCGGGTCGGTGCGGTTCGCGCTGCAGCGGGCGGCCGTCGCGGGCCAGCACGTGCGCGCGGTGGGCTCGGACGCCCACGCCGGCGAGGCGGTGCTGACGGCGGGCACGCGGCTCGGCGCGCGGCAGATCGCGCTCGCGGCCGCGCTCGGGTTCGGGCGCCTGCACGTGCACCCGACGCCCCGCGTGGTGCTGCTGTCGGTGGGCGACGAGCTGGCGGAGCCCGGCTCGTCGCGCGCCCAGGACGGTGCGGTGTTCGAGGCGGACGGCCACGCGCTGGACGCGGCGGTGCGCGACGCCGGCGCCACCCCCGTGCGCGTCGGGATCCTCCCCGACGACCGCGGCTCGCTGCGGGAGGCGCTCGAGGACCAGCTGGTGCGCGCCGACCTCGTCGTGATCACCGGCGGACTCTCCGAGCTCGCGGGCGACACCGTGAAGGACGTGCTCGCGACGCTCGGCACCGTCCGGCTCGACCACGTCGCGATGACACCGGGCTTCCGGCACGGTTTCGGCACGGTCGGCAGCGAGCTGGGCGAGGACCGCTCGGTGCCGATCTTCGCGCTGCAGGGCGACCCGGTCGCGGCCCAGGTGTCGTTCGAGGTCTTCGTGCGGCCCGCGCTGCGCGCGATGGCCGGGCACACCGAGCTGTACCGGCCGAGCGTCGCCGCGCACGCGTCGCACGGCTGGACCTCACCGGCCGGCCTGCGGCAGTTCGTGCCCGCGACCGTCCTGGGGACGCCCGACGAGGGCTACCGCGTCACGGTGCTCGGGGACCCGGCCGCGCCCACGATCAGCGCGCTCGCGCACGCCAACGCGCTCGCCGTCGTCGGGGAGCAGGACACCACGGTCCGCGCCGGGCAGGTCGTGCACTGCCTGGTGCTGGAGGGCTGATGGCCCTCGGGTGGCCCGCCGTGCTCGTCGACGGCCCGGTCCGGCTGCGCCCGCTGCGCCGCCGGGACGCCGACGCGTGGCTCGCGCTGCGCGCGCGCAACTCGGGCTGGCTCGAGCCGTGGGACGCCACCAGCCCCGTGCCCGTGACCGGCCCCCGGCCGACCTTCGGCGCGTTCGTCCGCACGCTGGCCGCCCAGGCGCGCGCGGGGGCGACCCTGCCGTTCGCGATCGACCACGAGGGCGAGCTCGTCGGGCAGCTGACGGTCTCGTCGATCACGTACGGCTCGCTGCGCTCGGCGTCGATCGGCTACTGGGTGTCCGAGCACGTCGCGGGGCGGGGCATCATGCCCGTCGCGGTGGCGCTGGCGACCGACCACTGCTTCGTGGCGCTCGAGCTGCACCGCGTGGAGATCAACATCCGCCCGGAGAACCGGCCGTCGCTGCGCGTGGTGGAGAAGCTCGGCTTCCGCGACGAGGGCGTGCGCGAGCGGTTCCTGCACATCCAGGACGACTGGCGCGACCACCGCAGCTTCGCGCTCACGGCGGAGGAGGTCCCGGAGGGCCTGCTCAACCGCTACAAGGCCGCGCGCGCCTGACGGCGGTGCGCCGCCCAGCCGCGCGTGGCGGCGGGCGGAGTGTGGGCGACACGCCGGGGGGTTGCCCGGGGCGCCGGGCGGCGCGCCCTACCGTCGGTGCGTGAAGGATCTTGCAGGCGTCGTGGCGCTCGCGCTCGTCGGCCTGTGGGTGGCGTACCTGGTGCCGCACAAGCTGCGGCACCGGCAACAGCTGGTGGAGTCCCGGGTCGACGACCGCTTCTCCGAGAACCTGCGGGTGGTCGCGGTGAGCGACCGCCCGGGCCGGTCACCCCGGCCACAGGTCGCGGGGAACGGCGCCGACTGCAGGCCCGCCGGCGCGTCGGGGCTGCTGACCCCCGGCAGAGGGGTGCTCGTGACGACGAGCGCCGCGACAGGAGGCAGGACCGTGGACCGACCCACCGCGCAGCAGGACCGCATCACCGCCGAGGTCGCGCGCCGCACGGCGCAGACCCGAGCCGCGCACGCGGCGTCCGTCGCGCGCCGTGGCGCCGCCGCTCGTCGTCGTGGCCTGCTCGCGGGCGGGCTCGTCGTGCTGACCGTCGCAGGGACGCTCGGCGCCGTCGCGCTGCCCGCCGTCACGTGGGTCGCGGCGGTCGTGCCGGCCGTGCTGCTGACCGCCGTCGTGGTGCTCGGTCGCCGCGCCGTGCTCGTCGGACGGCAGAACGACGCCGCGTTCGCCGAGGCCATGGCGCGCGCGACCGCCGACGCGCGGGCGGCTCGCGAGCGCGCCTCGCGGGCCGTGACCGGTGCGAACCCCGTGGTCGCCCGCGCCGGCGTGACGGGGCACGCGGTGCGTCCGTCCGACGACCTGCGCACCCAGGCCATCGCCCGCGTGCGGACGTCCGACGAGGCCGGCTGGTCGCCGGTCCCCGTGCCGCGACCGACCTACGCGCTCAAGGCCGAGGCCCCGCGCCGCGAGCCCGTGGCGCTGGAGAACCTCGAGGGCTCGACCCACGCGGCCCCGATGGCGCCGCCCGCCGCGGCGCCGACCGTGGCGCCGACCGTGGCGCCGACCGTGGCGCCGAACGTGGCGCCCGCTGCCGCCGCGACGACCGTCGCCGCGGCGGTCGCGCTGCCCGCCACGACGGGCTCGATCGACCTCGACGCCGTCCTCGCGAAGCGGCGCGCGTCCGGCCAGTAGCCCGTCGATTGGTTGCTCGCGGGCGACCGACGGGCCGAGCGGCCGGGCGGGTGCCCGCGGATTTCGTCTCGCGGGCTCCGGTGGGCTAGTCTGTAGCCCGCTTCAAGGGGCTGTGGCGCAGTTGGTAGCGCGTCTCGTTCGCAATGAGAAGGTCAGGGGTTCGAATCCCCTCAGCTCCACCCCAGGGTGACCCCCGTCCGATCGGCCGCAGGCCGGTACGGGCGGGGGTTTCTTCGTGCCCGGGCCGTGGGCGCCGCGTCGGGCGCGGCGTCTCTCGGGGACCTCCGGCGGGCCTACGCTCGACAGTCGCACCGGTGACCCGCCGGCGCCGCGGCCCGGGGCCGCGCCCCCGGCGGCGGAGGCACGACGGCACATGACGGCACCGTTCGACGAACGCGAGGCCGAGCTCGCGGGACGCCCGAGCCGGCGTCCGAGCGTCCGCAACCCCGGCCGCGCCGTGGTGGCGGCGTTCGCCGTCGGCGTCGTCGGCGGCACCCTGCTGCTCCTGCTGCCCGTCGCGCGCTCGGGACCCGGCGGGGCGAGCCCGCTCGAGGCGCTGTTCACGGCCACGTCGGCGCTGTGCGTGACGGGGCTCGCCGTCGTCGACACCGCGGAGTACTGGTCGGCCTTCGGGCAGGTCGTCATCCTGCTGCTGATCCAGGTCGGCGGGTTCGGGGTCATGACGCTCGCCACCCTGCTCGGCCTGTTCATCTCCCGACGGCTGGGCCTGAGCTCGCGGATGGTCGCCGCGGCGGAGACCAAGAGCGTCGGCCTGGGCGACGTGCGGCGCGTCGTGCTCGGCGTCGCCACGATCAGCCTCACGGTCGAGGCCGTGACCGCGGCCCTCCTGACGCTGCGGTTCGCGCTCGGGTACGGGTACTCCCCGGGCGAGAGCCTGTGGCTGGGGGTGTTCCACGCGGTCTCGGCCTTCAACAACGCCGGCTTCGCGCTCTTCAGCGACAGCCTGATCGGCTTCGCGGGCGACCCGTGGATCTGCCTGCCGATCGCCGCCGCGGTCATCCTCGGCGGGCTGGGGTTCCCGGTGATCCTCGAGCTCGTGCGGCAGCACCGGCACCCGCGCCGGTGGAGCATCCACACCCGGCTGACCCTCGTCATGACCGCCGTGCTGCTCGTCGGGGGGACGGTGTTCGTCACGGCGGCCGAGTGGGCCAACCCGCACACGCTCGGGGCGCTCGAGCCCGCGGGCCGGGTCCTCGCCGGCTTCTTCCAGTCCGTGATGCCGCGGACCGCGGGGTTCAACAGCGTCGACACCGGGGCGATGAACGGCGGCACGCTGCTGGGCACCGACGTGCTGATGTTCATCGGCGGGGGGAGCGCGGGCACGGCCGGAGGCATCAAGGTCGGCACGTTCGCCGTCCTGCTCCTCGCGATCGTGGCCGAGCTGCGCGGCGACCCGGACGTCGACCTGTTCGACCGCCGCATGTCGTCGGGCACGATCCGCCAGGCGCTCGCCGTCGCTCTGCTGAGCGTCGCGGCCGTCGTCGTCCCCACCATGGTGGTGTCGCTGACGAGCGCGTTCACGCTCGACGAGGTGCTGTTCGAGGTGACGTCGGCGTTCGCGACGGTGGGCCTGTCGACCGGCATCACCGCCGACCTCGCACCGGGTCACCAGCTCCTGCTCGTCGTGCTGATGTTCGCCGGCCGGCTGGGACCCGTCACGCTCGCGTCCGCGCTGGTGCTGCGGGACCGCCGGCGGCTGTTCCGCCGGCCCGAGGGCCGGCCCTTGATCGGGTGACGTCATGACCGGTTCGTCGGGTTCGTCGGACGGCGTTACCTGACCCTCACGTGCCTGGTCAGGGCTTCACGCGTCGGAAACGTGCCGGGAACCTGGCGTGCGCGCGGGTCCTTAGCGTCAGCGGTGCGCTGCCAGCGGTGGCGGCGCGTCCCCCGACGCAAAGGACCTCCGTGCGACTCTCCCCACGCTCGAATCGATTCGCGGCGAGCCTGCTCGCCGCGGTGCTCACCGCCGGCACGCTCACCGCGTTCGCCGCACCAGCCACGGCCACGACGACGACGGACGGCGAGGTCGCCGCCGGCGACAGCTGGACCGTCACCGACCTCGGCGGGACGTACGAGGTCACGCTCGACCTCGACGAGCCGCTGCCCGTCCGCGACGACGCCCCGACGCTCGTCGTCGACGGCGAGCCCGTCGGCCTCGCGCAGGAGTCCGACTCCGGCCGCCGCCTGACGGTGCTGACCGACGACCCGTCGGTCGCCACCGCCGACTCGGTGCGCGCCGGCTGGTTCAGCGAGGCAGGCGCCACCTCGCGCGTCCTCGCGGACGTCGAGGCCGCCCCGGAGCCCGAGCTCCTGCTCGAGAACGCGCCGGAGGGCACGCCCGACCCGGCCGTCCACGGCGACTACGCGTACACGAAGTCGCTCTACACGTTCGGCAACCAGGCCATCGACCTCGCGGGCATCGGGGGGATCCGCGGCGAGGTCGAGGGCAAGGTCTACCTGCCGACGACGGGCGGCGCGCGCCCGGTGGTGCTGTTCCTGCACGGCCGGCACACGTCCTGCAACGGCGCGGGCGCCAACCCGCTGCGCTGGCCCTGCGGCCCCACGCAGACCAACATCCCGAGCTACGCGGGCTACGACGGCGCGGCGGAGGCGCTGGCGAGCAACGGCTACGCCGTGATCTCGATCGCCGCCAACGCGATCAACTCGAACGACAACGAGCTCGCGCTCGACCAGGGCGCCAAGGCGCGCGGGCAGCTGATCCTCGACACGCTCGCGATCTTCCGCGACGCGGACGCGGGCGTCTCGACCACGCTGCACGACGCGCAGACCGACACCGACGTGACGCTGGCGGACGCGCTGTCCGGCAACGGTGCGCTGCCGGCGGCAGGGCTGGACCCGGAGGTCGTCGAGATCACGCCCGCCGACCTGGTGGGCCGGCTCGACTTCTCGCGCGTCGGCCTGATGGGCCACTCGCGCGGCGGCGAGGGCGTCACGGCCGCGGCCACGCTCAACGCGCAGCTCGAGGACCCGTTCGACATCGTCTCGATCCTGCCGCTCGCGCCGGTCGACTTCGGCCGCATGACGGTGCCGAGCATCCCCTCGATGGTGCTGCTGCCGTACTGCGACGGTGACGTGTCCAACCAGCAGGGCCAGCACATGAACGACGACGCGCGGTACGCGTTCGACGACGACGTGCTGCGCTCCGACGTCTGGGTGATGGGCGCCAACCACAACTTCTTCAACACCGTCTGGACGCCGGGCAAGTACAACCTCTCGGTCTCCGACGACTGGTCCGGCACCAGCACGACGAGCGCGCGGGCCACCGACGAGGTCTGCGGCACGCAGGGCGCGGCGGTCGACACCAGCATCCGCCTCACCGCCGACGAGCAGTACGACGTCGGCACGGCGCTGCTGTCCGGCTGGTTCCGCCTGACGGTCGGCGGCGAGGACGAGTTCCTGCCGATGTTCGACGGCTCCAACGCCAAGGTCGACTCCACGGCCGACGCGGACATCCGCGTCTCCGCGACGCAGCCGTCCTCGTCGCGCGGCGACATCGAGACGTTCACGTCGCCCGGCTCGTCGGTCCGCACGTACGGGACCGCCACGGCGACGCTGTGCGCGAGCCTGTCCGGCCGCACGCTGCCGGCCACGCTGCCGTTCTGCTCCACGACGTTCGCGTCCGCCCAGGTCCCGCACTGGACCCCGGCGAGCAACGGCGCCAACGTCCCGGCCAGCCCGATGAACAAGATGCTGTGGACCAGTGGGACCGGCGAGCTGCGCATGTCGATCCCCAAGGCGCTGCGTGACGCGTCGGGTCGGGAGAGCCTGTCGATCAAGGTCGCGCCCGACGAGAGCGTGGCCTACGGCGGCGGCACGGACCTCACCGTGACGGTCGTCGACCGGACCGGCGCGACGTTCTCCCGCAAGGTGTCCGAGCTCAACCCGAACGCCCTGGTGCGGCTCCCGCAGAGCACCAAGAACCCGACGACGCTCGGCAAGATCGTGCTGCAGCAGGTCAAGCTCCCGATCGCGGACATGACCGGCGTGGACACGAGCGACCTGCGCGAGGTGCGGCTCACGGCGGCCGTCGGCATCGACGGCCTTTCCACGGGCGGCGCGTACCTCTCGGACCTCGCCTTCGAGACCCCCGCCGTCGGCACGGCGGCACCGGCCACCGAGATCTCGGTCGGGACCGGCTTCGTGCGGGTCGAGGAGGGCGTCGGCCCCGGCGAGGCGCTCGTCCCGGTCACGCTCTCGCGCGCGGCGGACGTCCCCGTGACCGCGTACCTCACGGTCGCGGGCGGCACCACGGCCACGGCCAAGGCCGCGCTCGCCATGAGGAAGGTGACCTTCGCACCGGGCCAGACCTGCACCGCGGTCCCGGTCGCCACCTACGGCGACGCGGCGGCCAGCTCGTCGGCGGCCACCGCGTACAAGATCTCGGTGATCAACACGAGCAACGCCGTCATGGGCGCGGACGCGTTCGCGCAGCTCGTCGTCCGCGAGGACGACGGCACCACGGGCGCGGCCGCCCCGATCGCCCCGGTGGGCGAGCAGGGTGACCCGTGCGCCGAGGTCGCGCCGACGGCCGGCACGCTCACGGCGGGCACGGACCCGGTGGCCCCGAGCGACACCGTGACGGTCTCCGGCACGGGCTTCCGCGCCTTCGAGTCGGTGGCGTTCTCGCTCGACGGCGTCGCGCTCGGCTCGGCGGTCTCCGTCGCCGACGGCTCGGTCTCGGCCGAGCTCGTCGTCCCCGCCGACGCGGGCCTCGGTGAGCGCGAGCTGACCGCGGTCTCGGCCGGCACCGGCCGCACCGCGAGCGGCACGCTCACGGTCCTGGCCCCGACGACGACGGCGCTGACCCTGGCGCCGGAGGTCCCCGCGATCGCCGAGGCCGTCACGCTGACGGCCACGGTCTCGGGCGCGGACACGGCCGGTGCGGTGACGTTCACCGACGGTGAGACCGTGCTCGGCACGGCGGACGTCGTCGAGGGCGTGGCCACGCTCGAGGTCGCCGACGGCTTCGCGGCCGGGGAGCACGCGGTCGTCGCGACGTTCGGCGAGACGGCCACGGCCGGCTCCTCGTCGTCCGAGGTCGTCACGTTCCTGCTGGTCAAGGGCCAGTCGACGATCGCCCTGACGCTCGACGCGGCGGCGTCGGCGTACGGCAGCCCGGTCACCGGCTCGGTGGCCGTCGAGGGCTCGACGTCCGGGACCGTGACCCTCGGGTACGGCTCCACGACGACGCAGCTCGAGCTGGTCGACGGCGCGGCGACGTTCGCGCTCCCCGCCGGCCTGGCCCCGGGGGCGTACACGGTGTCCGCCGTCTTCGACGGCACCGCGAAGGTCGAGGCGAGCGGCACGGTGACGGCCGGGGTCGTCGTCGCCCCGGGCGCCACCGAGTCCACGGTGACCGTCCCCGCCACGGTCACGGTCGGTGGCAGGGTCTCCGGGACCGTCGCGGTCTCGGGCGGCACCGCCGGCACGGTGCCGGGCGGCTCGGTCGCCATCGAGGTCAAGACGGGTTCCGGGTCCTGGACGAGCGCCGCGACGGCGACGCTCGGCAGCACCGGCCGCGCGTCCTACGCCTTCACGGCGCCGACGAGCGTCGCGGGCCTCTCGGTGCGCGCGGTCTACTCGGGCGACGCCACCTACGCCGGCTCCACGTCCGCGGCGGGAGCGCTGCGGGTGGCCAAGCGGACCACGACCACCGAGGTCTCGGCCAAGGCGAAGGCCAAGGTCGGCACCGCGATCCCGGTCACGGTCGTGGTGCGCCCCACCGCGCTCACGGTCGGCGGCACGGTGCGCGTCTACACCCAGCAGGGCGACGGCGCGTGGAAGCTGGTCCGCACCGCGAAGGTCGCGACGGGCGGCAAGCTCTCCGTCTCGGTGACCGGTACGGCGCTGGGCTCGCTCACCGTCAAGGCCGTCTTCGGCAGCACCGGCGGCCTCACGTCGAGCGTCGGGACGGACACGGTCACGATCGTCAGGTGACGTGATCGCGAGGCGGTAGGCCGACGAGGCCCCGGGTGACGGTGCGACGCCGTCCCCGGGGCCTCGTCGTCGGATGGGAGGATGGGCGGGTGCCCGACGAGACCGCGTCCCGACCCCGTCGCTGGTGGTCGGTGGTCCGGGGCTGGCTCGACCCGCTGGTCATGATGATCGTCGCGGTGCTGGTCCTGGGCCTGCTGTGGCCGGCCGACGGCACGTTCGCGACGGTGCTCGAGCACGTGCGCACGGGCGCGATCGTGCTGCTGTTCTTCCTCTACGGCGCACGGATGCCGACGCATGAGGTGCTGGCGGGCCTGCGCAACTGGCGCCTGCAGGGCTCGATGCTCGCGGCGACGTTCCTGGTCTTCCCGCTGCTCGGCCTGCTGGTCCAGCTCCTCCCGGACACCGTGCTGGCGCCCGAGCTCCAGACAGGGCTGCTGTACCTGTCGCTGCTGCCGTCGACCGTGCAGTCGTCGGTCGTGTTCACGTCGGTCGCGCGCGGCGACGTCGCGGGCGCGATCACGGGCGCGACGATCTCGAACGTCGTCGGCGTCGTGGCGACACCGCTGCTGGTCGCGCTGCTGATGGGCGCGAGCACGGGCGGGCTCGACGCGGGCTCGCTGACCAGCATCCTGTTCCAGATCCTGCTGCCGTTCGTCGTCGGGCAGGCGCTGCAGCGCTGGCTGGGCGCGTGGCTGCGCGCGCACGGCGGGCTCACGCGCGTCACCGACCGGGCGACGATCCTGCTGGTCGCGTACACGTCGGTGAGCGAGGCCCAGGTCTCCGGCGCGTGGGACCACGTGACGGCCGTGGCGCTCGTCGTGCTCGTCGTGGTGTGCGCCGTCCTGCTCGCCGCGATGCTCACGCTCACGTGGTGGGGTGGCGGGCGGCTGCACCTCGCGCGGGCGAGCCGGATCGCGCTGCTCATGTGCGGCTCCAAGAAGAGCCTGGCGACGGGCCTGCCGATGGCGGCGGTCCTGTTCTCGCCCGTGCTCGCCGCCAGCGTGGCTCTTCCGGTGATCGTGTTCCACCAGATCCAGCTCGCCACCTGTGCGGTTCTCGCCCGGCGCCTCGCTCGCGTCGGGTAGCGTGCCGTCAGCCCGATCCGCCCGGCTCGTGCCTCTCGCGCCGGCTCCGTACGCCCTCAGGAGAGCTGTGACCGACGCGTCGACCGATCTCGGTGTCGTCCCCCGACCGATGCTCTGCGAGGTCCGCACCGGAACGGTCTTCACGGTGGGTGAGGCGACCACGGTCGTCGTCGACCCGCGGCCGGACCTCATCGCCATCGGCGTCCTGGGCGCGGACCTCCTGGGCCGGGTCACCGGGCAGCAGGTCGAGGTGCGCTACAGCGACGACGACCGCGAGGTGCGGGACGTGGTGCGCCTGCGGCTGGCGCCCGAGGACGCCGCCCTGCCCGGCGGCGGCGGCGCGTACCGCCTCGACGTCTCCGGCAGGCGCGTGGACATCACGGCGCGCGACACCGCCGGTCTGACCCACGCGGTGGTGACCCTGCGCCAGACCATGCGGCAGGACGAGCGCGGCCGGTGGTACGCGCCGGCGATGCACGTCGTGGACGCGCCGCGGTTCGCGTGGCGCGGGCTCTCGCTCGACGTCGCACGGCACTTCCTGCCGGTGGACGCCGTCAAGGTCGTGATCGGCCTCATGGCGCACTACAAGCTCAACGTGCTGCACCTGCACCTCACGGACGACCAGGGCTGGCGCCTGCACGTGCCGTCGCGCCCGCACCTCGCGCGCGCCTCGTCGTCGACCTCCGTCGGTGGCGACCCGGGCGGCCACTACACGCCGTCGGACTACGCGGACCTGGTGCAGTACGCCGCGGCCCGCGGCATCACGGTGGTCCCGGAGATCGACGTCCCGGGCCACGTCAACGCCGCGACCCACGCCTACGGCGAGCTCAACCCGGACGGCGAGCCCACCGACGAGTACACGGGCATCGAGGTCGGCTTCAGCCGGCTGCACGCGGACCTGCCGGCCACCGAGCCGTTCCTCGAGGCCGTGTTCGGCGACGTGGCCGCGATGACCCCGGGGGAGTACGTGCACATCGGCGGGGACGAGGTCCTCACCATGGAGCACGACGAGTACGCGCGCCTGGTCGGTGCCGCGGCCCGCACGGTGCGTGCGGCGGGCAAGAAGGTCGTCGGGTGGCAGGAGATCGCGACGACGCCGCTCGAGCCCGGCACCGTCGTGCAGTACTGGGACACGCGCGTCGACCCGCAGCCGTTCGTCGACGCCGCCGGTGCGGGCGCGCTGCTGCTGATGTCGCCCGGGTCCAAGGCCTACCTCGACATGAAGTACGACGCGACGACCGAGCTGGGCCTCGAGTGGGCCGGTCACATCGAGCTGCGGGACGCCTACGACTGGGAGCCGACGACGCTGATCGACGGGGTGCCGCCGGCGGCGGTGATCGGTGTCGAGGCGGCGGTCTGGACCGAGACCATCCGGGACCTCGAGGACCTGACGGCGATGCTGCTGCCGCGCCTGGCCGCGGTGGCGGAGGTGGCGTGGACGGAGCCCGAGGACCGCGACTGGGACGACTTCTCGGCGCGCGTCGCGCAGCACGGCGCGTTCTGGGAGCGGGTGGGGTTCCGCTGGTACCGCAGCCCGCAGGTGACCTGGCCGGTCTGACTCGCGTCCCGGGTCCCGGACGAGCCGAGCACGACGCCTAGATCCAGGTCTGGAGCCACATGTGCTGGTGCCAGAAGTCGTACGGCACCGTCCAGCCCGCCCACAGCGGGTAGAAGTACACGCTCACGGCGACGACGACGCCCAGGAACACCCCGACGCCGATGATCGCTCCGCGGCGTGCCTCGCGGGGCAGGGTCGCCGGCCCGACGATCAGCGTCAGGACGTACACCAGCGTCAGCACCACCCACGGCGTGAACGCGATCGAGTAGAAGTCGAAGATCGTGCGGTGGGCGTAGGCGAACCACGGCACCCACCCGGCCAGCAGGCCGGACAGGACGGCGCCGGCGCGCCAGTCGCGGTAGCGGATCAGCCAGAACACCGCGACCAGGACGGCCGCGGCACCGGACCACCACAGCACGGGGTTGCCGATCGCCAGGATCGCCTGCGCGCAGTGGTCCGCGCCGCAGGCGGCCTGCGCGTCGCCGCCGTTGAGGGCGGACAGCTCGCTGTCCCAGTAGAACGACGTGGGGCGCCACTGCACGATCCAGCCGAGCGGGTGCGCGGCGTAGGTGTGCGGCGTCTCGAGCCCGTTGTGGAACTCCCACATCTGCCGGTGGTACTCGACGAACGAGCGCAGCGAGTCCGGGAGCCAGGTCACGCCCGCACCGGGGTGGTCCGCCGCCCACGTGCGCCCCCAGGCCTGGGCGTGCGCGAACCACGACCACCACGACGCCAGGTACACCGCGACGGCCGACCCGACCATCACCACGGCCGCCACGAGGCCGTCCTTGACGACGGCCGCGCCCGCCCAGCCCCGGACGCCCACCGCGCGCCGGGCGGTCGCGTCCCACAGCACCGACAGCAGCCCGAAGACCGCCAGGAAGTACATCGCCGACCACTTGGTGCCCATGCCCAGCCCGAGCAGGACGCCCGAGGCCAGCCGCCACCAGCGGAAGCCGAGGTGCGGCCCCCAGCCCAGGTCCGCCCCCTGCGCGAGCAGGTCCGCGGTCCGTTCCGCGAGCCGGCGCCGGGCCTGCTCGCGGTCCAGCAGCAGCGCACCGAACGCCGCGAGGACGAAGAACATGAGGATCGGGTCCAGCAGCGCGGTCCGCGACATCACGATCGCCATGCCGTCGACCGCGAGCAGCAGGCCGGCGACCGTGCCCCACGCGGTCGAGCCGAACAGCCGACGCGCGATCCGGGCGATCAGCAGCACGCTGAGCGTGCCGAGCAGCGCGGTCGCCAGGCGCCAGCCGAAGGCGCTCTCCATGCTGCCGGTCAGCCGCATCCCCAGCCCGATCAGCCACTTGCCGACCTGCGGGTGCACCACGTACTCGGCACCGGTGCCGAGGCTCGAGTCGTCTCCGGCCTCGAACGCCGGGTTCGGGTCCTCGCCCCAGTCCGCCTCGTAGCCGCGCTCGACCAGCGACCAGCCGTCCTTGACGTAGTACGTCTCGTCGAACACGAGCGAGTGCGGCTTGCCGAGGTCCCAGAACCGCAGCACCCCGGCGAGCACCGTGACCGCCAGCGCCCACGCCCAGCCCGTCAGCCGTCCGCGGCGGGTGGCGTCGAGCACGAGCGTCGCGCGGCCGAGCAGGCGGTCGAGCAGCTCCTCGCGCGTCGGGGGCGCCGCGGGTACCGAGGGCTCCGCCGCGAGGGGCGCGGGGTCGTCGGGGCCGAGGGCGTGCGGGTCCCGCTCGCCGGGCTCGAGGACGGCGACGCGGGCGCTCGTATCGTCGCCCTCGGGGTGCGCACCGCGTGAGAGCGGTCCGGCGGAGACCGGTGCCCACGGGTTCGCGGCCGCCACGTCCGAGCGCTCCGGCTCCTCGTCGCCGGCCGGAGCGCCCGCCTGATGGTCCTGCCCAGCCGGGGCGGCCTCGGACGCAGCACGGTCGGGCGCAGCACGGTCGGGCGCAGCACGGTCGGGCGCTTCGAGGTCGGGCGCAGCACGGTCGGGCGCTGCGAGGTCGGGCGCGGCGACGTCGGACGACGGGCGCGCGCGCTCGGTCGACGAGGCGTCGTCGGGGGCGTCGTCGTCGGTCTGCGGCACGCGGACATGCTACGGGCGCACCCCGTCACCGGGGCGCGAACCGGACACCGGCATCGATTCACCTCCCGGACCCCAGCCCGCCCGCCCCCGCCCACCGTCCCGGCGGGGCCGCCCGCCCCCGCCCACCGTCCCGGCGAGGTCGCGTGCTCTCGGGCTCTGCTGGTGGCGTCGGGCGCCGCGACCCTGCGACGGGGCACAATGCCCGCATGAGAGCGGTCCAGGTCCACGTCACGGCGGTGGGTGCGTGAGCGCCTCGGTGACCGGTGGGCGGCTGGTGCTGGCGGCGACGCCGATCGGCAACGTGGAGGACGCGTCCGCCCGCCTGCGGGACCTGCTCGCGAGCGCGGACGTGGTGGCCGCCGAGGACACGCGGCGCCTGCGCGCGCTCGTCGGCCGGCTGGGCGTCGAGGTGTCGGGGCGCGTCGTGAGCTACCACGAGCACAACGAGGCCGCGCGGGCCCAGGAGCTGCTCGACGTGGTCGCAGGGGGCGGCACCGTGCTCGTCGTGACCGACGCGGGCATGCCCGCGGTGTCCGACCCGGGCTTCCGTGTCGTCACGGCCGCGGTCGCCGCCGGCCTGACGGTCACCGCCGCCCCCGGACCGAGCGCGGTGCTGACCGCGCTCGCGCTGTCCGGGCTGCCGACCGACCGGTTCTGCTTCGAGGGCTTCCCGCCCCGCAAGCCCGGCGAGCGGGCGCGCGTCCTCGCGGACCTGTCCGACGAGCGCCGCACGATGGTCTTCTTCGAGGCGCCGCACCGGCTCGCGACGCTGCTGGGTGCCATGGCGCAGGCGTTCGGCGCGGACCGGCCTGCCGCGGTGTGCCGCGAGCTGACGAAGACCTACGAGGAGGTGGTCCGCGGGTCGCTCGCGGAGCTCGTCGAGTGGGCGCAGGGCGAGGTGCGGGGCGAGGTCGTCGTCGTCGTGGGCGGTGCGACGCGGTCCGCGGGCGCGGACGACCTGCCGGCGCTCGTCGCGCAGGTGCGCGCCCGGGTGGACGCGGGCGAGCGCCTCAAGGACGCGGCGCGGGACGTCGCCGCCACGGCCGGGGTCCCGACGAGGACGCTGTACGAGGCGGCGCTCCAGCGCGGCTGACGGACCCCCTCCCCCGGGGCGCCTCGAATCGTTACGATGCTGGGCGTGATCGCCATGCCGCCCCTCCAGGACGTGTACCTGCGGGACCAGCCCGTGCGCACGCTCGGCCGGATGTTCCGCGGCCAGCGCCGCCGGCTCGTCGTCGCCGCGGCCGCGTTCACGCTCAAGCACTCGCCGATCTGGGTGATCCCGCTGCTCACGGCCAACATCATCGACGTGGTGGTCGACCACCGGCCGCTCACGGAGCTGTGGGTGAACGCGGCGATCATGGCGGTGCTGATCCTGCAGAACCTGCCGCTGCACCAGCTCTACACGCGGATGCTGTCCCGCTCGGTGCGCACGGTGGAGACCGGGCTGCGGATGGCGCTCGCGCAGCGGCTCCAGGAGCTGTCGATCGGCTTCCACCGCCGGGTCAGCGCGGGGGTGCTGCAGGCCAAGATCGTGCGCGACGTGGAGAACGTCGTGGAGAGCACGCGCCAGGCGTTCGACTCCGGCATGGCCGCCGTCACGACCCTGGCGGGCGCGATCGTCATCACGGCGATCCGGGTGCCCGAGTTCCTCCCGGTGTACCTGGTGGCCGTGCCCGCGGGCGCCGCGCTCGTCGTGTCGATGCGGCGCCGCATGTCCGCCCGCAACGCGGCGTTCCGCGCCGAGGTGGAGCACATGTCCGCGCGCGTCTCGGAGATGACCCACCTGATCCCCATCACCCGCGCGCACGGGCTGGAGCGTGACGAGCTCGAGCGCATGGACGCGACGCTCGTCGGCGTCCGCAACGCCGGCTTCCGGCTCGACGTGACGAACGGCTGGTTCGGGTCGCTGTCCTGGATCCTCATGCAGCTGCTGTCGGTGGCGACCCTGGTCGGTGCCGCGTGGATTGCCTGGACCGGGCGGTTCGGGATGAGCGCGGGGGACGTCACGATGCTGTCCGCCTACTTCGTCGCGCTCACCGGCGCGGTCACGGCGCTGATGTCCCTGACGCCGATCATCGCCAAGGGGCTGGAGTCCGTCCGCTCGATGGGCGAGGTGCTCACCGACCCGGACGTCGAGCGCAACCACGGCAAGGCGCAGGTCGCGGCGGTCCGCGGCGACGTCGACCTCGAGGACGTGCGCTTCGCGTACGACGACGCGCCCGACGAGACCGCGATCGACGGCCTGACCCTGCACGTGCGCGCGGGCGAGACGGTCGCGCTGGTCGGGCCGTCCGGCTCCGGCAAGTCGACCGTCCTCAACATGGTGATCGGCTTCCTGACCCCCACCGAGGGTCGGATCCTGCTCGACGGCCGCCCGATGACCGAGCTCGACCTGCGCTCCTACCGGCGTCATCTCGCCGTGGTCCCGCAGGAGTCGCTGCTGTTCGAGGGCAGCGTGCGGGACAACGTCACCTACGGGTCCCGCGACCTGTCCGACGAGGTGGTGCTCGCGGCGCTGCGGGACGCGAACGCGCTGGACTTCGTCGACGCGATGGGCGGGCTGGACGCGGTGATCGGCGAGCGCGGCGCCCGGCTCTCGGGCGGGCAGCGGCAGCGGCTCGCGATCGCCCGCGCCCTAGTCCGCGACCCGCGCGTGCTGGTGCTCGACGAGGCCACGTCCGCGCTCGACACCGCGTCCGAGCGGCTGGTGCAGGAGGCGCTGGCCCGGCTCATGCGCGGACGCACCACGTTCGTGGTCGCCCACCGGCTCTCCACGATCCGCGGCGCCGACCGCATCGCCGTGATGCGCGACGGCCGGCTCGTCGAGATCGGGTCGCACGACGAGCTCGTCGCCGCCGACGGCGCGTACGCCGACCTCCACCGCCTCGCGGCCCCCGCGTGACCTGACGCGCCCGGCCTGATCTGCGCCGGACGGCTCAGCGGACGTCGGCACCGGTCGTCCGCCCCGGGACGGGTCCTCGACCGCCGGGGTGCCGCGCGGGGGCGGACCCGGCGTGCGAGGGTGGAGGAGGACCGGACGCGAGGGAGACCGTGATGGGTGAGGGGCGTCGGGCGCTGCTCGTCGTGGACGTGCAGCCGACCTTCTGCGAGGGCGGCGCGCTGCCCGTGGCGGGCGGGAACGCCGTGGCCGAGGCGATCGCGCGGTACGCGGCCGCGACGCACGACCGGTACGACCTGGTCGTCACCACGCAGGACTGGCACGTCGACCCCGGCGCGCACTTCTCCGAGCAGCCGGACTTCGTCGACACGTGGCCGCCCCACGGCGTCGCGGGCACCGAGGAGGCCGAGCTGCATCCCGCGCTCTCGGAGCTCGGTCCGGACGTCAGCGTGAAGAAGGGCGAGTACGCGGCCGCGTACTCCGGCTTCGAGGGCGTGGACGGCGAGGGGCGCTCGCTCGCGGCGATCCTGCGCGAGGAGCGGGTGACCGACGTCGACGTGGTCGGGATCGCGGAGTCGCACTGCGTGCGCGCGACCGCGCTCGACGCGCACGCCGAGGGCCTGCGCACGCGCGTGCTGACCGACCTCACCGTGCCGGTCACGCCCGAGCTGGGGGCGGCCGCGCGCGACGAGCTGCGGGCGGCCGGCGTGGAGCTGACGGCGAGCGACGCGGCGTTCCCGGCGGGCTCGGCCGCCGACGGCGAGGGTGGCACCGGCGCCTCGGACGGCGCCCGCTCGTCGGACCCCGGGGCGTGACCGCGTGGTGCCTCGCGCGCTGACCGGGGCGGGGGCGCTCGTCGTCGTGCTCGTCCTGGCGGGGTGCACGGGACCCGGCGACGAGCCCGCGCCCACCGTGACGTCCGCGCGGCACGCGACCGCGCCCTCGTCGGACCCGACGACGAGCGCGCCCGGCCCGAGCCCGACGCCGACTCCTGACGCGCGACCCGCTCGGTGCACCACGCTCCCCGAGGCCGACGAGGACGCGGACGTCGCGCCCGGCAGCGCGACCGTCGGCGTCGAGGTCAGCACGGTCGCCACCGACCTGGCGGTGCCGTGGGGGATCGCGCCCCTGTCCGACGGCCGGGTCCTGCTCACGCTGCGCGACGACGCCGGCGTGGTGCTCGTCGAGCCGGACGGCACCGTCACGCCGGTCGACGGCCCGGGCGCGGACGAGCTCGCGGACGTCGTGGTGCACGAGGCGGAGAGCGGCCTGCTGGGCGTGACCGTGCTGGCGGAGCGCGACGACGCGGTGGACGTGGCGCTGTACGCGACGACCGCCGACGACAACCGGGTGCTGCGCGCGACGCTGAGCGGGACGACCCTCGGCGACCTCACCCCCGTCCTGACCGGCATCCCGCGTCAGTGGTACCACTCCGGCGGCGGCGTCGCGCTGGGCCCGGACGGCTGCCTGTGGATCACCACGGGTGACGCGGGGGACCCGGACGCCGCGCAGGACCTCGACTCGCTCGGCGGCAAGATCCTGCGCGTGACCCCCGACGGCGACCCCGCGCCCGGCAACCCGTTCGCCGGGTCGCCGGTGTGGAGCTACGGGCACCGCAACGTGCAGGGCATCGGGTGGTCCGCCGACGGGCGCACGTTCGCCGCCGAGTTCGGCCAGGACACGTGGGACGAGCTCAACGTGATCCACCCGGGCGCCAACTACGGCTGGCCGGTGGTCGAGGGCCGGGGCGGCGGCGGCGACTTCGTCGACCCCGTCGCGGTCTGGGCCACCGACGACGCGTCGCCCAGCGGCCTGGCCGTGACCGACGAGGCCGTCTACCTCGCCGGGCTGCGCGGGGAGACGCTGTGGCGGGTCCCGCTGCGGCCGGTCGGGGAGACCGACGCCGACGGCGTCGGTGAGCCGCAGGCGCTCCTCACGGGCGAGCACGGTCGTCTCCGCGCCGTGGTGGCGCTGGGTACGGCGGGCGGCCCCGGCTCACGGTCCGACGAGGACGCGTCCGACGACGAGCGCGCGCTGCTGGTGCTGACGAACAACCGCGACGGCCGCGGCGAGCCGTCCGACGGCGACGACCGGCTCCTGCGCGTCGTCGTCGACTGACCCGAGCTCGCCGGCTCCCGCCGCGCACGGCCATCCACAGGCCTCCCGACGCCGAACGTGAGCTGCTCGCTACCGTCGCGCCACCGAGGAACGGCGAGGCAGGGGGAACAGGTGGAGGGGTTCGACATCGATCTGGCGGCGCTGCGCAGGCACGCGTCGCACGTGGAGGGCCGCGCAGGCGAGCTGGACCGCAGCGTGGACCAGGCTGTGGCAGCGGTGGACCAGGCGGCGTACGGGGTCGTGATGGCGGGCCTGGGCCTCATGGTCGGACGCCTGCAGACCGGGGTCTGCGGCGCGCTCGCGGCGGCGTCCGCGAGCCTGTCGGCGACCGCGGGCGGCCTGGAGGCGTCGGCCGTGGCGTACCAGGAGCTCGACTCGGTCGTCGGCGACGTGCTCGCGAGGGGTCGCCGCCTCCTCGAGGCGGTGGTGCTGTGAGCACGCCCGACCTCACGGGATCCGGTCTGCCCGAGGACATCCTGAACGTGGTAAACGACCTGGGCAGCGGGAGGTGGGTCGCCGCAGCGGTCACCGGTCTGGGGGCGGCGGCAGGCGCCGTCGGCCTCGTCCTCGATCCGATCGGCGAGCTCGCGTCGATGGGTGCGGGCTGGGTGCTCGAGCACCTGCACCCGCTGTGCGACTGGTTCAACGACTTCACCGGCGACTTCCAGCAGGTCGAGCGGTCGGCGGACCAGTGGGCCGCGGTCGGCCTCACGGTGGGCGCTGTGGCCACCGGGCTGCGCGACGACGCGGCGCGTGACCTCGTCGGGCTCGAGGGCGCGCACGTCGCCGCCTACCGCGTGCACTCGGGGATGCAGGCGACGCTCGTCGACGGACTGGGTGCGGTCTGCAACGGGGTGTCGGCGGCGGTGCGGGTCTGCGCGAGCATCGTCCACGCGGTGCACGACCTGATCCGTGAGGCGTTGTCCGAGCTGGTCGCCATGGTCAGCAGCGCTCTCGGCCAGGCGCTCCTGACGGGCGGCCTCGCTCTGCCCAAGATCGCCGCCGACGTCGGCAAGCGGGTCGCGCGGCTCGCGCAGCGGCTCGCGCTCACGGTGACCGGGACCCTCGAGACGATCGCGAACCTCCTTCGTCGGACCGACGACCTGCCCGAGCTGCTGTCGCGAGTCGTCGCGCGCGTCGATCGCATGGCGGACCTCGCGCGCGTGGACCAGAAGGTCGAGACGGTGGTGGACGCGGTCGGCCTCTTCACGACCACGGTCTCGCCGTTCGTCCCGCCGCCGCCGCCGACGTGGACCACGCGGGACGGACGGTGCGTGCAGCTCCCGCTCACCTAGGATCGGGCGCATGTCCCGCATCCTGTCCGCCGTCGCGTGGCCCTACGCGAACGGCCCCCGCCACATCGGTCACGTCGCCGGATTCGGCGTCCCCTCGGACGTCTTCTCCCGGTACATGCGCATGGCGGGCCACGACGTCCTCATGGTCTCGGGCACCGACGAGCACGGGACGCCGATCCTGGTCGAGGCGGACAAGCAGGGGACCACGGCGCAGGCGCTCGCGGACAAGTACAACCGCGTGATCGCGGAGGACCTGACGGCACTGGGCCTGACGTACGACCTGTTCACCCGCACGACGACGCGCAACCACTACGCCGTGGTGCAGGAGATGTTCCGCACCGTGCACAAGAACGGCTACATGGTCGAGAAGACGACCATGGGCGCGATCAGCCCGAGCACCGGGCGCACCCTGCCGGACCGCTACATCGAGGGCACCTGCCCCATCTGCGGCTACGACGGCGCGCGCGGTGACCAGTGCGACAACTGCGGCAACCAGCTGGACCCGATCGACCTGAAGAACCCGCGCAGCCGGATCAACGGCGAGACCCCGAAGTTCGTCGAGTCGACGCACTTCTTCCTCGACCTGCCGGCGTTCGCCAACGCGCTGGACGCCTGGCTGCGCACGCGCACCGACTGGCGACCCAACGTGCTGAACTTCAGCCTCAACCTCATCGACGACCTGCGGCCGCGCGCCATGACCCGGGACATCGACTGGGGCATCCCCGTGCCGCTCGAGGGCTGGGAGTCCAACCCCAACAAGCGCCTGTACGTGTGGTTCGACGCCGTGATCGGCTACCTGTCCGCGTCGATCGAGTGGGCCCGCCGCTCGGGTGACCCCGACGCATGGCGCGCCTGGTGGAACGACCCGGAGGCGTTGTCCTACTACTTCATGGGCAAGGACAACATCACGTTCCACTCCCAGATCTGGCCCGCCGAGCTCCTGGGCTACGACGGGCTGGGGGACAAGGGCGGGGCGCCGGGGGCGTTCGGGCAGCTGCAGCTCCCGACCGAGGTGGTGAGCAGCGAGTTCCTCACCATGGAGGGCAAGAAGTTCGCGTCGTCGCGCGGCATCGTCATCTACGTGCGGGACATGCTCGCGCGCTACCAGCCGGACGCGCTGCGCTACTTCATCGCGGTCGCCGGGCCGGAGAACCAGGACGCCGACTTCACGTGGGCGGACTTCCTGCGCCGCACCAACGACGAGCTCGTGGCCGGCTGGGGCAACCTGGTGAACCGCACCGCGAGCATGATCCACAAGAACTTCGGGGAGATCCCTGCCGCCGGCCCGCTGCTGGACGTGGACCGGGGGATCCTCGAGCAGTCACGCGCGGCGTTCGGCACGGTCGGCGACCTCGTCGGGACGCACCGCCACCGCGCGGCGATCTCCGAGGCGATGCGGGTGGTCCAGGAGGCGAACCGCTACGTCTCCGACACCGAGCCGTGGAAGCTCACCGCGGACCGCGAGCGGCTCGGCACGGTGCTGAACACCGCCGCGCAGGTGGTCAGCGACGCCAACACGCTGCTGGCCCCGTTCCTGCCGCACTCCGCGCAGAAGGTCCACGAGACGCTGGGCGGCACGGGCGTGTTCGCGCCGCAGCCGCGGCTCGAGGAGGTCACGGATCTGGACGACGACTCGCGCTCCTACCCGGTGATCACGGGGGACTACCGCGACGTGCCCGCGTGGGCGACGACGGCGCTGGTGCCCGGGACCCCGGTGGCGAAGCCGACCCCGGTGTTCACCAAGCTCGACGACTCGATCGTCGAGGAGGAGCTCGAGCGCTACCGGTCGCGCTGACGATGGCACGCACGCGCGAACGCGGGTGGCCGGCGACGCCCGAGCCCCTCCCGGTGCCGGTGGTCGACAACCACACGCACCTGGAGACCGTCGTCACCTGGCGCGCGGACGGCTGGACCGGCCCGAGCGCGCCGTCGGGCACGCGATCGGGCGCCCAGTCGGACGAGCAGTCCGGCGCACAGCCGGAGCTGCCCGGGCTCGTCGCGCACCTCGAGCGCGCGGCGGCGGCCGGCGTGCCGCGCATGGTGCAGGTGGGCTGCGACGTCGGGTCGGTGCGCTGGACGGACGCCGTGGTGCGCGAGCACCCCTCGCTCGTCGGGGCCGTCGCCGTCCACCCCAACGAGGCGGTGCTGCACGCGGGCGTGCGCGAGGTGGCCCCGGACGGGCTCGAGCCCGACCCGCAGGAGTGGCACGCGATGCCGCTCGACGAGGCCCTGGACCTGGTCGCGACGACCGCGCGCGGCAACCCGCGCATCCGCGCGATCGGCGAGACGGGACTCGACTTCTTCCGCGCCGGGCCGCTGGGGCGCGCGGTGCAGCGCGAGGCGTTCCGCGCGCACGTCGCGCTCGCCAAGGAGCTCGGCCTCGCGCTGCAGATCCACGACCGGGACGCGCACGACGAGGTCGTCGAGCTGCTGCTGCGCGACGGTGCGCCCGAGCGCACGGTGTTCCACTGCTTCTCCGGCGACCAGGGGCTGGCGCAGGTGGCGGCCGAGCACGGCTGGTTCTGCTCGTTCGCGGGTCCCGTCTCCTACCCGGCCAACGAGCACCTGCGCGCGGCGGCCCGGGCGCTGCCGGTCGACCTGCTGCTCGTCGAGACCGACGCGCCGTACCTGACGCCGCACCCGTGGCGCGGTCGCCCCAACGCGCCCTACCTGCTCGGCGGCACGGTCCGCGCGCTGGCGGAGGCACGGGGTCAGGACCTGCCCGAGCTCTGCGCCGCCCTGACCCGCACCACGGACCAGGTCTACGGCCCCTGGTGACGCCGCACCGTCGGTCGGCCGCCGGATCCCGGCTCGTGCTCGGCAGCTTCGGTGAAGCCGTGGTGGTGCGACACGCCGTGCCGGACGCGGCGTGTCGCACCACCACGGCGTCGCTGAAGGCGGCGGCCGAGGGGTTCGGCGGCCCGGGCCGGCGGCGCGTCGATCGACACGCCGGGCGACACGCCGGGGGCGCGGGAGCGGCCGGGTGATCGTGGCGCCGGGGGGTCGAGTTCTCGGCTACCGCTGCCGATCACAGATCGGTTACGGTCGGACGGTCGTCCGGCCGGGGCAGGGCTGACACGGCATGACGAACAGGACGACGAGCACCTCCACCCGGGCCGCCGCGCGCTGCGCGAGGCCCGCCCCGACGACGGAAGGACCCGCCGCGTGAGCACGTCGCGAGAGCGCCCCGTCACCGACGGCTCTCGCCGGACCCACCGCGCCGGACCTCCGCGCCGGATGGCGCGCGCGGTCACGCAGGGGTTGGTGCTCGCGCTGGTCGCGGGCGCGACGAGCGCGTTCGCGGTCATGCACAAGGAGGTCACCGTCGACGTCGACGGCTCCGTGGTGCAGGTCGAGGGCTTCGGCCGCACGGTCGGCCAGGTGCTGGGCGCGGGCGGCATCGAGGTCGGCGAGCGGGACCTGGTCGCGCCGGGCCTGGACCAGGCCGTCGGCAAGGGCGAGCAGATCGTCGTCCGGCACGCGCGCCAGCTCGACGTCGAGGTGGACGGGGCGCCGCGCACGGTCTGGACCACGGCGCTCACGGTCGGCGAGGCGGTCGACGGGATGGGGCTGCGCGACGGCGAGGTGCGCCTGTCGGCGTCCCGCTCCGCCGCGCTCGGCCGCGGCACGCTCCACGTCTCGACGCTCAAGGAGATCCACCTCGTCGTGGACGGCCAGGTGATCGACGGCGTGAGCACCGGCGCGACGGTGCGCGACGCGCTGCGCGACATCGGCCTGGTGCTGAACGAGGGCGACCAGGTCTCCGTGCCGCTCGACGCGGCGGCGGTGGACGGCCTCGCGGTCCTGGTGACGCGCGGCCAGAGCAGCGGCGAGGTGGTGACCGAGGCGCTCCCCTTCGACGAGGAGGAGGTCGAGGACGACTCCCTCCCCAAGGGCACGCGGATCATCACGCAGCCCGGCAAGGCCGGCGTGCGGACGACCACCTACGAGCTCGAGGTCGTCGGCGGCGCGGTCGTCGGACGCACCGTGGTGACGTCGGTGATCACGACGCCACCGGTCACGCAGGTCGTCACCGTCGGCACGGCGGAGCTGCCCACGGCGGTGAACGTGTCCCCGGGCACCGCGCAGGCGCTCGGCAAGCAGATGGCCGCGGCGCGCGGCTGGGGCGACGACCAGTTCGCCTGCCTGCTCCCGCTGTGGACCGCGGAGAGCGGCTGGCGGGTGAATGCGGAGAACCGGTCGTCGGGTGCCTACGGGATCCCGCAGGCGCTGCCCGGCACCAAGATGGCGTCGGTGGCCGCAGACTGGCGCACCAACCCTGCGACGCAGATCACGTGGGGTCTGAACTACATCAAGAGTCGTTACAGCACCCCGTGCGGCGCGTGGTCCCACTTCCAGGTGAAGCACTGGTACTGACCCGCCCGTGACCGCCGCTCGGTCACGGCTTGGGGCGCCACGGGTCGCCGCTTGACCGACCCTTCGTGGCCCGATCCGTCCGTGGTGGACGGATGATCACGATTGGGTTACGGTCGCGTGTCGCTGTGCGGCCAGCGGGCTCGAACGCCCCTCACGCAGCGTCGCCGTCCACGGTCATCCGGGGCGGCGCTCGACAGCCGGATCGGGGATCCGGAACCGACGGTGGTGCCTCCCTCCAGGCGCCACGGCACCGCCCGGTCCGCCGGGCCCGCACGTCGGGCGTCCGTACGGGCGCGCTCCTGACCCCGTGCCCGGGTCCCACGACGGCTGGAGCCACGTGCAGTTCTTCACCCGCCTCGCTCGCCCCTCCGCGCGTACTCGCGCCACCTCGTCGCAGACGGCCCCCACCGAGGCCCTCGACGTCACCACCCCGACGCCCCCCGAGGGCGACGACACCCCCCAGGGCGGGCGCAAGCGGCGCCTGGTCCTGCCGGCCGCCGTCGCGGCGGGCGCGCTGGTGATCGGCGGCGGCACCGCCGCCTACGCCCAGGCGCACAAGACCGTCACGGTCGACGTGGACGGCGTCACGCACCAGGTCAGCACGTTCGCCGGCTCGGTGGACAACCTGCTCACCGACGAGGGCATCACGGTCGGCGCCCGCGACGCGGTCTCGCCCTCGGGCGCCCTCACGGACGGCGCGGTCGTCACGGTGCGCTCGGCGCACCAGATCTGGGTCGACCAGGACGGCGAGCAGCGTCAGGTGTGGACCACCGCCCTGACCGCCGACGAGGCGCTCGACCTGCTCGCGACCCGCGACCCCGACGTCCAGCTCGTGGCGTCGCGCTCGTCGGGCGGCCGCCCGCAGCTCGCGCTCGACCTCAGCATCGACGGCCCGGCCCGCGTGATCGTGGACGGCGACATGGTCGACGTCGACGACGCGGACACCACGGTGGCCGGCGCGCTCGACGACGCCGGCATCACGCTGAACGACCTGGACCGGGTCTCGGTCCGCAACGACGTGCACGGCCACGTCGTCGTCGTGGTCCAGCGGGTCGTCGTGAAGGACGTCAAGCGGGTCCAGAAGCTCGAGTACGACTCCTCGACCACGCAGGACGAGGACGCGTACGAGGGCGAGGAGTCCGTGGTGACCGAGGGTGTCACCGGGCTGCGCCTGATCGTCGACCGCGTCACCACGGTGGACGGCAAGGAGACCTCGCGCGTCGAGGTCACCAACCGCATCACGCGCAAGCCGGTCGACGAGGTCATCGCGGTCGGCACCAAGGAGCGCCCGGTGGTCCAGCCGACCCCGAGCCGGCCCAGCAACCCCGGCCCGATCGGCGACACGACCGACGCGGACTCGCTCAACTGGCCCGCGCTGGCGCAGTGCGAGTCGGGCGGCAACCCGTCGATCGTCTCCTCGAACGGTCTCTACCACGGCCTCTACCAGTTCTCGGTGGCGACGTGGCAGGCCGTCGGCGGCTCGGGCCTGCCCTCGCAGGCCTCGGCCGCGGAGCAGACCGCGCGCGCCAAGATGCTCTACCTCCGCTCGGGCGCCGGCCAGTGGCCGGTCTGCGGGAGCCGGCTGTTCAGTTGACCCCGCGAGCGTGACGCACGCCCCGTCCTCCCGCCGCGCGCGGGAGGGCGGGGCGTCGTCGTACCGGCTCTCGTAGGCTCCCCGCATGACCGTGACGCTGCTCGGCCCCGTGGAGATCCGCGACCTCGCGGAGCGTGCGGGCGTCCGCCCGACGAAGACGCTCGGGCAGAACTTCGTGCTCGACGGCGGGACGGTGCGCAAGATCGTCCGGCAGGCGGGCGTGGAGCCGGGCATGCGGGTGGTCGAGGTGGGGCCGGGGCTGGGCTCGCTGACGCTCGGCCTGCTCGAGGCGGGCGCGGACGTGGTCGCGGTCGAGATCGACCCGGTCCTGGCGCGTCTGCTGCCCGGCACGGTCGCGGCGCACGCCGGGCTGCGTCCGGACGGCACCGCGCCCGACGAGCCCGCGGTGCTGCGCGACGCCGCGGGCGACCCCCGGCTCACGGTGGTCCTGCGCGACGCCCTCCAGGTCACCGAGCTGCCGGGACCGCCCCCGCGCGCCCTCGTCGCGAACCTGCCCTACAACGTCTCGGTCCCCGTGCTGCTGACGTTCCTCCAGCGGTTCGCCTCCCTCGAGCACGGGCTGGTCATGGTCCAGGCCGAGGTCGCGGACCGGCTCGCGGCGCCCCCGGGCAGCCGGACGTACGGCGTGCCGTCGGCCAAGGCCGCCTGGTACGCGGACGTGCGGCGCACCGCGACGGTCGGGCGCTCGGTGTTCTGGCCCGCGCCCAACGTCGACTCCGCGCTGGTGCGGCTGGACCGCCGGGAGCCGCCGACCACCAGCGCGACGCGCGAGCAGGTCTTCGCCGTGATCGACACGGCGTTCGCGCAGCGCCGCAAGATGCTGCGCTCGGCGCTCGCGCCCCTGTTCGGCTCGGGCGAGGCCGTGGTCGCGGCGCTCGCGGCGGCGGGGGTGGACGCGCAGGCGCGGGGGGAGACGGTGGACGTCGCCGGGTTCGCCCGGATCGCCGAGCATCTTCCGCGCGACGGCGCCGGGCATGGCACGGTGGAGCCGTGACGCTGAGCTCCGTCGAGGTGGTGACCTCCCGTGAGGTGCGCGTGCGCGCGCCGGGCAAGGTCAACCTGTCGCTCCACGTGGGCCCCGTGCAGCCCGACGGCTACCACCCGCTGATGACGGTCTTCCAGGCCGTGTCGGTCTTCGAGGAGGTCGTCGCCCGCGCGTCCGACGAGCGCGTGGTGACGGTCTCGGGCCCGCAGTCCGACCTGGTGCCCACGGACTCGTCGAACCTCGCCCTGCGCGCCGTCGAGCTGCTGGCGCGGGCGTCGGGGGTCGACGAGGGCGTGCGGCTGCACATCGACAAGGGCGTGCCCGTGGCCGGGGGCATGGCCGGCGGCTCCGCCGACGCCGCGGCCGCGCTGCTCGCGTGCGACGCCCTGTGGCAGACCGGCCTGAGCCGCGCCGACCTGGTCGACCTCGCGGCGGAGCTGGGCTCCGACGTGCCGTTCGTGCTGCAGGGGCACACCGCGGTGGGTCAGGGCCGCGGCCACGTGCTCACACCCGTCCTGGGCCGCGGCGAGTTCCACTGGGCCTTCGCCGTGCAGGACCGCGGCCTGTCCGCCGGCGCGGTGTACGGCGCGCTCGACGAGCTGCGCGCGGGCGCGCCCGACGACGAGCTGGCGGTGCTGCCGGACCTCGACGACGACGTGCCGCTCCTGCAGGCGCTGCGTGCGGGCGACCCGCGGGCGCTCGGCGCCGCCCTGCACAACGACCTGCAGCCGGCCGCGCTCGAGCTCGACCCGGGCCTGGCGCAGCCCCTCGCGGTCGCGCAGGACGCCGGCGCGCTCGGCGTCGTCGTCTCCGGCTCGGGCCCGACGGTGGCGGCGCTCGGTCGCAGCCGCCAGCACGCCCTGGTGCTCGCGGCGGCGTTCACCGCGGCGGGCGTCGCCGACCGCGTGCTGACCGCGACCGGCCCCGTCGCGGGCGCCCGCGTCGTCGCCACCGACTGACGTCCCGCTCACCCCTTGACGGGGCATGCTCGTCGGCTAATACTTAAGCACATGCTTAACCAATCCGGTCTCGACAAGGTGTTCCACGCCCTGTCGGACGCGAGCCGCCGGGCGGTCGTCGAACGACTCGTCCGCGGTCCCGCATCGGTCGGCACGCTCGCCGAGCCGCTCGCGATGTCCCTGCCGGCGGTCCTGCAGCACCTCGCCGTGCTCCAGGACGCGGGCATCGTCACGTCGCAGAAGATCGGGCGCGTGCGCACCTGCTCGCTGGTGCCCGGCGCGCTCACCGACCCCACGGCCTGGCTGGCGGCCCAACGGCTGCCGGCCGAGCGCCGCCTCGACCGCCTCGGCGCCCACCTGGCGTCGGACCACCCCACCCAGGAGCAGTCATGACCACGACGACCACGCCCGAGCTGGTCCACGGCTCGTTCACCATCGAGCGCACCTACCCCGTCCCGGTGGAGCGGGTGTGGGCCGCGCACGCCGACGACGAGCAGCGCGCGCACTGGTTCGGCGCGGAGGAGAGCTTCGACGTCGACGAGGCGTCGCACGACTTCCGGCCCGGCGGGCTGGCGGTCGAGGACGGCCAGTGGCACGGCGGCCCGCGCAGCCGGTACGTCGCGCGCTACAGCGACCTCGTGGAGAACGAGCGCATCGTGCACACCTACGACATGTGGGTCGACCACGCGTACCTGTCGACGTCGTTGGTCACCACGACGTTCGAGGCGGTCGAGGGCGGCACGCGCCTGACCTATACCGAGCAGGGCGTGTACGCGGGCGGGCAGGAGGACCTGGACGGCCGCGAGGCCGGGTGCGCGGGGATCCTCGACCAGCTCGGCGCGTACCTGGCGCGCTGAGCGGCCGCCCGCCCGGACGGGGGCGCGGTCGCGCGGCGGGTAGCCTCGAGTCCTCATGGCTCACCTGCTCGGCGCGGACCGCGTCTCCCTGGCGCTCGGCACCCGCGTCCTGCTCGACGGGGTCAGCCTCGGCCTCGACGACGGCCAGCGCATCGGCGTCGTCGGCCCCAACGGCGCCGGCAAGTCCACGCTGCTGCGCGTCCTGGCCGGGACGCAGGAGGCCGACGACGGACGGGTGACGCGCGCGGGCGGCACGCGCCTGGCGATGCTGGACCAGCGCGACGAGCTGGGCGGCGGGACGGTCCTCGACGCGGTCCACGGCAGCGCGGACGCGCACGAGTGGGCCTCCGACGCCCGGATCCGCGCGGTCCACGACGGCCTGCTGCCGGACGTCGACCTGGGCGCCGACCTCACCACCCTGTCCGGGGGGCAGCGCCGCCGCGTCGCGCTCGCGGCGCTGCTGGTGCGGGACGACGAGGTGCTGGTCCTCGACGAGCCGACGAACCACCTGGACGTCGAGGGCGTGGCCTGGCTCGCCGAGCACCTGGTCCAGCGGTTCGGCCGCGGCAACGGCGCGCTCGTCGTCGTGACGCACGACCGCTGGTTCCTCGACGCGGTCTGCACCCGGACCTGGGAGGTGCACGACGGGGTGGTGGACCAGTACGACGGCGGCTACGCCGCGTACGTGCTGGCGCGGGCCGAGCGCGCCCGCACCGCCTCGGTGACGGAGGAGAAGCGGCAGAACCTGCTGCGCAAGGAGCTCGCGTGGCTGCGCCGCGGCGCGCCCGCGCGCACGTCCAAGCCCAAGTTCCGCCTCGACGCGGCCTCGGCGCTCATCGCCGACGAGCCGCCGCCGCGCGACAACCTCGAGCTCACCCGCATGGCCACCGCGCGGCTCGGCAAGGACGTGCTGGACGTCGAGGACGTCACGCTCGCCCTGGGCGGGCGCACGCTGCTCGACGACGTGACGTGGCGGATCGGCCCCGGGGACCGGTTCGGCCTCGTAGGCGTCAACGGCGCGGGCAAGACGAGCCTGCTGCGGCTGCTGTCCGGCCGCCTCGCGCCCGACGCCGGCCGGGTCAAGCGTGGCAAGACCATCCGCGTCGCGGAGCTGCGGCAGGACGTCGAGGACCTCGACGAGGTCGCGGACCTGCGCGTCGTCGAGGTCGTCGAGGCGGAGAAGCGCTCGGTCGTCGTCGGCGGCAAGGAGCTGACCGCGAGCCAGCTCGTCGAGCGCCTGGGCTTCACCAAGGACCGGGCCCGCACGCCGGTGCGCGACCTGTCCGGCGGCGAGCGGCGGCGCCTGTCGCTGCTGCGCCTGCTCGTCGGCGAGCCCAACGTGCTGCTGCTCGACGAGCCCACCAACGACCTCGACACCGACACGCTCGCGGCCCTCGAGGACCTGCTCGACGGCTGGCCGGGCACGTTGATCGTCGTCTCGCACGACCGCTACCTGCTCGAGCGCGTCTGCGACCGCCAGCTCGCGCTCCTGGGGGACGGCCACCTGCGCGACCTCCCGGGCGGCGTCGAGGAGTACCTGGCGCTGCGCCGGGCCGCGCTCTCGGGTGCCGGTGCAGGTGCTGGCTCCGGTGCCGGTGCGCGCACGCACGTGCCCGACGAGACCGCGGCGGCCGGTGCGGGCACGCCGCCCGAGCCCGTGCGCTCCGCCGCGGACGTGCGCGCGGCACGCAAGGAGGTCACGCGCATCGAGCGCCGCCTGGCCAAGATCGCCGACCTCGAGAAGGGCCTCCACGACCAGATGGCGGCGCAGGCCACCGACCACGAGGCGATCACGCGCCTCGACGCGGACCTGCGGGCGCTGGCCGCGGAGCGCGAGGACCTCGAGCTGGCCTGGCTGGAAGCGGCCGAGCTCGCCGAGTGACGCCCGGCCACCCGACGCGGGCGGTCAGTGGGGCGTGTCGAAGGGGGACAGGACCTGGCGCAGCAGGTCGACCAGGGCCGTGCGGTCCGGCTCGGGGAGGTCGCCCAGGAGCGTCCGCTCGGTGTCCAGGAGATCGGCGAACGCGGCGTCGACACGGGCACGGCCGGCGTCGGTGAGCTGGACCAGGACGCCGCGCCGGTCGTCGGGCGAGGGCTGCCGCTCCACCAGGCCCTTGCTCTCCAGCCGGTCGATCCGGTTGGTCATGGTCCCGGAGGTCACGAGCGTGAGGGTCAGCAGCGCACCGGGCGACAGCCGGTAGGGCGCCCCCGCGCGCCGCAGCGCCGAGAGCACGTCGAACTCCCAGGTCTCCAGGTCGTGCCGGCTGAACGCGCCGCGGCGGGCCAGGTCCAGGTGCCGCGCGAGCCGGCTGACGCGGGACAGCACCTCGAGCGGGCGGATGTCCAGGTCCGGGCGCTCGCGGTGCCACGCGGCGACGATGCGGTCGACCTCGTCGTGCGCGCCGGTGTCCGCCATGACGCGAGATTACTCGACGTCGAGAATCTCGACGGCTCAGCCCCGGCGTGGCTCGGTCTCGTCGGCCGGCCTGTCGACCGGCTCCTTGGTGAGCGTGGGCCGCCGCTCGAGGCCCGAGAGCCCGTTCCAGGCGAGGTTCACCAGGTGGGCCGCGACGTCGGACTTGCCGGGGCGGCGCGCGTCGAGCCACCACTGGCCCGTCAGCGCGACCATCCCGACGAGCATCTGCGCGTACATCGGCGCCGTCTTGGGGTCCTGACCCTGCTTCTTGAACTGGTCCGCGAGCAGGTGCTCGACCTGCGTGGCGACGTCGCCGATCAGGCTCGAGAACGTCCCGGTCGCCTGGGCGACGGGGGAGTCGCGGACCAGGATGCGGAAGCCGTCCTCGGACGTCTCGATGTACGTCAGCAGCGCGAGCGCGGTCCGCTCGACCAGCACCTTGGGGTGACCGCCGCCCTCCAGCGCACCGGTGAGCGCGCCGGTCAGGGCCTGGATCTCGCGGTCCACGACGACCGCGTACACGCCCTCCTTGCCGCCGAAGTGCTCGTAGACCACCGGCTTGGAGACCTCGGCGCGCGCCGCGATCTCCTCGACCGACGTGCCCTCGAAGCCCTTCTCGGCGAACAGCCGGCGCGAGACGTCGAGCAGCTGGGCGCGCCGCTGGACCCCGGTCATCCTCGACCTGGGTGCCCGCTTGCCGTCCGCCACGCGCCCATCATGCCGTGCGCACGCGGGCCGCGGGCCCGACGTCCGGTATCAGCGTCCGGCGCGCACCGCGTCGACGCCCTTGTTCGCCAGCGCGTCCGCGCGCTCGTTGCCCGGGTCCCCGGCGTGGCCCTTGACCCACACCCAGCGGATCGCGTGGCGCGCGACCTCGGTGTCGAGGGCCATCCACAGGTCCTGGTTCTTCACCGGCTTCTTGTCGGCGGTGCGCCAGCCGTTGCGCTTCCACCCGGGCAGCCACTTGGTCAGCCCGTTCATGACGTAGGTGGAGTCGACGTGGAGCGTCACCGAGCACGGCTGGTTCAGCGCGCGCAGCCCCTCGATCACGGCCGTGAGCTCCATCTGGTTGTTCGTCGTGTGCGGGGACCCGCCGAACAGCTCGCGCTCGTGGCCGCCGAACCGCATCCACGCGCCCCAGCCACCGACCCCGGGGTTGCCCTTGCAGGCTCCGTCGGTCCACATCTCCACGGCAGGCGCGTCGCTCGTCACGACCGTCACCCTAGGCTGCCGCGCCGACGCCCCTCGACGCCCGCCCGGCGGGCGCGTCGCTCGGCTTGCGGGACCCGGGAACCGGCGGTTCGGTGGCGGAGTCGGACCGACGAGGGCGTCGCCGCGCGGCCGGCATCCGAGGTGGGGAGAGCAGCATGAGCGCGACAGACCGGATCGCCGAGCCGTGGGGGACGCGCACGCCGTACGCGCCGGGCACCACGTGGCCGATGCGGGTCGACTCGTTCCTCGCGGACGGGGTCGAGCCGCACGAGGTCGAGCGGTGGGCGCAGAGCGCCTCGATCCTGCACTCCAACGGCGACGCGCTCGACGTCGCGGTCAAGGACGGCCGGGTGGTCGGCGTGCGCGGGCGCGCGCAGGACCGGGTGAACCACGGGCGCCTCGGGGTGAAGGACCTGTACGGGTGGCAGGCCAACGCCTCGTCGGACCGCCTGACGCGTCCCCTGGTGCGGCGCGACGGCGAGCTCGTGGAGACCGACTGGGACACCGCGATGGACCTGGTGGTCGCGCGGACCCGGGCGCTGCTCGAGGAGCAGGGGCCGAGCGCGGTCGGCTTCTACACCAGCGGCCAGCTGTTCGCCGAGGAGTACTACACGCTCGGCGTGATCGGCCACGGCGGCATCGGGACCAACCACGTGGACGGCAACACGCGGCTGTGCACGGCGACGGCCGCGGCGGCGCTCAAGGAGTCCTTCGCGTGCGACGGGCAGCCCGGGACGCTCGCGGACATCGACCACGCGGACGTCATCGCGCTGTTCGGCAACAACATGGCCGAGACCCAGTCGGTCTCGTGGATGCGCGTGCTGGACCGCCTCGCGGGCGAGGACCCGCCCGCGGTGGTGTGCGTCGACCCCCGCCTGACCCCCGTGGCGCGCGCCGCGACCGTGCACCTGGCCCCGCGGCCGGGCACCAACGTCGCGCTCATGAACGGCCTGCTGCACGAGATCGTGCGCCACGGCTGGGTGGACCAGGAGTACGTCGCGGCGCACACGGTCGGGTACGACGAGCTCGCGCAGCGGGTCGCCGAGTTCCCGCCGGAGGTCGTCGCACGGATCTGCGACGTCCCCGAGGACCGGCTGCGGGAGGCGGCGCGGCTCCTGGGCACGGCGCAGCGGCTGACCTCGACCGTGCTGCAGGGCTTCTACCAGTCGCACCAGGCGACGGCGGCCGCGGTCCAGGTCAACAACCTGCACCTGGTGCGCGGCATGCTGGGCCGGCCGGGGTGCGGGCTGCTGCAGATGAACGGCCAGCCCACGGCCGAGAACACCCGCGAGTGCGGCGCGGACGGCGACCTCGCCGGGTTCCGGAACTGGTCGAACGACGAGCACGTCGCCGACCTGGCGCGCGTGTGGAACATCGACCCGATGGACATCCCGCACTACTCGCCGCCGACGCACGCGATGCAGATGGTCCGCTACGTCGAGGACGGCTCGATCCGGCTGCTGTGGGTGAGCGGGACCAACCCGGCGGTCTCGCTGCCGGAGCTGCGTCGGATCCGCTCGGTGCTCTCGCAGGAGCGGCTCTTCCTCGTCGTGCAGGACCTGTTCCTGACGGAGACCGCACAGCTCGCGGACGTGGTCCTGCCGGCCGCGACGTGGGCGGAGAAGACGGGGACGTTCACCAACACCGACCGCACGGTCCACCTCTCGGAGAAGGCCGTGGAGCCGCCCGGCGAGGCGCGGGCCGACCTCGAGATCTTCGTCGACTTCGCGCAGCGCATGGGGCTGAAGGACAAGGACGGCGGGCCGCTGGTCCGGTGGCACGACCCGGAGTCCGCGTTCGAGGCGTGGAAGGAGTGCACGCGCGGGCGGCCCTGCGACTACACCGGGATCACCTACGACCGGCTGCGCGGCGGCAGCGGCATCCAGTGGCCCTGCGGCGACGAGCAGCCCGACGGCACCGAGCGCCTGTACGCCGACGGCTCGTTCTGGGCCCACCCCGACGTCTGCGAGAGCTACGGCCGCGACCTGCTGACCGGTGCCCCGGTCGAGGAGACGGAGTACCGGGCGCTCAACCCCACCGGCAAGGCGGTCATCAAGGCGGCGCAGTACGTGCCGCCGCACGAGCTCCCCAGCGAGGAGTTCCCGCTGCAGCTCACCACGGGTCGCACGCTCTACCACTTCCACACCCGGACCAAGACGGGCCGTTCCCCGCAGCTGCAGGCCGCGGCCCCGGAGGTCTGGGTCGAGGTCAGCGCACCGGACGCGCAGGCGCTCGGGCTCGTGGAGGGCGACCTGGCGGAGGTCAGCACGCCGCGCGGCCGGGTCGAGGCGCGCGTGCGCGTGGGCGGCATCCGCCCCGGGGTGCTGTTCCTGCCGTTCCACTACGGGTACTGGGACACCCCGGGCGCCCCCGACGGCGACGAGCCCGGCCGCGCCGCCAACGAGCTGACGATCACCGAGTGGGACCCGGCGTCCAAGCAGCCGGTCTTCAAGACGGCCGCGGCCGCGATCCGGAAGGTCGCCCCGGCGGACGGCCGCCCGTCGGCCGCCCCGACGACGACGGGCTCCGCACCGGTCGCCGCCGGCGTCCCGCCCACGCGGGGCGGACCGGCCGCGCTGGCCGACGAGCAGGTCGGGGGAGGTGCGCGATGAGGATCGGGCTGGCACTGCGTGAGCTGCACCGCGACGAGGGGGACCTCGCCTCGGAGCTGCTGCGCGTCTCCGACCGTCACGCGGTCGACCACGAGATCTTCTACGTCGCGCGCGACCTGGCCGTGTGGTCCCAGGACCACGTCCGGGAGATCGCCCGCATCGCCCGCGACTACGACGAGGACCTCGACCCGGACGCCGCGACCGAGAGCAGCCTCGTGGCGCGGCTGCGGGACAAGGGCAGCGAGCTCGTCGGGCGGCGTGCCGCGCCCGGCCTCGAGCTGCTGCGCGACCTGCGCGAGGTCTACCTCATGGCCTCGGGCGTCTCTGTGGACTGGGAGCTCGTGGCGCAGGCCGCCCAGGGGCTCAAGCACCGCGAGCTCGTGGAGCTGACCGGGCGCTGCCACGCCGAGACGCTGCGCCAGGTCCGCTGGGCGAACGGCAAGCTCAAGGAGTCCGCGACGCAGGTCCTGGTCAGCTGACGACGCGCTGGCGTCCCCGCCGCCTGGCCGGCCGCACGGTGCTGGCAGACTGAGCCGGCCGCCTCGTCGCGCGACGAGCCGGTCCGCCCTGGTGTAACGGCAGCACACAGGCCTTTGGTGCCTCGAGGTCCGGGTTCGAATCCTGGGGGCGGAGCCAGCCGGCACCGCCGGCTCCCGACCGGTCGGTGACGAGAACCCGCTCCGAGCCCGCGCGGACCGCGGGGAGCGTGACGACCTCGCCACTCTGGCGGGGACGTGCCCGTTCTGGGTGGACATGTCCCGGTGGAGGGGCCCCGTTTTCACCCGGTCGGGTCCCGGGTCGACGTCGTCGGACGTCGTCGGACGGGCGGGCAGCGCGTCCGGCGAGCCTGCGGTGGTGTGAGCGGGCACTCCTGCCGGACGGCGGGTGGGGCGAGGATGCGGCGGTAGAGTGCGAGGCGCGTACGGTTCCGCCGCCCGGCTCGTCGGGCACACCCGCGAGGAGCACCCACAGGTGACGACCCCCCGCCCAGCCGCCGTCATCGTCCTCGCCGCAGGCGAGGGAACGCGGATGCGCTCGGCGACACCCAAGGTCCTGCACACCCTGGCCGGCCGCAGCATGCTCGGCCACGCGCTGGCGTCGGCCCAGGCGCTCGAGCCGGGCCGCGTCGTCGTGGTGATCCGGCACGAGCGCGAGAAGGTCGCGGCGCACGTCGCCGAGATCGCGCCGGACGCGCTGCTCGCGGACCAGGACGCGATCCCGGGCACGGGCCGCGCGGTGCAGGTGGCGATGACGCGCCTCGACGCAGCCGCGCAGGCCGGTGCCGTCGTCGCGCTGGACCAGCCGGGGGAGGCCGGGTCGGCCTCGGGCGTGCTCGTCGAGGGCGCGGTCGTCGTGATCGCGGGCGACGTGCCCCTCCTGGACGCCGGGACGCTGGGCGAGCTGCTCGCGGCGCACCACGCGGACGGCAACGCCGTCACGGTGCTCACCACCGAGCTCCAGGACGCGACCGGCTACGGGCGCATCCTGCGGGAGCCGGGCACGGGTGACGTGCTCGGGATCGTCGAGCACAAGGACGCGTCCGACGAGCAGCGTGAGATCCGCGAGATCAACTCCTCCATCTACGTGTTCGACGCCGGCGTGCTGCGCGGCGCGCTCGGCCGGCTCGGCCGGGACAACGCGCAGGGCGAGGTCTACCTCACGGACGTGCTGGCGATCGCGCGGGGCGACGGCGGGCACGTCCGCGCGCTGCGCACCGAGGACCCGTTCGTCGTCGAGGGCGTGAACGACCGGGTGCAGCTCTCGGCGCTGCGCGCGGAGCTCAACCGCCGCCTGCTCGAGGACTGGATGCGCGAGGGCGTCACCGTGGTCGACCCGGCGACCACGTGGGTGGACGTCGACGTCGAGCTCGAGCAGGACGTCACCCTCCTGCCGGGCACGCAGCTGCACGGCGCGACCGTGGTCCGCAGCGGCGCGACCGTGGGGCCGGACACCACGCTCACCGACGTCGAGGTCGGCCCGGGCGCGACCGTGACGCGCACGCACGGCAGCCTGGCCGTGATCGGCGAGAAGGCGAGCGTCGGCCCGTACGCGTACCTGCGCCCCGGCACGGTCCTGGGTCGCAAGGGCAAGATCGGCACGTTCGTCGAGACCAAGAACGCGCAGATCGGCGAGGGCTCCAAGGTCCCGCACCTGTCCTACATCGGCGACGCGACGATCGGGGACCACTCCAACGTCGGTGCCGCCTCCGTCACCGTGAACTACGACGGCGTGAACAAGCACCGCACGACGATCGGCTCGCACGCGCGCACGGGCGCGGACAACATGTTCGTCGCTCCCGTCACGGTCGGCGACGGCGCGTACACCGGTGCGGGCTCCGTGATCCGCCGCGACGTGCCCGCGGGCGCGCTCGGCGTCAGCGCGGGCGCGCAGCGCAACATCGAGGGCTGGGTCGTGCGGTCCCGCGCGGGCACGCCCGCGGCGCAGGCCGCACAGCGTGCCGGCGGCCCCACGCCGTCCGACGAGCTGTCGCCGCAGGCGCGCGCCGAGCTGCAGCGGGCCGCGACGGCCGCGCGCGGCATCCCCGTGACGCCGCCCCCCTCGCTGCCGGACCAGCCGGCCCACCTGTCCGAGCCGGAGCGCGGTTCCGGATCCGGCTCCACCGACTCGAAGGACGCGTGATGACGGGGATCGTCTCCCAGGACGGCGAGAAGCGCCTGGTCGTGGTGTCGGGCCGGGCGCACCCCGAGCTCGCGGAGTCCGTGGCGGGCGAGCTCGGCATCGAGCTGGTTCCCACCACCGCCTACGACTTCGCCAACGGCGAGATCTACACGCGGTTCGGGGAGTCCGTGCGCGGTGCCGACGCCTTCGTGCTGCAGTCCCACGCGTCGCCCGTGATCAACCAGTGGATCATGGAGCAGCTGCTCATGGTCGACGCGCTCAAGCGCGCCTCGGCCAAGACGATCACGGTCGTGGCGCCGTTCTACGGGTACGCGCGGCAGGACAAGAAGAGCCGCGGGCGCGAGCCGATCTCGGCGCGTCTGCTGGCGGACCTGTTCAAGACCGCGGGCGCGGACCGGATCATGTCGGTCGACCTGCACACCGCGCAGATCCAGGGCTTCTTCGACGGACCGGTGGACCACCTGTGGGCCATGCCGATCCTGGTCGACTACGTCCGCTCCCGCGTCGACCTCACCAACGTCACGGTGGTCTCGCCCGACGCCGGCCGCATCCGCGTGGCCGAGCAGTGGGCCGCGAAGCTCGGCGGCGGTCCGCTGGCGTTCGTGCACAAGACGCGCGACGTGCGCACGGCCAACAAGGCCGTCGCCAACCGGGTCGTCGGTGACGTCGAGGGTCGCTCGTGCGTGCTGGTCGACGACCTGATCGACACGGCTGGCACGATCTCCGAGGCCGTGCGCGTGCTCAAGGAGGCCGGCGCCAAGGACGTCATCGTCGCCGCGACGCACGGCATCCTGTCCGACCCTGCCGTGGACCGCCTGCAGCACTGCGGTGTGCGGGAGGTCGTCATCACCGACACGCTGCCGATCGAGGAGGACAAGCGGTTCGAGCTGCTCACGGTCCTGTCGATCGCGCCGCTGATCGCGCGCGCGATCCGCGAGGTGTTCGACGACGGGTCCGTCACCAGCCTGTTCGACGGCAACGCCTGACGCGCGTCCGTCGGCCGGCCTTCCGTCAGCCGTCCGGCGGTCCGCCGGCGCGCGTCCGGCGGTCCGACGAGCGTGCTGTCCGATTCGGGCTCGTCGGGGTGAGCCTGTAGGATCCTCAGGTTGCCTCGGCGAGGGACGTCGGACGGTCCAGCACCGCCCGCAGTCCGTGATCGACTGGGCGAGCGCCTCCGCGATTGCGTGACGCCCGTCCTGCGCCCCGCGTCGAGGCACCGGGCCCGCTCGTCGGACCCGTACCGAAAGCCCGTCTCCCCGTGAGACCACCGGCCCCGCGCCGCTTCCTGTACGCCTCTCATGTACGTCGCGCCACCAGGCGCCCTGCACCACTGGAGTCACTGTGTCCGAGGTCAAGCTCGCCGCCACCGCCCGCACCGAGTTCGGCAAGGGCGCCGCTCGTCGCCTGCGCCGTGCCGGCCAGATCCCCGCCGTCCTGTACGGGCACGGCACGGAGCCCGTCCACGTCGCCCTCCCGGGCCACGAGACGATGCTCGCGGTCAAGCACGCGAACGCGCTGTTCGAGATCCAGATCGACGGCAAGCCCGTCCTCGCGCTCGCCAAGGACGTCCAGCGCGAGCCGGTCAAGAACATCATCGAGCACGTCGACCTGCTGATCGTGAAGAAGGGCGAGACGGTCTCCGTCGAGGTCCCCGTCACGGTCGTCGGCGAGTCCGCCCCCGGCACCATCCACGTCGTCGAGACGCAGACGCTGGCGCTCGACGCCGAGGCCACGCACCTGCCCGAGGCCGTCGAGGTCGACATCACGGGTCTCGAGGACGGCGCGAGCGTCAAGGCCGGCGAGGTCACGCTCCCCCAGGGCTCGTCGCTGTCCGGCGACCCCGAGCTCGTGCTCGTCGCGATCTCGACCCCGCGCGTCTCTGCCGAGGACATGGGCGAGACCACGGAGTCCGACGAGGCCGCGCCCGCCGAGGCCTGAGCCTCACCCGCTGCCTGATCCACCGGATCGACACCGGCGCCCGGTACCGTCACGTGCGGTGCCGGGCGCTCGTGCGTCCGGGCCCTCCCACCCACCCCTCGCCCGCTTCTGGAGGACCGCCGTGACCGACGGACCGTGGCTCGTCGTCGGCCTCGGCAACCCCGGGCCGCAGTACGCCGGCAACCGGCACAACGTCGGGCAGATGGTGCTCGACGAGCTCGCGCGCCGCACCGGCGCGACGTTCGGTGCCCGCGCGTCGGGGCTGCTGTCCCGGCGTCCGCAGGCGGCCGTCGCGGAGGCGCGCCTCGGCGTCCTGCCCGGGGGAGCGCCCGGACCGCGCGTGGTGCTCGCCAAGCCCACGACGTACATGAACGTGTCCGGCGGGCCGGTCGCGGCGCTGGCCCGGTACTACGACGTCGGCCCGGAGCGCGTCGTCATGGTGCACGACGAGCTCGACATCCCCTTCGCCGACGTCCGGCTGAAGCGGGGTGGCGGCGAGGGCGGCCACAACGGCCTGCGCGACACCACCAAGGCGCTCGGCACCAAGGACTACGTCCGGGTGCGCGTGGGCATCGGGCGGCCGCCCGGCCGGCAGGACCCGGCCGACTTCGTGCTCAAGGACTTCGCGAAGCCCGAGCTCAAGGAGCTCCCCTGGCTGCTGGACCACGCCGCGGACGCGGTCGAGGCCGTGGTCCTGGAGGGTCTGGAGGCCGCCCAGCAGCGGTTCCACACGAAGCCCTGACCTGCGCAGTTCGTCTGCCGTTCACTCGCTAGAGGGATGAAAGTCGCACAAGGCGGGTGAAATCGGACGAAAGGTACTGTCTGGTATCAGTCGGACGGCTAACGTCCCCTGTGTCCCTGACCGGGACATCAGTCCAGATCGGACGACGGGGGAGGGCTCGATGACGCTGACCGCGGACCACGCCTCAGTGCCGCACTCGGACGACGCGGAGCGTCGTGGGCGTGCGATCGAGCCTCGGCGGTCCTGGGCGTCCCCGCAGCCGTTCGTGGCCCGGCGCACGCGGTTCAACTCGAACCCCGAGCTCGAGGCCCGCACGTGGCGCAGCCGGGGCCACCGCTACGCGGAGGTCGCGCTGTCCGTCGACTTCGTGCTCGCACTAGGCATGGGCGTCGCCGCGCTGGCCCCGACCTTCGCGCCCGCGACCGCCTTCGGCCTCGCCGTCGTCGGCGCGCTCGTCTTCGTCGGGCTCGTCGGCGCGTTCCACGGCTACCGCGCGGCGTCGCTGGGCGACGGTCCCGCGGAGTTCCAGGCCGTGGGGCGGGCCGCCCTGACCTCGGCCGTCCTGCTCATGGTCCTCGGCTACCTCGTCGGCGCCGCCGTGCCGCGCCTCGCCGTCCTGGTGGGCGTGCCCCTGCTCGCCCTGTCGTCCGCGGCCGTCCGGCACCGGCGACGCCAGCTCCTGCACCGGCGACGCCGGGCGGGCGAGTCGATGATGACCACGATCGTCGTCGGCGACGCCGCACCCGCCGCCCGTGTGATCCGGGACCTGACCGGCGCGCCGCATCACGGGTACCGGGTCGAGGGCGTCTGCAGCGCCGCGATCGACGACTCGGACCAGATCGCCGACGCGCCGATCCTCGGCGGGGTCGCCGACGTGGTGCAGGTCGCCGCCGACCACGCCGCCGAGGTCGTCATCGTCACCGGGACCTCGATCTCCGGCGCCGCGCTGCGCCGGCTGTCCTGGGCGCTCGGCCGGGCCGGCACGCACCTCGTCGTCGCGCCGGACCTCATCGAGGTCGCCGCCCCGCGGCTGACCGTGCGGCCCACCGCCGGCCTGTCGTTGCTCGAGGTGGAGGTCGACAGCCCGCGACCGCGGCTCGTCGCGAAGTCGGTGATCGACGTCGTCCTCGCGACGATCATCGCGCTGGCGGTGGCGCCGATCGTCGCGCTCGCGGCGCTCCTCATCAGGGCTACCTCGGAGGGCCCGGCCTTCTACCGGCAGACGCGCGTGGGCGTGGACGGCGAGCGCTTCACCATGTGGAAGCTCCGCACCATGTTCGTCGACGCCGACCGGCGCCGTGCCGAGCTGGCGGACCAGAGCGACCGTGACGGCCTCATGTTCAAGATGAAGCACGACCCGCGCGTCACGCCCGTCGGGCGGATCCTGCGTCGATTCTCGATCGATGAGCTGCCCCAGCTGTGGAACGTCGTGCGCGGGGACATGTCCCTCGTCGGACCGCGTCCTCCCCTCGAGTGCGAGGTCGACGCGTACGAGGACCAGGTCCACCGGCGCCTCCGCGTGAAGCCCGGACTGACCGGGTTGTGGCAGGTCAGCGGGCGTGCGGACCTGAGCTGGGACGAGTCGGTCCGGCTCGATCTGCGGTATGTCGACAACTGGTCCGTCTCGATGGACCTGCTGATTCTCTGGAAGACGGGACGTGCGGTGCTCAAGGCCTCCGGGGCCTACTGAGAGCCCGGGCTGACGCCCGTCCGTCCGCCCACGACAGACCGCTCGGTCGATCCCTCACGGGTTCGGCCGAGCGGTCTGTCGTGCGTATGGCCTCGGTCCCGCGTCATGACCCCGGTGCCCGATTCCGCCCGAGTTGCCTCAGGACCCTATACATCCGAAACATGGCGGTTACCTGTACCTTTGTCCAACTTCACCCGAATGGGCTAGTCTCCCCGGCGGAAAGGTCACGATCGCATAACAACGTGACAGAACGTTCCGGTTCGGACCGATATACGGACCGACTGGATGGGTGAACGTCGGAAGGTAGTCCCCCCCATGGCTCGACACCAGGAGAGTGCGGTCCGCCGCAGAAGTCCCCTCGGCGACGGCAGCCGGACCGGCGTGCGCCTCGTCGCCTCGGTCGCCGCGCTCGCCGTCGCGGGAAGCATCGCCGTCGCTCAGAGTCTGGACAGCGCGGCCGCCGCGACCCAGTCGCCCGAGCTCGTTGTGAACGGCTCGTTCAGCCAGGGCGTCGCCGGGTGGCGCACGTCCGGGGCGACGACGCAGAGGCTGTCCATCGGCATGGTCGTCGGCGACGACGACCCACGGGCGCAGGTCACGTCCACCCGCACGCCGACCACGATCGTCCTGAACGACGTCAAGAACACCGTCGGCTCCACGGTCGCTGGAACGTCCTACGTGGTCACGGCCGCGGTCAAGCCTGTCAAGGTGGGCGTGAACGGCCAGCTGCGTGTCCGCGAGGTCGCGAACGGCACGGCGGTCACGCACGCGACGAGCTTCAACCTCAAGACCACCGGCTGGCGGACGGTGACCCTTGCGTTCACCGCCCAGCGCTCGGGGGCGTCGCTCGACCTGAACGTCCTGGGCTGGAATGTCCCGAACGGCAACGGGCTGCGCGTGGACGACGTCTCGATGCGGGTCGTGACGTCCACCCCGGCGCCCACGACGACCGCGCCGACGTCCTCGCCCACTGCGACGTCGTCGCCGAAGCCGACCACGTCGCCGAGGCCGACCACGTCGCCCAGCCCGACCAGCTCGCCGACCGCCTCTCCGACGTCGTCGCCCACGCCGACCTCCTCGCCGAGCCCCACGCCGACCTCGTCGCCGAAGCCGACCGCGTCGCCCACGCCGTCGCCGAGCCCGACGCCCGGCAGGTGCACGGCCGCGGTGCCGGACGGCCCGACCGAGTTCGGCTCGAGCATCTCCACGAGCGGCATCACGCCCGACGCCTCGTTGTCCGAGGTCGACAAGGCCTTCGGCAAGATCGGCGCCGTCCGCGTCTTCGACCCGGGTCTGCCCTCGTCCTGGAGCTCGCTGCGCTCGCGGGTGACCTCCGACCGCACGGTGATCGTCTCCTTCCGCCCGGACCCGAAGGAGGTCCTGGCCGGGACGTACGACGCCCAGCTGCGGGCGTTCTTCCGCGACGCCCCGGATGACCAGGTCGTCTACTGGTCCTACATCCACGAGCCTGAGCCGCTCATCGCGAACGGCACCTTCACCGAGGCGCAGTACCGCGCGGCGTGGAAGCGCATCGCCGGCTTCGAGAAGGAGTTCTGCAAGCCGAACATGTACGCCACGCTGATCCTGACCGGATACACCGCGGAGCCCGTGTCGAAGCGGTCGTGGACGACGTACTACCCCGGTGACGACGTCATCGACGTGATGGCGTGGGACCCGTACAACGGTGCCTCCGACCCCACGCGTGACTTCTACGCCTCGGCGGCGTCGATCTTCGCGAATCCGGTGAAGGCGTCCCGTGAGGCGGGCAAGCCGTTCGCGATCGCCGAGACGGGCAGCCGCCTGGTCCCGGGTGACGACGGCCGCGCCCGGGCGGCGTGGCTGACGTCGGTCGGCGCCTATCTGAAGGCCAACGACGCGGTGTTCGCGACCTACTTCCAGTCGACGAACGCGGGGAACTGGCGCCTCGACGACGTGTACTCCCAGCGCGCCTGGGGCGCGTTCGTCACCGGCTGAGACGGACCCGACGACCCGGGCTAGCAGCTCGGGTCGTCGGGGAACGTCCGCCGCGACACCAGCCACGCGCCGTCCTGCTGGACCAGCTCGAGGATCGAGGCGGCGCGCGTGGACGCTGACGGGTCGACCATGGACGTGCCGTCCTCGGCCACCAGATCCACGTCGGCGTAGTCGAGACACAGGGCGACGACGGCTGTGGGCGGCTTGCCCGCCATGTCCACCTCGGTCACGGTGGCGGAGACGACGACCGGTCGACCTTCCTGCGTCACGCCTCGCTCGGCGAGGTCTGCGGCCTCGGCGGCGAGGTCGGACAAGGCGACGCCGGTCGCGACCGAGTCCAGGTCGGTGTCGTCGTCGGGTGAGGACCGTGCCAGCGCCTCGCCGTCAAGGAACGGCGCCACGACGTCGTCGGCGTCGCCGTCCTTCTTCAGCGCGCCACGGACCGGCGAGGGAAGAGCAGCCGCGGACGCGCGCGGTGTCGGCGAGGGCGAGGGTGACGACGCCGTCGGCGCAGGAGACGGCTCGGACGACGGCGACTGCGGCGCCTCCTGCGTGCTCGTGGGCGCGGTCGCGGTCGGCGGCTCGTCCGACCCGGCTGCGGCCACCGCCCAGGCGATGCCCAGCGCTGCGACGCAGGCCGCGCCCGCCGTCAGCACTCGTGATCGTCGCATCTCCACCTCGTCCGTCGTGCGGCGCGGTCCGGGCCGCGTCGACATTCCACCCGCTCGGGGCATCGATGCGGGTATCCCATTCTGGGTAGGTTTGTACCTCGCTGACGCCTCCCGGGAGGGTGAATCTGGTGACCTCGACGCGCCCGTCCGACGTACGTGAGGCGCGGGCGCTCGCAGGCGCCTCCGGCCTGACGTTCATCGGTGCGACGTTCAGCGCGGTGGCCGGCTTCCTGCTCACGATCGCCCTTGGTAGGACCCTCGGCGCGCACGGCACGGGCGTGGTCGTCCAGGTCATCGGGCTGTTCTCGATCGGCGTGGCGATCGCCAAGCTCGGCCTCGACACCTGCGCGGTGTGGTTGCTCCCTCGCCTTCGGCGGGAGGACCCGCACGAGATCCGCCCGGTTCTCGCCCTGATCCTCGGCTCCGGGTTCGTCGCGGGCCTCGCGCTCGCCGCGGCGGCGGTCGTGGCGGTCACGGCCTGGACCGGCCTGGACCCGGACCTGCGGCGCGCGCTCCTGGCGACCGCCTGGCTCCTGCCCTTCGCGGTCTCGGCGACCATCGGCCTCGCGGCGACGAGAGGGCTCTCGAGCGTGCGGCCGTTCGTGCTCATCGGCAGCGTCGCCGTCCCCGGCGTCCGGCCCCTGCTCGTCCTCCTCGTCGCGGCGGTCGGCGCCGGCTCCGTGCTCGCCTCGGCGCTGTGGGCCGCTCCGCTCGCGGTGGCGCTCCTTCCCGTGCTCCTGGTCCTGAGGCGCCGCGTCCGTGAGCTCGAGCGTCGCGACGGCGTCGTGGGCGCCGACGAGCACGTCCCGCGACGCACGACGTCACGCGCGACCCGCAGGAGCATCACCCGGTTCTCGGCCCCGCGTGCCTTCGCCTCCGTCGTCGAGCTGGCGCAGCAGTGGGTCGACGTGGTGGTCGTCGGGGCGATCGCAGGCGCCGGCGCCGCCGGCGTCTATGGAGCGGCCACCCGCCTGGTCAGCGCGGGAACGATCCCGAGCACGTCGATGCGCGTCGTGGTGGCACCGCTGTTCAGCGACGCCCTGCACCGCGGCGACACCGCTGCGGCGCAACGGGTCTACGCACGGACGACCGCCTGGATCGTGCTGCTCAGCGCGCCGGTCTACGCGCTGCTCGCCCTCTTCCCGCAGGCGGTGCTCGGCGTGGTCGGGCCGGCCTTCCGGTCGGGCGGGGAGGCGCTCGTCTGGCTCTGCGCCGGCGCATCCGTCGCGTTCCTCACGGGCAACGTGCAGTCGGTGCTCCTCATGAGCGGACGGTCTGCCTGGGTCGCCGTGAACAAGGTCGTCGTGCTCGTCGTACTGCTCGCCGGTCTGCTGGTCCTCGTGCCCGACGGAGGGATCGCCGGCGCCGCGATGGCGTGGGCTGCCGCGACGTGCGTCGACGCGGTGCTCGCCTCGGTCCAGGTCCGCCGGCTCGTCGGCATCCGCCTCGAGGCGGGGCGGGTGGCACTCGCGCTCGCCGCCGGGGGTGCGACGTTCGCCGCGGGTGGCGTGATCGGTCGCGCGGTGCTGGGCGACTCGCTCGGCGGTCTCGCCGTCGCTCTGGGCGCTGGCCTGGCCCTCGCTGCCCCCGCGGTGGTCGTGCTGCGCCGCCCGCTCGAGGTCGACGGCCTCGTCGGCCTCGCCCGACGAGGGAGCCCGCGCGTCCCCGCACCGCCGACCCCGGTCGCCGAACCCGCTCGACCGTCAGGAGAAGACCAGTGAGCATCACGTCCCTCAGCACCTCCGCGCCGCGCTGGATGAAGGACTCGGCCAACGCCGCCACGCGTCGGTACGCCGTCGCGACCGCCGGCGACCGGCCGGCTCCGGACTGGCTGATCGTGGGGTGCAAGCGTGGCGGGACCACGTCGCTGTTCAACTACCTCGTCCGGCACCCAGGGGTGCTGCCGATGTTCCCGACGATGCGCGGGAACAAGACGACGGACTACTTCTTCAAGGAGCAGGCGCGCGGCGACGCGTGGTACCGGTCGCACTTCCACACCGAGAGGTACCGGAACCGGCTCGCGCGCACCCTCGGCTACCGGCCGGTGAGCGGTGAGGCCTCCCCGTTCTACGTCTGGGACCCGCGCATCGCGGAGCGCGTCCGGGCGGCGGCGCCCGACGTGCGGGCGATCATGCTGGTCCGTGAGCCGGTCCGCCGTGCGTGGTCCCACTACCAGGAGCGGGTCCAGAACGGCGTCGAGGCGCTGTCCTTCGCGGACGCGCTCGAGGCCGAGGACGAGCGCCTCGACGGCGAGCTCGACCGCATGCGCGAGGACCCCGGCTACTACAGCGCGGCCTACGACTTCTACTCCTACCGGTCACGCGGCGTGTACCTGCCCCAGATCCGGAACTGGCACGCGACGTTCCCCCGCGAGCAGCTGCTCGTGATCCGGGCCGAGGACCTGTACGGCGACACGCAGGCGACCTTCGACGAGGTCTGCGCGTTCCTCGGGATCCCGTCCGTCCCGATGGCGACGCGGTCGAGCTTCAACTCGACCTGGCGGACGTCCGACCTGCCCCCGCAGGAGGTCGCCGACGAGCTGGCCGCCTATTACGAGCCCCACAACCGTGAGCTCGGTGAGTACCTCGGCCGGCCGATGGGCTGGTGACGTCCGCGCGCTCCCGGGTCAGGACGGCGTGGAGACCTGCGTGCGCTCGTCGTCGGGCGCAGCGCCCTCGCCGGTGGGCTCCTGATCCGTCGCGGCGTCGTCGAGCGACGAGCCCGCGGACGCCCCGGGTGCGACCGGGCGCTCGGCGTCGGTCATCGCCTCCGCGTCAGCGTCCGCATCGGCCGCAGGCTCCTGCTGCCCTGCGGCCGGCACCGCGGTGTCCTCGGGGAGGATCTCGGCGGTGTGCTCGTCGGCGACCGGGTGGCCGCGCTCGTCGACCTCGTGGACGGCGTGCGCCGGTGTGCGGCGCGACGGGACGACGACGGACCCGATGACCGGGCGCCCGCCGAGGGACGCCGCCTCCAGCACCGACGCGATGGTGGCGCGACGGGTCCCGTGGTCAGCCGCGACCAGGACGAGCGCGTCACTGATCCTGCTCAACGACATCACGTCCGCCTCGGAGACCGTGGTCGTCCCGACGAGGAGCACCAGGTCGGTCGAACGGTGCGCGTCGGCGTCCGCACGCACGTGCCCGAGCCAGCCGTCGCCTCCCGCCGACCACAGGCTCACGAGCGGCTGGGTGGGGGACCGCCTCCCCTCGGCCGGCTCCTCGGTGACGTCCTCGAGGTGGAGCGCGCGAGCGAGCTGGGGACCGGCCTGCGGGCCGGCTCCCACCACGCGCACCCGGATTCCCGCGTCGGCGAACGAGCGGGCGAGCTCCCCGACCAGCTCCCAGGGGCTGCTCGTCGCGCCGCAGGGCACCACGGCGACGACCCCCGTGCCGTCGGTCACGGCGTGGTGGCCCAGGATGTGCTCGCGGACGGTGGCGGCGACCGCCGGCTGGGACGTGCCCTTGAGGTGCACCCGGCCGATGACGGGGCCGGCGCCGAGCCGGGCGAGATCCGAGCCCACGCGCACGCGCCGGTCCGACGCGTCACGGACGAAGGCGCCGACCAGACCGAGACCGAGCCCGGCGAGCACGCCCATCGCCAGGATCCTGGTGCGGTCCGGTGCGGTCACGACGCGGTTGGACTCGGCGGAGGTCAGGATCGTGCCGCCGTTGGTGTCGATGCTCTCGAACGTGCTCGTGCGGGTGAGCACGGCGTTGATCTGGAGGGTGATCAGCTGGCGGTCCGTCTCCGCCTGGCTCGCCTCGTTGCTCGCCGGGTCGGCGTCCTGCAGCGTGGCGTTCGCCTCGGCGAGGTCGTCACGCAGCGACGCGAGGCGGGCCTCGCCCTGGCGGACGACGGTGTCGATGCGGTCACCAGCCTGCTGGGCGCGGTAGGCGAGGAAGGACTCGGCGACGGCGTCCGCGCGGGCGCGGGCTCGCTGCGGGGAGATGTCGGTCGCAGCGACGCGCATGATGGTCGTGGAGTCGATGGCGGTCACCGTCACGGAGCGGCGCAGCGCCTCGGGGGTCGTGCCGTCGCCCAGCCGCCCGGCCGCCAGGATGGCGACCGACGTGGACTGGGCAGTCTGCGCCTCCGTCTGCATGTCGACCAGGCCTGCCGCGCTGCGGCTCGTGTCGTAGGGGTCGGACGTGATGAGCGTCAGGTTGACGACGCTCGTCGCGGTCGACTCGACGGGGGTGACGTACAGGTACGCCGCGGCGCCGAGGCCGCCGAGCAGGGTGCAGGCCAGGACGACGCGCCACCGGCGCAGCACGACGCGCCCGTACTCGCGGACGTCGACGCCGGGCGTCTCCTCTGTGCTCATCAGCCTCTCCGGATGGCGTGGTGCGGCCCTCCGGGCTGCGCGGTGCCGTGCTGCGATCTGCGGCCATGCTAGATCCGCGTCGGCCGTCCTCACCTCGGCAACCGGAATGTGCGCAGTTCCTCCCCATATCGGCGGAATGCGACGTCGCTGGTCCGGGCGATTGAGTCGCCGTGGCGGCGCCGCTAGGTTCGCCCGCAGACGCACCGCGCCGGGCGGGGCCGAGTCGAGGTGGCCCCATGCGTGAGCAGCCGGACGCGACGCGCCCGGGCGCCTGGCAGGTGGACGGCTCGGGCGGCACGGCCCTCGATGCGCTCGTTCGGCAGCTGTGGGCGCCGTGGGTCGACGAGGGGGCGGCGCGGGTCGTGGTGAGCCGCTCGCTGTCGGGGGGACCTGACCGGCGAGAGGCGGGGGACGGCTGGCGCACGCGCGAGCGGTACTGGGCGGCGCCGGACGCACGCGCCGCGACCATGCTCGTGCCAGCGGTCGGTCCGCGACGGACGGCCGCGCTCCTGAAGGCGTACGGCGGGCTCCGCGACCCGAGGACCGCTGCGGTGCGCGCCTCACTCGCCTCGGCCGCACGCTGCGGTCTGCCTGCCGGCCTCGATCGGGTGGACGTGCAGGTGCGCGAGGGCGCGGACGTCGCGCTGCCGCTCGACCGCCTGCGTTCGGCGCTGCACCGTCCCGACGCGGTGCCTGCGATCGGGGTGCGCCGCGGGGCGAACGCCAAGCCGACGCTCCAGCTCTTCGGCGCGGGCGGCGAGCCCGTCGCCTTCGCCAAGCTCGCCTGGGACGAGCAGTCGACTCGCTACGTCGAGACGGAGCGGACCACTCTCGAGGAGCTCGCCGGGACGCCCGGCGTGGCCGCGGTGCTGGCGTCGGGCGAGATCGAGGGTCGCCCGTACGTGGCCCTTGCGCCGCTGCCGCCCGACGCGCGCCGGGTGCGCTCCGCGGCGGCCGGCCCCTCGGCCCCCGAGCTCGCGAGACTCGCGCCCGCGGTGCGCCGGGGTCACGCGGGCGGCACCGAGCACCTCCGTGGCCTCGACGAGCGACTTGGTCGGCACGACGAGCAGGATCGCGCCGACCTCGAGCTGCGCCGCGCGACGCGGTCGCTCCTCGAGGCGGTCTTCGCCGACCGGACGGAGCTCCCCGTCGCTGCACGGTGGCACGGCGACCTGGTGCCGTGGAACGTCGCGCGTGCGGGTGACGGGGTGCTCTGGGTGTGGGACTGGGAGACGTGCGAGCCGGACGCGGTCGTCGGGCTGGATGCCCTGCACTGGTTCACCCATGCCCCGCGCCGTCCCGGGCCGGGAGAGCTCGCGACCCGGTTGCGTTCTGCGGCGCAGGACGCGACCGGGACGCTGCTGGCGCTGGGCTGCGGTCGACGAGCACGCGAGCTCGTCCTCGCGGTCTACGCGCTGGTCCTCGCCGAGCGGGGGATGGCGCTCGCCCGCGCGCGCGGGGGATGGGGTGCCGTGCTGGTCCAGTCGGGTGACCTGCTCGAGGCGGTGCGTGATATCGCCCGGGTGACATTCCCCCGCGGGGATCAAAGGGGCGAATCCGGACACTAGGCTGCCGTCGTCACCGCCAGAGGGAGGATCCGTGCTCGACCGCGTCGCTCCGCACCGCCGGGTCCTGCTGGTCGGGTCCTCAGGCGGGCACCTCGCTCAGCTCATGGGCCTGCGCGCGTGGTGGCAGGACGCCGACCGCGCGTGGGTGACCTTCCCGACCGACGACGCGAGGGGTCACCTCGCCGGTGAGCGGCGCGTCGCCTGGGCGCACTTCCCGACCACCCGCAACGTGCCGAACCTCGTGCGCAACGCCTTCCTGGCGTGGCGCGTGCTGAAGTCGTTCCGGCCGGAGGTCGTCGTGAGCACGGGGGCGGGGGTCGCGCTCCCGTTCTTCGTCCTGGCACGGCTCGTCGGCGCCCGGACCGTGTACATCGAGGTCTACGACCGCGTCGACTCGGCGACCCTGACGGGGCGGCTGTGCGCCCCGTTCACCGATCTCATGTGCGTGCAGTGGCCCGAGCAGCGAGACCTGTACCGCGACGCGCTCGTCGTCGGGCCGCTGCTGTGAACGGCGCGCGCACCGTCGTGGTGCTGCTCGGGACCGACGTCCACCCCTTCGAGCGGCTCGTCGGATGGGCCGACGAGTGGGCGCGCACGCACCCCGACGACGACGTCGTGGTCCAGCACGGGTACACGCGAGCCCCCGAGACCGCACGCGGGGTCGCGATCCTGCCTCCCGCCCAGCTCGCCGAGCTGATCGCGCGCGCGGACGCGGTGGTCTGCCACGGTGGGCCCGGGACGCTCGCCGACGCGCGACGCGGCGGGCACCAGCCCGTGCTGGTGCCCCGGGCCCCCGGTCGCGGCGAGCACGTCGACGGCCACCAGGAGCGGTTCGCCCGATGGGTCGACGAGCACGGTCTCGCGTGCGTGGTGACCGACGTCGCGCGGCTCGACGAGCTGGTGGGGCAGGGCACCCGGGCGCCGGTCGAGACCGCCGACGTGGTCGCCCAGACCGCCGAGCGGGTCGGGCGCGAGGTCGAGCGGCTGCTGCGTCCCGACGCCACCTCGCGCGGCCCCGTCCTCTACATCGCCGGCGCGGGCCGCAGCGGGTCGACCCTCGTCGAGCGCGTGCTCGGCCAGGTGCCGGGCGTCGTCGTGCTCGGCGAGGTGCACCACCTGTGGGAGCGCGGGGTGGCACGCGACGAGCTGTGCGGCTGCGGCGCGCCGTTCGCGTCCTGCCCGTTCTGGTCGGAGGTCGGCCGCCTCGCGTTCGGCGGCTGGCAGGACGACGACGTGCGGCGTGTCGCCGCGCTCGCGGACGCGGTCGACCGCCACCGCCGCGTGCCGGCGACCCTGGTCAGGGGGCGCCACGGTCACCGCCGGCGCGGGCTGCTCGACTACACGGACTACTACCGGCGGATCTACGACGCCGCACGAGAGGTCACCGGCGCTCGCCTGGTCGTGGACTCCGGCAAGCACCCGACCCTCGCCCACTGCCTCGCGCGGGACCCTCGGATCGACCTGCGCATCCTGCACCTGGTGCGCGACCCGATCGGCGTCTCGTACAGCTGGGCCAAGTCCGTGCAGCGGCCGGAGGCGCGCACCGCCGAGGACGAGTACATGACGCAGTACACGCCCGCGCTGAGCAGCCTGCTCTGGTCGCTGACCACGGTCGAGGCCGAGCTCCTGCGCACCACGCGGGCGCCGATCGCCCGGCTGCGGTACGAGGACTTCGTCGCCGACCCGCGCGACACCCTCGTCGCGGCGTGGCGGCAGCTCGGCCTCGAGCCGGACGGGCTGGACGTCGTCTCGCCCCGGATGGAGCTCGCGGCCAACCACACGGTGGCCGGCAACCCGGTGCGGTTCAAGGTCGGCACGGTCGAGCTGCGCACCGACGAGGAGTGGCGCCGGAGCATGCCGCGCCGCGACAAGCTCACCGTCGCCGCGCTGACCGGGCCGCTGCGCACCGCGATGGGCTACGGCGTCGACCTCGGGGAGCGACCGGCATGACGGACGTCCTGGTGACGGTCGTCATCGCGACCCGCGACCGCCCCGAGCTCCTGCGCGAGGCCCTCGCCGCCGTCCGGGAGCAGGCGCTGGACGGTGTCGTCGAGACGATCGTCGTGCACGACCAGAGCGAGCCAGACCTGTCGATCGCGTCCGAGGACCCCCGGAGACCGGTGCGTGTCATCAGCAACGCGCGGCAGGTCGGCCTCGCCGGCGCGCGCAACACGGGCATCCTGGCGGCCGCCGGCGAGCTGCTGGCTTTCTGCGACGACGACGACGTGTGGCTGCCGGGCAAGCTCGCGGCGCAGGTCGAGGCGGTCCAGGACCCGGCGGTCTCCATGGCGTCCTGCGGCATCTACGTCGAGTACGACGGCGAGCGGCACGAGCGGGTCCTGGACGCCGCGGTGGTCTCGTTCGACGACCTCCTGCGGGACCGGCACACCGAGCTGCACCCGTCGACCTTCCTGTTCCGCACCGCGGTGCTGCGCGAGCGCATCGGGCTGGTGAGCGAGCAGGTGCCCGGGGCGTTCGGGGAGGACTACGAGCTGCTGCTGCGGGCGGCGCGGACCGGCCCGGTCGCCGTCGTGCGTCGGCCGCTCGTCGTGGTGAGGTGGCACGGGACGTCGTTCTTCTTCCGGCGCTGGGACACCATGGCGGCCGGGCTCGGCTGGATCCTCGACGAGTACCCGGAGTTCGCGTCCGAGCCGCACGGCTACGCGCGGGTGCGGGGTCAGATCGCCTTCGCGAACGCCTCCGCCGGTCGCCGCCGGCAGGCATGGGCGGACGCGCGCGCGGTCTGGCGCCGGCGGCTGCTCGAGCCGCGTGCCGCGCTCGCGGTGCTCGTCTGCGTCCGGCTCGTCACACCGGCGTTCGTGATGCGCAGCCTGCACCGGTTCGGGCGTGGGATCTGACGTGACCGGTGCTGTGCTCCCCACCCAGCGCGCCGGGCCGGACCCCGGCGGCGACGCGCTCCCGCGCTGGCCCATGGCCGCGCTGTTCGTCGGTTTCCCGGTGTGGTGGCTCCTCGGGCTCGGTGAGCTCGCGTGGGTGCTGTTCGCGGGCGTCATGGTGCTCTACCTGGCCCGCGTACGACCGGTGCGCGTCCCCCGCGGGTTCGGGATCTGGTTCGCCTTCCTCGCGTGGATGCTGCTGTCTGCCTCGCAGGTGGACGCACCCGGCCGCGCCGTCGGCTTCGTCTACCGCGTCGCGCTGTACCTCGGTGCCACCGTGCTGTTCCTGTACGTGTTCAACGCGCGTCGCACGCTCGGCCAGCGCTACGTGCTCGGTCTGCTGACGGTGTTCTTCGCCTGGATGGTGCTTGGTGGGTACCTGGGCCTCGCGGCGCCGGCGGCGACCATCCGGACCCCGCTCGCCTACGTCCTGCCGCAGGGCCTGCTGTCCAACGACCTGGTGCAGCAGATGGCCGTCCGGAGGCTCACGCAGTACAACCCTGATGCCTGGACCGTGATCGACCCACGGCCCAGCGCTCCGTTCCTCTACACGAACAACTGGGGTAACGCGTACTCGATGCTCGTCCCGCTCGTGGTCCTGTACCTGGCGGAGATCGGGAGACGGTCACGGCGCTTCTGGCCGATCGTGCTGCTCCTCGTCGCGTCGCTCGTCCCTGCGTTCCTCACGTTGAACCGAGGCATGTTCGTGGGGCTCGGCGGCATCATGGTCCTCGCGTCCGTGCGCTTCGCGCTGCACGGACGGGCGAAGGCGCTGCTCGGCGTGATCGCCGTCGGCCTCGTCGGCGTCCTGGCGCTGCAGGTCCTGCCGGTCTCCCAGCGCCTCGACGACCGGCTCGAGAGCTCCGGGACCAACGAGTCGCGCACCACCGTCTACGTCGAGACGGTGCGGCAGACCCTCGAGTCGCCGTTCTTCGGTCACGCCGTGCCGCGCGAGGCGCAGGACGTCGCGATCGAGATCCCCGCCCTGGGCACCCAGGGACAGGTGTGGATGGTGCTGTTCTCGCACGGCTTCGTCGGGCTCCTGCTCTTCCTCGCGTTCCTGGTGTGGCTCATCAGACGCACGTGGTCGCGGCAGGACGTCCCGGGGGTCGTGATGAACGCGGTCCTCGTCGCGGTCCTCGTGGAGTCGTTCTTCTACGGTCTGCTCGGTGTGGGCCTCGGCGTCGCGATGGTCGTCGCGGCGCTCGCCCTGCGACCGCGGCCCTCGGACCTGTCCGCGCCGTCACCGGGCGCGGTCGCTCTCGTCGGAAGAGGTGTGGCGTGAACCTGCGCGAGGACGTCGCCGCGAACGCGGGCCAGTCGAAGGGGCAGCTGGTCGTCGTGGCCTACCGGCTCGCGCACGCCGCGCGGGGCCCGCTCGGCAGGCCACCGCGTCCCTGGGCGCTGCCGATCGGGGTCCTGTACCGCGTCGCCGTCGAGTGGGTGCTGTCGGTGGAGATCCCCTGGGGCACCGTCGTGGGGCGCCGGCTGCGCGTCTTCCACGGTGCGGGAATCGTCATCAACGACCGGACCGTGATCGGTGACGACGTCACGATCCGGCAGCACGTGACGATCGGCAACAAGCGTCCTGACGGGCCGTGCCCCGTGATCGAGGACGGCGTGGAGCTCGGCGCGGGGTGCATCGTCATCGGGGGCATCCGGGTCGGCCGCGGCGCCGTCGTGGGTGCCGGTGCGGTCGTGACCCGGGACGTCCCGGCGGGCGCGACGGTCGTCGGGAACCCGGCGCGGATCACCTCCCCGGGCGACTGACTCGTCCTCCTCGGATCGACCGTCCGGGTGGTATCGGGGCGCTTCGGGCGAGTTCACCCGCTATCGCCCTATCTGTCCGATTCGACCGGGATTAGCGTCGCCCTTCAGGTGGGGGAGCATGCGCGCTCCCCGGGGGACACCGGGGCGCGATGGGAGTGCTGTCATGGTCCGACCGGCCGTTCGGCGGTGGCGGGTCGCCGCCGCCGCGGGTGCTGCAGTGGCCCTCGTCGTCGCAGGTGCGACGACCTCGGTGGCGGCGGACCCGGACCCCGGTGACTACCCGTTCATCGACCCCGCGGCCTACACGGGCGCGAGCGCCGACACGGCGGCTGCGTCCTGCTGGGAGATCAAGCAGTTGCACCCCGACTCGACGAGCGGCGTGTACTGGGTGCTGACGCCCGAGATGACCGCGCCGACCCAGGTGTGGTGCGACCAGGAGACCGACGGCGGCGGATGGGTCAAGGTCGGCCAGGGCCGGCAGACCTGGGAACCGAACACCGCTGCCCGGGGAACCCTGTCGAGCCTCCTGTCCGGGACACCCGCCGCGAATGCGAGCGCGCAGCTGTCGACCGCGCAGGTCGACGGGCTGCTGGGTGGGAAGGCCGTCTCCGAGCTCACCGACGGGGTGCGTCTGCGCCGCGCCACGGACCAGGCCGGCACGTCGTGGCAGGAGGTCCGGGTCAGTCTCCCGCGGCTCGACGGCTGGGCCTGGACGTTCGGCGCCGGCCACGTGCTCGGCAGCTGGCGCATCGGCGCGACGACGGGCAGCGGCGGCAGCTCGGCACAGTACGGCTCGGGATCGGGTCTCAACGTCGTCGACTCGAACATCAGCCCCGACCAGTCGTACACGTGGGGCTTCGCCTACGGCTCCGGGGTCAGCGGGTCGAGCTCGACCTCGAGCTACCTGTGGTCGAAGGCGGACGGCCAGGGCAACGCTCGGCCGTTCACCGAGGTCTACGTCCGCCCGAAGCTCTTGAACCCGGTGCTCGACTTCACGCAGATCCCGGACGCCGGGACCGCGCCGATGCTGCGGCCGGCCGGGACCAGCTCGCTGGTCCAGACGAACCCGTGGGGCGTCTCGGGCCTGAAGGGTGCGGTCTCCGGTGAAGGTGACGTCGAGGTGCAGGCGATCACCCAGATCGGTGCTCGGATGTACGTCGGCGGCAACTTCCGGTACGTCCAGCGCGACTCCGCCGGGACGGGCCGGGTCGAGCAGAGCTTCCTGGCCGCGTTCGACGCGAGCACCGGTCAGTACGTCACCGGCTTCACGCCGACCTTCAACGAGGCGGTCGAGTCGCTCGCAGCGCTGCCCGACGGCCGGCTCGCCGTCGGTGGGAGGTTCACGCAGGTCAACGGACAGGCGGTGACGGGGCTGACGGTCCTCGATGCCGCGACGGGCGCGGTCTCCGGCTCGTTCCGCACCACGATCACCAACAACAGCTCGCCGGGGTCGGTGCAGGTCCAGGCGCTGGCGGTCGGCGGCGGGTACCTCTACCTCGGCGGGAACTTCACGCACCTGCAGGGTGCCTCCGGCGCGGCGACCTACTCGCGCAACGGCGCCCGGGTCTCCGCCTCCACAGGCCAGCCCGACACCTCCTGGCGGCCCGAGCTCACGGGCTCCGTGCGGGCGATCGACATCAAGGACGACAGTTCGCGCGCCTACCTCGCCGGCTTCTTCGAGTCCGTGGGCACGGTTCCCGCGGAGAACGCGGTGGCGCTGCTGACCTCCTCCGGGGCATCCGTGGACCCGACGCCGTGGGCACCGGTGTGGAGCGCGGCCAAGTCCTACCAGCAGGCGATCGACCAGGCCGGGAGCCGCGTCTGGGTCGGGGGGTCCGAGCACTCGATGTTCGGCTTCGACACGACGACGTACGCCCGTCGCAACACGACGATCGCGAACCCGAAGGGTGACTTCCAGGCGATCTCGTCCGGGAACGGCTGGGTTTACGCCGGGGCGCACGCGAACAACTTCCTGTACACAGGCGCCCAGTTCTGGCCGAACGTCGGCTCGTCCTGGACCAAGGTCGACAACATCGGCTGGGTCGCGGCGTGGAACACCGAGACCGGTGCGGTCGACGAGAACTTCTCGCCGACCATCTCTTCCCGGCTCGGCTCAGGCGTCTGGGCGATCAAGGTCGCGTCCGACGGCACCATGTGGGCGGGCGGGGACCTGGTCTCCGGTCGCGGCGTGGCCAGCGGCAACACCTGGCTGGGTGGGTTCGCTCGGTTCGCGCCGGCGGACACCACCGCCCCCGCCGTGCCCACGAACCTGCGGATCGCATCGCAGGACGCGACGTCGGTGCGGCTCCAGTGGAACGCGTCCGTCGGTGGTCTCGGGACGGGCGGGGCGTACCAGGTGCTCCGCAACGACCGGGTCATCGCGACCACGACCTCCACCGCGATCACCGTGCCCAAGGGCGGCGCGAACCGCTACTTCGTGCGCGCCGCGGACGGGGCCGACAACGCCTCGGCCAGCACGCCGGTGCTCGTCGTCCCGGGCGGCAACGCGGCCCCGGTCGCCGTGATCAGCTCCAGCGTCTCCGGTCTGGCCGTCACCTTCTCGTCCTCGGCGTCCACCGACGACCAGGGCGTCGCGGCGACGTACTGGGACCTCGGGGACGGCACCACGTCGACGTCGTCCTCGCTGACCCACACGTACGACGGCGGCGGCACCTATCGGATCGCCCTCGTCGTGGTCGACGCGCAGGGCTCCTGGACCAGGACCACCAAGACGCTCGCGCTCGAGCAGCCGGCGCCGGCTGACGCGTACGGCAAGGCCGTCTTCGACGACTCGCCGCAGCTGTACTGGCGCCTCGGCGAGTCCGCGGGGACCAAGGCCAAGGACGCCGCGACGGGGCAGAACGTCGGGGCGTACCAGCAGGGTGTGAGCCTGGGCTCGGCCGGCGCGCTCGTCGGCGTCGCAGACACCGCGGCCGGCTTCGACGGCAGCAACGACGTCGTCGTGGCGAGCAAGCCCGTCGCGAACCCGACGGTCTTCAGCGTTGAGGCGTGGTTCCAGACCACGACGAACCGCGGCGGAAAGATCATCGGCTTCGGGAACAACCCGTCCGGGACGTCGACGCAGTACGACCGTCACGTGTACATGCAGGACGACGGCCGGCTCGTCTTCGGGACGTACACGGGCGTGACCAACACCATCACCTCGGCCGGCGCCTACAACGACGGGCAGTGGCACCAGGTGGTCGCCGGCATCGGGCCGTCGGGGATGGTCCTCTACGTCGACGGGGTGCTCGCCGGCACCAACCCGAACACGGGCTCGGAAGGCTACTCGGGCTACTGGCGGGTCGGCGGCGACACCACGTGGGGCTCGAGCTCGGCGTACTTCGCCGGTCGGATCGACGAGGCCGCGGTGTACGGCGGCGTCCTGTCGCAGGCGCAGGTGCGTGAGCACTTCACGCTCGGCTCGGGGCTGAGCGACCCGCCGGCTCCGGTCTCGGACGCGTACGGGACACAGGTCCTCACCGACGACCCGGACCTGTTCTGGCGGCTCGACGAGACCGCGCCCGGGCTGCTGGCCGACGCGACGGGGAACTTCGACCTCGGCCGCACCGCGGGTGGCGTGACGATGGGCACGGCGGCCGGGTTCGTCGGCAGCGCCCGGACGGCGACGTTCAACGGGTCGGACGGGACGGCGGCGACCGTGACGGGACGCTCCGGGACCAGCCTGTTCTCCCTGGAGCTCTGGTTCAAGACGACCACGAACCGCGGCGGCAAGCTCGTCGGGTTCAGCTCGGCGAAGACCGGTGGTTCCGGTTCCTACGACCGGCACGTCTACATGCTCGACGGCGGTCAGCTGGTGTTCGGGACGTACACCGGGGTCACCAACACGATCACGACGCCTGCGAGCTACAACGACGGGAAGTGGCACCAGGTCGTCGCGACGCTCGGTCCGGCCGGCATGGCGCTGTACGTCGACGGCGCGCTCAGGGCGTCCGGGAGCCAGACGCAGGCGCAGGCGTTCAGCGGTTACTGGCGGCTGGGCGGCGACACGACGTGGGGTGGCACGACGTCGAACTACTTCGCCGGCCAGCTGGACGAGTTCTCCGTCTACCCGGTCCAGCTGACGGCCGCGCGGGTGGCCACCCACTACGGCGCCGGCGCGACGATCAACGCAGCGCCGGTCGCCTCCTTCACCGCCGTGCCGTCGCCCCTCAAGGTCGCGGTCGACGCGGGTGACTCGCACGACCCTGACGGGACGATCGTGTCCTTCGCATGGGACTTCGGCGACGGCACGACGGGGACGGGCGCGACCGCGCAGCACGACTACGACGCGCCCGGCGACTACGTCGTCCGGCTCACCGTGACGGACGACCTCGGCGGCGTGGCGACCACGAGCCGCACCGTCTCGGTCCCGGCGCCGCCCAACCGTGCGCCGACGGCGGTGGCGGACACGACCGTCGACGATCTCGAGGTGCAGGTCGACGGGTCCGGTTCGAGCGACCCCGACGGCGACGCCCTGACGTACGCGTGGGACTTCGACGGACAGGGGACGGCGACGGGTCGCGAGGCGACCTTCGAGTTCACCACCGCGGGCACCTACGACGTCACTCTCACGGTCGACGACGGCCGAGGCGGGAGCGACTCGACGACGGTCCCGGTCACCGTCGAGGCTCCGCAGGACCCCGTCACCACCGTGGCGATCGCGCAGGATGCCGCGTGGCGGTGGCGCTTCGCGACCGGCGCGCCCCCGTCCGCCTGGAACCAGGTCGGGTTCGACGCCTCGGCGTGGCCGGTCGGCGGCGCCCGCCTCGGCTTCGGGGCCACCCAGGTGGTCACGAACATCGACACGTTCGCGACCACCGCGGACCGCGCTCGGGCGGCGTACTTCGTGCGGTCGGTCCAGGTTCCCGACGCCTCACGCGTGGTGTCGCTCCGGCTCGACTCCGTGGCCGACGACGGTGTCGTCATCTACGTCAACGGAACTGAGGTGGCGCGGCACAACATGCGTCCCGACGAGACGGTGACCTACCTGACCTACGCCGCGAGCGCTCGGCGCATCACGGTCGCCGAGAACGACCCGGTGGTGGTCGACGTGCCCGTCGGCCTGCTGCGCGACGGTACGAACGTCATCTCCGCGGAGACGCACCTGAACTATCGCGCGACTCCGGACGTGAGCTTCTGGCTCAAGGCCACGCTCGTGACGCAGTGATCCCGCAGTGATCCCGCGGCGTGCACCCGCCGCGAGCACCGAGTCGCTCCCGGCGTGCGCCGTGAGCGGCTCGGTGCTGCACTGAGGTGATGGACATCGTGCGCTCCGTCCGTCGGACGTCCGCCCTCGCCGTGGCCGTGGCCCTGCTCGCCGCCGGCTCGGGCGGCCCTGCGGCGGCCGCACCGGTGACGGACCTGACGATCCGCTTCGATCAGGCCCGCGGCGGCGCGGGCGCTGTGGCTGTCGACGGGCTCCGGGTCACCACCGGCATCCGGACGGCCAATGGCGGCTCCGCCGCGATCGTGGCAGGACGAGCGGGCCAGGGCAACGCGCTCAGGCTCCCGAGGCCGGGTGCCGGGCAGGCGATCCTGTCGGTCCGGAGCGCGGTCTCCGGCGACCGGCTGAGCCCGGGGACCCGCGCCTTCACCTTCGGCGCCGACGTCCGGCGCGACTCGGGCGGCTCGAGCGACGGCGACAACCTGGTGCAGCGCGGGCTCGCGGACGACGCGGGGCAGTACAAGATCGAGCTCGACGGCGGCCGCGCGGCGTGCACCGTCAAGGGGCGCGCCGGGAAGGTGATCGTGACCGTGGGGACATCGCTCGCCGCGGACGTCTGGTACCGCGTGCGGTGCACGCGCGGCGCGGGCGGCGTGAAGCTGACGGTGACCGACCTGCGCAACGGGTCCGTGCGAGGCGCGGCTGCGTCGTCGCCCACCGGCGCGGTCGCGACGCGGACGGCGGACACGCCGCTGTCCGTCGGAGGCAAGCTCACGCCGCGGAACGGGATAGCGACCTGGCAGCCCGACCAGCTCAACGGCACCGTCGACAACGTCGTCCTGACGATCGGCTGACCCGGCCGTCGGGCGGTCAGACGCGTTCGTCGCGGTCCGTGGTGGGACCGGTCGCCGGTCCCGGTGGTCCGGAGTCGTCCGGCGGGGCGGGCGTGGCTGGCACCGTCGCTCGCTTCTCTTTCGTGGCCATCGCGGGGAAGCCGTGCCGGCGCCGCACGAGCATCCACATCGGCGGGGCGAGCAGGAGGGTGGCGAGGAGCACCGCGACGGTGGCCTCGTTGCTGACACCCAGCATCTTGAGCGCGGACGCGAGCAGCACGAACGCCAGGGCCCGCCGCACGAACCCACCGGTCATCCGGGCGGACATCTGCGCACCGATGAACACGCCGGGGATCGAGCCGATCAGCAGCGGCCAGGTGACGGACATGTCGAGGTCGCCGAACAGCGCGTGCGCCAGCGCGGCGGAGGCCACCAGCGGCACTGCCTGGACCAGGTCGGTCCCGACGAGCTGGCTGGCCTTGAGGCCGGGGTACAGCATCATCAGGCCGATGATCACCAGCGACCCGGACCCGACGGACGTGAGGCCGACGATCAGGCCACCGGCGATGCCGAGCAGCACGGTCGGGATGGGCCGCACCGTCACCCTGGGCACGCCGGTGGGCAGGGGGTCGGCGCGACCGTCACGCTCGCGCGCCCGCTCGGCGAGCCGCATGTAGGCCCGGACGACGAGCCCGACGGCGGTCATCAGGAGCGCGCAGCCCAGCGCGATCTTGATGGCGTGCTGGATCTGCTCGTCGTCGGCGAACGCCTGCAGGAGGACGACGCCGAGGAACGCGGACGGGACCGAGCCGATCACCAGCCACTTCACCAGCTGGAGGTTGACCGTGCCGTGCCGCAGGTGGACCAGCGAGCCGACCGGCTTCATGACGGCGCTGGCGACGAGGTCGGAGGAGACCGCCGTGAGCGGCGGGACGTTGAAGAACAGGACGAGCACGGGCGTCATCAGCGCGCCGCCACCCATGCCGGTCAGTCCGACGACGATGCCGATGCCGAACGCAGCGGCGGCGAGGGTCCAGTCCACCGGAACAGGGTGCCCGTTCCCGCCGAGAATTCCAACCCGCGAACTCGACTTTCCCGGGCCACCGCCAGGGGGCGTTGTCGGCGGGCGCTCGTAGACTGACGGAGCACCCCGCACCCGGCCACCAGCCGGATCCGGGGCGCTCGTGCTGCCCGTCCCGCGGGCCGCACCCTGTTTCGCTGGCACCGGTCGCCGTCCCCGCTCGTCGGACGACGACCTCGTCGTGAGGACCCCATGGACCTGACCGGACTCCTGCCCGTCCTGCTCACCGACCCCGCGGCCGCCGCCGCGCTCGAGGCCGTGCCCGCGCGCGGCGAGGTGGACGTCGTCGGGCCCGCGGGCGTGCGGCCACCGCTGCTGGCCGCGCTCGCGGGCGCGGGCGGGCTGACGACGGGCCGCCCGCTCGTCGTGACCACGGCGACGGGACGGGACGCCGACGAGCTCGCGGACGCGCTGCGCTGCTACCTGCCCGACGACGACGTCGCGGTGCTGCCGTCGTGGGAGACGCTGCCACACGAGCGGCTCTCGCCCCGGGCGGACACCGTCGCGCGCCGGCTCGCCGTGTTCCGGCGCCTCGCGCACCCGGCCGCCGAGCCCGGACCGACCGGCCCGATCCGCGTGCTCGTGGTGCCGGTGCGCGCGCTGCTGCAGCCGGTCGTCTCCGGGCTGGGCGAGCTCGAGCCCGTCGAGGTCACGGTGGGGGACCGGGTGGACCTCGAGGACGTCACGCGACGCCTGGTGGACGCCGCCTACAGCCGCGTGGACATGGTGGAGAAGCGCGGCGAGTTCGCGGTCCGCGGCGGGATCCTGGACGTGTTCCCGCCGACCGAGTCGCACCCTCTGCGCGTCGAGCTGTGGGGCGAGGACGTCGAGGAGATCCGCTGGTTCTCGGTCGCGGACCAGCGCAGCCTCGAGATCGCGGACCACGGGCTGTGGGCGCCCCCGTGCCGGGAGATCCTGCTGACCGCTCAGGTGCGGGAGCGCGCCGCGGCGCTGGTACCGCAGCTCCCGGGCGCCGTGGACATGCTGGACAAGCTCGCCGCGGGCATCGCGGTGGAGGGCATGGAGTCGCTCGCGCCGGCGCTGGTGGACGGCATGGTGCCGGTCCTCGACCTGGTGCCCGACGACGCGCTGCTGGTCCTCGCGGACCCCGAGCGCATCCGTCGCCGGGCACACGACCTGGTGGCGACCACGCAGGAGTTCCTCGAGGCCGCGTGGACCTCCGCGGCGGCGGGCGCGGCGACGCCGCTCGACCTGTCCGCGGCGTCGTTCGCGACGTTCGCCGAGGTGCGCGCGCTCGCGGCCGTCCGCGGGCTCGGGTGGTGGACGCTGTCGGGCTTCACGCTGGACGCCGGGTCCGACGACGAGAGCGCGGACGCGCCGGTGCGCGACACCGACGGCGTGGAGACGCTCGTCGTGGCCGCGCGTGACGTCGAGCGGTACCGCGGCGAGGTCGCGCGGGCGGTCGCGGACGTGCGCGCGCTGCAGCAGGCGGGCTGGCGGCTGGTGCTCGCGACCGAGGGGCACGGGCCGGCGCAGCGCATGGTCGAGCAGCTCAAGGCGGCCGACTGCCCCGCGCGGCTGGTCACCCAGCTCACGGACGAGCCGGCGGGGGGCGTGGTGTCCGTCGCACCGGCGCCCGTGGGCCCCGGCTTCGTCGCCGAGGCCCTGCAGCTCGCGGTGTTCTCCGAGTCGGACCTGACCGGGCGAACGGGGACCTCGACGCGCGACATGCGCCGCATGCCCTCCCGGCGGCGCAACGTCGTGGACCCGCTGGCGCTGCGGCCGGGCGACTTCGTCGTGCACGAGCAGCACGGGGTCGGGCGGTTCGTCGAGCTGGTGCAGCGGACCATCGGGTCCGGTGCGTCGGCCGCGACGCGCGAGTACATGGTCATCGAGTACGCGAGCAGCAAGCGGGGCCACCCGGGCGACCGGCTGTACGTGCCGACGGACCAGCTCGACCAGGTCACCAAGTACGTGGGTGGCGAGGCGCCGAGCCTGAACAAGATGGGCGGCGGCGACTGGGCCAAGACCAAGGGGCGCGCGCGCAAGGCGGTCAAGGAGATCGCCGCCGAGCTGATCCGGCTCTACAGCGCGCGGATGGCGACCCCCGGGCACGCCTTCGGGCCCGACACCCCGTGGCAGCGTGAGCTCGAGGACGCGTTCGCGTACGTGGAGACGCCGGACCAGGCGGCCACGATCGACGAGGTGAAGGCCGACATGGAGAAGTCGATCCCGATGGACCGGCTGGTCTGCGGCGACGTCGGGTACGGCAAGACGGAGATCGCGGTGCGGGCCGCGTTCAAGGCGGTGCAGGACGGCAAGCAGGTCGCGGTCCTGGTGCCGACGACGCTGCTGGTCCAGCAGCACCTGGACACGTTCACCGAGCGGTACAGCGCGTTCCCGGTGACCGTGAAGGCGCTGTCCCGGTTCCAGACGGCCAAGGAGAGCCAGGCGATCGCGGACGGCCTGCGGGACGGCTCGGTCGACGTGGTGATCGGCACGCACCGGCTCATCACGGGCGACGTGCGGTTCAAGGACCTCGGGCTCGTCGTGATCGACGAGGAGCAGCGGTTCGGCGTCGAGCACAAGGAGACGCTCAAGGCGCTGCGGACCAACGTGGACGTGCTGGCGATGTCCGCGACACCCATCCCGCGCACGCTCGAGATGGCTGTGACCGGCATCCGCGAGATGTCCACGCTCGCGACGCCGCCCGAGGAGCGGCACCCGGTCCTCACGTTCGTCGGCGGGTACGAGGAGAAGCAGATCTCCGCCGCGATCCGCCGTGAGCTGCTGCGCGAGGGCCAGGTCTTCTACGTGCACAACCGCGTGGAGTCGATCGAGCGGACCGCGTCACGCCTCAACGAGCTCGTCCCCGAGGCCCGCATCGCCGTGGCGCACGGGAAGATGAACGAGCACCAGCTCGAGCAGGTCATCGTCGACTTCTGGGAGAAGCGGTTCGACGTGCTGGTCTGCACGACGATCGTCGAGACGGGCCTGGACATCTCGAACGCCAACACGCTCATCCTCGAGCGCGCCGACCTGCTGGGCCTGTCCCAGCTGCACCAGCTCCGCGGCCGGGTGGGCCGCGGGCGCGAGCGCGCCTACGCGTACTTCCTGTACCCGCCGGAGAAGCCGCTCACCGAGACGGCGCACGACCGGCTGCAGACCATCGCCGCCAACACCGACCTGGGCGCCGGCATGGCTGTGGCCATGAAGGACCTCGAGATCCGCGGAGCGGGCAACCTGCTGGGCGGCGAGCAGTCCGGCCACATCGAGGGTGTCGGGTTCGACCTGTACATCCGCATGGTCGGGGAGGCGGTCGCGTCGTTCCGCGACGACGTCCCGGAGGAGCTGCCGGACGTCACGATCGAGCTGCCCGTCGACGCGCACATCCCGCACGACTACATCGCGCACGAGCGGCTGCGCCTCGAGGCCTACCGCAAGATCGCGGTCGGTGCCGACGACGCCGCGCTCGCCGAGGTGCGCGCCGAGCTGGTCGACCGCTACGGCGCGGTGCCCGACGCGGTGGACAACTTGTTCGAGGTCGCGCAGTTCCGCAACCACGCGCGGGCGGCGGGCCTGACGGACATCACGGCGCAGGGCAAGTTCGTCCGCTTCGCGCCCGTCGAGCTGCCCGAGTCCGCGCAGCTACGGCTCAAGCGCCTGTACCCGGGCTCGATCGTCAAGCCCGCGGTCCGCACCGCGCTGGTGCCCTTCCCGACGACCGCCCGCATCGGCGGCAAGCCGCTGGCAGGCGGCGCACTGCTCACCTGGTGCCGCCAGTTCATCGACGCGGTCGTCCGCGGCGACGTCGCCACTGCCGCCCAGGTGGGCACTGCCCGCTGACCACCCGCACGCCGCGCGCGGACCCGGCGGTGTCGGCTCGTCGGGCTCGCGGCCGCCGGTCCGTCAGCGGCGGACGACGGCGTGAGCGTCGTCGACGGCAGGACGAGCCGGGTGCCGCCGTAGTCGATGCGCCAGGTGTGCTTGCCCGCAGCCAGCGGGCGGCGCAGGTGCACGACGGCCGTCTGCGAGCCCGGTGAGCGTCCGCGAGAGAAGCACCCGTTCGGGCCAGCCGCGCGCGTCGCTGGTCAGGGAGCGGGCGACAACGGGCGCGGGCCCAGCACGGTGAGCAGCGCGAGCTTGTCGGCATCGGGTGATCCGGGTGTCGCGGTGAAGACGAGCAGCCGCTGACCGGTGTCCGTGTCGAGCAACGTCTCGCAGTCCAGCGTCATGACCCCCAGCTCCGGATGCTGCAGGCGCTTGGTGCGCACGTGCTTCTCGTCGACGTCGTGGCGGGCCCAGAGCGCCGCGAACTGCTCGCTGCGCGCCAGCAGGTCGGCCACGAGCCGGGCGGCGCGGGAGTCCCGGCCGCCCCGCGCGTAGGCCGACCGCAGCTCCGCGACGAAGGTCGCGGCTCGCTCGTCGTGGTCGCCGGCGGGGTAGACGTCGCGGGACGAGGCGTCGGTGAACCAGCGGTAGACGGTCGACCGCTCGAACCCGCGGAAGCGGGTCTGGTCGCCGAGCAGGGCCGCCGCCGCCGGGGTCTGCACCAGGGTCTCGCCCAGCTCGGTGATGACCTGCGCCGGCGTGTCCTGCAGGCGGTCGAGGATGCGCAGGATCGCGGGCGCGACGTGGTCCGACCGACCCGAGCGCTCGGGTGCGGGGTGGCCCGCGACGCGGAAGAGGTGGTCGCGCTCCGCGACCGTCAGGTGCAGGCCGCGTGCGATGGCCGCGAGCATCGGCTCGGACGGCTGCGGTCCGCGCCCCTGCTCGAGCCGGCCGTAGTAGTCCGCCGACATCCCGCACAGCGCGGCGACCTCCTCACGCCGCAGCCCGGACGTGCGCCGGCGCGGCCCGCGGGGCAGGCCGACGTCCTCCGGCTGCAGCGCCGCGCGTCGCGCGCGCAGGAAGTCGGCGAGCTGGGGACGGTCCATGCACCCATCGTCTCCCCGGTGACCGGCGCGAACCAGGGATCGCCGATCCCCGGACGGGTGCGGCCTGGATCAGCACGCGCCCGTGCCGCAGCGTGGAAGCACAGGCACCACCACCACGGGAGGAACTCACATGACTCGCACCGCACTCGTCACCGGCGGCTCGCGCGGGCTCGGCCGGGCGTCCGCGCTCGCCCTCGCGCAGGAGGGCACGGACGTCGTCGTCACGTACGTCCGCGACCGCGCCTCCGCCGACGAGCTCGTCGCCCAGGTCGCCGCGTCGGGAGGCCGGGCGTCGGCGCTCGCGCTGGACACCACCTCGCCCGAGGCGTTCCCCGACTTCGTCGCCGCGCTGCGGGCCGTGCTCGACGGCTGGGGCGCCGCGGGTCTGGACGTGCTCGTGAACAACGCCGGCGTCGCCGGGCACACGCCGTTCGGCGAGATCACCGCCGACGCCGTCGACGCGCTGTACGCCATCCACGTGCGCGGTCCGGTGCTGCTCACGCAGGCGCTGGCGCCGCTGCTCGTCGACGGCGGGCACGTGCTCAACGTGTCGACCGGCCTGACGCGCTTCACCGGCGCCGCGCCGTACAGCGTCTACGCCGCCATGAAGGGCGCGGTCGAGGTGTGGACGCGCTACCTCGCCAAGGAGCTGGGGCCGCGGGGGATCGCGGTGAACGCGATCGCGCCGGGGGCCACCGCCACGGACTTCGCGGGCGGCGTCATCCGCGACGACGAGCGGTACCGCACCATGATCGCCGGCGCGAGCGCGATGGGCCGCGTGGGCGACGCGTCGGACATCGGCCGGGCCGTCGCGGCGATCACCTCGCCGGCGATGTCCTGGGTCACCGCCCAGCGCATCGAGGCCTCCGGCGGCCAGTCCCTCTGACCACCCACCGCCTCACGCCGCCCCACCCCCACCCCCCACCCCCTCCCATCCCATCCCCCCACCCCACCCCTCACAACATCCCGCCGACCACGCCATCTCTCCGGCTCTGAGCGCTCGGAGCCGGAGAGATGGCGTGGTCGGGGGAGGGAGGGTCGGTCGGTCGGGGGGTCAGGCTGGGGTGACCAGGTGGTGGGTGTAGGCCGGGACGGTCAGGAAGGTCGGGAACTCCTCGGCCAGGGCGACCTCCTCGAACAGGGCGGCGGCGTCGTCGTACCGGTCGTCCGACGAGCGCCGCAGCGAGCCGAGCACCTCGGCCAGCACGCCGCGGACGTGGTCCGCCGTGATGCGGGTGCCGGACGCGGTGACGACCTCCTGGTGCACCCACTGCCAGACCTGGGACCGGGAGATCTCGGCGGTCGCCGCGTCCTCCATGAGGTCGTCGATCGCGACGGCACCGACGCCGCGCAGCCACGACTCGAGGTAGCGCACCGCGACCGAGACGTTGCTCCGCAGGCCCTCGTCGGTCACGGCGCCGGGTGCCGAGCCGCCGGCGGACGGGATGTCGAGGAGCTGGGCCGCGGTGACCGAGACGTCCGGCCGCAGGCGGTCGCGCTGGTCCACGCGGTCGCCGAGGGCCTCATCGAACACCTCGAGCGCGACCGGGACCAGGTCCGGGTGCGCGACCCACGTGCCGTCGAACCCCTGGCCGGCCTCGCGCTGCTTGTCGGCGCGGACCTGCTCGAGCGCGCGGGCGGTGACCTCGGGGGAGCGGCGGTGGGGGATGAACGCGCTCATCCCGCCGATCGCCTGCGCGCCGCGGCGGTGGCACGTCGCGACCAGCAGGTCGGTGTACGCCTGCATGAACGGCACGGTCATGGTGACGCGTGCGCGGTCGGGCAGGACGAACCGGGGCCCACGGTTCCGGAAGCTCTTGATGACGCTGAAGATGTAGTCCCACCGCCCGGCGTTGAGCCCGGCGCAGTGGTCCCGCAGCTCGTAGAGGATCTCCTCCATCTCGAACGCGGCGGTGATGGTCTCGATCAGCACGGTGACGCGGATGGTGCCGTGCCGCAGGCCCAGGTAGGTCTCGGTGAACCGGAAGACGTCGTCCCACAGCCGCGCCTCGAGGTGGCCCTCGAGCTTGGGCAGGTAGAGGTACGGTCCGCGGCCGGCGTCGATCAGGGCCTGGGCGTTGTGGAACAGGTAGAGCCCGGCGTCGAGCAGCGAGGCCGACGACGAGGCGCGCTGGCCCGCGCGGTCGACGTACGCCACGTGCTTCTCGGTGAGGTGCCAGCCGCGCGGGCGGAACACGATCGTCGGGGTGTGCTCGCCGACGCGGTACTCCTTGCCCTCCGCGCTCGTGAAGTCGACGCGGCCACGGATCGCGTCGTGAAGGTTGAGCTGCCCACCGACGACGTTCGCCCACGTGGGGCTCATCGCGTCCTCGTGGTCGGCCAGCCAGACCTTCGCCCCGGAGTTCAGCGCGTTCACGGTCATCTTGCGGTCGGTCGGACCGGTGATCTCGACCCGGCGGTCCTCGAGCCCGGGGCCGGGTCCCGCGACGCGCCACGAGGGGTCCGCGCGGATGCCCGCGGTGAGCGGCAGGAACTGCGGGTCGGCGCCGTTCGACCAGCGGTCGCGGCGGTGCTGGCGGGCCAGCAGCAGGTCGTGCCGGCGGCCCGCGAACCGCGCGTGCAGGTCGGTCAGGAAGTCGAGCGCCTCGGGCGTGAGGATCTCGGCGGTCCCGGCGACCTCAGGCCCGACCACGTCGAGGTGCGGCCGCGCGTACGGGTCGGTGAGCAGGGTCCGGTCCGGCAGGGGCGTGATGACGGTCATGGTGTCTCCTCGATCTCGCGAGTCGGGTGTGCGTGCGGGGCGGGGTGGGGCGGGGCGGGGTGGGGTGGGGTGGGGTGGCCGCCGCCGGGGGTCGTCGGGGGTCGTCAGTGGGTGAACTGGGCCGTCTCGGTGGAGCCCGCGAGCGCGAGGGTGGCGCTGTCGGGCGAGATCGCGGTGGCGACGCGGTCGAAGTAGCCGGTGCCCACCTCGCGCTGGTGGCGCGTCGCGGTGTAGCCGGCGTCCTCGGCGGCGAGCTCGGCCGTCTGGAGGTCGACGTACGCGCTCATCCCGCGGCGCGCGTAGTCGTGGGCCAGCGCGAACATGGAGTGGTTGAGCGCGTGGAACCCGGCGAGGGTGATGAACTGGAACGCGTAGCCGTGACCCGCGAGCTCGCGCTGGAACCGGCCGATCTGCTCGTCGGACAGGTGCCGGCGCCAGTGGAACGACGGCGAGCAGTTGTACGCCAGGAGCTTGCCGGGGAACGCGTCGTGGATCCGCTCGGCGAACTCGACCGCGAGCGCGACGTCGGGCGTGGCGGTCTCCACCCAGAGCAGGTCCGCGAACGGCGCGTACGCGCTCTGCCGGGCGACCACCGCGTCCAGCCCGGGCGCCACGCGGTAGTAGCCCTCGGCAGTGCGCTCGCCGGTGAGGAAGGCGTGGTCGCGCTCGTCGGCGTCGCTGGTCAGCAGGTCGGCGCCCAGGGCGTCCGTGCGCGCCACGACCACCGTCGGCACGTCCGCCACGTCCGCCGCGAGCCGCGCCGCGCTCAGCGTCCGCACGTGCTGGCTCGTCGGGACCAGGACCTTGCCGCCCAGGTGGCCGCACTTCTTCTCCGCGGCGAGCTGGTCCTCCCAGTGCACCCCGGCCGCGCCGGCGGCGATCATCGCGTGCATGAGCTCGTAGGCGTTCAGCGGGCCACCGAAGCCGGCCTCGGCGTCCGCGACGACCGGCGCGAGCCACTCGCGGGTGCGGCGCCCGTGCTCCGCCACGTCGATCTGGTCGGCGCGCAGCAGCGCGTTGTTGATGCGCCGGACCACGGCGGGCACCGAGTTCGCCGGGTAGAGCGACTGGTCGGGGTAGGTCTGGCCGGACAGGTTCGCGTCGGCGGCGACCTGCCAGCCCGAGAGGTAGATCGCCTCCAGGCCGGCCCGGACCTGCTGCACCGCCTGGTTGCCGGTGAGCGCGCCGAGCGCGGGGACGTGCGTGCGGGTGTGCAGGAGCTCCCACAGGCGCTCGGCCCCCCTGCGGGCGAGCGTGTGCTCCTCCCGGACGGACCCCCGCAGCGCAACGACGTCGGCCGCGGTGTGGGCCCGGCGGACGCCGGCCCACCGCGGGTCGATCTCCCAGGCCGCCGCGAGCTCGTCGGCGGTCGTGGTCTGGTCGCCGGGGCGCGGGTGACCCGGCGTGCCCGGGCGGGCGGCGGTCGGGTCCGTCTGCGTGCTCATCTGGTCCTCCGGTGCGGTTCGTGGAGTTCTTCTCGGCCGGCTGGCCTGACCTCCACGTTCGTGCACGCGCACCGGTTCTTCCCCCGCTCCAGGCGGAGAAGATCGGGGAAACTTCTCCTCGACAGAAGCATGGGCCGGTGTGACGCTGGAGTGCATGACGACGACGTCCGCCCGCACCCCTCGCGCCGCGCCCGGCGCGCCGCGCTCGTCCTCGTCGGGCCCCGCCTCGTCGCCTGCTGCCTCGTCGTCCCCGTGGGACGGCGGCGGGAGGTCCGACGAGACCGCGGGCTCGTCGGGCGGGCTCGACACCCTGGTCCTGGGCCGGCGGATCCGGCACCTGCGCACGCAGCGCGGGCTCACGCTCGAGGACCTCGGCGCCGCGATCGGGCGTGCGCCCTCCCAGGTCTCGATGCTCGAGAACGGGCACCGCGAGCCCAAGCTGGGCCTGCTCACGCAGATCGCCGACGCGCTCGACGTGCCGCTGGCGGAGCTGCTGCGCACCGAGGCCCCGAGCCGGCGCGCGGCGCTCGAGGTCGAGCTCGAACGGGCGCAACGCGGTCCGCTGTTCGGGCAGCTCGGGCTGCCCACGGTCAAGGTCGGCAAGTCGTTGCCGTCGGACGCGCTCGAGGCGATCGTCGCCCTGCAGCACCAGGTCGAGCGGCTCCTCACCGAGCACGCCGCGACGCCCGAGGAGGCGCGCCGAGCCAACGCCGAGCTGCGGGTGCGGATGCGCGCGCGGGACAACTACTTCCCCGAGCTCGAGGAGCACGCCCGCACGCTGCTCACCGCGATCGGCCACAACGGCGGGCCGCTCTCGCAGCGCGCGACCGCCGACATCGCCGCGCACCTGGGCTTCACGCTGCACCACGTGCCGGATCTGCCGCACTCGACCCGCACCGTCACCGACCTGGCGCACGGGCGCATCTACCTGCCGCAGGGCGACCGCGGCCTGTCCGACTCCCGCTCGCCCCTGCTCCAGGCGCTCGCCAGCCACGTGCTGCAGCACACCGAGCCGCGTGACTACCGCGACTTCCTGCGCCAGCGCGTCGAGGCCAACTACCTGGCCGCCGCGCTGATGCTGCCCGAGGACGGCGCGGTCCCGTTCCTCACCGCGGCCAAGGAGGAGCGCCGCCTGTCGGTGGAGGACCTGCGCGACGCGTTCGCCGTCCCGTACGAGACCGCGGCGCACCGGTTCACCAACCTCGCGACGAGGCACCTCGACCTGCCGGTGCACTTCATGAAGGTCCATGAGGGCGGCACGCTGCACAAGGCGTACGAGAACGACGGCGTCGCGTTCCCGTCGGACCCGCTCGGCGCCATCGAGGGCCAGCCCGTGTGCCGGCACTGGACCGCGCGCGTGGTGTTCACGCTCGAGGACCGGTTCTCGCCGTACTACCAGTACACGGACACCTCGTCGGGCACGTACTGGTGCACCTCACGCGTGCAGCCCTCGTCGCAGGGCGCGTTCTCCGTGTCCGTCGGCGTGCCCTTCGCGCACGTGCGCTGGTTCCGTGGCCGGGAGACCACGGAGCGCTCGCGGTCGCGCTGCCCGGAGCCGTCCTGCTGCCGGCAGCCGCCGGCCGACCTGGCCCAGCGCTGGGAGGGCGCGTCCTGGCCGTCCGCCCGCCCGCACGCGAGCCTGCTCGCCGCCCTCCCCGTCGGCGTGTTCCCGGGCGTCGACACCACCGAGGTCTACGAGTTCCTGGACCGCCACGCGCCGTCCTGACCCCGCCCGCGGCCGCACACTCCGCCGAGGTCGTCACTCCGGTGCGAGAGCGCGCGCCGCACCCGCGCTCTCGCGCCGAGGTGACGAGCTCGGGCCGAGGAGTGCGTCAGGTGAGGTGGTCGTAGTCGCCGCGGGTCCAGGCGGCGTGGCGCTGCGCCGAGCGCAGGACCACCTCGCGGGCGTCCGTGGGGATGACGCCGTCGAAGTTGTTGTAGAGCCGGTCGAACGGGCGGCGCGCGACATGCTCCGCGATGCGCGTGACCACCGCGCCGGACAGCGGCAGCCGGTTGGGGTAGCTGCGCAGGAAGCTCACCGACGTGCGGTCGGGGTTGGCGAAGATCGTGTCGCCGGACAGCAGCACGCCGCGGCCCTCCGCACCGGGAGCCCAGTGAGCGACCGCCGAGCCGGGGAAGTGGCCGCCCGGCTGGATCAGCGTCAGGCCCGGGAGCACCTCGACCTCGCCGCTCCACGTGCGCACCGTCGGGCCGGGCCGGGCGAGCCACTCGGCGTCCGCCTCGCTCACCAGCACGGGCACCTCCGTGCCCAGCGCATCGCCCAGCCGCCGGGCCCACTCGACCTGCACGCCGTACATGTGCGGGTGGCTCGCGACGACGAGCGCGGAGCGGCTCGCGCCCGCGGCCTGCACCACCGCGTCCAGGCCCGCCTGGTCGACGAACCCCAGCGGGTCCCACAGCAGCGCGCCCGCCTCGGTGCGGACCACCTTCGCCTGCTGCTCGATGCCGATCCCGGGCGCCTCCAGCGCGACGAGGTCCGGCTCGAGCTCGCGGGCGGTGACGGCGAGCCCCTCGGTGGTCAGCTCGTCGAGCGTGGTCCACGCCTGACCGCTCGCGGGCACCCACTGCCGCTCGTCGGCGCAGATCGCGCAGACCGTCGGCCGTTCGGCGTGCTCCACGCCGCAGGTCCGGCAGATCCAGAACGGCGCGTCGAGCCCGGTGTCCGTCATCCCCCCACCCTGTCACCGCAACCAGGCGGCCGGCGTCCGATCCGGCGACGCCGCGCGAGGGGCCGGGAGTCAGGACGATGCGGTGAGGCGGGCGCGCAGGGACGTGAGCTGTGCGGTCAGCTCGGGGGGCAGGCGGTCGCCGAACTGCGCGAAGAACTCCTCGGTGAGGTCGCACTCGGCCGACCAGGCAGCGGGGTCGACGGCGAAGAGCTCCTCGAGCGCGCCGTCGGGCAGCGTCAGGCCGTCCAGGTCCAGCGCCCCGGGCGCGGGGTGCAGGCCGACCGGGCCGGCGACCGCACCCTCGTCGGACCCAGATCCGGACCCCGAAGCCGACCGCGCCGCGTCCACCTGCCCGACGATCCACGCGAGCACGCGCGCGTTCTCGCCGAACCCCGGCCACAGGAACTCCCCGGACGCGGACTTGCGGAACCAGTTCACGCCGAAGACCAGCGGCCGCCCGGCGCCGGACAGCCCGGCGCCGACGCGTAGCCAGTGCGCCCAGTGGTCGGCCATGGTGTAGCCGCAGAACGGCAGCATCGCGAACGGGTCGCGCCGCAGCTCGCCCACCACGCCCTCGGCGGCGGCGGTCTGCTCGGACGCGACGGTCGCGCCCAGGAACACGCCGTGCTCCCAGTCCAGCGCGCGCGTCACCAGGGGGACGTTGGTGGCCCGACGACCGCCGAAGACGATCGCGTCGACCGGCACGCCCGCGGGGTCCTCCCACGAGTCGGCGATCGACGGGCACTGGGCGGCCGCGACGGTGAACCGCGCGTTGGGGTGCGCGGCGGGGCGGCCGGACGCCGGGGTCCACGAGCGGCCGGTCCAGTCGGTGAGGTGGGCGGGCGGCTCCGGGGTCAGGCCCTCCCACCACACGTCGCCGTCGTCGGTCAGCGCGACGTTGGTGAAGATCACGTCGTGCGACAGCATCTCGACGGCGGTGGGGTTGGTCTCGACGCCCGTGCCGGGCGCGACGCCGAAGAAGCCGGCCTCGGGGTTGATCGCGTAGAGGCGGCCGTCCTCGCCGGGGCGCAGCCACGCGATGTCGTCGCCGATCGTCTCGACGGTCCAGCCCGGCAGCGTCGGCTGCAGCATCGCGAAGTTGGTCTTCCCGCACGCCGACGGGAACGCGGCGGCGACGTGGTAGCGGCGGCCCTCCGGTGACGTGACACGGACCAGGAGCATGTGCTCGGCGAGCCAGCCCTCGTCGCGGCCCATCACCGACGCGATGCGTAGCGCGAAGCACTTCTTGCCCAGCAGCGCGTTGCCGCCGTAGCCGGACCCGAACGACCAGATCTCCCGCGTCTCGGGGAAGTGGGCGATGTACTTCGTCGGGTGGCAGGGCCACGGCACGTCCGCGACGCGCGTGCCGTCCGACGAGACCAGCGGGGCACCCACGGAGTGCACGGCAGGCACGAAGCGCGCACCGGCCTCGATCCGGTCGAGCACCGCGGTGCCCACCCGCGTCATGACGCCCATGCTCACCACGACGTACGGCGAGTCGGTGATCTGCACGCCGACCTGCGCGAGCGGGCTGCCGACCGGGCCCATCGAGAACGGGACCACGTACATGGTCCGGCCGCGCATCGCGCCCGTGAGGACACCGGCGAGCTCGGCGCGCATGACGGCGGGCTCGCGCCAGTTGTTGGTGGGGCCGGCGTCCTCGGCGGACGACGAGCAGATGAACGTCCGTGACTCGACGCGCGCCACGTCGTCGGGGTCCGACCGGGCCAGGTAGGAGCCGGGCCGCAGGACCGGGTCGAGCGGCAGGAGCGTGCCGGTCGCGACCATCCGGTCGACCAGGCCCCGGCGCTCGTCCGCCGAGCCGTCGCACCAGACGATCTCGTCGGGCTCGACCAGGTCGGCGACGGCCGCGACCCACGCGTGCAGGTCGAGCGGCTGGCCCGGTGCGACGTGCGGCAGGTGCGGCAGGCGGACGGACGTGGCGGTCATGACGGTCTCCAGCTACCTCGGGTCGGGACGCCCGTCGGTCGGGCCTCCTGCTTCGATCCTGTTGTCAACTCGAGCGCATCCGCTGGCTGGCCAGCAGGTCAAGTTTCGCCCTTCTTGACGTAGCGTGAGGTTCGTGGCTTCCGACGAGACCTTGGCGGTCGGCCGGCGCGTCCGGCACCTGCGCACGGCGCGCGGGCTCACCCTCGACGCGCTCGGCCGGCGCGTCGGCGTCACGTCGAGCATGCTCTCGCTCGTCGAGAACGGGCGCCGCGAGCCGCGGCTCGCCCTGCTGCGGGACCTGGCCGCCGCACTGGGCGTCACCGTCAACGAGCTCATCGACCCCGAGCCGCCGACGCGGCGCGCCGCGCTCGAGATCGAGCTCGACAAGGCCCAGCGCACCAGCTCCTTCCAGCGCCTCGGCCTGCCCGCGCTCCGGCCCGGCCGCACGCTGCCCACCCCGGTGCTCGAGCAGCTCGTCGGGCTGCACGCCGAGCTCGCCCGGCGCGAGCGGGAGGCGATCGCCACGCCGGAGGAGGCGCGACGCGCGAACACCGCCCTGCGCGTGGACCGGCAGAGCCGCGACAACCACTTCCCGGTGCTGGAGGACCTCGCGGAGGAGATGGTCCGCGACGCGGGCTACACCTCCGGCCCGCTGACGCACCGCACGGTGTGGCGCATGGCCGAGCGCCTGGGCTTCGAGATCCGGCACGTCGACGACCTCCCGCGCTCGACCCGGACGGTCACGGACCTGGCCAACGGCCGCATCTACCTGCCGCCCGCGTCGACGCCGGGCGGGCACGGGCTGCGCTCGCTCGCGCTGCAGGCCATGGCGCACCGGGTGCTGGGGCACGGGCTGCCGGCGTCCTACGAGGCGTTCCTGCGGCAGCGGATGGAGATCACCTACTTCGCCTCGTCGTGCCTCATGCCCCAGTCCGCGGCGGTGGACTTCCTGGCGCAGCGCAAGCGCGCCAAGGAGCTTGCGATCGAGGACTTCCGCGACGCGTTCGGCGTGACGCACGAGGCCGCGGCGCAGCGGTTCACCTCGCTGGCGACGCACCACCTCGACATCCGCGTGCACTTCCTGCGGATCCACGAGGACGGCTCGATCTACCGCGGCTACGCCAACGACGGCCTCCCGCTGCCGCAGGACGTGACCGGCGCGATCGAGGGTCAGGTGGTGTGCCGACGGTGGGGCGTGCGGGAGGCGCTGGACCGACGCGACCACGCGACCGAGTCCTACCAGTACACCGACACCCCGGCGGGCACGTTCTGGTGCTCGACGCAGCCGGGCGTCGCGCCGACCGGCCGGTTCGCGCTCGCCGTGGGCGTGCCGTTCTCGTCGGCCACGTGGTTCCGCGGCCGGGAGACGCAGGTGCGGCGGCGCTCGACGTGCCCCGACGAGGCGTGCTGCCGGCGGCCCGACGAGGGCGCGGCCGCCCGCTGGGAGGACCGGTCCTGGCCGAGCGCGCGCATCCACCAGCACGTGTTCTCGCCGCTGCCGACCGGCGTGTTCCCGGGCGTGGACTCCGCGGAGATGTACGCGTTCCTGGACCGGCACGCGCCGTCGTCGGACGGCGCCTGACGCGGGCGCCGCGAGGCCCGGGGTGACGCCCCGGACTGACCTCGCGAGGGCGGACGTGACGTGCGGCACGCGCGCACGGCCCGGGGGCCTACGATGTCGGCGATCGACGAGCGAGGACGCGGGAGGTCAGGTGCGCAGCACGGCAGGCACGGGAGCACGCAGGTCAGGACGCCGAGGGCGACGGACGGTGCGCGCGCTCGCGGCGACCGGCGGGCTCGTCGCGGCGGGGCTCCTCGCGGCCTGCTCCGGCACGCCCGGTGCCGCCGCCGTGGTCGACGACCGGGTGATCACCACGTCCGACGTCCAGGTCGCGTCCGACGAGCTCGCGGCGCTGGGTCAGCAGTTCGACGTCTCGGCCGTGGTCTCCGTGCTCATCCAGGAGCCGACCGTCACCGCGATCGCGCAGGAGCACGGCGTGGGGGTCTCGGACGCGGACGCCGTCGCGCTGCTGGACCAGGTCGCCGCGTCGCTGGGGCAGGCGGACGACGACACCGACCCCGGCGCGGGCGAGGCGACCCCGGAGACGTTCAGCGAGCCGACGATCGCGATCGCGCGGTACTCGCTCGCCAGCGGCAACCTGCAGGAGGCCGACGACGCCGACGCGATCGGCGACGAGGTCTCCGAGCGGCTCGCGGCGCTCGACGTCGACGTGAACCCGCGGTTCGGCACGGCCGACGAGAACCAGAACGTCACCGCGCTGACCTCGTGGCCCTGGATCGCGGCACCCGAGGCGGACGCGTCCTGACCGGCGGCGACGCGCAGCCCGGCCGGCTGGCCGAGCTCGTCGCGGTCATGGACCGCCTGCGCTCCCCGGGCGGCTGCCCGTGGGACGCCGAGCAGACGCACGCGAGCCTGGCCCCGTACGCGCTCGAGGAGGCGTACGAGCTGGTCGAGGCGATCGAGCACGACGACCGCGCAGGCCTGCGTGAGGAGCTCGGGGACCTGCTCCTGCAGGTCGTCTTCCACGCGCGCGTCGCGCAGGAGGACCCGGCGGACCCGTTCGACGTCGACGACGTCGCCGGCGACCTGGTGGACAAGCTGGTCCGCCGCCACCCCCACGTGTTCGCCGGCGCGGACGGCGCCGCCGACGACGAGGGCCGGCACGTCGCGTGGGACCGGCTCAAGCGGCAGGAGAAGCCCGCGCGCGCGTCCGCGCTCGACGGCGTGCCGCGCGCGATGGGGGCGCTGGCCCGCGCGCAGAAGCTCGTCGCGCGCGCCGACCGTGCCGGCCTCGTCGTCGAGCCGCCGGCCGGTGAGGACGTGGGGACGCGGCTGCTCGCGCTCGTCCGCGAGGCCCGAGCGGCCGGGCTGGACGCCGAGGGCGAGCTGCGCCGTGCGACGGACACGTGGGAGGCGCGTGCCCGCGCCGTGGAGGCGCCGCCCGCCTGACCAGGCGGTCCTCGGGGCCGTCGCCCAGGACCGTCGTCCCTGGGAAGCGCTATCCGCCGCGATAGTGTCTGCTCGCGGCCGGTGGTCACGGGTCGCAGCACGGACGCCTTCTGCTCACGGTGCGGTACGCGAGGGGGTCCCCGGACAGGACGGGAGGCGCGCGTGGCGAGCATCGGCATCCCCCGCGAGGCACCAGGACAGCGCCTCGTGGCGGCCACCCCGGCCACGGTCGGCAAGCTCGTCGGGCTCGGGTACACCGTGCTCGTCGAACGCGGGGCCGGCCGGGAGGCGACGTTCGCCGACGACGCCTACCGTGCCGCGGGGGCGCAGGCCGCCGACGCCGCCGAGGTCTGGGGCGCCGACGTGGTGACCGCGGTCGACGCGCCGTCCGACGAGCAGGTCGGGCTGCTCCGTGAGGGCGCCCTCCTGGTCGCGTCGCTGCAGCCCGCGGCCCGGCCCGCGCTCGTCGAGGCGCTCGCGGCCCGCGGGGTCACCGCGCTCGCGCTCGACGCCGTGCCCCGGATCTCCCGCGCGCAGTCGCTCGACGTGCTCTCCTCGATGTCCAACGTCGCCGGCTACCGGGCGGTCGTGGAGGCCGCCCAGGAGTACGGCGGGATGTTCGCGGGCCAGGTCACCGCGGCGGGCAAGACCCCGCCCGCGCGCGTGTTCGTCATCGGGGCGGGCGTCGCGGGCCTCGCGGCCATCGGCGCGGCCGCGTCGCTCGGGGCGCAGGTGCGCGCGTTCGACGTGCGGCCCGAGGTCGGCGAGCAGATCGAGTCGATGGGCGCGCAGTTCGTGCGTGCGCCGCAGGCACAGCAGGAGGTCAGCGCGGACGGCTACGCCCGGCCGCTGACGGCGGAGCAGGCGGCCGCGGCGCTCGAGGTCTACGCCGCGGAGTGCGCGCAGGCCGACGTGGTGATCACCACCGCCCTGGTGCGCGGCACCGCACCGACCACGATCACCGCGGCCGCGGTCGCCGCGATGCGGCCGGGCTCCGTCGTGGTCGACCTGGCCGCGTCCGGCGGCGGCAACTGCGAGCTCACGGTCCCCGGCGAGCGCGTGGTCACCGAGAACGGCGTCGTCGTCCTCGGCTGGACGGACCTCGCGGGCCGTATGCCGCAGCACTCGTCGCAGCTCCTGGGGACCAACGTGGTGCACCTGCTCCAGCTGCTGACGCCGGGCACGGACGGGGTGCCGGTGCTCGACCTCGAGGACCCGGTGCAGCGGGGGATGACCGTGGCGCACGCCGGCGACGTGCTGTGGCCGCCGCCGCCCGTCGCGGTCTCGGCCGCGCCCCCGCCGGCGGCCGTCCCACCGCCGCCGACCGAGCAGGAGCTCGCGGCGCAGCGGGAGGCCGCGCGCCAGGAGGCCGCGCGGCGCGCGCAGCGACGCACCGTGACGTTCGCGCTCGCGGCCGTCGCGCTGACCCTCGCGGTGTCCTTCGCGCCCGCCGCGTTCCTGGGGCACTTCACGGTCTTCGTGCTCGCGGTCTTCGTCGGCTACTACGTGATCTCCAACGTGTCGCACTCGCTGCACACGCCGCTCATGGCGCAGACCAACGCCATCTCGGGGATCATCCTGGTCGGCGCGCTGCTGCAGATCGGGTCCGACGACGTCGTCGTGACGGTCCTCGCGTGCGTCGCTGCCGCGGTCGCGAGCATCAACATCTTCGGCGGGTTCCTGGTCGCGAACCGGATGATCCGCATGTTCCGACGGGGGGCGTGAGATGACGCTCGTGTCCCTGGCGCAGGCCACCTACGTCCTGGCCGCCGTGCTGTTCGTGCTCTCCCTGGCCGGGCTGAGCAAGCAGGAGACCGCGCGCCGCGGCAACGTCCTCGGCATGGTCGGGATGGTCCTGGCGCTGGCCGCGACCATCGCGCTCGCGCTGCGCGCGTCGCAGCGCCCGGTGCTCGCCACCGCGCTGCTGATCGCGCTCGTGCTGTCCGTCGGGGCGGTCGTCGGGACGTGGCAGGCGCGGCGCGTCGAGATGACGCAGATGCCCGAGCTGATCGCGATCCTGCACTCGTTCGTCGGGCTCGCCGCGGTGCTCGTCGGCTTCAACTCCTACCTCACCGAGCCGGCGGACGCGGTGCACCTGGTCGAGGTGTTCCTGGGCGTCCTCATCGGGGCCGTGACGTTCACGGGCTCGGTGGTCGCGTTCCTCAAGCTCTCGGCGCGGATCCGCAGCGCACCGCTGTCGCTGCCGGGGCGCAACCTGCTCAACCTCGCGGCGGTCGTCGTGTCCGCCGGGCTGCTGGCCTGGTTCCTCGCGGCGCCGTCGCTGTGGCCGCTGGCCCTCATGACCGTGGTGGCGCTCGCGCTGGGCTGGCACCTCGTCGCGTCGATCGGCGGCGGGGACATGCCCGTGGTCGTCTCGATGCTGAACTCGTACTCGGGCTGGGCGGCCGCCGCGGCGGGCTTCATGCTGAGCAACGACCTGCTCATCGTCACCGGTGCCCTCGTGGGCGCGTCCGGCGCGATCCTGTCCTACCTGATGTGCCGGGCCATGAACCGCTCGTTCGTCTCGGTGATCCTGGGCGGGTTCGGGGCCGACGAGGGCACGGTCGTCGGTCCCGGTGCGGACGGACCCGTGGGCGAGCACCGCGAGACCTCGGCCGACGAGGTCGCGGCGCTGCTGGCCGACGCGCGCTCCGTGGTCATCACGCCGGGCTACGGCATGGCCGTCGCGAAGGCGCAGTACCCCGTCGCGGACCTGGTCGAGAAGCTGCGGGCGCGCGGCGTGGAGGTGCGGTTCGGCGTGCACCCCGTCGCCGGGCGGCTGCCGGGGCACATGAACGTGCTGCTGGCGGAGGCCAAGGTGCCGTACGACATCGTCCTCGAGATGGACGAGGTCAACGACGACCTGGCGGGCACCGACGTGGTGCTGGTCATCGGCGCCAACGACACCGTCAACCCCGCCGCGCTGGAGGACCCGGCCTCGCCGATCGCGGGCATGCCCGTGCTCGAGGTGTGGAAGGCCGCGCACGTCGTCGTCTTCAAGCGGTCCATGGCCACGGGCTACGCGGGCGTGCAGAACCCCCTGTTCTTCCGCGAGAACACGGCCATGCTGTTCGGTGACGCGAAGGAGCAGACCGAGCGCATCGTCGCCGCGCTCCACCAGGTCTGACCTGCGCCTCCGCGGGCGGCGCGTCGAACCGTTTCACCCCCTGGCGTGCCCGGCCGCAGGCTCCCTAGCGTCCGGCGGGAGGCCCGGCGGGTTCGGCGCGGGCCACGTCGCGAAGGAGCGCCGCCATGCCTCGTCCCGCCCACCCGACGGCTGCCGGGCCGGCCCCGCTGGTCGCGAGCCTCGTGGCGGCGGCGCTCGTCGCCGCGCTGGCCGCGGTCGCGCTGGTCGTCGCCCCGTTCGCGGGCCCGGCGCGCGCCGCGTCGCCCGCGGTGGTGGTGCAGTCCGACTTCGAGGACGGGCTCGACGGCTGGGCGGCCCGCGGACCCGCGCCGGCGGTCTCGCTGTCGACCGAGAACGCGCGCGGTGCCCAGAGCCTGCTGGTGACCGGCCGCACGTCCACCTGGCACGGCGCCGGCATCGACGTCACCGACGCCTTCGAGCCGGGCGTCACCCACACGATCGGGCTGTGGCTCCGCCTGCCGGCGACGGGGACGGGCTACGCCGACCTGCGCGTCTCCGTGCAGCGCGACGTCGCGGGGGCCTCGTCGTACGACACCGTCGCGACCGTCACGGGCGTCACGGCCGGCGCGTGGAAGCAGGTGGTGGCGAGCTACACCCCGGGACCGTTCGACACGGCGCTGCTCTACGTGGAGTCGACGTCCTCGCTCACCGACCTCCTGGTCGACGACGTGGTCGTCAGCGCCACGCGGGCCACGCCCGACCTCACGCTGCCGCAGCTCGACCGGACGCTCGCGCCGTGGTTCACCTTCGGGCTCGCGGTGGAGCCCGCGGACGTGCTGGCGGGCCGCGGCGACCTCGTCGCGCACCATGCCGCCCAGATCACGCCCGGCAACCAGATGAAGCCCGACGCGATCCAGCCCACCGAGGGCACGTTCCGCTTCGACGCCGCCGACCTGCTGGTCGACTTCGCGCTCGCGCACGGGCAGCGCGTCTACGGGCACACGCTCGTCTGGCACCAGCAGACGCCCGCCTGGTTCTTCCAGCGGGACGGCGTCGCGCTCACGACGAGCGCCGCCGACCAGGCGTTGCTGCGCTCGCGGCTGCAGACCCACATCGAGGCGGTCGCCGACCACTACCGCACGAAGTACGGCGAGTTCGGCACCGCCGGCAACCCGATCTTCGCGTTCGACGTCGTCAACGAGGTCGTCGACGAGAGCCAGTCCGGCGGGCTGCGCCGCAGCGAGTGGTACCGGATCCTGGGTCCGTCGTACATCGCCGACGCCTTCCGGTACGCGCGCGCCGCGTTCGGTCCCGAGGTCGAGCTGTTCATCAACGACTACAACAGCGAGTACCCGAACAAGCGCGCGCCGTACGTCGCGCTGGTCCGCTCCCTGCTGGACCAGGGCGTGCCGGTCGACGGCGTGGGGCACCAGCTGCACGTCGAGGTCGGGCGGTCGCTGGGCTACGTCGAGGCGACGATCACGGCGTTCGAGGCGCTGGGCGTCCGGCAGGCCGTCACGGAGCTCGACGTCTCGACCTACCTGAACGGTGGCGAGAGCTGGACCACGCCGCCCGCCGACCGGCTCCAGCAGCAGGCGCTGTACTACCGCGACCTGTTCGCGGTGCTGAAGCGCCACGCGTCCGCGTTCGAGTCCGTGACCGTGTGGGGGGTCGACGACTCGCGCACCTGGCTGCGGGCGGGCGCCGCGCCGCTGCTGTTCGACGGGGCGCTGCAGGCGAAGGCCGCGTACTGGGGCATCGTCGACCCGTCCCGGATCGGCGTGACCCCGACGCCGACGCCGACGCCCACGCCCACCCCGACGCCCACGCCGACGCCCACGCCCACCCCGACGCCCACGCCCACCCCGACGCCCACGCCCACCCCGACGCCGACGCCGACGCCCACCCCCACCAGCGGTCCGGCCGCGTGCAGCGTGCGCTGGACGGCGAACGCGTGGAACACCGGCCTGACCGCGAACGTGCGGGTGACGAACACGGGTGCGACGACGGTCGACGGCTGGACGCTGACGTTCACGTTCCCGGCCGGTCAGCAGGTGACGCAGGGCTGGAGCGCGCAGTGGTCGCAGAGCGGGTCGCTCGTCACCGCGGCCAACGCGCCGTGGAACGGGCGCCTGGCACCGGGCCAGAGCGTCGAGATCGGGTTCAACGCGTCGCACGGCGGCACGTCGACGGCACCGACCGCCTTCCGGCTCAACGGGGGCTCCTGCTCCGCCGGGTGACCACGGACGGCCGACGCGGCCCACGCGCGCGGTCCACCGCCGCGGTGCGTGCGTAGCCTGGGGTCATGCCCGTCACGCCCGCGGTGCCGCAGCCCGTCGTCGACCGCGCCGCGCTGCGGACGGTCCCCATCCTGCGCACGCCACGCCTGGTGCTGGTCCCGCTCGGCCCCGAGCACCTGGACGCGACCTGGGACGCGCTGCAGGACCCGGAGTCGATGCGCCTGACGGGCACGCACGCGACGTTCACGCGCGAGCAGGTCGCCGCGCACCTCGAGCGCGTCGCGGCCGCCGACGACCGCGCCGACTGGGCGATCACCCTGCCCGACGGCGCGTACGTCGGCGAGGTGGTCCTCAACGACCTCGACGACGACAACGCGTGCATGAACGTGCGCATCGCGCTGGCCACCGGCATGCCCGGACGGGGCTACGGGACCGAGGCGATGACCGCGGTCCTCGACCACGCGTTCGGCCGCGTGGGACTGCACCGCGTCCAGCTCGACGTCTTCGACTTCAACCCCCGCGCGCAGCGGTCGTACGAGAAGGCGGGGTTCGTCGTCGAGGGCCGGCAGCGGGACACCCTCCTGTGGGACGGCGAGTGGTCGGGCTCGGTCCTCATGGCCGTCCTGGCGACGGACGAGCGCCCGTCGGACGGCTGACGTCGGTGAGCCGCGTGAGGGTGTCCACCGGACCGAGGTCCCGACGCGGTCGTCGTCGGACGCCACTAGGGTGAGGTCGTCAATCCACCTGCACGGCAATCCCCTGTTGCACTGAAGGAGCTCCCATGGCCAGCATCGAGGCCGTCGGCGCCCGCGAGATCCTGGACTCGCGCGGCAACCCCACTGTCGAGGTCGAGGTCGCACTCGACGACGGCACCATCGCCCGTGCGGCCGTCCCCTCGGGCGCCTCGACGGGAGCCTTCGAGGCCGTCGAGCGCCGTGACGGCGACAAGTCGCGCTACCTGGGCAAGGGCGTCGAGCAGGCCGTGAACGCGGTCATCGACGAGATCGCGCCTGAGGTCATCGGCTTCGAGGCGAGCGAGCAGCGGCTCGTCGACCAGGCGCTCCTCGACCTGGACGGCACGCCCAACAAGGGCAAGCTCGGCGCCAACGCGATCCTCGGCGTCTCGCTCGCGGTCGCCAAGGCCGCGGCGGACTCGGCCGACCTGCCCCTGTTCCGCTACGTCGGCGGCCCGAACGCCCACGTGCTGCCCGTCCCGATGATGAACATCCTCAACGGTGGCTCGCACGCGGACTCCAACGTCGACATCCAGGAGTTCATGGTCGCCCCCATCGGCGCCACGACCTTCCGCGAGGCCCTGCGCACCGGCGCCGAGGTCTACCACTCGCTCAAGTCCGTGCTGAAGAGCAAGGGCCTGTCGACCGGCCTGGGCGACGAGGGTGGCTTCGCGCCGAACCTCGAGTCCAACCGTGCCGCGCTGGACCTGATCCTGGTCGCGATCGAGCAGGCCGGCTTCACGCCCGGCACCGATGTCGCGCTCGCGCTCGACGTCGCCTCGACCGAGTTCTTCAAGGACGGGGCGTACCAGTTCGAGGGTGTCGCCAAGACGCCTGAGGAGATGGTGGCGTACTACGAGCAGCTGGTGCGCGACTACCCGCTGGTGTCCATCGAGGACCCGCTGTCCGAGGACGAGTGGGACTCCTGGGCGCACCTGGTCCGCGACGTGGGCGACCGCGTGCAGATCGTCGGCGACGACCTGTTCGTCACCAACCCGGAGCGCCTCGCCAAGGGCATCGAGCTCAAGGCCGCCAACTCGCTGCTGGTCAAGCTCAACCAGATCGGCACGCTCACCGAGACGCTCGACGCGGTGACCCTCGCGCAGCGCAACGGCTTCACGACGATGACCTCGCACCGCTCCGGCGAGACCGAGGACACCACGATCGCCGACCTGTCCGTCGCGACCAACGCCGGCCAGATCAAGACCGGTGCCCCCGCCCGCGGCGAGCGCATCAACAAGTACAACCAGCTGCTGCGCATCGAGGAGGAGCTGGACGACGCCGCGCGCTACGCCGGCCGCTCGGCCTTCCCGCGCTTCCAGGCCTGATCACCTCAGCCTGACGCGCGCGGCCACCCGCGCGCACCCGAGGCCGGTCGCCCCACCCGGGGCGGCCGGCCTCCGCCGTCCCCACCCCCGCCCGATCCGCTCGCCCCCCGCCCGATCCGCTCGCCACCCGTGGCTGCACCGGTGGTTGCATGACACGCCGCGGCGTTCGCGGCGTGTGGAGCAACGACCCGTGCAACCACGCGCTCAGCCACGCGGCGGCGGGGGAGGCGTCGGCTCGGCTTCCGACGACTGTGCTGAGGCATGAGTCGACGCGCGTGTCACCCGTTCCCGTGGGCACGGTGTGTCGGTGTAGGCGGTAGTGCGGGATGCGCAGTAGTGTGCGGTGCGAGAGCACGGGAGCGGTGAGGATCGGAGGGTGCGTGGACACGACACAACTGCTCAAGGGGGTGCTCGACGTCGCGGTGCTCGCGGTCGTCGAGGCCGCCGACGGGTACGGGTACGACGTGGTACGCCGACTGCGTACCGCCGGTCTCGAGGACGTGGGTGACGCGTCGGTGTACGGCACGCTGCGGCGGCTCTACGCGGGCGGCGCGCTCTCGTCGTACGTGGTGCCGTCCGACGAGGGACCGCACCGCAAGTACTACGGCATCAACGCGCAGGGCCGGGCGATGCTCGACGCACAGCGCAAGGAGTGGCAGGAGTTCGCGGGCACCATGACGCGCCTGCTCGAGACGGGGGAGCGCAAGTGAGCATCACGGACACGCCCAGGACAGCCGACGTCGCGGCCTACGCCGCGCAGGTGCGGACGGCTCTCGCGGACCTCGGAACGGACCAGGTCGACGAGCTCACGGACGGGCTGGAGGCGGACCTCGCGGAGGCGCTCGCTGACGCGCCGGGCGCCGGGCGGCCGGCGGGGACGCTCGCCGAGCTGTTCGGCACGCCGGCGGAGTACGCGGCGGAGCTGCGCTCGGCCGCCGGGCTCGCGGCGCCCGGCGCTCCGCGGCGCCGGACGCTCGACGAGCGTGTCCGTGCGCGGGGCGCCCGGGCCGTGGCCACCGGCACGGAGCTGCTGAAGGTCCTGCGCGCTACTCGGTGGTGGCCGCCGACCGAGGACTTCCTGGTCGCGTTACGGCCGGTGTGGTGGCTGCTGCGTGGCTGGGCGCTGACGGCTCTCGTGCTCACGGTGATCGGCGGCTGGCGCGGGGACCGTCTGCCGCTGCCCGCAACGGGGTTCGGGTACGTGCTGCTCCTGGTGCTCGTCGTCACGAGCGTGCAGTGGGGCCGCGGGCGCTGGCGTGCTCGCGAGCGATGGAACGGTCTGCTCATGGCGGTGAGCGTCCTGGGCGCCTTCGCCGCCGCAGTGCTCGTGATCACGCTCCCGTGGGTCCAGGAGCGCCCGAGCACGGACGCGTACTCCGCGCCGTGGGTCGACGACGGTGTCGTCGTCGGCGGCGAGTACGCGACCGACCTGTTCGTCTACGACGCGTCCGGCGCGGTCGTCGACGGCGCGCAGGTGTTCGACCAGGCGGGCCGGCCCGTGACGCTCGGCGCCAACGGCTCGACCGGCCCGTGGTACTCGACCGACGGGCTCGAGAACTCGTTCCGGAACGGTGGCCTGTCCGCCGACGGCGCCGTGGTCGAGAACGCGTACCCGCTGCGCTCCTACCCGGTGTACGCGCTCGACGAGGACGCCTACTGGGCGGGCGGCGAGCTGGTCTGGCGCACCGACACGACGTGGCAGCCGTCGGTCCCCGGGTGGCCGTTCGCGGCGGCCCAGCCCCTCACGATCCCCACCGGCGCGCCCGCCCCGGTGCCCGACGAGGGTGGCGATGCGACGCCGGACGCGGACACGACGGAGGCACCTGACGCGGCGACGAGCCCCACCGCCGTGCCCGACGCGACGACCACCCCGACGGCCGGCCCCACGGCGGACGCGACGACTCCCGGCGACGACGCAACGACAGGCGCCGGCCCTGAGCCGCGGGAGAGCGCGGACGCGGGCGGACGCTGACGACGACGGCCGGAGGCCGGCCGCGTCGACGCCGGTGGTGGACGAACGGTGAAGGACACGGCGCCGCGCGGCGGGGTCCCGGGCGAGCAGGGGCACCCGGGGCATGATCAGGGCATGTCCGCACCCCGCCGCCCGGTCGAGCCGCGCCCGGCCGGCCAGCGCGCGGAACGGGAGGGGACGCCGGCGCCTCCTCGGCCGACGGCCGGTCGGCCCGTCCCGTCGTCGCGGGGAGCGTCACCGAGCACGCCACGCCCGAGCACCCCGGGCGCAAGCACGCCACGCCCGAGCACGCCACGCCCGAGCACCCCGGGCGCAAGCACGCCACGCCCGAGCGCGCCACGCCCGAGCACGCCCCGTGCGAGCGCGCCGCGGCCGGGAGCGACGCGGCCGGGCGGACGGACGCCGACGACCCCGCCGCGCGGCACCGCTCGCGCGGAGGTGGTGCAGCAGCGCACGCCCCGGCTGTTCTCGGTCCGCACGATCGTGCTCGGCCTGGTCCTGGTGCTCGCGTTCATCCTGGTCTACCCGACGCTCCACACCTATCTGCGGCAGGAGGTGGAGCTGCGGGCGCTGCGGGGCGAGGTGGCCGACGCGCGGCAGCGCAACGAGGACCTCGAGGCCGAGCTGGCGCGCTGGGACGACCCGGCCTACGTCACGGCGCAGGCGCGCGAGCGGCTGTCCTACGTCCTGCCCGGCGAGACGGCGTACCGCGTGATCGACCCGGAGACGGTCGAGGAGGACGTCGCGCCCGCCGACGAGCAGGACACCCCGGTGGCCGCGACCACCACGGCGGTGCCCTGGTACACGTCGGTGTGGGACTCGGTCGAGGTCGCCGGTGCGGCACCGACGAACGAGGAGGTCGCCGCCGCGGCCAAGGCGAAGGCGGCCAAGGAGAAGGCGGCCAAGGAGAAGGCAACCAAGGAGAAGGACGCGACGGGCAAGGACACGACGAGCGACGACGACTCCGGCGCGACGCCGTAGGTCCGCGTCCGACGCGGCTGCCGCGGGACGCGAGCGCTGCCCGGCCCGTGCGGGGGACAATGGTCGCCGCCCGGGGCGGTCCCGGCGCACCGATCGGAGGACCACTCCCGTGCCGACCAGCGCACCCGACGTGACCGAGCGGGACCTCCAGGTCCTCGCCGAGCAGCTCGGCCGGCCTCCGCGCGGCGTGGTGGGTGTCGCCGCACGCTGCGTGTGCGGGCGCCCGCTCGTCGTGCGGACGGCGCCGCGGCTGGACGACGGCACGCCGTTCCCGACCACGTACTACCTGACGAACCCGCAGGCGGTCGCGGCCGTCAGCACGCTCGAGGCGTCCGGCCTGATGAAGGAGTGGACCGCCCGGCTCGCGGAGGACGACGAGCTGGCGCAGGCCTACGCCCGCGCGCACGAGTCGTATCTCGCGGACCGGGAGGCGCTGGGCCACGTCCCGGAGATCGCGGGCATCTCGGCCGGCGGCATGCCGACGCGCGTCAAGTGCCTGCACGTCCTCGTCGGGCACGCGCTCGCGGCCGGACCCGGCGTGAACCCGCTGGGGGACGAGGCGCTGGACCGCATCGGCGACGTCTGGCGGCCCGACCGCTGCACGTGCTGACGTCGCAGGGCAAGCCACGGGGCACGTCGCAGGGCACGGTGGCCGGGATGCGAGGATGTCCGGCGTGACGCGTGTGGCTGCCATCGACTGCGGGACCAACTCGATCCGGCTCCTGGTGGCCGACGTCGACCTGGCGGTGGGGACGCTCGTCGACCTCGACCGGCGGTCCGAGGTGGTGCGGCTGGGCCAGGGCGTGGACCGCACGGGCCGGCTGGCCCCGGAGGCGCTGGAGCGCACCTTCGACGCGTGCCGCCGCTACGCCGCCGTGTGCCGTGAGCTGGGCGCCGAGGCGGTCCGCTTCGTCGCGACGTCGGCGTCGCGCGACGCCGAGAACCGGGACGTCTTCGTCGCCGGCGTCCGGGCGCTGCTGGGCGTCGAGCCGGAGGTCGTCACGGGCGCCGAGGAGGCCGCGTTGTCATTCCGCGGGGCCACGGGCGTCGTCGCCGCGCGGCACCCGGGCCCGTACCTCGTCGTCGACCTCGGCGGCGGCAGCACCGAGCTGGTGCTGGGGGAGAGCACGCCGCGCGCTGCGCGGTCCATGGACGTCGGCTGCGTGCGCCTGACCGAGCGGCACCTGCCGGGTGACCCGCCGGGGGAGGACGAGCGCGCGGCCGCGCACCGGGACGTCGCGGCGGCGCTCGACGAGGCCGCGGACGCGGTGCCGCTCGGCGAGACCGTGACGCTCGTCGGGCTTGCGGGCTCGGTGACGACGGTGACCGCGCACGCCCTGGGGCTCGCGGCGTACGAGCCGCGGCGGATCGACGGCGCGGTCCTCGGCGTGGACCAGGTGCTCGCGGCGTGCGACGAGCTGCTGGCGATGACGCGCGACGAGCGCGCGGCGCTGGGCTTCATGCACCCGGGCCGGGTCGACGTGATCGGCGCCGGTGCGCTGGTCTGGCGGGACGTGGTCGCGCGGGTGCGGGACGAGGTGGCCGCGACCGGGCGGACGCTCGAGCACGTGGTGACCTCGGAGCACGACATCCTCGACGGGATCGCCTGGAGCGTCGCGGAGCGCTCCCTCGCCTGAGGGAAGTTCGTCCCACGGTGCCGCCCCGGACGCGGTAACGTGCGCTCTCGGAACCGGTTCCGTCCCGTCATCCACAGGGGGCGGGGGCAGGTCGACCTGGCAGACGGGTTCCTGGCAGCATGACGAGGTCTCGTTCGCGGGAACGGTCCCCCTGGCAGTCGTCGCCGGGCACGGATCCGCGCAAGGGGGAGAGACGCCCGCTCGACGAGGAGCACGAATGGACCAGCCCACCGTCCAGACCACCGACCTGGCCGGACGCCGGGCCGACCCGGCGATCCGGCGCCGCACCGTCCTGCAGCTCGGCGGGCTGGTCGGCGTCGGCCTGATCGCGGCCTGCACCGACGACGGGACCACGCCGCTGCCCGTGGCGAGCGGCACCGCGACCGCGAGCGGGGGCGCCACCGCCGCCGCCTGGGCGCCGCCCGCCGGCGCGATGTCCTTCCCGGACGGCTTCGTGTGGGGCGCCGCGACCTCGGCGTTCCAGGTGGAGGGGTCGACGACGGCGGACGGGCGCGGGCCCTCGATCTGGGACACGTTCTGCGCGCAGCCCGGACGGATCGACGACGGCGCGACCGGTAACCCGGCGGCGGACCAGTACCTGCGCTGGGAGCAGGACCTCGACCTGATGGTCGGCCTCGGGCTGCAGGCGTACCGCTTCTCGGTGTCGTGGCCGCGGATCGTGCCGACCGGCAGCGGCGAGGTGAACCAGAAGGGCGTCGACCACTACCGCCGGGTGGTCGACGGGCTCCTGGACCGCGGGATGCACCCCGCGATCACGCTGTACCACTGGGACCTGCCGCAGCCGCTCCAGGACGCGGGCGGCTGGACGGCCCGCGAGACCGCCGACCGGTTCGGCGAGTACGCCGCCGTGATGTTCGAGGCGTTCCGCGACGTCGACGCCACGTGGCTGACCATCAACGAGCCCAAGACCACGGCCATGGTCGGGTACGCGGGCACCGAGCACGCGCCCGCGCTCGGGGACCTCGACGCGGGCATGGCCGCCGTGCACCACCAGCTGCTCGCGCACGGTCGCGCGGTGCAGGCGTTCCGCGAGGTGGGGGGCCGCGGCAGCATCGGCATCGCCCTCAACCTCATGCCCGTGTACGCGGCGCCGGGCGCGGAGACTGCCGCCGGCAACCTGGACGCGGCGGAGAACCGCCTCTACCTCGACCCCGTGCTGCTCGGCGAGTACCCGCCGGAGGCGGTGGGCCCGGGCCCCGGTCAGCTGCACGCCGACGCCGCGGCGTTCGAGGCGCTGGTCCAGGACGGGGACCTCGAGGTCATCTCGACGCCCGCCGACGTGCTCGCGGTGCAGTACTACGGCGCCGCGGGGATCGACAGCACGGGCGCGTGGCTGCAGCTGTTCCCGCCCTCGCCCGCGGGCTGGCAGCAGGTGCACGCGGAGGGGCTGTACGAGACGCTCGTCGGGCTCGCGGCGGACTACCCGGACCTGCCGCCGCTCGTCATCTCCGAGAACGGCATCCCCGACGCGGACCCGCAGGGACAGATCGAGGACCCCGCGCGGCTCGACTTCCTGCGCACGCACCTGCAGCAGGCGGCACGCGCCGTCGGCGAGGGCGTGGACCTGCGGCAGTACTACGCCTGGTCGCTGCTGGACAACTTCGAGTGGGCGCGCGGCATGACGCAGCGGTGGGGGATCGTGCACGTCGACTTCGCGACCCAGGAGCGCACCCCCAAGGCCAGCGCGCGGTGGTACGCGGAGGTGTGCGCCGCCAACGCGGTCCCGTCGTGACGACACTCACAGGCTCTGCGGCGTGATTGTGCGCATCGTCACCGGCGCTCGGGTGCCCGCTCCGCCGTGCACACGGATACCGTAAAGGTATGCCTTCCTCTGTCTCGACCCCGGATGAAGCTTCGACGGCCGCTCCCGCACGCCCGGCGAAGTCCCGCAAGGTGCCCCGCATCGTCATCCTCGGTGGCGGCACGGTGGGCCTGTACAGCGCGCGCCGGCTGCGCAAGCGGCTGGGCCGGCGCGAGGCCGCGATCGTCGTCGTGGACCCGCGACCGTACATGACGTACGCGCCCTTCCTCCCGGAGGCCGCGGCGGGCTCGATCGACCCCCGCAACGTCGTCGCCCCCCACCGTCGCGCGCTCAAGGGCGTCGACGTGCTGCAGGGCAAGGTCTCGCAGATCAACCACGCCGAGCGCACCGTGCAGATCACGCCCGAGGAGGGCGAGCCGTACTGGGTGACGTACGACCACCTGATCGTCGGGCTGGGCTCGGTCGCCCGGACGCTGCCCATCCCCGGGCTCGCGGAGCAGGCCATCGGCTTCAAGAACGTCGAAGAGGCCATCGCGGTCCGCAACCACATCCTCAACCGCATCGAGGTCGCGTCCTCGACGTGGGACCCGGAGCTGCGGCGCCGGATGCTCACGTTCGTGTTCGTCGGCGGCGGGTTCGCCGGCATCGAGGCGCTCGGCGAGCTCGAGGACATCGCCCGCTACACCGTCGAGCACTACAAGCAGATCGAGCAGGACGAGGTGCGGTTCGTCCTCGTCGAGGGCAGTCCGCGCATCCTCCCCGAGGTGAGCGAGGAGTTGGGCGGCTACACGCTCGAGCAGCTGCGCAAGCGCCAGATCGAGATCCACCTGTCGACGTTCCTGAGCTCCTGCGTCGACGGCCACATCGTGCTGTCGAACAAGGTCGAGTTCGACGCGGACACCGTGGTGTGGACGGCGGGCGTGAAGGCCAACCCGGTGCTGCAGCAGTCGGACCTGCCGCTCGACCAGATGGGTCGCGTCACCTGCAACGCCGCGCTGCAGGTCGTCGACGCCGACGGCAACGTCGTGCCGGACGCGTACGCCGCCGGTGACTGCGCCGCCGTGCCGGACCTGTTCAACCCGGGCAAGTTCTGCCCGCCGAACGCGCAGCACGCACTGCGCCAGGGCGCGCACCTGGGCGACAACCTGGCCCGCGTCCTGCGCTCCGCGGAGGTCACGGACTACAAGCACAAGAACATCGGCGCGGTCGCGTCGCTCGGCATGTACAAGGGCGTCGCGCAGATGTTCGGCCGCATCAAGGTGCGCGGCTTCCTCGCGTGGGTGCTGCACCGCTCGTACCACGTGTTCGCCATGCCGACCGTGAACCGCAAGCTGCGGATCATGGCGGGCTGGACCGGTTCGCTCCTGCTCCGCCGCGAGGTGGTCCCGCTGGGCGCGCTGCACGACCCGCGCGCCGAGTTCCGCGCCGCCTCCGTGCCGCCCAAGCCGCGCGTGGTCGAGCCGGGCGAGGCCGACCCCGCGATCGCGGGCGCCGGCGCTGCCGCGAAGGCCAAGTCCGCGAGCTGATCCGCTCGTCCCGAGAGCCCCGACCCGCCGACCGCGGGTCGGGGCTCTCGTCGTCGTGCGCCCGGCGGGACTCGAACCCGCACTGAGCCGGGTTTAAGCCGGCCGCCTCTGCCGGTTGGGCTACGGGCGCGTGCCCGTGCATCCTCCCAGAGCCGGTGCGGCCGCGGGCGTCCGCGCTCAGGCGAGCCCGGCCACCTGCTCCGACTGCTCGATCTGCGAGTTCCACTCGCGCTTGGCGCTGCGCCAGCCCTCGTCGTCGACGCCGAGGCGCCAGTACCCGGACGCGGACAGGTCCTCGCGCGGCACGGCACGGTCGAGGCGCAGGTACCGGCGGATCTCCTTGACCGCCCCGGCCTCGCCGTGGACGAACGCGCCGACGCGGCCGCCCGGCCACGGCAGCGCGAGGACCGCTTCGACCAGCCTGCGGCCCGGCGCCGCGTGGTCCGCGTGCACCCAGCGCACCTCGACGCCGGCGGGCGCCGCGAGCGTCAGCTCGTCCTGCGGGCCGTCGACCTCGACGAGGGCGTGGCCGCGGGCGCCGACGGCCAGGCGCTCGAGCCCGGCCGCGATCGCGGGCAGCGCGCTGGCGTCGCCGACGAGCAGGTGGTGGTCGACGTCGGCCGACGGCGTCCAGGCGCCGCCCGGACCCAGCACCAGGACCTCCTCGCCGCCGCGCGCCGCGGCTGCCCACGGCCCCGCCAGCCCGGCGTCGCCGTGGACCACCACGTCGATCGTCAGCTCGCGCGCGGCCTCGTCGTAGGAACGGACGGTGTAGGCCCGCTGGCGCGGGACCACGCCTGGGGGGAGCGTGGCCCGCACCGCCTCCGTGTCGAGGCGGCCGTCCGCCGTCAGCGGGCGCGGGCCCGCGGGCAGGAACATGAGCTTGACGTACGCGTCGGCGTGCGGGTTCGGCTCGAAGGTCGCCATGCCGGGGCCGCCGACGACGAGCCGGACGAGGCCGGGCGTGAGGCGCTCGGTGCGCAGCACGTGGGCGATCACGGGGGCCGAGCGGCGACGCGGCTGCTGCGGCTGAGGCGAGACGGGCGGCAGGGGACGGCCGGGCGCGGGGGACCCTGTCACGTCGGGCACTCAGTTCCTGTCGATGCTGTCGTCCAGCGACTCGTTGAGCCGGCGCAGCGAGGTCGCCAAGGTGTCCAGCTCCTGCGCGGACCAGCCCGCCAGGACCTCGCCATAGACCTCGGCGCGCGCGTGGCGGGTCGCCGCGAGGGCGTCCAGGCCCGCCGCCGAGACCGCGATGACCGACCGCCGCCCGTCGCTCTCGTCGCGGCCGCGCTCCACGTAGCCGGCGGCCTCCATCTGCAGCACCTGGCGGGTCACGGTGGAGGCGTCGAGGCGCAGGTGGTCGGCGATCTCGTTGATCCCGGCGGGGCCGTCCTCCGCGAGCCGGCTCAGGGCCAGGTAGGCGGAGCGCTCGAGGGTGCCGTCGAGGCGTCGGCTGCGGCGCCGGTTGCGGTCGGCCAGCCGCAGCAGCAGGGCGACCTGGCGCTCGACGTCGCCGATGACGGGATCCATGCGGCTCTCCTGATGGGGGCGGTGCGCCGGGCGGCGCTCGTGCTCAGGGTAGATCGACTCGGCGCGTGAGGTAGGTGTATCGTACAGATAACTACCTGCCCGCTACAGCAATTGTCAGGGACGCCATGCCACGCAACGAGCCGAACCGCACCGCGATCCTCGCGACCACGGTCACCGCCTTCTTCGCGATCGCCGGGATCGCGATCGTCGACCCCATCCTGCCCGCCATCGGCTCCGAGCTCGGGGCGTCGACCTGGCAGGTCGAGCTGCTGTTCACGGCCTACATCGCCGTCATGGCGATCGGCATGATCCCGGCGGTGATGCTGACCGGGAGGCTCGGCTACAAGAAGGTGCTCGCGACCGGTGTCAGCGTGGTCGCCGTCGCCGCGATCGCGGCGGCGTTCACCGTCAACATCGGCCAGCTCGCCGCGCTCCGCGGGCTCTGGGGACTCGGCAACGCGATGTTCTTCGCCACCGCGATGGTGCTGCTGGTCTCGTTGGCGAACGACCGTGCCTGGGCCGTGGAGCTGTTCGAGACCTGCGTCGGCCTGGGCTTCGCGATCGGCCCGCTGCTCGGCGGCCTGCTCGGCCAGATCTCGTGGCGCGTGCCGTTCCTGCTGTGCGGCGTCTTCATGGTCGTCGCGCTGTCGCTGTCGCTGACCCGGCTGAAGGACCCCGAGGTGATGCCGGCGCCGCTGCGGCTCGGTGAGGTGTTCCAGCCGTTCCGCCGGGCCGGCTTCGTGCTGCTGGCGGTCATCACCGGTACCTACAACTTCGTGTTCTTCATCGTGCTGGGGTACACCCCGGTGTTCCTGGGTCTCGACGTCGTGCCGCTCGGCCTGGTGTTCACCGGGTGGGGCGTCGGGCTCGCGTTCGGGATCCTGGTGATCGGGCACCGGCTCGCGCACCGGTTCGGGGCGGTGCAGACCGTCGGCTTCGCGCTCGTCGTGCTGCTGGGCACGCTCGTGGGGATGGCGACCTCGCACACGACGGCGACGACGATCGCGTGGCTGGTCGTGGCGGGCGTCTGCATGGGCATCGCGAACGCGAACCTGACCGACCTCGCGCTGGCCACCGGCTCGCCCGACCGCCGCGTGACCACCGGCGCGTTCAACCTGGTCCGCTGGGGCTTCGCGGCGCCGGCCCCCGTCGTGGCCGGCCTGCTCGCCGAGCACGTCGGGCTCGCCTCGCCGTTCTGGGTCGGCGTCGCGGTGCTCGGGGTCGGCGTCCTGACCTTCCTGGTGGCCGGTCACGTGATCGCCCACGGCATCGGGGAGCGCGTGCTGTGGTCCCGCGCCAACGCCGGCGCCCGGGCGGTCGAGCACACCCCGGAAGAGGCCCTCGAGCTCCTCTGACCCCGTCGGACTGCTCCCTGCTCCTGCTCACCGCTCCCACGACGAGCCGGACGCGACGAGGACGTCGGTTCCCGCTGAGCACGTCGGACGACCCCGACGTGCTCGGCGCGAACCGACGTCCTCGCGGACCGTCAGCCGCCCGTGGGGCGGGTCAGGCGTCGCGCTTCTTGAGCAGGACGGCCGCGGCGGCCGTCACGACGACGACGTACGCCATCAGCACGCCGAACCCGGCCCACGCCGAGAGCACCACGCCGTCGCCGCCCTGCTCCGCGATCATCGCGTCGGTCAGGGTGATCTGGCTGCCCGCGACGTTCGGCAGGTAGGGGACGAGGTCGCGCAGCGGCGCCCACGGGATCAGCTGGAAGAGGATCGGCAGCACCATGAGGATGCCGAGCGTCGTGGTGATCGCGCCCGCCGAGTGCCGCATGAGGGCGCCGAGGCCGAACGCGAGCAGGGCGATCGCCGTCACGTACAGGGCGTTGCCGACCAGCGCGCGGAGCACCTGCGGGTCGCCGGCGTCGACGGAGACGCCCCGGCCGCCGAAGAAGAGCGCCTGCAGCAGCGCGGCGACGGCCACCGAGACCGCCGAGACCACGAAGACGACGAAGGCCAGCACGGCGGCCTTCGACCACAGGACGGGCAGTCGCCGCGGCGCGGCGGTCAGGCTGCTGCGGATCATCCCGGTGGTGTACTCGCCGGTGATGCTCAGGGCGCCCAGGACGGCGACCGCGAGCGGGCCGACGTACGCGGTGCCGCCGAACGCGCTCAGCGCGTTCATGGGCGACGTGTCGTCGAGCGACTCGCGCACGTTGAGCTCGCCCCACGTGATGAGCTGGACGAGCCCGACGATCACGACGGCGGTGATCGCGAGCGTCCACACGGTCGACTTCACCGACCAGAGCTTGATCCACTCCGACCGCAGGAGGCGCGGGAACGTCACCCGGGCGTCGGTGCCGACGGACTGCGGACGGGGTGCGGTGGCGACGGCGCTCATCGGGCACCCTCCTGCGTCGGGGCGGGTGCCGAGGTGGGGGCGGGCGCCGGTGGTGCCGCGGACGGGGGCGGCCCGCCGGGTCCGGAACCCGCGGACGGCAGGGCGGTCGAGTGGTACTCGACGGTCTCCTGCGTGAGCGACATGAACGCCTCCTCGAGCGAGCCGGTCATGGGAGTGAGCTCGTGCAGCGTGATGCCGGCGGCAGCGGCGACCTCGCCGACACCGGGCGCCGACGAGCCCAGCACCTCGAGGAGCCCGGGCTCGAGCGGCCGGACGGTGACCTCCGGCCCGGTCAGCAGCTCGGCGAGGCGCGCCGCCTGCGGCGAGCGCACGCGCACGGACGCGCTCGTCGCACGGGCGACGACGTCCTGCACCGGGCCCTCGGCGACGATGCGACCGCGCCCGATCACGATGAGGTGGTCCGCGGTCACGGCCATCTCGCTCATGAGGTGCGAGGACAGGAACACGGTGCGGCCCTGCGACGCGACGTACTTGACCAGGTTGCGCACCCACAGCACGCCCTCGGGGTCCAGGCCGTTGACCGGCTCGTCGAGGATCAGCGTGCGCGGGTCGCCCAGGAGCGCGGCCGCGATGCCGAGGCGCTGGCCCATGCCGAGCGAGAACCCGCCGACGCGCCGCTTGGCCACCGACTGCAGGCCGGTCATCTCGACGACCTCGTCCACGCGCTTCTCGCTGATCCCGTGGGTCGCAGCCAGTGCGCGCAGGTGGTTGCGGGCGCTGCGCCCGGTGTGCACGGCCTTGGCCTCGAGCAGCGCGCCCACCTCGGTGAGCGGCGAGGCGTGCTCCGCGTACGGCTTGCCGTTCACGGTCACGCGGCCGGACGTGGGCCGGTCGAGGCCCATGATCATGCGCATCGTCGTCGACTTGCCGGCGCCGTTCGGGCCCAGGAAGCCGGTCACCTTGCCGGGCTGCACCGTGAAGGAGATGCCGTCCACGGCCGTCTTGCTGCCGTAGCGCTTGGTCAGGCTCTGGGCCTCGATCATCGTGGAGGTCTTCCGGTCGGGAGCGTGGTCACGACGACCCTACGGGGGGACGCCGGGGTCATCGCATCAGACCTGGGGAGGATCTGGGACCCGGGACCACCCTGACGCGTACCCGGAGACGACCCTGGTCAACGGGGTGGGCGCCGGTCGAGGCGGACCCGGGAACTCCACGCGCCGCGGGTACGTTGGGACACCACAAGACCAGCGCCGACCGGCGCAGGCCGACCAGGAGGACGCCGTGGCGAACCCCGTGTTCAGCAACAGCCCCGTGTTCGGCGAGAAGCAGCAGCGGCAGGGTGCCACCCTCGCCGCGCCGTCGACGATCGACGCCGCCTCGCTCGAGCACATGTACGACGCTCCCGCCGCGACCCCGCGGGACACCGGGCGCATGACGTACGACGACGTGATCATGAAGACGGGTGCGCTGCTCGCGCTGCTCGTCCTGTCCGGGGCCGTGACCTGGGTGGTCGCCCCCGGGCTGTGGATCATCGGCGCGGTCGTCGGACTCGTCCTGGGTCTGGTGAACGCGTTCAAGCGCGAACCCAGCCCGGTCCTCATCTCTCTGTACGCGGTCGCGCAGGGGGTGTTCCTGGGCGGGCTCTCGGCGTTCTACGAGGCCCAGTACCCCGGCATCGTCGGTCAGGCGGTTCTCGGGACGCTCGCGGTGGCCGCCACCTCGCTCGTGGTGTTCAAGTCCGGCAAGGTCCGGGTGACGCCCAAGTTCACGCGCTGGCTGATCATCGCGATGGGCGGTTACCTGGTCTTCTCGCTGCTCAACGTCGTGCTGATGCTGTTCGGCGTCGGCGGTGGCCAGTACGGCCCCCTGCGCAGCGACAACTGGGGCATCCTCGTCGGCCTGTTCGCTGTCGGTCTCGCAGCCGCGTGCTTCCTCGTGGACTTCGACGCGGTGAAGCGTGGCGTGGAGGGCGGCGCCCCGCGCAAGATGGCGTGGTCCGCGGCGTTCGGCCTGACCGTTACGCTCGTCTGGCTGTACCTGGAGATCCTGCGCATCCTCGCGATCTTCCGGAACTGAACCGGCGCACCGACACGAGCCACCCGCCGACCCTCGCTAGGGTCGGCGGGTGGCTCTCTTCGACCTGCCGTTGCCCGAGCTCGAGCGCTACCTGCCGGAGCTCGACGAACCCGAGGACCTGGACGCGTTCTGGTCCGCCACGCTCGACGAGGCGCGTCGGCACGAGCCGATCGTCGACGCCCGGCCCGCCGACACCGGCCTGCGCCTGGTCGACACGACGGACCTCACCTTCGCCGGGTACGACGGACAGCCGGTCAAGGCCTGGGTCACGCGCCCGGCGGGCAGCCAGGGCGACGCGCTGCCGGCGGTCGTCCAGTTCGTCGGGTACGGCGGCGGGCGCGGGTTCGCGCACGAGCACCTGGGCTGGGCCGCCGCGGGCTACGTGCACCTGCTGATGGACACGCGCGGGCAGGGCTCGGCGTGGGGCAACGGCGCGCACACGCCCGACGAGGCCGGCACGGGCCCGTCCGCGCCGGGCTTCATGACGCGCGGCGTCGAGGACCCGGCGCGCTACTACTACCGGCGCACGATGACGGACGCGGCCCGAGCCGTCGACGCGGTGCGGGCGCTGCCCGGGGTGGACCCCGCGCGCGTCGCCGTGACCGGCGCCAGCCAGGGCGGCGGGCTCGCGATCGCCGCGGCCGGCCTGTCCGACGGTCTGGTCGCCGCGATGCCCGACGTGCCGTTCCTGTGCCACTACCGGCGCGCGGTCGACATCACGGACGGCTTCCCCTACGGCGAGATCGTGCAGTACCTGGCGGTGCACCGGGGCGCGGCCGAGCGGACGTTCCAGACCCTCGCCTACTTCGACGGCGTCCACCTCGGCCGCCGCGCGACCGCGCCCGCCCTGTTCAGCGTCTCGCTGCGGGACGCCATCTGCCCGCCCTCGACGGTGTTCGCCGCGTACAACCACTGGGCGGGGCTCGCCCCGCAGCGGCCGGCCACCGCGATCGAGGTCTACGAGTTCAACGGGCACGAGGGCGGCCAGGCCTTCCAGCTCGACCGGCAGATCCGCTGGCTCGACGCGCTGGTCGGCTGAGCACCGGACGACGCGCCCGGCGACCAGCACCGGCACCGCACCTCAGGAGGACAGCATGCTCACCGACGAGCGCGGCACCGCCCCGGACGCCTGGGCGGCGCAGACCGAGTACTCCGACCCCGGCCCGCACCGCGCGGCGCTCGCGGCCGTGCCGCCCGAGCCGGAGGCGATCCACCGGGCGGTCACGGGGCTCGTCGCGCACTACCGCGGCGAGGCCGACGTGCTGGACGACGCCCGCCTGCCCGAGGTCGACCTGCGCTGGTGCGCGGCGATCCTCGACGTCGGCCTCGCGCGCTCGCCGCAGCTCGAGGGCCGCGCGTCCGGTGCGCGCGGCGCGGGCTGCTGCCGCGACCACACGCTGCTGGCGCTCGCGGTCCTGCGCGAGCACGGCGTCCCGGCCCGCTCGCGGGTGGGCTTCGCGCGCTACCTCACGGACGGGTACCACGTCGACCACGTGGTGGTGGAGCACTGGGACGGGGCGCGCTGGGTGCTCTGGGACCCCGAGCTGCCGGCCGCCTTCGGGGCAGCACCCTTCGCCGGGCCGACGTTCGACGTCCGCGACATGACCACCGGGCTCGACGGCGCGTTCACCACGGCGGCGCAGGCGTGGACGGCGCACCGCCGGGACGGGCTGGACCTGGACGCGTACGGCGTGTGGCCCGGCCTGGGCATCGGCGGACGCGAGTTCGTGCGGACCTACGTGGTCGGCGAGCTGGCGCACCGGCGCGGCGACGAGCTGCTCCTGTGGGACCTGTGGGGCGCGCGCCTGGTGGCCGAGGATCTTCCCCCCGAAGGCGCGCTCCCCGACGACGAGGGCGCGCACGCGGCCCTCGTCCCGTCCGACGAGGCCGACACGCTGGCCGACGAGGTCGCGGACCTGCTGCTGCGCGCGGACGACGGCGACGTCGGTGCCGAGGCGGAGGCGGCGCGCCGGTACGCGGCGGACCCCCGGCTGCACCCGGGCCGACGGATCCGCACGCGGTCCCCGATCGGCCGCGCGGGCTGGACCGACCTCGTGGCGCGCGCCACCGCGTGGGACTGACCCGTCAGTCCCGCAGGCCGTGGCGAGCCAGGTACGCGTTGCCGAACACGCCGTCGGGATCGCGACGGGTCACCAGCTCGCGGAAGTCCGCCCAGCGCGGGTAGAGGCCGGCCAGCGACCGGTCGCGGTCCGCGAACAGCTTGCCCCAGTGCGGCCGGGCCTGGAACGGCGCGAGCGCGGCCTCGATCGCCGGCAGCACCGCCTCGACCTCGTCGCGCAGCGGGAGCCACGTGAAGTGCAGCCCGACGTGCCCGCCGCCCGCCGCGGTGGACAGCCACAGGTCGTCCCCGGCGACCGACCGGATCTCGCTCACCTGCAGCAACGGGGAGACGCGGTCCCGCAGGGCGCGCACGGCCTCGATCGCCTCGATGGCCCGCGCCCGCGGCACCAGGTACTCGGACTGCAGCTCGGCACCCGCCGACGGCGTGAACTCGAGCCGGAAGTGCGGCAGCCGCTCGTGCCACGGTCCAGGGACCCCGCCCTGCTGCGTGCACGCGACCGGGTCCACGCCCGGCACGGGGTGCACGGGTCCCGGGGCGCGGCGTGCCCCGGCGAGCTCGTCCCCCGCGGGCGGAGTCGTCCATGACGCGTCCAGGACCCGGTGCTTGCGCCAGACCTGCTGCACGGCGCCGCCTCGCCAGTCGGTGAACAGGCTCACCGAGTACGCCGAGCCCATCAGGTCGTCGAACCGGCCCAGCGCCGTCTCCCACGGCAGGTCGAGCCAGACCTCCTGCGCGACGTCGAAGGTGGGCTCGACCGCGAGCGTGACCCGGGTGACGACGCCGAGCGCGCCGAGCGCGACGACCGACCCCGCGAGCTCGTCGTCCTGCGGACCGAGGTGCCGGACCTCCCCGCCGGCGCCGACGAGCTCGAGGCCGCGCACCGCCGCGGCGAGGTTGACCGCGGAGTCCCCCGACCCGTGCGTCGCGGTGGCGACCGTCCCGGCGACCGCGATGTGCGGCAGCGACGCCATGGTGTGCAGCGCCCAGCCCGCGGCGTGCAGCGCCCGGGCGAGCTCGCCGTAGCGCACGCCACCGCCGACGGTCACCGTGGTGCCCGCCGCACCCGTGCCGGGGGCACCCTCGTCGGACCGGATCTCCAGCGGGATGTCGAGACGGTCGAGCGCGACGAGCGTGCCGGGGGAGTCGGCGAGGTCGTGGAACGAGTGGCGTGAGCCGATCGCGCGCACCCGCCTGGCGCCCGCGACCAGCTCGGCGACCTCCTCGACGCTCGTCGGGTGCACCAGCGGCCCGCCGCGGAACGTGTGGCTCCCGGCCCAGGTGGTCAGGACGTCGGTCATCAGGCTCCTCCCGGTGGCCGCGGCATCGGCGCGGTCACGACGACGGTGCGGTCACGAAGATGTCGAACAGCGCGGGGGTGTGGGCGTGCACCAGCACCATGAAGACCACCGCGTCGAACAGCAGGTGGACGACGAGGACGTACGTGAGCGACTTGGTCCGGCTGAACGTCCAGCCCTGGACCAGGGCGAACGGGATCGTCAGCAGCGGCCCCCACTCCCGGTACCCGAGCTCCCAGAGGAAGGACACGAACACCGTCGCCTGCAGCAGGTTGGCGACCGGCACGGAGAAGTGCCGCCGCAGCAGCGCGAAGACGGTGCACACGAAGAACAGCTCGTCCCACGTGCCCACCGCGTTGACCCCGACGAACAGGCGCGCGATCTCGCCGGGCTCCGTGACGGTGGGCCAGTTCTGGTACGCGCCCGACGACAGGAAGTAGAAGGGCAGCAGCAGGTAGCCGGCTCCGACGACCACGACGAGGTAGGACCACTGCAGCCGCGTCCAGCGTTGCCCCGTCCGCCACGGGAAGCGGATCACGCGGTCGCCCCGCACGAAGGTGGACAGCACGTACGGCACCAGCACCGCGAGCGAGAGGGCGGCGGTGAACCGCAGCATCGCCGCGTCGGACAGGTCCGCGGCGAGGGGGATGGTGCTGACGATCGCGATGCCGGTCGCGACCAGCAGCAGGTCCTTGCCGAGCACCCGGTCCACCGCCAGGCCGAGCAGCACGCCCGCGACGAGCGGGACGTAGGCGAGCGGGCGCACGTGCACCGCGAACATCAGGACGGCCGCACCGCAGACCAACGCGGCGGCCACGAGCCGGCCGGCGGAGACCACAGGGCTGCGCACCCGCGTCACCTCGGTCTGCTCCAGCATCCGCCCACCCTGACATGCCGCGCCGACACCGGCGCACCGAGGCCGGCCGCCCGGGTGTGCCAGCGGTGTGGTGCGGCAGCGGTGTGGTGTGGCAGGGGCGTGGTGCGGCGCGTGTCGGCGGGGTGGGGCACCATGGACGGGCGCACCCGGGGCGGGTGCGTCATCGACCCTGAGGAGACCTGTGATGTCCGCTGCCCTGCCCGAGGTGTCCGGCTCGTTCGGCGAGAAGCCGACCCTGACGTTCCCCGACGCGGCTCCGTCCGGCGAGCTCGAGGTCCTGGTCCTGAGCCGCGGCGACGGCGAGCTGGTCGAGGCCGGCGACGACATCGAGGTGCACTACCTCGGCCAGTCGTGGCAGGGCGGGGTCTTCGACAACTCGTACGACCGTCGCTCCTCGATCAACTTCCCGATCGGCGTCGGCGCGGTCATCGCCGGCTGGGACGAGGGGCTGGTCGGCCAGCAGGTCGGCTCGCGCGTGCTGCTGTCGATCCCGTCGCACCTGGGCTACGGCGACCGCGGCGTCCCGCAGGCCGGGATCAAGGGCGGCGACACCCTCGTGTTCGTCGTCGACGTCGTCGGGACCAAGCGCTGAGCGTCCCGCGGGGCTCCGTGCCCGCATCGATGACGCCGGCCGAGCGATGACGCCCGCGTACCGATGACGGCCACGTACCGATGACGGCTACCCACCGATGACAGCCGTCGGCCCCGGGGTCGCGATCACCTACTGCACGCAGTGCCGCTGGCTGCCGCGCGCCTCCTGGTACGCCCAGGAGCTGCTCACCACGTTCCACCGTGAGCTGGCGGAGGTCGCGCTGCGTCCCGGGACCGGCGGCGTCTTCGTCGTCGAGGCGTGGCCGGTGCGGCGGGCGGCGACGACGAGGCGGCGCCCGGACGCGTCGTCGTGTGGGACCGGGCGCGCGACGGCGGGTTCCCCGACGTGGTGGAGCTCAAGCGCCGGATCCGCGACGTCGTCGCGCCGGACAAGCCGCTCGGGCACGCCGACCGCCTCGCCGAGACCGACGGGACGGGTGACTAGCACCGCGACCAGGCACCTCGCCGTCCGTTCTGCCGCAATTGGACGGTTGTCCCACGCCGCGTGGACACGCGCACCGGGGCAACCGTCGACGACCTAGCGTCGGGCTCGGCCGGAGCACAACGGGGTGCGACGGTCCGCCGACTCTCTCCTCGAGGCCATGGCGACACCGCGAGCCCGGTCCCGCAGGGCCGGGCTCGCGTCATGCCTAGGCGCCGGTCGGCAGGGGGCAGGAGACACCCGTGCCGCCGAGGCCGCAGTAGCCGCCCGGGTTCTTGTCCAGGTACTGCTGGTGGTAGTCCTCGGCGTAGAAGAACGTGCCCGCCTCGTCGGCCGTCCGCACCTCGGTGGTGATGGCGCCGTACCCCGCGGCGGTCAAGCGCGGCTGGTACGCCTCGCGCGTGGTGCGCGCGGCCTCGGCCTGCTCGGGGCTCGTCGTGAACACCGCGGAGCGGTACTGCGTGCCGACGTCGTTGCCCTGGCGGTAGCCCTGCGTGGGGTCGTGCGACTCCCAGAACTTCTGCAGGACGTCGGTGTGGCTGACCACGGTCGGGTCGTAGGCGACCAGGACCGTCTCGGTGTGCCCGGTCATCCCGGTGCACACCTCCTGGTAGCTCGGGAACGGCGTGAACCCGCCCTGGTACCCGACGGCGGTGGTCACCACGCCCGGCAGCTGCCAGAAGGCGCGCTCGGCTCCCCAGAAGCACCCCATCGCCACGTAGAGCGTCGCGGTGCCCTCCGGCCACGGACCCTGCAGCGGCGTCCCGAGCACGGTGTGGGTGGCCGGGATCTCGTAGCGGTAGCCGTCGCGGCCGGACAGCGCGCGCTCGGGCGAGACCATCGTCGAGCGCAGCGCCGAGCCGAACAGCGATCCGAAGTTCGTCATGATGCGTCCTCTCCGGGGGCGGCGGGCCGGTGGAGACCGGTCCCTCCCGACCGCGGTGCCGCGGCGGGTCTCGCCCTCCGACGCGATCAACCGTCGCGCGCGTGCGCGTGTTCCCGACGCGCGCGAGGGCGAGGCGGGGCGGGAGAGGAGCGCCGCGACCTGGACCGTGGTCCGGCTCCACGTGGACAGCGGGTTCCGCGCGCGGCGCGGGAGCCCTACCGTCAGACCCAGCCGGTCGCTGCCGCGCGGCTCGTCGCCCGCGGCCTGCCGGCGGCAGAGCCACGTGACGCCGTGCGGGGTCGGGGGAACCCGTGCGGCCGGCGGGTGGGCGGCGGCGGGGGGAACGGCGCCGCCCACCCGGTGGACATAACCTGAGCAGCATGACGCCCACGCGTGAGCCGGCCCCGGCCGCCCAGCAGCAGACCGCACCGGTCACCAGCGCCGGACCGCCCGAGCCGGCCGCGGCCGCGGGCCAGGGGGGCACGGTGGGGACGGACCCGGCGCAGGCCGTGCCGATCTCGGTGCGCCGCGCCGCCGAGTGGTCCTGGCGGCTCATCCTGATCGCCGTCGCGACGGTCGTGGTCGTCGCGCTGATCGCCTACCTCAAGCTCGTCGTGGTGCCGGTGGCGGTCGCGCTGCTGCTGGCTGTGCTGCTGCACCCCGTCGTGACGTTCCTGCACGGGCGCGCCCGGCTCGGGAAGGCGGCGGCGGCCGGCATCGCGGTGGTCGGGATGGTCGTGCTCGTCGTGGGCCTGCTGGTCCTGGCCGGACGCTCGGTGGTCGTCGGCATGGCGGACCTGTGGGACCAGGCGCAGCAGGGCATCGACCAGGTGATGACCTGGCTCGCGGAGGGCCCGCTGCAGCTGTCGACCGACAACCTGCAGGGCTGGATCGACCAGGCGCAGGAGGCGGCCTCGGCCAACAGCTCGACCATCGCCGCGGGCGCGCTGCACGCCACGGTGACGATCGGGCACGTCCTGGCGGGCGCCGTGATCGCGCTGTTCTGCACGTTCTTCTTCCTGCTCGACGGCCGCTCGATCTGGTCCTGGGTCGTCGGCCTGCTGCCGCGGGGCTCGCGCGAGCACGTGCACCAGGCCGGCCGGCGCGGGCTCGTCACCCTGGGCGCCTACACCCGCACGCAGATCCTCGTGGCGGCGGTGGACGCGACCGGCATCGGCGTGGGCGCGGCGATCCTGCAGGTGCCGCTCGCCTTCCCGCTCGCCATCCTGGTGTTCCTCGGGTCGTTCATCCCGATCGTCGGTGCGGTGGTCACCGGGGCCGTCGCGGTGCTCGTCGCGCTCGTCGCGCACGGACCGGTGGTCGCGCTGATCATGCTCGCGGTCGTCCTGGGGGTCCAGCAGCTCGAGGGGCACGTGCTGCAGCCGTTCCTCATGGGTCACGCGGTCTCGCTGCACCCGGTCGCGGTGCTGCTGGGCGTGGCGGCGGGCTCGTTCATGGCGGGGATCCTCGGCGCGCTGTTCGCGGTGCCGGTCATCGCCGTGCTCAACACCGTGATCCTGTACCTGCACGGGCACGACAAGTTCCCCCAGCTCGGTCACGACGACCACGTGGCGCTCCGCGGCCGCGGCCATCCCGTGCTCGACCGGGCGATCGCGCAGATGGCCGAGCAGGAGGTCGAGCGTGCCGCGACCGGGGACCAGGTCGACCTCGGCGAGGAGCCGGCCACGGGCGCGGAGACGGGGGCCGCCACGGACCTCGACGACGCGGGTGGCGGCGAGCCGGGCGCCCGCGACGGCCGGCGCGGGGGCGACGACGAGGCCGGCACCCTGCGGTGACCACGATCGACGACGTGCGTCGTGCCGCGGCGCTGCTCGACGGCGTGGCCGAGCGCACCCCGGTGGAGACCAGCCGCGCCCTCTCGGAGATCGCGGGCGTCCCCGTGCTCCTCAAGTGCGAGAACCTGCAGCGCGCTGGCTCGTTCAAGATCCGCGGCGCGTACACCCGGATGTCCGGTCTGTCGGACGACGAGAAGGCGCACGGCGTGGTGGCCGCGAGCGCGGGCAACCACGCGCAGGGCGTCGCCCTCGCGGCACGGCTGCTCGGCCTCGACGCAGTGGTCTTCATGCCCGTGGACGCCGCGCTGCCCAAGATCGCGGCGACGCGCGAGTACGGCGCGCGCGTCGAGCTCGCGGGCACCAGCGTCGACGAGGCGCTGCAGCACGCCCGGCAGTACGCCGCCCGCACCGGCGCGGCGCTCATCCACCCGTTCGACCACCCCGACGTGCTCGCGGGGCAGGGGACGGTCGGCCTCGAGATCGTCGAGCAGGTGCCGGACGTGGCGACGGTGATCGTGCCTGTGGGCGGCGGCGGTCTGGCGGCCGGCGTGGTCACCGCGCTCGCGGCCCTGCGGCCGGACGTCCGGGTGGTCGGCGTCCAGGCCGCGCACGCCGCGGCGTACCCGGCCTCGCTCGCGGCCGGTCGGCCGCAGCGCGCGCCGGAGCTGCGCACCATGGCCGACGGGATCGCGATCGGGCTGCCCGGCGACGTGCCGTTCGACGTCCTCGCCCGCGCGGGCACGGAGATCCGCACGGTCTCGGAGGAGGACCTGTCCCGCGCGCTCCTGCTGGTGGCCGAGCGGGCGAAGCTGCTCGTGGAGCCCTCGGGGGCCGCGGCCGTCGCCGCCCTGATGGCGGCTCCGGGCGAGTTCGAGGGCCCGGTCGTGGCGATCCTGTCCGGCGGCAACATCGACCCGCAGGTGCTGCTGCGCGTGGTGCGGCACGGGCTCGCGTCGGCGGGCCGGTTCCTGTGGCTGCACCTGCGCATCGCCGACCGGCCGGGCGCGCTGGCGGACCTGCTGCGCGACCTCGCGGCCACCGGCTCCAACGTCATGCACGTGTCGCACGTGCGCACGCAGGGCGAGCTCGCGGTCGACGAGGTCGCGATCGAGGTGCAGGTCGAGACCAAGGGTCCCGACCACTGCGCCAGCGTGCTCGCCACGCTGCGCGGCCAGGGCTACCGGCTCACCGACTGACGGGGTGCGCGCGCGTCGGCCCACCGTCCCGGACGACCCGCCGTGCCGGACGACCCGCCGTGCTCGACGACCTGCCCTGCCGGACGACCCGCCGTGCCGGAGACGAGCCGGAGACGACGGGAGGGGCGCCGACGCGGTCGTCGGCGCCCCTCCCGGGGTGGTGCGGGGTGCGGCGCTCAGCCCTGGAAGGGCTTCGCGTCGACGATCTTGACCGTGATCTCGCGGCCGTTGGGCGCCTCGTAGCTCACGGTCTCGCCGACCGAGCGGCCGTTGATCGACGCGCCGAGCGGCGACGTCGGGGAGAACACCTGGATGTCCGTGGTGCCGGCCATCTCGCGCGAGCCGAGCAGGAACCGCTCCTCGTCGCCCGCGACCAGCGCGGTCACGACCATCCCCGGCTCGACGACCCCGTCGTCGGGGGGCGTGCCGATCTGGACGTTGCGCAGCTTGGCCTCGAGCTCGCGGATGCGCGCCTCGTTCTTGCCCTGCTCCTCGCGGGCCGCGTGGTAGCCGCCGTTCTCCTTGAGGTCGCCCTCGTCGCGCGCCGCGGAGATGCGCTGCGTGATCTCCTCACGCCGGGGACCCTTGAGCTCCTCGAGCTCGGCGCTGAGGCGGTCGTAGGCCTCCTGCGTCAGCCATGTGGCCGCAGTCGTGTCGGTCACGATCGCTCCTTCCTTGCCTTCGTCGTCCTGGGCAGCCGGAGACCCGCGACCGCGGTGGGACCGCAGGCGGGACCGGTGCGTCGGGGGTGTCGCCGTCCGGTCGCGTGTCGACCGTGGGCTGGGGGCCGGCCGCGTGAGTTCAGCTGACGTCAGCATGGTCACGCGGGCGGCGCAGCAGCCGGGGCGGCGTGCGAAACGCCCAGGATAGCAAGCGTGCCCGCTCAGCCCTCGGCGAGCTCGCACGTGTCGACGGTGGCGGACACCGCGAGCTCCGCGGTGGGCACCGTCACGGTCACCCGCTGGGTGCGGGCGCCGGGGCCGATCTCGACCTCCTGGACGCCGACCTCGGCGTAGGACTGGGACAGCCCCTGGACGCGGCACACCGCGGTCGCCTCGGGGTCCTTGGTGACCTCGAACGTGACGTCCATGGACCCCGCGTCGTGCACCGAGAAGCCGACGTCCTTCCACTGCACCGGGTCGCGCAGCGCGCCGGTGGCGAGGAACGCCACGACGACGAGCCCGACGAGCACCGCGCCGCCGACGACGAGCACGCGCGCCCACCGGGAGCCACGTCCCGGCTCCGGGCCGTAGCGGCCGGGCGGGAGCGCCGGTGAGCTGCTCGTCACGCTGTCCTCCAGGGGCTCGGGGCGGCCGCGCGCCGGACCCGGCGGGTCGACGCCGGCAGGCACGCGCCGCCTGCGGCGGTCGTAGGGGATCATTGTCCCGTGCCCGAGGAGACTGCCGTGCCATCGACCGCCCACCCCACCGCCGGAGCGGCCCACGAGCCCCTCCGCCTGATGGCGGTCCACGCCCACCCGGACGACGAGTCCAGCAAGGGCGCCGCCACCACGGCGCGCTACGCCGCCGAGGGCGTCGAGGTGCTCGTCGTGACGTGCACGGGCGGCGAGCGCGGCGACGTGCTCAACGCCGCGTACGGCGCCGTGGAGGGCGGGATCGAGGGCATGCGCGCGGTCCGGCGCGTGGAGATGGCGGAGGCGGCCGCGGCGCTGGGCGTGCGCCAGCACTGGCTCGGCTTCGTCGACTCCGGCCTGCCGGAGGGCGACCCGCTGCCGCCGCTGCCCGAGGGCTGCTTCGCGCTGGTGCCGCTCGAGGAGGCGACCGCGCCGCTCGTCGAGATCGTCCGCGAGTTCCGGCCGCACGTCATGACGACGTACGACCCGACGGGCGGCTACCCGCACCCCGACCACGTGATGTGCCACCGCGTCTCGGTCGAGGCGTTCGCCGCCGCGGGTGACCCCGAGCGCTATCGCGGGCGCGGCGAGCCGTGGACCCCGCTCAAGCTCTACTACAACCACGGCTTCTCGCTCGCGCGGCTGCGCGCGGTCCACGAGGCGATCCTCGAGGCCGGCGGCGAGTCGCCGTTCGGCGACTGGATCGAGTCGCGCCAGGCGCGGGAGATCCCCGAGCGCGAGGTGACGACCCGGATCGAGTGCGCCGCGTACTTCGACCAGCGGGACGCGGCGCTGCGGGCGCACGCGACCCAGATCGACCCCGCCGGCTTCTTCTTCGCGGTGCCGCGGGAGGTCGAGGTCGAGAGGTGGTCGACCGAGGAGTACGAGCTCGCCGAGTCGCGCGTGCGCACCGCGCTGCCGGAGGACGACCTGTTCGCGGGCGTCCGCGAGGCCCTGCGGTGACCGGGCTGCTCGCCGCGCTGGCGGCTGCCCCGGCGCCCAGCCCGAGCCCGAGCGTGACGCCCGCCGGCGGCGGGTCGCCGGGGTTCCTGGGCTTCGTGTTCACGTTCGGGCTGGCGATCGCCGCCGCCGGGATCTTCCTGTCGCTCACGCGGCACCTGCGGATCGTCGACCGGCGCGCGCGCGAGCAGGCGGAGCAGGACGACGAGGGCGGCCAGTCGGCCCCCGGCCCGGCCGGTCCCGCGGCGCCGGAAGCACGCCCGACCGGCGCACCCGCCTGGGGCACGCCCCCGGCTTCCCCCGCCGACGACGAGCCCGACGAGCCGCGTCCGTGAGGCCGGTGCGGTCCTGGTGAGCGCGCCGCAGCCCCCGCGCCGGCCCGCGGTCCGGGTGACGCTCGGGCAGGTCGCCGCGACCGACGACCACGCCGCCAACCGGGAGGCCGCGCGCGACGCGCTCGACGTCGCGGGCGGGGTGCACGCCGACCTGCTCGTGCTGCCCGAGTACGCCTCGGCGTTCCACCGCGCGGGCGTGGGCCGCGAGCACGCGCAACCGCTCGGCGGCCCCTTCGTGACCGCGCTGCGCGAGCGGGCCGCCGCCACGGGCACCGCGGTGCTGGCCGGCACGACCCTGCCCGGCACGGACGCCGACCCGCGCGCGGTGAACGCCGTCGTCGCGGTGGACGGGGCGGGCGCGCTCGTCGGGACGTACCGGAAGGTGCACCTGTACGACGCGTTCGGCACCCGCGAGTCCGACCGGCTGCAGCCCGGACCGGCGGACGCCCCGCCGCTGGTGCTGGACGTCGCCGGACTGCGGTTCGGCGTGCTGACCTGCTACGACCTGCGCTTCCCCGAGTCCGCGCGGCGGCTGGTGGACGCGGGTGCGGAGGTGCTCGTCGTGCCGGCCGCGTGGGCCGACGGCCCGCTCAAGGCGATGCACTGGCGGACGCTCGCGATCGCGCGCGCGATCGAGAACACGTGCGCGGTGGTGGCGGTCGGGATGGCGGGCAAAGGCGTGGTCGGACGGTCGCTCGTCGTGGGACCGGACGGCGTGGTCGGCCTGGAGCTGGGGCCGGACCCGGCGTTGCGCACGGTGGACCTCGACCCGGAGGAGCTGCGCGAGGTGCGGGTGGGCAACCCGTCGCTCGCGAACCGGCGGTACGCGGTGGTCCCCGTCTGACGGGACGCCCGCGCCGCGGTCACGCCGAGGCGTAGCTCGCGATCGACACCGCGACGTAGTGGCACGTGAAGCCCACGACCGTGAGCGCGTGGAAGATCTCGTGGAACCCGAACCAGCGCGGGCTGGGGTTGGGCCGCTTGATGCCGTAGACGACCGCGCCGAGCGTGTACGCGAGCCCGCCGGCGATGACGAGCCACATGATCGCCGGGCCGCCCGAGCGGTAGAACTGCGGCAGGAACGCGACCGCGACCCAGCCGAGCGCCACGTAGATGGGCACGTAGAGCCACCGCGGCGCACCGAGCCAGAACACGCGCGCCAGCAGCCCGAGCAGCGCGCCGGACCACACCACGACGAGGAGCGTGCGCGCGGTGCTCGTCGGGAGCAGGAGCACCGCGAGCGGCGTGTAGGTGCCCGCGATGATGAGGAAGATGTTGGTGTGGTCGAGGCGGCGCAGCACGCCCGCGACGCGCGGCGACCAGTGCCCGCGGTGGTAGACCGCGCTGGTGCCGAACAGCATCACGGCGGACAGCCCGAACACCGCGGTGGACCACGTGGCGGCGGGCGTGGGGGAGAGCACGACGAGCACGATGGACGCCGCGAGGACGAACGGGGCGACGCCGGCGTGGATCCAGCCGCGCAGGTGCGGCTTGACCGCGTCGGTGACCTGCTCCACGGCGCGCGCGACCGGTCCGGACGGCTCAGGGGCGAGCGGGTCCGAGGTGGCCGGGTCCGGGGTCGCGGTCATGGGTCCTCGTGTTCGCTCGTCGTAACCTACGTCTCCGTAGGTTACGCGGGCGTAGGTAGTGCTGTCGACCGGCCTTCACGAGACTGCCACGCCACGGGTCCGCGGACCCCGCCACGACGTCACGTCCGACGAGTACGGTGGGCGCGGTCGCCGCCCGACCACAGCCCGACACCCGCCCGAGGACCAGCCCGAGGAGTGCCCGCGTGCGCATGCCCCACCTGCTCTACGGGCTGTACGAGCGCCGGCTCGCCGCGTCGCTGCCGGCCGACCGTGCACCGCGGCACGTGGGGGTCATCCTGGACGGCAACCGCCGGTGGGCGCGGTCGATCGGCAAGTCGGCCGCGACGGGGCACCAGCGCGGGGCGGACAAGATCGCCGAGCTGCTCGGGTGGAGCGAGGACGTCGGCGTCGAGGTCGTCACGTTGTGGATGCTCTCCACGGACAACCTCCAGCGGCCGCCCGAGGAGCTCGCGGACCTGCTCGCGATCATCGAGGACGCCGTGCGCGACCTGGCCGCGACCCGGCGCTGGCGGCTGCAGGCGGTGGGCTCGCTCGAGCTGCTCCCGGAGCGCACCGCGGCGGCCCTGCGCGCGGCCGAGGCGGCGACGCGCGACGTCGTCGGGCTGCACGTCAACGTGGCCGTGGGCTACGGGGGGCGCCGCGAGATCGCCGACGCCGTGCGCTCCTACCTGCGCGCCGCGTCGGCCGCGGGGGCGAGCCTGGACGAGATGGCGGAGTCGTTCGACGTCGAGCACATCGCCGCGCACCTCTACACCAAGGGCCAGCCGGACCCGGACCTGGTGATCCGCACGTCGGGGGAGCAGCGGCTCGGCGGATTCCTGCTGTGGCAGTCGGCGCACTCGGAGTTCTACTTCTGCGAGGCCTACTGGCCCGACTTCCGCCGCGTCGACTTCCTGCGCGCGGTCCGCGCCTACGCCGCCCGCGAACGCCGCCTAGGCCGCTGACCCCACCCCACCCCACCCCCGCCCCCACCCCACCCCCAACCTCACCCTCACCCCCAACCCCACCTCAACCGCCGAGCGCGGACGTTGCGGGTCGAACGCGGACGGTCAGCGTCCGCGGTGGGCCGCGAGCGTCCGCGCTCGCGGACGGGGCGGGCGCGGACGCGGGTCGAATGCGGACGGTCAGCGTCCGCGGTGGGCCGCGAGTGTCCGCGCTCGCGGACGGGGCGGGCGCGGACGCGGGTCGAATGCGGACGGTCAGCGTCCGCGGTGGGCCGCGAGCGTCCGCGCTCGCGGACGGGGCTGGCGCGGGGGTGGTGCGGGACGGGCAGGGCGTGGGTGGGGTGCGGGGCGAACACCGGGAGGGGCGCAGGTGAACATCGCGTTTCGGCGGGGCGTGTTGCGCGTCACACGCCCGCGGTGGGGTTAGCGTCCGGGGCAGAGGACGGCACCCGTCGTCCCCGGGAGGCCAGCCCATGGAGCATCCGCTCCGGGAGGAGGGCCGGCCCCGGTCCTGCTCCGCAGGGCCCGGCCGCCCCCGTCCCGCCGCCGAACGCCGGCAGCACGTCCCGCACCGGGACGCCGGCAGGAGGCGCCTTCTGCGGCGCACGTAGCGCCGGAGGGAGCAGGCCGTGGTCAGCAGCGCAGCTCAGCAGGGAACGTCCGCCTCGACCGACCCGTCGTCGCCCGACGAGGGCCGCAGGACGCACGTGCTCGACACCTCGGTCCTGCTGTCCGACCCGCGGGCGATCTACCGCTTCGCGGAGCACGACGTCGTCCTCCCGGTCGTGGTGATCTCGGAGCTCGAGGCCAAGCGGCACCACGCGGAGCTCGGCTACTTCGCCCGCTCCGCGCTGCGGATGCTGGACGACCTGCGGATCCAGCACGGCGGGCTCGACCAGGCGATCCCGCTCGGGGACCTGGGCGGGACGCTGCGCGTCGAGCTCAACCACACCGACCCGACGGTGCTCCCGGCAGGTTTCCGCCTGGGTGACAACGACACCCGCATCCTCGCGGTCGCGGCGAACCTCGGCGCAGAGGGCCACGACGTCACGGTGGTCTCCAAGGACCTGCCGATGCGGGTCAAGGCCTCGGCGGTCGGGCTGCGTGCCGAGGAGTACCGGCACGAGCTCGCGGTCGAGTCGGGCTGGACGGGCATGGACGCGCTCGACCTGGCCGAGCAGCAGATGGCCCAGCTGTGGGAGCACGAGTCCCTGCCGCTCGCGGACGTCATGCCGGTGGCGGACCTGCGAGGGGCACCGGGTGCGACGACGAGCCCCGGCGACCTGCCGTGCCACACCGGTCTGGTGCTGCACAGCCCGCGCGGCTCGGCGCTCGGCCGGGTCACCGCGGACAAGCACATCAAGCTCGTCCGGGGCGACCAGGACGTGTTCGGCGTGCACGGCCGCAGCGCCGAGCAGCGGATCGCGATCGACCTGCTGCTCGACGAGGAGGTCGGCATCGTCTCGCTGGGCGGGCGCGCGGGCACCGGGAAGTCCGCGCTCGCGCTGTGCGCGGGCCTCGAGGCGGTGCTCGAGCGCCGGCAGCACCGCAAGGTCATGGTGTTCCGGCCGCTGTACGCGGTCGGTGGGCAGGAGCTGGGCTACCTGCCGGGCTCCGAGGCCGAGAAGATGAACCCCTGGGCGCAGGCGGTGTTCGACACGCTCGGCGCGCTGGTGAGCAAGGAGGTCGTCGAGGAGGTCCTGGACCGCGACATCCTCGAGGTCCTGCCGCTCACGCACATCCGCGGCCGCTCGCTGCACGACGCGTACGTGATCGTCGACGAGGCGCAGTCGCTCGAGCGCAACGTCCTGCTCACGGTGCTGTCCCGCATCGGCCAGTCGTCGCGCGTCGTGCTCACGCACGACGTCGCGCAGCGCGACAACCTCCGTGTGGGCCGGCACGACGGCATCGCCGCGGTCATCGAGGCGCTCAAGGGCCACCCGCTGTTCGCCCACGTGACGCTGACCCGCTCGGAGCGCTCGCCCGTCGCCGCGCTGGTCACCGAGCTGCTGGAGGGCATCGAGGCGTGAGGAGCGGTCCGGTGGGCGCTTTCACCCGGAAGCGGCCCACCGGACCGCGCGGCAGTCGCTAGGTTCGGCGCGACGCCCGTCGCCCGGCACCCCCGCTGACCGACGGCCAGACGAGGAGAGACCATGACCTACCCCGCCGCGCCGCTGCCCGACACGAGCCAGAAGAACCTGCTCGTCGCCACCCTCCTGTGCTTCTTCCTGGGCACGCTGGGTGTCCACCGCTTCTACGTCGGCAAGGTCGGGACGGGCATCGCGATGATCTTCACGCTCGGCGGACTCGGCATCTGGACGCTGATCGACTTCATCATGCTGCTGGTCCAGGCGTTCAAGGACTCGGACGGCCAGACGCTTCGCTGGACGTCGGTCAACAGCTGACCGCGACACGGCGGCCCGGGACGCGACGCGCCGGGGCCGCCGTCCCGTCAGTCGACCAGGACGCCGTCCTGGACGCGGATCACGCGGTCGGCGAGCGCCATCATCACCGGGTCGTGCGTCGCGATGACGGCCGTGGTCCGCTCGGCCTCGACGACGGCACGCAGCAGGCCCATGATCGCGACGCCGGTCTGCGAGTCGAGCTGACCGGTCGGCTCGTCGGCGACGAGCAGGCGCGGTGAGTTCGCGAGCGCGCGCGCGATCGCGACCCGCTGCTGCTGACCGCCCGACAGCTCGCCCGGCCGCTGGTTCGCGTGGTCGCCCAGCCCGACGAGGTCGAGCAGCAGCGCGACGCGCTCGTCGCGCGCCTTCGGCGCGATCTTGCGCAGCCGCAGCGGGACGCCGACGTTCTCCGCCGCCGAGAGCACGGGCACGAGCCCGAACGTCTGGAAGACGAACGACACGACGTCGCGGCGCAGCTCGACGAGCCCGCGCTCGCCGAGCGAGGAGACCTCCCGCCCGTCGACCACGACGCGGCCCTCGTCGGGCTTGTCGAGCCCGCCCACCATGTTGAGCAGGGTCGTCTTGCCGGATCCCGAGCGTCCGACGAGCACGACGAGCTCGCCCGGGTGCACCGCGAACGACACGTCGCGCACCGCGTGCACCGCCCCGTCCCCCGAGCCGTAGGTGCGGGACACGTGCTCGACGAGCACCATGGGCTCGCTCGTCGGCTCGGCGCTCGCCGCCGGCGCGGTCTCGACGCTCATCGCTGCTCCTCCTGGTCGGACGCGGCCTCGCCGCGGCTCGGCTCGGGGACGGCCGCGTGCCGACCCGTCGCGGGCCCGCGCGACGGCGTCACGCGCGGCTTGTCCGGCCACACCGAGACGTGCGAGTCCTCGAGCGCGAGGCGGACGCGACCGGCCAGCTCGAGCGCCTCGCGGTACTCCTGCGGGAGCTGCACCCGGCCCGCGCGGTCGAGCACGGCGAACTCCTCCGCGACCACGTGCTCGGTGCCGTCGTCGGCCGTGTGCCGGCGGCGCACGACCTCCGACGACGTGCGCCCGTCGCGGATCGCGACGGTCCGCTCGACGTGCTCGCTCACCCCCGGGTCGTGGGTCACGACGACGACGGTGGTGCCGAGCTCGCGGTTGACCATCCGCAGGCCCTCGAGCACGTCGTGGGAGGTGGCCGTGTCCAGCTCGCCCGTGGGCTCGTCGGCGAACAGGACGCGGGGCGAGCACGCGAGGGCCACCGCGATCGCGACGCGCTGCTGCTCGCCGCCCGACATCTGCCCGGGGCGCCGCTCGGCGCAGTACGCGACGCCGAGCAGCTCGAGCAGCTCCGCCGCGCGGGCCGCGCGCTCCCGGCTGCCCGTGCCGGCCAGCGCGAGGGGGAACGCGACGTTCTCCGCCGCGGTGAGGTAGGGCACCAGGTTGCGCGCGGTCTGCTGCCACACGAACCCGACCATCGTCCGGCGGTACTGCACGCGCTGCGCGGGCGTCATCGCCATGAGGTCCCACGGCCCCACGCGCACCCGGCCGGCCGTCGGGACGTCCAGGCCCGAGAGCACCGACAGCAGCGTCGACTTGCCGGAGCCGGACGCGCCGACGATCGCGACGAGCTCGCCGTCGTCGACCAGCAGGTCGAGCCCCTGCAGCGCCTGCACCTCGATGCCCTCGGACTGGTAGATGCGCACCAGCGAGTCGCACACGATCAGCGCGTCCGCGCCGAACGCGGCCGAGCGGGTCTGTGCGCGCTCCTCGAGCGTGTCCAGCGTCGTCATGCGCCCTCCCTCGTCGTGCTCATCGTTCCGCCTCCCGGATGGCCCCCGCCAGGTCGTCGTGCCGCCGGAGCCAGGCCTCGACCTGCGTGGCCGCCGCGATCGCGACCACGACGGCCACGACCGCGAGCGCGAACGGCTGCCAGGTCACCACCACCCGCGTGCCCGACGGCTCGCCGGTCAGCGCACCGAGCCCGAGCGCGCTCGTCAGCAGCCACGGGACCGCGACGCCGATCACGGAGCCGGCGAGCAGCGCGGCGATCGCCGTCGGCAGCACCTCGACGGCCGCGATCCGGCTCCCGGTGCGCTCGGACGCCCCGAGGGTCCGCAGGACGTTGACCGTCGCCCGCCGGTCGCGGGACGTCGCGACGACGGTGAGCAGCAGGGCGATGCCCGCGAGCAGCGCGAGCGCGAGCGCCGCGGCGCCCAGCAGGCTGCGCAGCCCGGCCGTCAGCGGGGACAGCTGCCACGCGTCGAGCCAGTCCGAGCGCGAGAGGACGGCGACGCCGCCGGTGCTGGCGAGCCCGCTCGCCGCGACCGCCTCCGTCGCGCCCGGTCCGGCCACCCAGACCGTGTCGACCTGCAGGTCGCTGCCCGTCGCCGCCTCGAGGGCGGACCGGTCCACGACGACGGTCGCGGTGGGCTCGGCGCTGCCCGTGATGCTCGTCGTGCCGAGCACCTCCAGGGGCGCGAACTCCTCCCGCACCCACACGTGCGGGTCGAGGGTGCGCGCCGTGCTGAGCAGGCTCGGGCTGACGAGCGCCGGGACGCGGGTCCCGCCGTCGGCGGCGGCGAGGGCCGCGAGGCCGTCGTCGTCCGCGCCCAGCGCGGCCCGCACGGCCGCGAGCTGCTCGGCGTCGACCGCGAGGAGCCGGGCGCTGATGCCCGAGCCGATGCCGAACGTCCGGCCCTCGAGGCGCGTCGCGCCCGCGGCGGCCACCACTCCCGGCGCCGCGCGGAGCGCGGCGACCGCCTCGTCGGGCACCGGACCGTCCAGCCGGACGTCGGCCTGCACGACGAGGTCGGCGGCACGCTCCTGCCCGCGGTCGACCGTCGTCGACGTCACGCCGCAGAACACGACGAGCGCGACCGCGACCGTCGTGGTGAGCGCGGGGATCGCGGTCCGGCTCCCGGCGACCGCGCGCCGCGTCGCCACCAGCGCCGCGACCCCGGTCCCCCGCACGGCGGTGCGCGCCGCCGCGCGCACCACGGGCGGGAGCAGGTGCACGACGAGGAGGGTCGCGGCGGCGGCCAGGAGCACGGGCGTCGCGGCCAGGAGCCAGTCGACGTCACCGGTGCGCGTCGGCCGCAGCCCGCGTGCTCGCACGGAGAAGAAGGCCGCAGCCGCGAGGGCGAGGACGGCCAGCTCGGCCACGAGCCGGCGCGTCCGGCGCTGGCGTGCCGCGCGCTCGCGGTCGGCGCGGTTGGCGGGGACCCGCCGGCCGGCCCACGCGGGGATGACGGCCGTCGCGGCGAGCAGGGGCGGCGCCAGGACGCCGGTGAGCACGACGAGCACGGCGGGCCACGGGGTGCCGCGGCCCGAGGGGAGCAGCGCCCAGGTGAGCAGCGCGCCCGCGGTCGCCGCGAGCGCGGTGAGCGGCACGGACTCGAGCAGCGCCCGCCAGCCGACCGAGGCGACGGCCGCGCCGCGTGCCCGCTCGACGTCGAGGAACCGCCGCCGCCGCATCGTCAGCAGCCGGGCGGCGAGCACCAGGACCAGCCCGCCGGCCGTGACGAGGCCGAGCATGACGACCGACGCCTGGGCCGTCGCCCCGGCCAGCCTGCTCGCGTAGGACTCGAGCACGGCCGGCAGCTCGGTCGTGACGGAGGGCACGCGACCGTCGCCGACCGTGAGCGGCGTGGGGTCCGCGACCAGCCCGGTCGCCGTCGCGGCGACCTCGGGCCCCTCGGCGGCCGTCAGCGAGGGGGCGTCGGCGGGGAACCGCACCAGCAGGGTGGCGGCGCTGGGCTGGACGGCGGCGAGGAGGTCGGGCAGCGAGGCGTCGGTCGTCAGGAAGCCCACGCCGGCGACCGAGTCGGTGTTGGCGGGACCGGGCGTGGGTGCGACGAACTCCGGCAGGTCGACCCACTGGGCCTGCGCGGGGTCGACGACCTCGTACGTGCCGGTGACGACGGCCGTGAGCTGGGTGACGAGCAGCCCGCCGACCCGGATCTCGTCGCCGGGGGAGAAGCCGAGCTCGCGCGCGGCCCGGGCGGTGACCCCGACCTCCACCCGCCGGGCGAGCGACGCCACCGGGGCGTCGTCCGCGAGCTCCGGCTGGGGCGACGCCTCCGGCGCGCGCCCGTCGACCCACCGCACGACGTCGCTGCCCGCGTAGCCGAGGCGGCCGACGACCTGCACGCCCTCCGGCCGCGCCGGCCAGGCGAAGGCCGTCAGCGCGATGCCCGGCTCGCCGAGCACGTCCGCGAGCTCGGGGGGCAGGTTCGCGTCCAGGTCGCGTGCGGCGACGACCGTGCGCTCGGCCGCGGCGTCGTCCCGGATCGCCCCGGTGCCCGCGCCGGGGTCCAACCGCGCGACGAGGTCGCTCGAGGGGCGCGACTCCTGCACCGCGAACCGGATGCCGTCGTCGGCGACCGAGTTCACCATTCGGGGCGCGGCGAGGGCCGCGACCACGACGGCCCCGAGCAGGAGCCCGAGCAGGACGAGCATCCCGCGGTCGGCCGCGGCGCGTCGCCGTGCGACGAGCGGGCCGGCGGCCGTGACCGCACGCGACGACGTGCGCAGGCTGCGTGGCGCGCGCGTCGCGTCCGGGGCGGTGGGTCGGTGCGTCATCCCTCGTCCCCCAGTCGGAGCAGTGCGCCGGACGCGCGCCGCAGCAGCAGCTGGGCGACGGTCAGCACGACGATCCCGCACGCCAGGGCGGTGCCGCCGACGAACGCCAGCTGCGCCGCCCACGGCCACTGCAGCACCACGGGCGGCACCGGCGGCAGGCCCGCGGCGGAGACGGTGATCACCGGGGACAGCACGGTGGCGAGCAGGTAGCCCACGGCCAGCCCCGCGGCGATGCCCACCGCGCCGAGCAGCGCGTGCTCGGCGAGCACGGCACGCACCAGCGAGGACCGCGAGGCGCCGAGCGCTTGGAGCCGCGCGAGCTCGAGGCGCCGCGTGCGCACCGCGACGGTCGCGCTCATCGCGATGCCCGCGACGGCCAGGCCCGCGGACGCCACGATCACGAGCCAGAGCGCGGCCTGGATGCCGACGCGCAGGGGGCCGTCGGTCGCCTCGGCACGGACGCCCACGAGGGTCGTGACGGTGCCCATCTCGGCCCTGGTCAGACGCTGCGCGGCGGCCGGGGCGTCGGCCTCGTCGACCCGTGCCCACCACTCGTCGGAGAACGTCGCGGCGGACCCGCGCGCCCACGACGCGCGGCTGATCGCGTCGGCGTCGACGAGCACGCCCTGCCCGCGCGGCATGCCCGGCAGGTAGTCCACCACCCGGTCGACCCGCAGCTGCACCGGGGCGCCCCCGACGTCGACGACGAGCGTGTCGTCCTGGTCGGCGCCGAGGTCCTCCAGCACCCCGGGGGTGACCAGCGCGTGCACGATCGGCTCGGGCCGGAAGGACGTGATCGAGAAGGCCGAGGCGTCGGCGACGACGAGCGGCAGCGCGCCCGCGAGGTGCATGCCCTCCTCGTCGGCCCAGGTGGTGGGGAGCTGGCTGCTCCAGCCGGGCGTGGTCGCCTGCACCACCCAGGTCGCGCGCGTGAGGTCGATCGGGGTGGTGGTCCCGTCCTCCGCCCGGGCGGTCAGGTCGGTGAGGTGCACCGCGAAGGTCGGCAGCGTCCGGTCGCCGGGCTCGGCCGGCTCCTCGCCCTCGCCGAGGGCGATCCGGGCGGTCGCGGCGACGATCTGCAGCGGACCGACCCCCTCCGGGATCGCGAGCTCGACCCGGTGGTCGACCGGCTCCTCCGAGCCCACCGAGAACGACGGCAGCTCGAGCGGCGTGCGCAGCCCGTGCTGGTCCTGCACGACCAGCGAGATCGAGAGCGCGGACGGCAGCGGGAGGGAGAGGTAGGTCGTCAGCGTGAGCGTCAGCTCGGTGGTGCCGGCGGGGACGGGCGGACCCGTCACGTAGGACGTCGGCGCGAGGCCCCCGGTCAGGGCGGCCCAGCCGCCGGGTGCGTCGTCCGGCGCCCGCCCTCGCACCAGATCGGCGGTGTGGCGGGTGTCGAGCACGAGCAGCCGCGTCATGGATGCGTTGGTCGCGTCCTCACGGCCCGTGGCGATGCCCAGACCCGCGTCGGCGAACCCGACGGGACTGGCGATCTGCAGCGCGTGCTCGTCGGCGACGACCGCGGCCTGCTCCAGCGGGGTGCCGTCGGCGTCGACGACGCGCAGGTCCGTCCCGATCGCCGCCTCCGCCTGGTCCTGCTGCGAGGTGCGCCAGGTCTGCAGGTAGCCCTGGCCGAAGGTGCCCACCGCGATGGCGAGCGTGAGCAGCAGGGCGGCTCCGGACGCACGCCCCGGGCGGCGGCTGACCTCCCAGGTGGCGAGCGGTGCGACGAGGGTGCGCGTCCGGGTCGCGAGCCGTTCGCCGACCGACGCGACGAGCGGGAGGGCGCGCGCGGCCAGCACGCCGCCCGCGAGCAGGGCGAGCGCCGGCGCGGCGACCAGGAGCGGGTCGATGCGTCCCGACCCGGCGACCACGGGCGAGCCCTGGGTGGACAGCTGCCACAGCGCGACGGCGGCGAGCGCGACGACCGCCAGGTCGGCGCCCGACCGTGCGAGCGCCTGCTTGCGGTCCTGCCGGACGAGCTGCTGCTCGGTGTCCACGACCGAACCGCGGCGCCGCAGCAGGGGACCGACGAGCACGCCCGCGAGCAGCGCCGCCCCCACGCCGCAGGTGACCCACAGCGACACCGGGTGGCCCGGGTCCACGTGCAGCCCGGCGCCCCGCAACGCCGGCACGCTGGTGACGCCCCAGAACAGCAGCCGGGCGAGCCACGGTGCCGCGAGCGCCGTGAGCACCGCGACGACGAGCGCCTCGGACGCCGCGAGCCCGAGGAGCTGGCCGCCGGACGCGCCGCGGGAGGACATGAGGGTCTGCTCGGGCGCCCGGCGCTCGGCGAGCAGGCGCGCCGCCAGCAGGAGCACGGTGACCGCGACGACGACGAGCATCAGCCCGAGCAGGACCACGCTGACGTGCGTCACGTCGAGGTCGGCCGTGGCGGTGTCGATCGTCGTGTCGAGGTCCGTGGTCACGTCCGCCGAGGCCGCGACCTCGCCCGAGGCGGCGGTCGCGTCCTGCTGCGCGGTGGACAGCCGGGTCCGCAGCCCTTCGACGTCCGCGCGCGTCGCGTGGTCCAGGTCCGGCAGCGCGACCGCCTGAACGGACTGCGTCGCGACCTTCCCGGACAGCAGCACGTCGGGGTCGACCAGGAGCGGTCCCCACGCGTTCGTCGTGACGAAGCCGAACGTCCCCGGGTAGGGGTAGGCGGCCTCGTGCAGGCGGCCCCTGAGGACCTCGCGGCTCCACGCGGCGCGCGGCGGCTCCGCCACGTACACCGCGGCGACCACGAGCTCGCCCTGCGAGCGCTCGCTCGTGCCCTCGAACGCGATCCGGTCGCCGGGCTCCCAGTCGTACCTCTCGGCAGCAGCGCTCGGCACGGCGACGGGCACGGCGACGGGCACGGCGGAGTCGGCGTCCGCCGCCGGTGGCCAGGTGCCCTCGACCACGGTCACCTCGGTCGGGACCGCTCCGAGGTAGACGAGCGGGGAGACGGGGTCCGTGGTGCCCTGCACCGCGAGCCACTGCGACTGGAGCCAGTGGGTCCGGGCGTCGGGCAGCCCGGCGAGCAGGCGGTCCAGGTACTCGTCGGCGGCCTCGAGGGCCGGGCGCGCCGGCTGGTCCGGGCTGAGGTCGAGGCGGACACCCACGTCGGTGACGGCGGCCGGCGCGCGGCTCAGCGCGACGTCGAGCGCCCGGTTCTCGTTCACGGCGAGCAGCAGCGCGAACGACCCGAGCAGCGTCGCGCCGACGACGGTCACGGCGGTCACCGTCGCGAGGATCGTGACCTGGGCGCGGGCACGGTGGCGCACGAGCCGCGTCATCCAGCCCATCGAGCCCCCTCGTCGTCGCGGCGGTGCGGCGCGGCGGTGCGCCCGGTGGATCGTAGAAGCGGTGCGGGAGCGTTCCCACCCGCCGTCCACGGAGGGAGACGGTACCGGTTCCGGGTGGCGAAAGACACACCCGTCCGCGTGGTGTCGCGGAGTAGTTCGGGCGTACTATTCCGGACGGAATATTCAAAGCTGAGGCATCGGAGGTCGGTCATGGCGCTCTCGGCGGTCGCCGTCGTGCTGCTCTCGCTGCTGCACGAGCAGCCGATGCACCCGTACCAGCTGCACCAGACGCTGGTCCTGCGGCACAGCACGCGCCTCGTGCGCGTGAACCCCGGCGCGGTCTACCACGGCGTCGAGCGGCTCGAGCGGGACGGCTTCGTCGAGCCGGTCCGGACCGAGCGGGAGGGCCGACGGCCCGAGCGCACCACGTACCGGATCACCGAGGCGGGGCGGGCCGCGTTCGCCGAGCAGGTCGCGCACCTCCTGGGTGATCCGCACACCGAGTACCCCGTGCTCCCGGTGGGTCTCTCGGAGTCGACGCACCTGCCCGTCGAGGTCGTCCTCGCCGAGCTCACGCGGCGCCGGGACCGCGAGACCGCCGACGCGGCGACGATGCGGGCGCGCTACGACGAGCTGCGCGCCGACGGCCTGCCGCGGCGCTACCTCCTGGACCTGGAGCACGACCTGGCGCTGCTCGAGGCCCGCACCGCCTGGCTGTCCGCCCTGCTCGAGGACCTGGCCGCCGGCCGGCTGGGCTGGGGCGAGGGCAAGCCGGACGAGTTCGTCGCCCGGCGCCGCGCCGCCCTGGCCGAGGGTGCACCCGCCGACCCAGCCCCCTGATCGACCCGTCGACCCGTCCCGCCGACCCCGTCGACCCGTCCCGCTGACCGCGCCAGGCGCGTGTCAGACCCCCGACCTACGCTCGAACCGAGCCCGTTGCGGCGCCGGCCCGTGCCGGCGCCCCTCCGCGAGAGGCACCACCCATGACCAGTCCTTCCGCCGGCACGCCCGGCCGCCCCGGGCCGGCGACCGCGCTCGTCGACCTGCACGGCCGCAGCCCGTGGAGCGTCCTGCCCGCGCTGTGCCTCGGCTTCTTCATGATCATGCTGGACACGACGATCGTGAACATCGCCGTGCCCACGCTGGTCAAGGAGCTCGACGCGTCGATCACCGCCGTCGGCTGGGTCAACAGCGCCTACCTGCTGACGTTCGCGGTCCTGCTCCTCGTGACGGGCCGCCTGGGGGACCGGTTCGGCCCCCGACCCGTGTTCATCGTCGGCCTCGTCGTCTTCACGCTGACGTCGTTCCTGTGCGGGCTGGCGGACTCCATCGGGCTGCTCATCGCCGCCCGCGCGCTCCAGGGCATCGGTGCGGCGCTCATGACGCCGCAGACCATGTCGATGATCACGCGGGTCTTCCCGCCCGCCCGTCGCGGCGCGGCCATGGGCGTGTGGGGCGCCGTCGCGGGCGTCGCGACCATCACCGGCCCCGTGCTCGGCGGCCTGCTCGTGGAGACGTGGGGCTGGGAGTACATCTTCTTCATCAACATCCCCGTCGGTGCGGTCGCGCTGTACTTCGCCGTCCGCAACCTGCCGACGCTGCCCACGCACCAGCGCCGGTTCGACGGCGTGGGCGTCGCGCTGTCGATCGTCGGGATGTTCCTGGTCGTCTTCGGGCTGCAGGAGGGCGAGAACTTCGACTGGGGCACCGGCATCTGGCTGAGCATCGCCGCGGGTGCGCTGGTCCTCGGGGCGTTCGTCTGGTGGCAGCGACGGATGGGTGACGACGCGCTGCTGCCGCTGCGCCTGTTCCACGTCCGCAACTTCTCGTTGTCGAACGTCGCGGGCTTCGCGGTGACCTTCGCCATGACCGGCCTGTTCTTCCCCTTCACCATCTACCTGCAGCTCGTGCTGGGGCTCACCCCGCTGCGGGCTGCGCTGGTCGGGGCCGGCGGTTCGCTGCTCTCCGGCGTGGTCGCGCCCTTCGCCGGCCGCCTGTCCGACCGCGTGCCGGCGAAGTGGATCGTCGCCACGGGCTTCGCGATCGTCGCGGCCACCGTCGTGTGGCTGACGCTCGTGATCGAGCCCGACGCCGAGGTCTGGCACCTCGTCGTGCCGATGACGGTCTTCGGCATCGGGACGGGCTTCCTGTTCTCGCCGCTCGCGTCCGCGGCCACCTCGGGCCTCGACCAGCGCACCGCCGGCGCCGGCGCGGGGGCGTTCAACACGACGCGGCAGATCGGCGGTGTCGTCGGCTCCGCGGCCATCGTGGCGATGCTGACGTCCCGGCTGGCGACGACGATCCCGAGCGCGGCGAGCGACGCCGCGGCGTCGTTGCCGGAGCAGGCACGTCAGCCGTTCGTCGACGGCATGTCCCAGGTCGACGCGTCGCAGGTCTCCGGCGGCGGCAGCGCCTCGTTCCCGGTGCCGGACGGCGTGCCGGCCGACGTCGCGGAGCAGATCCGTTCCGCGGCGATGGACGCCCTGCACGCGGGCTTCTCGACCGCCGTCTCGCAGACGCTGCTGCTCACGGCCGCGGTGCTCGTCCTCGGTCTGATCGCGGCGCTGGCGATGAACGCGATCCGTCCGCAGCACCACGGCGCTGTCCCGGCCGGGGCGGGCACCACGACGACGGACGCGGTCGCCGACCGGAGCGCCGACGCGGACGCGGCGCCGACGGCCCGGGCCACGACGGCCTGAGCCGACCGCACCCCGACGACGAGACGGTCGGTCCCGAGCGGGGACCGACCGTCTCGTCGTCGTCGCGGGTGCCTCATGGAGCGCGCGTCGGGAGGACGCGGCACCGTGGCGCGGGGGCCGGAGCGTCAGGCCTGCGGCGGGCGGGTCATGCTCAGGACGTCGAGGGCCTCGTCGAGCTGGGTCTCGGTGACCTCGCCGCGCTCGACGTAGCCCAGGTCCACCACGGCCTGGCGGATCGTCAGGCCGTGCTTGACGGCGTGCTTGGCGATCTTCGCCGCGGCCTCGTAGCCGATCACGCGGTTCAGCGGGGTGACGATCGACGGCGACGACTCGGCGAACGCGCGGGCCCTCTCCTCGTTGGCGACGAGCCCCGCGACGGTCTTGTCCGCGAGCACCCGGCTCGCGTTGGCGAGCAGGCGGATCGACTCGAGCACCGCCGAGGCGATGACGGGGATCTGCACGTTGAGCTCGAACGAGCCGGACGCGCCGGCCCAGGCGACCGTCGCGTCGTTGCCCACCACGCGCGCGGCGACCATCAGGACGGCCTCGGGCACCACCGGGTTGACCTTGCCGGGCATGATCGACGAGCCGGGCTGCAGGTCGGGGATCGCGAGCTCGCCCAGGCCGGTGTTGGGGCCGGAGCCCATCCAGCGCAGGTCGTTGCAGATCTTGGTGAGGCTCACGGCGATCGTGCGCAGCGCGCCGGACAGCTCCACGAGGCCGTCGCGGGAGGACTGCGCCTCGAAGTGGTTGCGCGCCTCGGTCAGCGGGAGGCCGGTGTCCTCGCGCAGCAGCTCGATGACGCGCTGCGGGAAGCCCGCGGGGGTGTTGATCCCGGTGCCGACGGCGGTCCCGCCGAGCGGCACCTCGGCCGCGCGCGGGAGGGCGGACTGCAGGCGCTCGACGCCGTACCGGACGGCGGCGGCGTACCCGCCGAACTCCTGCCCGAGCGTCACTGGCGTCGCGTCCATGAGGTGCGTGCGGCCCGACTTCACGACGCCGGCCCAGGCGTCCGCCTTGGCCTGCAGCGCGCCGGCCAGGTGCTCGAGGGCGGGGACCAGGTCCCGGACCACGCCGGCGGTCGCGGCCACGTGCACGCTCGTCGGGAAGACGTCGTTGGACGACTGCGACGCGTTCACGTGGTCGTTCGGGTGCACGTCGGCGCCGAGCGCACGCGTCGCCAGCGTCGCCAGCACCTCGTTGGTGTTCATGTTCGAGCTGGTGCCCGAGCCGGTCTGGTAGACGTCGACCGGGAAGTGCGCGTCGTGCGCGCCCGACGCGACCTCGTCGGCCGCGCCGACGATCGCCTCCGCCACGTCGCCCGGCAGCACGCCGAGCTCGGCGTTCGCGCGTGCCGCGGCCTTCTTGATCCGGGCGAGGGCCTCGATGTGCCCGCGCTCCAGGTGGCTGCCGGAGATGGGGAAGTTCTCGACCGCACGCTGCGTCTGCGCGCGGTACAGGGCGTCGGCGGGCACCCGGACCTCGCCCATCGTGTCGTGCTCGATCCGGTACTCGACGCCGTCGTCGGGAAGCGCAGAAGTCATGTGACTCATCCTGCCCCACCCGTGGAGACTGGTCGTCGTGAGCGTCGACACACCGGGTACGCCCGACGGGCGGCCGTGCGCCGCCGAGCGCTTCCTGGAGCACGGACGCCTGGTCCGCAGCCCCCGCCGGGCCCAGGACCGCGACCTGGTCCTGGACCACCTGGCCGGACGCGTGCTCGCACCGGGGGAGCGGACCGACGAGCGTGAGCTCACCGCCCGGCTCGCGGCCCTGGTCGTCGACCCCGTGCGCACCCGGCGCGACCTGGTCGAGGCCGGCCTCGTCGGCCGGCGCGGGGACGGGTCGGTCTACTGGCGCGAGCGCGGCACGCCGCACGACGACGAGCCCGGCGCCCGCCCGCGCCCCGACGAGCCCTGGTTCCCTTAGCGAGGGTCGGTCAGACCTCGCCGATGTCGCCGACGACCTCGGCGACGCGGACCCGCCCGTCGGCCAGCGCGTACTCGAGCCCGACGATCGCGCAACGCCCCTCGGCGACCGCGGTCGCGAGCGAGACCGAGTAGCCCTGGAGCATGCGCACGGTGTGCTTGACGTGCTCGTGGCCCAGGGTCGCGGCGTCGACGTCCGTGATCGAGCCGCCGTCGGAGACCAGCCCGACGATGCTGGGGATGACCCGGTCCACCACCGCACGGACGAAGCCCGGCGGCACGCTCCCGGCGGCGAGCGCGTCGGTGGCGGCGGCGACCGCGCCGCACGAGTCGTGGCCCAGGACGACGACGAGCGGTGTGCCCAGGATCTCGACGCCGTACTCGATCGAGCCGATCACGGTGGTGTCGAGCACGTGGCCCGCGGTCCGGACGACGAACAGGTCGCCCAGCCCGCGGTCGAAGATGATCTCGGCGGCGACGCGGGAGTCGGAGCAGCCGAACAGCACCGCGAACGGCGCCTGCCCGTGCTCGACCTCGGCGCGCCGGCCGACGTCCTGGGAGGGGTGCTGCATCTCGTCGCGCACGAACCGGTCGTTGCCGGCCTTGAGCGCGGTCCATGCCTCGGCGGGGGTCAGCGGCGTCGTCACGGGGCCATGGTGGCAGGACGCGGGCCGACGAGCGCGGGCGGACCGCTCTCCGGACGGCTCTCGGCGTGCGGGGCTCGTCGGGCTGGTGTAGCCATGACCTGGGACGCAACGACGCCACCCGGAGGAGGTCACCGTGCGACGACGCACCCGAGGCCTGGCCATCGCGGCCGGTTTCGCGCTCGTGCTGCCGCTCGCGGCCTGCGCCACCGACTCGGGGTCGACCGTGCTCACCTGGTACACCAACCCGGACGCCGGCGGGCAGGACGAGATCGCGCAGCGGTGCACCGAGGCCGCAGACGGCGCCTACCGGATCGAGACGTCGGTGCTGCCGCGCGACGCGGCGTCCCAGCGAGAGCAGCTGGCCCGCCGGCTCGCCGCGCAGGACTCGTCCATCGACCTCATGAGCCTCGACCCGCCGTTCATCCCGGAGCTCGCCGAGCCGGGCTTCCTGGCGCCCATCCCGGACGACGTGGCGGACGAGGTCACGCAGGACGTGGTGCAGGGCGCGATCGACGGCTCGACGTGGAAGGACCGGCTCGTCGCGATCCCGTTCTGGGCCAACACCCAGCTGCTGTGGTACCGCAAGTCGGTCGCCAAGGAGGCCGGCCTCGACCCCGAGAAGGAGCCGGTGACCTGGGAGCAGGTCATCGACGCGGCGCGGGACCAGGACAAGTACCTGGGCGTGCAGGGCGCCAAGGCGGAGTCGCTGACCGTCTGGATCAACGCGCTCGTCGAGTCGGCCGGCGGGCACGTCCTGCAGAACCCGGAGGCGCCGGCCGACGAGCTGGAGCTGGGGCTGGAGTCCGACGCCGGCAAGGCGGCGGCCGAGATCATCGGCACGATCGGCAAGGACGGGCTGGGCGGGCCGGGTCTGCCGACGGCCGACGAGAACGCCTCGATGAGCCTGTTCCAGGGGGACCGCGGCTCGTTCATGGTCAACTGGCCGTTCGTCTGGTCCGCGAGCAACGCGGCCGTCGAGGAGGGCACCCTCGACAAGGCGGTCGTCGACGACATCGGCTGGGCCATCTACCCGCAGGTCGACGAGGGCACGGACGCCCGCCCGCCGTACGGCGGCATCAGCCTGGGCGTCGGGGCGTACAGCTCGCACGTCGAGGAGTCGTTCGAGGCGGCGCGCTGCATCGTCAAGCCCGAGAACCAGGCGTACTACTTCGCGACCAACGGCAACCCGCCCGCCTCGACGAAGGCCTACGAGGACCCGGAGGTCCGCAAGGCGTTCCCGATGGCGGACGTGATCCGGGAGTCCCTCGAGAAGGCGGCGCCCCGCCCGCAGACGCCGTACTACAACGAGGTCTCGATCGGCCTGCAGGAGACCTGGCACCCGCCGGCCTCGGTCGACCCGGAGACCACCCCGCAGGACTCCACCGACTACATCACCGCCGTCCTGCGAGGGGAGGCACTCCTGTGAGCACCACCTCGAGCGCGGCCGGGGTCGCGCAGCAGCAACCGGCCTCCGCAGGACGGGGGAAGGGCGGTCGCACCAAGGTCGCCCGCAGCGAGCGGGCGCGCGACGAGGCGCGGCTCGGCTGGCTCCTGGCCGGACCCGCGTTCGTCGTCATGCTGGCCGTGACCGTCTACCCGATCCTGCAGGCGATCTACGACTCGCTGTTCTCCTACCGGCTCACCGCGCCCGACGACAAGGCGTTCAACGCCGGCCACAACTACGTCGTCGTGCTGAGCGACCCGCTGTTCTGGCAGGCGCTGGGCGTGACCACGTTCATCACCGTGGTGACCGTCGTGATCGAGTTGGTCCTCGGCTTCGCCCTGGCGCTCGTCATGCACCGCGCGGTGAAGTCGCTGCGCGGCGTCCTGCGCACCGCGATCCTGGTGCCGTACGGGATCATCACGGTGGTCTCCGCGTTCGCGTGGTTCTACGCGTTCGACATCAACTCCGGCTTCGTCAACCACTGGTTCGCGTGGCTGCCGGGGATCGACGAGAACCTCAACTGGTTCGCGCACCAGGGCACGAGCCTGTTCGTCATCATCGCGTCCGAGGTCTGGAAGACCACCCCGTTCATCTCGCTCCTGCTGCTCGCCGGCCTGGCCCAGGTCCCGACCGAGCTGGAGGAGGCCGCGCAGGTGGACGGCGCGACCTGGTGGCAGCGGCTGCGGCGGGTCCTGATCCCCAACATGAAGGCCGCGATCATGGTGGCGGTGCTGTTCCGCGCGCTGGACGCGTTCCGGATCTTCGACAACGTCTTCATCATGACCAACGGCGCGAACAACACCGACGTCCTGTCGCTGCTGGCCTACCGCACCTCGATCGGGCGCCTCGAGATCGGCCTCGGCTCGGCGATCTCGGTGCTGCTGTTCCTGTGCGTGATCGGCATCTGCTTCGCCGCGATCAAGCTCTTCAAGGTCGACCTGGCCGGCGCGAGGGGGGAGAGCTGATGGGCGCCATGTCCACACGCCTCAAGGTGGGCTGGGGCGTCATCACCGTCCTGGTCCTGGTGTACGCGCTGTTCCCCGTGCTCTCGATCTTCGCGACCTCGTTCAAGCTGCCGAGCGAGCTCAACCTGGGCACGTTCTGGCCAGGCACCTGGACCACGTCGAACTACGACCAGATCCTGACCGGCTCCGCCAAGGACCTGTTCCTGCCGGCGCTGCGCAACTCGATCGGCATCTCGCTCATCGCGACGTTCATCGCGGTGGTCCTCGCGACGCTCGCGGCCTACGCGATCGCCCGGCTCGACTTCCCCGGCAAGCGGCTCATCCTGACCACCGCCCTGGGCGTCTCGATCTTCCCGGTCATCTCGATCGTCACGCCGCTGTTCAACCTGTGGCGTTCGATCGGGCTGTACGACACCTGGCTCGGCCTGATCATCCCGTACCTCTCGCTGACGCTGCCGATCTCGATCTGGACGCTCGCGGCGTTCTTCCGGCAGATCCCCTGGGAGCTCGAGCAGGCGGCGCAGGTGGACGGCGCGACGAGCTGGCAGGCCTTCCGCAAGGCGATCGTCCCGCTCGCCGCCCCGGGCGTCTTCACCACCGCGCTGATCGCCTTCTTCATCGCGTGGAACGACTTCGTCTACGGCATCTCGCTGACCTCCACGAGCGCGGCGCGTCCGGTGCCCGCGGCGCTCGCGTTCTTCACCGGCGCCTCGCAGTTCGAGGAGCCGACGGGCGCGATCGCCGCCGCCGCGGTGGTCGTGACCATCCCCGTCGTGATCCTGGTGCTGCTGTTCCAGCGCCAGATCGTGTCCGGCCTGACCCAGGGCGCCGTCAAGGGCTGACCAAGGAGACTTCGATGGCTGCCATCACCCTCAAGGACATCGTCAAGAAGTACGGCGACGGGTTCCCCGCCGTGAAGGGCGTGAGCCTGGACATCGCGGACGGCGAGTTCGTCATCCTCGTCGGGCCGTCCGGCTGCGGGAAGTCGACGCTGCTGCGGATGATCGTCGGGCTCGAGGACATCACCTCCGGCGAGCTCAAGATCGGCGACGAGGTCGTCAACGACAAGGCCCCCCGCGAGCGCCACCTGGCGATGGTGTTCCAGAACTACGCCCTGTACCCGCACCTCACCGTGTTCGAGAACATCGCGTTCCCGCTGCGGCTGCAGAAGGGCGTGTTCACGGAGGAGCAGATCCGCGAGAAGGTCGAGTTCGCGGCGAACACCCTCGAGCTGCAGGAGCACCTCCAGCGCAAGCCCGCCAACCTCTCCGGCGGGCAGCGGCAGCGCGTCGCCATGGGCCGGGCGATCGTCCGCGAGGCCAACGCGTTCCTGTTCGACGAGCCCCTGTCCAACCTCGACGCCAAGCTCCGGGGCCAGATGCGCACCGAGATCGCGCGCATGCAGCGGCGGCTCGGGACGACGACGGTCTACGTCACGCACGACCAGACCGAGGCCATGACGCTGGGCGACCGCGTCGCCGTGCTGCGCAAGGGTGAGCTCCAGCAGGTGGCGTCGCCGCGCGGCCTGTACGAGCAGCCGGTCAACCTCTTCGTCGCCGGGTTCATCGGCTCCCCGCCCATGAACTTCCTGCCCGGCGAGGTGGAGGGGGACGTCCTGAAGCTCCCGTTCGTCGACGTCCCGCTGTCCGACGACCTGCGCTCGCGGATCGGTGACCGGCGGATCGTGATCGTCGGCATCCGGCCCGAGCACTTCTCGGACGCCGCGCTGCTCGAGGACGCGAAGAAGGAGGCGGGCGTGGCCTTCGACGCCGAGGTCGACGTGACCGAGTGGCTGGGCTCCGAGCTCTACGCCTACGTGCCGTTCGAGACGAGCCAGGAGGTCGCGGGCAAGCTCGAGGAGCTGGACCGGGACCTCGACGGCGAAGGCATGCGCACGCAGCTCGTCGTCGCGCTCGACACCGAGTCGCGGGTCCGCGACGGCGACTCCGCCACCCTGTCCTTCGACCCGGCCAAGATGATGGTCTTCGACCCGGAGTCGGGCGACAACCTCACGTTCGACGAGGACGCCGCCAGGACCATCGACGAGCAGAACGAGGCCGACCGCAAGGCCTCCCTCGAGCGCGCCCAGGCCCGCGAGAAGCAGGGCGCTCGACGCTGAGGCGTGCGGTCAGCGCGTGCTGAGGCGTCCTGTCAGAGCTCGTCGCTGCGGGGAGGGTTGGCGCCCTCCCGGGACACGGTGATCGCGGCGATGCGCGCGCAGCGCTCGAGCACCGCCTCGACCGTGCCGGCGTCGACGTCGTGCAGCGCGGCGCGGCGGTCGCCGCCCAGGAGGCCGGCGGTCCACAGCCCGTCGATGAGGCCGCCCATGAAGGAGTCCCCGGCGCCGACCGTGTCCAAGACCTGCACCGACGGCGCGGCGACCTGCAGGCGCGCACCGGCGGCGGTCGCCGCGAAGGCGCCCTCACCGCCGTGGGTCACGACGACGAGCGCCGGCCCCCGACGTGCCCAGTCCTCGGCGATCTCCGCGGGGGCCACGCCGGGGTGGAGCCACGCCAGGTCCTCGTCGCTGACCTTGACCACGTCGGCGAGCCGGACCATCGCGTCGACGAACGGCCCGGCGTGCTCCGGGCTGCCCATCAGCGCGGGCCGCAGGTTCGGGTCGTAGGTGACCGTCGACGACGGCCGGCGCCGCGCCACCTCGTGCGCGACGCGCGCCGCTCCCGGCTCGAGCACGGTCGCGATCGAGCCGGTGTGCACGACGAGCGGGACGCGCTCGTCGCCCTCCCACGCGGAGGGCAGGTCCCACCGGAGGTCGAACTCGTAGGTGGCGACGCCCTCGTTGTCGAGGTGGGCCGTCGCGATCGGGGTGCGGATCGCGGACCGGTCGCCGACCAGCACGTCCACGTGCGACGAGCGCAGGTGGTGCCGCACCAGGTCGCCCTCCGCGTCCTCGCCGAGCCAGGTCAGCAGCTCGACCGCGCGGCCCAGCCGCCCCAGGCCGAGCGCGACGTTGGCAGGGCTGCCGCCGGGGTGCTGGTCGCGGGTGCCGTCGGCGCGCTCGACGACGTCGATGAGCGCCTCCCCGATCACGAGGGCCCGCTCGTCCGGCCGCTGCGCCTGATCCGACTGCTGCGTCATGCCTGATCCGTCCCGTCGTCGTGCGGCGCGTCGTCCGAGCCGCCCCCGCGGGCCGCCGCCAGGCGGTCCCGCGCTCCGTCCAACCACTGCTGGCAGCGCGCGGCCAGCGCCTCCCCGCGCTCCCAGAGCGCGAGCGACTCCTCGAGCGACTCCGCGCCGCTCTCGAGCCGTGCCACGACCGCGACCAGCTCGTCCCGCGCCTGCTCGTAGCTCAGCCCGGCGACGTCCGCGTTCGCCTGCTCGTCGGACGGGGCCTGCTCGTCGGACGGCGCTCGCTCGTCGGACCGGGCTCCCTCGTCGGACGGACCCTGCTCCTGAGACGGGTCCCGCCCGTCGGGGACGGCTCGCGTGGTCTGCTTCGGCACGGCGGCCAGTCAACCAGACCCCGCCCACACCTCCGCACGCCCAGGGGTGCTCGCGTCGCGGGCTCGTCCCCGGTGCTCGCGTCGGGAGAGCCTCAGTCGGACGCGACCTCGACGCGCGCCGCCAGCTCGCCGCGCGCGACCCGCACGCGCAGCTCGTCGCCCGCGGCCACGTCGGCGGGGTCGCGGACGACGCCGCCGTCCGCGCGCTGCACCACGGCGTAGCCGCGGTCCAGGGTGGCGGCCGGCGACAGCGCGCGCACCTGCGCCGCGAGCCCGCGGACCTCGGCCGACGCGTGCTCGACCGCGTGGTGCAGCGCGCGGCGGCCCTGGTCGCGCAGGGTCGCGACCCGCGCCGCGTGCGCGTCCACGAGCGTGGTGGGCCGCGCCAGCGCGGGACGCGAGCGCCAGTGGTCCAGCCCGGCCTGCTCGCGGGCGAGGCGCTGGGTCAGCGCCGCGCGCGTGCGCAGGCGGACCTGCGCCAGCCGTGCCCGCTCCTCGGCGACGTCCGGCACGATCCGCTTGGCGGCGTCGGTCGGCGTCGAGGCCCGCAGGTCCGCCACCAGGTCGAGCAGCGGCGCGTCCAGGTGGTGGCCGATCGCGCTGACCAGCGGCGTGCGGCACGCGGCGGCGGCGCGCACCAGCGCCTCGTTGCTGAACGGCAGCAGGTCCTCGAACGACCCGCCCCCGCGTGCGACCACGACGACCTCGACCTCCGGGCGCGCGTCGAGCTCCGCGATCGCGGCGCCCACCTCCGCCACCGCCCGCGGCCCCTGCACCGTGACGCGGCGGATCTCGAAGCGCACCGCGGGCCAGCGCAGGCGCGCGTTGGACACCACGTCGTGCTCCGCGTCGCCCTGCTGCGCGCACACCAGCCCGACGACGCGCGGCAGGAACGGCAGCGGGCGCTTGCGCCGCTCGTCGAACAGGCCCTCGGCCGCGAGCACCCCCTTGAGGTGCTCGATCCGCGCGAGCAGCTCGCCGAGCCCGACCAGCCGCACGTCGTCGGCCGCGAACGCGAGGCTGCCGCGCTTGAGGTGGTACGTCGGGCGGGCGTGCACGACGAGGTGCGCCCCGTCCCCGACGCCCTTGCCGAGCCGGGCGACGACGGCCGCGCTCGTCGTGACCGAGATCGACATGTCGACGTCCGTGTCCCGCAGCGTGAGGAAGCACGTCGAGTTCCACCGCTTGAGGTCGAGCACCTGACCCTCGATCCACACGGGCGGCATGCGCTGCACGTAGTCCGCGATCTTGGGCGCGAGGTGCCGCACCGGCCACGGCCGGTCCGGCGTCGTCTCGGCCGCCCGGAGCGGGAGGGGCTCACGGCGGGCGTCGTCCTGCTCCGTCACCCGACCAGACTGCACCACGGGGGTGACATCGCCCACGCCACGCCGACTGACACGCGACGGGGATCGTCGATCCTGGGTCGGACCCGTTACCGTGCGGGCGTGCTGAGGACGAGACTGACCCGATCGCGGGTGGTCTCTGTCGCCGTGGCCCTGGTCACGGCGAGTCTCACCCAGCTCCTGCCGACCCTCGCGGGCCCCTTCGCCGGACCCGTGGCGGGGCTCGTCGACACCTCCGCGGTCGAGGCCCTCGTGCCCTCCGCGCCCGTCGCCTCGGGCGCCGTCTCGCGCCGGTTCCTGCAGACCGGCCCGGCCGACGCGCGGCGCGCGCTGTCGATCGCGGTCGGTCAGGGCTTCGACACCAACTTCGCGACCCTGCGCGGCAGCGCCACCACGTTCCGTGTCGGCACGGCCGGCGAGAAGCGCACGGTCACCCTGACCGTGCCGTCCCGCGTGGTGCGGGTGAACGCCGCGGGGCAGACCATCTGGAAGTCCGACCCGGACATCCTCGCGATGACGATCTGGAAGGTCCGCTGCGTCCAGAGCGAGGCGTACAGCCCGCGCCGCGCCAACATCCGCAGCGACGTGGAGCCGACCCGGTGGGCGCTCACGGCGCGGGTCTCCGGCGCAGGCAAGGACCTGCTCGCGGACGGCTCGACCGACTGGATGGCCGCGCTGCGCAACGTCGTGCCGGGCCGGCCGCACACCGCGACCGTCCGGGCGGTCTTCGACTTCACCGCGCCGGGGCGCTACACCTGCTTCGCCACGTGGGGGGCGCGGTCGCCGGGCGCGACCGACGGTGACCGCGTCGTCATGAGCGGCACGGGGTCGGTGGTGGTGTCCGCGCCGCTGAACGACGCGACGTCCGCCGTGCAGTGCTTCTGGCGTGACCTGCAGCGCACCGGCTCGCGGCCCTCGGGCTGCCTCGGCGGGGCCCTGCCGCTGGACGACGAGCGGCTCGAGCCGCTGGCGGCGTCCACGACGGTCAACCGCCTCCGGACCAGCGTGCCGCGACCGGGGCCGAACGCGCCGACGCGGTGGATGCGCGCCGAGGCGACCCTGCGCGTGACGACCTGCGCGGGCCTCCAGGGCGGCGTCAGCCCGTGCAGGCGCAGCGACGTCGGCACCGGCGGGCTGCGCTCCCTGTTCGTCGGGCGGGTCTCGATCGTGCAGGCGGACGGCACCCCGTACCCGGCCGGCTGCGTGCAGCTCGCCGGGCCGACCTGGCGCAAGCTCGGCGTGGACACCGAGGTGCACCACGACGAGCTCGACCTGTCCGTCCGGTTCCGGGTGCGGGCCGGGTGCTCGTCGGACGTGCGCGTCGTCTCCTCCGCCCGTGTCGCGGCCGGCGCGGCGGGCTGGGTGGAGCAGGACAAGTCCCACCTCGCGGTGCTGCCGGTCGCCGGCTGAGAGGTGTGCGGCAGACCGCCGTAGACTCGGTGGTCGTGACGACTTCTCCCCCCACCAAGCGCGTGCTCCTCGCCGCCCCGCGCGGGTACTGCGCCGGCGTCGACCGCGCGGTCGACGCGGTCGAGAAGGCGCTCGAGCACTACGGCGCCCCCGTGTACGTCCGCAAGGAGATCGTGCACAACAAGTACGTGGTCGAGTCCCTCGCCGCGCGCGGCGCGATCTTCGTGCACGAGACCGACGAGGTGCCCGAGGGCGCCCGCGTCGTGTTCTCCGCGCACGGCGTCTCGCCGGCGGTGCACGCGTCCGCCGCGGCGCGGTCGCTGCAGACCATCGACGCCACGTGCCCGCTGGTCACCAAGGTGCACAAGGAGGCCGTCCGGTTCGCCGCCGACGACTTCGACATCCTGCTGATCGGGCACGAGGGTCACGAGGAGGTCGAGGGCACGCAGGGCGAGGCGCCTGAGCGGATCCAGGTCGTGAACTCGCCGGACGCGGTCGACGACGTGGTGGTCCGTGACCCCGAGCGCGTCGTGTGGATCTCGCAGACCACGCTGTCGGTCGACGAGACGATGGAGACCGTGCGGCGGCTGCGCGAGCGGTTCCCCGCGCTCCAGGACCCGCCCTCCGACGACATCTGCTACGCGACGCAGAACCGCCAGGTGGCCGTGAAGAAGATCGCGCCGCAGTGCGACGTGGTCATCACGGTCGGCTCCGCGAACTCGTCGAACTCCGTCCGCCTGGTGGAGGTCGCGCTCGAGAGCGGCGCGCGCTCGTCGTACCGGATCGACAAGGCCGCGGAGCTGGACCCGGCGTGGTTCGTGGGCGCGGAGACCGTGGGCGTGACGTCCGGCGCGTCCGTCCCCGAGATCCTGGTGCGCGACGTGCTCGACGTGCTGGCGTCGCTCGGCTTCGGCACCGTCGAGGAGGTCCGCACGGCCACCGAGGACCTCATGTTCTCGCTGCCGCGCGAGCTGCGCGCCGACCTCAAGGCCGCCGGCCACGCCCCGGCGCGCCCGCGCCGCGAGGCCCGGCGCACCCTGGACATCACCCCCGTCTGACGCCGGGCCTGCGGGCGCCGGGCACGGGCAGGGCGCCGAGCGTCTGTCGGTGGTGTCTGGCAGCGTGCGCGGCATGGACGGACAGATGCTTCTCGGCCTCGTCGTCGGCCTGGCGCTCGGCGGGGCGGTCGGTGCCGCCGTCGCGTGGGCGGTGGCCGCCCGGCGCGCGGAGGCTCAGGTGGGCGCCGCGCATGTCGCGGCCGCGCAGGCCACCGCACGGCTCGAGTCGGAGCGGGCGGCGGCCGCGGACCGGCTCGCGGCGGCGCTCGGGGACGGCGAGCGGCTGGCCGAGCAGTTCCGGGCGCTCGCGGCGGACGCCCTGTCCCAGAGCTCCGAGCAGTTCCTCGCGCTCGCCTCGCAGCGGTTCGCCGCGGACCGGCAGACCCAGGTGGGCGAGCTCGCCCAGCGTGAGCAGGCCGTCCGGGCGCTGGTGGAGCCGCTGACCCGGACGCTCGACGAGGTGCGGGGCCAGCTCACCGCGGTCCAGCGCTCGCGTGCCGAGAGCGACGCCGCGCTGCGCGAGCAGGTGGAGGCCATGCGCACGGTCTCCGAGGGCGTGCGCACCGAGACCGCGCAGCTCGCCACGGCGTTGCGGGCCTCCCAGGTCCGGGGCCGGTGGGGGGAGATGCAGCTGCGGCGGGTCGTGGAGGCGGCGGGCATGCTCGCCCACGTCGACTTCGTCGAGCAGGAGCAGGTGCGGACCGACGACGGGCTGCAGCGGCCGGACATGGTGGTGCGGCTGGCCGGGGGCAAGCAGGTGGTCGTCGACGCCAAGGTCGCGTTCCTCGGGTACCTCGACGCCGTGCAGGCGTCCGACGAGCGCACGCGGGCCGAGCGGCTCGCGGCGCACGCCCGCCACGTGCGCACCCACGTCGACCAGCTGGCGGCCAAGCGGTACTGGGACCAGTTCGCCCCCGCACCCGAGTTCGTCGTGATGTTCGTCCCCGCGGAGGCGTTCCTGCACGCCGCGCTCGAGCAGGACGCGTCGTTGTGGGAGTACGCAGCGGAGCGCAACGTGATCGTCGCGACCCCGACGACGCTGCTGGCCCTCCTGAGGACGGTCGCCTACGGCTGGCGCCAGGACGCGCTGGCGGCCAACGCACAGGCGGTGCTCGACCTCGGCAAGCAGCTGCACGGCCGGCTCGCCACGTTGGGCGGGCACCTGGCGCGCCTCGGCCGCTCGCTCGACGGCGCCGCGCAGGCGTACAACCAGACGGTCGGCTCCCTCGAGACGCGGGTGCTGGTCAGCGCCCGCCGGTTCGCCGACCTCGGCGTCGTGGACGCGCCGCTGGAGACGCCCGCGGCGGCGAACCCCCAGCTGTCCGCGATCAGCGCGCCCGAGCTGCTGGCGTCGGCCGCCGACCAGCTCGTCAGCCTCGAGGGGTTCGACACGAGCGCGGAACGTGACGCGCGGGCGCTGGACGCGGAGGTCACCCGATCGGCGGGCGCCGCGACCCCGCAGCCGGGTGGGTCCGCGCCGGGTGCCGTCGCCGGTGCCTGAGCGCGTGCCGGGCGTCCCTATGCTGGCCGGGTGCCCGACGACGTGACGCCGCAGCCCCCGCCCTCGTCGACCTCCGCACCGACCCCAACACCGACCCCAACACCCACCCCAGCACCCACCCCGGCGCTCGAGCTGCACGGGCTGTGGCGGCGGTTCGGTCAGAAGGTCGCCGTCGCCGGCATCGACCTGACCGTGCCCGCGGGGTCGTTCTACGGGCTCGTCGGGCCGAACGGGGCGGGGAAGACGACCACGCTCTCCATGGCGACCGGGCTGCTGCAGCCCGACGCCGGCACGGTGCGCGTGCTGGGCCACGACCTGTGGGCGGACCCGGTGGCGGGCAAGGCGCTGCTCGGCGTGCTGCCCGACGGGGTGAAGCTGTTCGACCGGCTCACGGGCGAGCAGCTCATCACCTACGCCGGCCTGCTGCGCGGGTTGGACCGTGAGACGACGGCCCAGCGTGCGCGTGACCTGCTGGTGGCGATGGACCTGGTGGCGGACGCGGGCACGCTCGTCGTCGACTACTCGGCCGGCATGACCAAGAAGGTCGCCCTCGCGTGCGCGCTGGTGCACGCCCCGCGCCTGCTGGTGCTCGACGAGCCGTTCGAGGCGGTCGACCCGGTGTCGGCCGCGAACATCCGCGACATCCTGGCCGGCTACGTCGGCTCGGGCGGGACCGTGATCGTCTCCTCGCACGTGATGGACCTGGTGCAGCGCATGTGCGACCACGTCGCGGTGGTCGCGGGCGGGCACGTCCTCGCGGCCGGGACGGTCGACGAGGTCCGGGCCGGGGCGAGCCTCGAGGACCGCTTCGTGGACCTGGTCGGCGGACGGGTCGGGGGAGAGGGGCTCGCGTGGTTGCGCACCTCGTCCGCCTGAAGCTGACCCTGCTCCGCAACGGGCTGCGTCGCAGCGTCTGGCAGCTGGTCGGGCTGGTGCTCGGCGGGCTGTACGGGCTCGGGATCGTGGTGCTCGTCGTCGCGGGGATGGTCGCGGTGAGCCTGCAGGACGTGGCGCTCCAGCGGACCGTGACGACGCTGGTCGGTTCGGCGCTGGTGCTGGGCTGGTGGTTCGTGCCGCTCCTGGCGTTCGGGGTGGACGCGACCCTCGACCCGGAACGGTTCGCCACCTTCGGCATCCCGCGACGTCCGCTCCTCCTGGGCCTGTCCCTCGCCGCGCTTGTCGGCCTGACCGGGGCGCTGAGCGCCGTCGCCGCGCTGTCGACCAGCCTCGCGTGGTGGCAGCACCCCGCCGCGCTGCTCGTCGGCCTCGTCGGCGCCGTGCTCGGTCTCGCGACCGCCGTGGTCGGGGGCCGCGCGCTCGTCGCGGTCGCCTCCCCGTTCGCGTCGCGCCGGCGCGTGCGGGAGCTGCTGGCGGTCGGTGCGCTGCTCGTGATCGTCATGATCGGCCCCGCGGTGTCCGGGCTGCAGGGCTCGTTCAGCGCCTCGCGCCAGACGTTCGCCCAGGTCGCCGGCGTCCTGGCGTGGACACCCGCAGGGGCGGCCTTCGCCGCTCCGGCCGACGTCGCCGCCGGTGACTGGGGCCTCGCGCTCGCGCGGCTCGGCATCGCCGCGGCGACGGTCCTCGTCGCGCTGCTCGCCTGGGACCGCGCGCTGGCCCGCACGCTCGTCGAGCCGATCCGGGACGCGCCGACCGCCAGGCGCACCGGGCTCGGCCCGTTCGGACGGCTGCCTGCGACCCCGCTCGGTGCGGTCACCGCGCGCTGCCTCGTCTACTGGATCCGCGACCCCCGGTACGCGATGGCGATCGCGATCGTGCCGTTCACGCCGCTGCTGCTGTGGGTCGTGGGCCGCGGCGGGGCGCTGGTCCTGCTGTCCGGCGCCGCGGCGGCGTTCCTGTGCGGGTGGGGCGTCTCGGCGGACGTGTCCTACGACGGCAGCGCGTTCTGGACGCACGTGAGCGCGGGCGTCCCGGGCACGGTGGACCGGCTGGGCCGGGTGCTGGCGTCGGCGGTCATCGCGGTGCCGACGGTCACGCTGATCACGGTGGTCACGGCCCTGCTCACCGACCATGCGGCGGACCTGCCGGCGCTCCTCGGCGTCGCGGCCGGGGTCCTCCTGACCTCGTACGCGGGCGCCAGCGTGGTGTCCGCCCTCGTCGTGCAGGCCGTGCAGCAGCCGGGGGACAGCCCGTTCCAGACCCGGCAGGGGACGTCGCTCACGACCGTCCTCTCGCAGACCGCGGGCTGGTTCGTCGTGGCGCTCGCGAGCCTGCCGGAGGCGCTGCTGGCGGGCTTCGCGGTCGCTCGGTCGTCGGCCGTGCTCGGCTGGGCGGCGCTCGTCGTCGGTCTGGTGCTCGGGTCGGTCCTGCTCGTCGTCGGCGTGCGGGTGGGCGGGCGCGAGCTCGACCGGCGCGGCCCGGTGCTGCTCCAGCGGATCCTCGCGTTCGCCTGAGCCGGTCCGCACCCCCGTAGACTTGCCCGTCGTGGCACTCACCATCGGCATCGTCGGCCTGCCCAACGTCGGCAAGTCCACCCTCTTCAACGCCCTGACCCGTGCGCAGGTGCTCGCGGCGAACTACCCGTTCGCGACGATCGAGCCCAACGTCGGCGTGGTCCCGCTGCCCGACGAGCGGCTCGGCAAGCTCGCCGAGGTGTTCGGCTCGGAGCGGATCGTCCCGGCGACCGTGTCGTTCGTCGACATCGCCGGCATCGTCAAGGGCGCGTCGGAGGGCGAGGGCCTGGGCAACAAGTTCCTCGCCAACATCCGCGAGGCCGACGCGATCTGCCAGGTCACCCGCGCCTTCGCCGACCCGGACGTGGTGCACGTCTCCGGCCAGGTGAACCCGAAGGACGACATCGAGATCATCTCGACCGAGCTGATCCTCGCGGACCTGCAGACCCTCGAGAACGCGATCCCGCGCCTCGAGAAGGAGGTCCGCGGCAAGAAGACGGAGCCCGAGGTCCTGGACGCCGCGCGCCGTGCGCTCGAGGTCCTGCAGACCGGCCAGACGCTGTTCGCCGCCGGTCTGGGCGACGACGAGCAGGTCCGCGCCCTGCAGCTGATGACCTCGAAGCCGTTCATCTACGTCTTCAACACCGACGACGCCGGCCTCGCCGACACCGCGATGCAGGCCGAGCTGCGCGCGCTCGTCGCCCCCGCCGACGCGATCTTCCTCGACGCCAAGTTCGAGTCCGAGCTCGTCGAGCTCGAGCCCGACGAGGCCGCCGAGATGCTCGAGGCCAACGGCCAGGAGGAGGCGGGCCTCGACCAGCTCGCGCGCGTGGGCTTCCACACGCTCGGCCTGCAGACCTACCTCACCGCGGGCCCCAAGGAGTCGCGCGCCTGGACCATCCGCCAGGGCTGGACCGCCCCGCAGGCCGCCGGCGTGATCCACACCGACTTCCAGAAGGGCTTCATCAAGGCGGAGGTCATCGGCTTCGACGACCTCGTCGAGGCCGGCTCCGTCGCCGCCGCCCGCGCCGCCGGCAAGGCCCGCGTCGAGGGCAAGGACTACGTCATGCACGACGGCGACGTCGTCGAGTTCCGCTTCAACGTCTGAGCCCAGGGCGGCCGAGCGAGGTCGTGATCTCCGGCCGAGATCGTCATCCTGAGGTGACGACCTCGCCGGACCTCACGACCTCGCGCTCGAGGCCCGGGGCGCCGTCAGATCAGGGCCGCAGCGAGCCCGACGAGCGCGAACGCGGCGACGAGGAACGCGACGCGGGCGATGTGCAGCCGGTCCCAGCGCCGGTGCTGCTCGCGCCAGTCGGCGGGGTGGTCCTCGGCGGTCCAGCTCGACGACCGGTTGTTGATCGGCACCAGCCAGAGCACCGACATCAGGACCGTGACGACGAGAAGTGCGGCCGCGACCAGCGACGCGGTCGCTGCCGACGTGCCCCACGCGACGGCCGCGAGGGCGCCCGCCAGGACCAGTGAGCCGACGTACCAGAACGGCATCGCGCGCCCGAGCATCCGGGCGCCGTAGGCCCGCGCGGTCAGGGACGCCCCGGCGTCGAGCTGCAGCAGGATCGGGTTGATCACGACGGCTACCGCGAGCTCGACGCCGACCATCAGGCCGACCACGGTCACGGTGACGACAGCGAGAGCAGTCTCCACGAGAACTCCTATCTAGCGACGCTAGAATTTCTAGCAGTGCTAACGTATGGCTGTCCCGACCGCAGCGCAAGAGGGAGAGCCGATGCCGGAGCAGACGGTGCGCCAGCAGCGCCACGCCGAACGGCGGCGTCGCATCCTCGACGCCGCGCGCGACCGTGCCGACGCCGACGGGTGGTCCGCGGTCACGACCCGCCACCTCGCCGCGTCGATCGGCTACACGCAGCCCGTCCTCTACGGGCACTTCCCCGGCGGGAAGCCCGAGATCATGCTCGCCGTCGCGCTCGAGGGCTTCGTCGAGCTCACGCGCCGCTGCCGGGCTGCGCTGGGCGACCGGCGCGGCAGGGAGGCGGTCGAGGCGGTCGCCGTCGCCTACCTGGACTTCGCCGGCGAGCACCCCGCCGTCTACGAGGCCATGTTCCAGCAGCCGATCGGCACTCGGTTCGCGAGCGAGGACACGGTGCCCGACCTACGCGCCGGGTTCGACGTCCTGGCGGCGGCCGTCGGCGACGACGGCGACGGCTCCGCGACCGAGGTCTTCTGGGGCGCCCTGCACGGGATCAGCCTCCTGGAGCGCGCCGAGCGCATGCGCGTCGAGGCTCGTCCGTGGCGGGTCGCCCAGCTCGGGACGCGGTTCGCGGCGCCCAGGGGGTGACGACCCCGCTCAGTGGCTCATCGTCGGCACGGGTCCGAGCGAGCTCGGCGTGCACCCGGCGAGCGGCGTGCACCAGGGCAGCGCACGGACCTCACGCCGGCGCCGCGCGATCGCGAGGGGCTCGGACACGTCTGGGGCTGCGGGGACGTGCATGATGTCGGGTGTGCGAACGAGCGACGTCTGGCCGGTTGTGCATGCCGAGCGGCAGGCACTGGTGTCCTTCCTGGAACCGCTCGCCGAGGAGCGCTGGGCGACGCCGTCGTTGTGCGAAGGATGGAGCGTGCACGACGTCGTCGCGCACCTCGTCGACACCGCGCGGACCACGCGGCGACGTTTCGTCGTCGGTCTGGCGGCGGCGCGCTTCGACTTCGACCGCCAGAACGCGAAGGGGGTCGCGCGCGAGCGGGGCGCCACGCCCGCGATCACGCTGGAGCGTCTGCGGGCGGTCACAGGGTTGACGGCGTCCCCTCCGGCGGCCCCGGAGACCCGGCTGGTCGAGGCCGTCGTGCACGGCGAGGACGTCCGGGTACCGCTCGGAGCGACCGGGCACTACCCGCACCAGGCGGTGGAGCGCGCGCTGCGGTACCAGGCGCGGACCTCGGTGTCGTTCGGCGGCGGTCGCCAGCATGTCGTCGGCCTGGCGCTCGAGGCCGACGACGCCGACGTCGTTGTGGGGAGCGGACCAGCGGTGCGCGGTCCTCTGACGTCCCTGCTCCTGGTCGCCTCGGGGCGCCGGTCGCACCTCCCGCACCTGAGCGGTCCGGGCGTCGTCGAGCTCGAGCGCCGCCTCTCCTGACGAGGCGGACACCAGAACCGTCTCAGCGGCGCCACCGCGTGGTGCCCTGCCGCGGGCGTCACTCCCAGCCGCGGAACACGCCGTCCTCGCCCGCAGAGTCGGCGAACTCGAAGAAGTCCATGTTCGCGACCGAGAGGTTCGTCTCGATCGCGTAGACCGCGGCGGCGGTGCAGCGGAACCACCGGCCGTTCTCCGCACCGAGGCTGAGCACGACGAAGGTGCTGTCGACCATCGTCTGCGCGTCAGCGACGAACGCGTAGGAGAGATCGCCGGAGCGGTCCAGCCCGGCCAGGTCCTCGGGCCGCATCCCGGCGAGGGCGGGATCCTCGACCGGGACGAGGTATGCCTCGTGCGGGCCGTACGGGGGTCTCGACCGGCGCCGTCGCCGCCGCGAGGGCTGCCAGCTACGCGGGGTCGTCCGTGAAGTGGGTGCGGATCAGTGGAGATCCGCCGTCGGGTGCGCGGAGAGTCGCCATGGAGCGAGCCTCCCATCTCGACGACCGCCCCAGGGGTGGTTCGGCCGACCACTTCGGCGGCGCACCCGCCGGAGCCGCGCCGGTGGGTGTCAGCGTTCGACCTGGCGCTCTTCGAGCTCGGCCAGGAGCTCGCGCGCATCCTCGAGAGCGGGGTCGTCGGCCGGGGCGCGCCGCAGCGCGCCCTGCAGGACCTTGAGCGCCTGGGCCTCGTCGCCCTTGCTGTCGGCGAGGACGACGGCGTTCTGCACGGCCTCGCCGAGCCGGCTGAGCTCGGCGGCGGGCGCCGGCGCACCGCGGCCGCGGTGGAAGAAGCGGATCCAGTTCCCTGCCGGGTCGACGAGGCTGAAGCCGGTGACGCCGTCGGCATTCTTGCGGGGGCGTGGTCGCGTGATCCGCGGGAAGCCCGCGACGGGCAGGCGCCCGTAGGCCTGCCGCAGCCCCGCCGCGAGCTCGTCCCAGATCGGGCCGGTGTCGTCGACGATCACGAGGCACGAGCTGTGCGACGCCTCCGGGACGTGGCCGTCCAGACCGTAGTACTGCAGGTCGAACCCGTGGCCGTGGAGGGCGAGGCACGCGTACGGGCGGTGCTGGCGGAACGTGGTGCGGAACCCCATCGCGGCGAAGAACGGCTCGATCTCGTCGATGTCGGCGCAGGGCAGCAGCGGGACGGTCTGCGGAGGCGGCATGCCGGGTTCCCGGGGGTCAGCCGGCGACGAGGTCGTCGGGCGAGGCGAGGGGCACGAGCCCGGTGACGGCGGCGCGGAGCTCCGGGTCGACCGCGACGAGCGCGTCGGCCTGCAGCTGGGAGACGGCGACGTACTCGGCGGTGCGCACCTGCGCCCAGCCGTGCTCGAGCGCGAGGTCCAACGCCCGGCGCCGCGAGACGCGGTCGCCGAGCAGCCGGATCTTCGTCTCCGTCATGCGGGTGTGCGTGAGCAGCGCGTCGGCGCGGTCACGGCGGCCGCCGCGCACGTCGTCGAGCAGGAGCTGCAGGGCGTCGACCAGGATCGACTTGGGTGCGACCAGCTGGACGTCGGCGGCCGGCGGGCGGTCCTGGTCGACGAGCCGGAGCAGGGCGGGAGCGTCGATCGCGAAGCGCGTCATCACGACATGCTCGCCCCGGCCGGCGTCCCGGTCCACCGGCAAGGTCGGACAGCGGCGAGGTCGCGACGTCCCGTTGCGGTCGTGAGCTCGACAGAACGATCTCGACGGGAGGTCACGACCTCGCGGGCGGGGGTCAGCCTGCGGCGCGCGCGATCAGCTCGCCGATGCGCTTCTCGTCGGCCGGGGTCAGCGTCGTGATCGCGAAGGACGTCGGCCACATCGAGCCGTCGTCGAGCGCGGCGGAGTCGTTGAAGCCCAGCGTGGCGTAGCGCGCCTTGAACTTGGACGCGGGCTGGAAGAACACCGCGACCTTGCCGTCCTTGGCGTACGCGGGCATGCCGTACCAGGTCCGCGGCGCGAAGGCGGGGGCGTGCTCGGCGACGAGCGCGTGGATCCGCTCGGCGATCGCGCGGTCGTCGTCGGGGAGCTCGGCGATCTTCGCCAGCACCTCGGCCTCCGGGTCGACCTTGCCCTTCGTCGCGCGGGTCTCCTTCGCCCGCTCCTTCATCGCCGCGCGCTCCTCGGCGGTGAAGCCGTCGTTCTCGTCGTTCGTCGCCATGTCGTCGTGCTCCCTCGTCGTCCTGGTCGGTGTCCCACCAGGCTAGGGAGGCGGCTGCGGGCCGTGCTTCTCGATTCCTGACGCGCTCAGGCGGTGCCGTAGACGCGCGCCCGGTGGGCGGCGAACTGCCGTCGCCCGACGAGCCGCCACGCGAGCCGGCCCGGCAGCGGGAGGTTGCCGCGCAGCCAGCCCGCCCGCTCGTCGGCCGGGACGACCTCGAGGATCCAGCCGAGCTGCAGCAGCAGCTTGTCGCGCGGGATCGTGGACATCCCGTGCTCGTGCAGCGCGCCCCACTCGCGCTGCGTCATCACGGTCGACGCGGTCGGGAGGATCGCGCTCTCCTCGTCGCCCAGGTGCGTGAGCAGGGTGTCCCGGATCGCGTCGAGCGTCGCGGCGACGACCGCGCGCGAGTCGGCGCGCGCGGCGTGCTCCCACGCGGGCAGGACCTCGTCGAGCCCGCGCAGCTGCGCCGCCGTCGCGGCGTGCTGGGCACGCATCCGGCCCACGTGCAGCGCGCAGGCCGGCGCCCGCGTCTCGAGCGTCTCCCACAGCAGCTCGTCCTCGCCCGAGTGGTGGTGGTGCAGCGCGCCCGCGACCTCACGGACGTGCGCCGCGACGACGAGCGCGCGTTCGACGTCGCCGTCGTCGACACCGCGCACCAGGTCCGGTGCGTCGGTGAACGCGCGCCGGAACAGCGCGTGGATCGTGAGCATGTCGGAGGTGTCGCAGCCGGGGGCCTCGGCGGGACGCGCCGACGACTGGTTCGACGACCTGCTCGACGACCGGTTCGACGACCGGCTCGACGAGCTGCGGGACGCGCGGGCGGTGCTGGGGGCGGTCATGGTCGGCTCCAACGTCACTAGTGAACAACGAACGACGGTGACGACTATGCTGGGCACCGTGCCGCCCGTCAACACCCTCGAGCCCTGGATCACCCTCGGCACCGAGCCCGGCGTCGCCCCCGGCCGGCTCGAGCGCGTGCGCGCGCTGCTGAACACCGACGACCGGTTCCACGGCGTCGAGCGCCTGGGCGCGCAGGCGCCGGCGGGGCTCCGCGAGCTGCGGGACGGGCTGCGCGCGTACGTCGTGGCGGGGGAGCAGGAGGCCCTCGACCGGGTCGCCGCCGGGCACCGGCTGGTGCTCCGGGTGACTGCGGACGGTCCGGCACTGGTCCCGTCCGACGAGGAGGACCACGTCGCCGGCCTGCTCGTCGACGTGCTGGAGGAGCACCGCGCGGGGCGGCTCCAGCGACTGAAGGCGTGCGCCAACCCCGCCTGCCAGTGGGTGTACTACGACGCGTCGCGGAACCGGTCGGGACGCTGGTGCTCGATGGGCGAGTGCGGCGACGTCATGAAGGCCCGCGCGTACCGCGCGCGCTCGCGGGCCGGGGCGTGACCTCCCGCTGACGTGCGCGTGTCGGTGGTCCTCGTCACCATGGCCTCATGGAGACGCTGACGGGACAGCAGGTCGCGGACGCCGGCCTGACGGGCTGGGTCAACCTGGGCGGGAGCCTGCACACACGCGTCGCGACGGGTGACTTCGCGGCGGGACTCGCTCTGGTGAACCGGATCGGGGAGGAGGCGGAGGCTCGCGACCACCACCCCGACGTCGACCTGCGCTACGGCTTCGTGGACGTGCGGCTGACCAGCCACGACGCCGGCGGGGTGACCGAGCGGGACGTCGCGCTCGCGCGGGTGGTCACGGCGTACGCGCACGCGGCGGGCCATGCGCTCGACGGCGCGGACGTGAGCCGGTTCGAGCTCGCGCTCGACACGCCGGACCGGGCGCAGGTGCTGCCGTTCTGGGGTGCCGTCCTCGGGTTCGAGCCGCGTGAGGGGATGGACGACGAGGTGCGGGATGCCGCGGGCGCGCTGCCCCCGGTCTGGTTCCAGGAGTCGGGGTCCGAGGAGCCGCGGCAGCGCTGGCACCTCGACGTGTGGGTCGACCCCGGGCAGGTGCAGCCGCGGATCGACGCGGCCGTCGCGGCGGGCGGACGGCTCGTGGACGACGAGGCGGCGCCGAGCTTCTGGGTGCTGGCGGACGCCGAGGGCAACCGCGTCTGCCTGTGCACGTGGCAGGACCGCGGCTGACCGAACCCTGGACGGCGCTCGGCGGTGCTCGGCGGCGCTCGGCAGGACTCGGCGGCCCGCGCGGCTCAGGCGCTCAGTCGGGACTCGAGCTCGTCGCCGTCCGCGACGAACCACACGTGCCGGCCCTCGTTGGATGCGCTCACGTACGCGCGCAGCGCGTCCGAGGCGGCGACCTGGGCGGCGATGTCGCCCACGACGGCGAGGTGGAGCCGATAGCGCTCGAGCTTGCCCGTGAGCTCGCCCGCGACGCCGGTCGGCAGCTCGAAGAACGCGGGGTCGAGGCGCTCGACGGGGACCACCACCACCCGCACGCCGTGACCCCACGCGTCACCGATCAGGTCGGTCGCGGTGGCGGCACCGACGGGAGCCCCCGCGGGGTCCAGGACGAGAACCCGCTGATCACCGATGACCTCGACGTGCATGGGCCCACCGTAACCGGGCCCGGCGCGCCACGGGAGCGGTTCCGGGACTCGGGCACGTCACGGTCGTCCAACGATCCGGCCACCGCCCGGACACGGGCCCGGCGACAGCTCGCCGGGCCCGCGCTCCTCCCGGTCGGTCAGGCGATCGCGAACCGCGCGACGAGCTGGGCGTCGCGGACCGACGACGGCCCGACCCGCAGCTCGAAGTCGCCGGGCTCGACCACGCGGCGCGCGTCCGCGTCGACGATCGAGCAGGCCGCGGCGGGCACCGCCAGGTCCACGACGACGGACTCGCCGGGCGCGACCGCGACCTGCCGGTAGGCCTTGAGCTCGGACTCCGCCCACATGGTCGTCGTCACCAGGTCGGAGACGTAGACCTGCACGGTCTCCAGGGCCGGCCGGGAGCCGGTGTTGCGCAGCGTGACCCGTGCCCGGACGTCGCCGTCGGCGGCCACGCTGGGGGTCAGCACCTCGAGCTCGTCGTACTCGACCGTGGTGTAGGTCAGCCCGTGGCCGAACGCGAACGCCGGGCGCTGCGTCAGGTCCGCGTAGCGCGTGCCGTGCTGGCCGCGGAGCTGGTTGTAGAACGTGGGCTGCTGACCCGCGTGCCGCGCGAAGGAGATCGGCAGGCGGCCCGACGGCTCGACGAGCCCGAGCAGGATCTCCGCGATCGCCTGCCCGCCGCGCATGCCGGGGTTCGCCGCCCACACCACGGCCGCGGCGTCCAGGGCGGAGTCCGGCAGGACCAGCGGCTTGGACGCGACGACGACGACGACCATCGGGGTGCCGGTCGCCGCCAGGGCGTCGAGCAGCGCGACCTGGCCGCCGATGAGCTCGAGCGTGGCGGTGGAGCGCCCCTCGCCGACGAGCTCGATCCGGTCGCCCACGACCGCCACGACGTAGTCGGCGTCGCGCGCGGCCGCGACGGCCTCGGCGATCAGCGCCTCGTCGGGGGCGCACGGCACGACGACCTGCGGGCGCGGCTGCCCGTCCGGGAACAGCTCGCCCTCGGGGTCCGGCGCGAGCGTGAGGATGTCCGCGCCACGCGCGTAGGTCACGTCCCAGCCCTCCGGCGAGCGCTCGCGCAGACCGTCCAGGACGGTCTCGATCATGTGCCGCGGGTGGCCGTCGGGCAGCCAGTCCGCCTGGCCCGAGCGCCCGGCCCAGTCGCCGAGCTGGGTGTCGGTGTCGTCCGCGTTCGGGCCCACGACGAGCACGCGGCGGCGCTCGGCGCCGGCCGGGGCGACCGCGCGCTCGTCGTCGCCGGCGGCCGCGGTGCAGCCCCCGGCGAGCGGGAGGACGCCGTCGTTCTGCAGCAGGACCACCGAGCGGCGGGTGAGCTCGAGGTTCACGGCCTCGTGCGCCGCGACGCCCAGCACCTCGGCGATGCGCGCGTCGTCGGGCCGGCGCGGCTCCTCGAACAGGCCGAGCTGGAACTTGAGCGTGAGGATGCGGGAGACGGCGGCGTCGATCGCGGCCTCGTCGAGCAGGCCGTCGGCGACCGCCCGCTGCGCGCCCGCGAAGAACTGGGGCGTCGTCATGACGACGTCGTTGCCCGCCTTCACCGCGGCGGCGGCCGCGTGCGCGTGGTCGGGCTGGATCTGCTGCTCCCAGACCATGCGGCCGACGTTGTCCCAGTCGGTGACGAGCGTGCCGGTGTAGCCCCACTCGCCGCGCAGGACGTCGGTGAGCAGCCAGTCGTTGACCGTGATCGGCGTGCCGTCCATCGACTGGTAGCCGAGCATGAACGTCGCGCAGCCCTCGCGCGCCACGCGCTCGAACGGCGGCAGGAACCAGGCCGTGAGCTTGCGACGGGAGATGTCCGCCTCGGTCGCGTCCCGCCCGCCCTGCGTCTCGGAGTAGCCCGCGAAGTGCTTGGCCGTCGCCAGGATCGCGGTCGGGTCGCCCAGGCCCTCGCCCTGGTAGCCGCGGACCATCGCGGACGCGAGCTCGCCGATGAGGAACGGGTCCTCGCCGAACGTCTCCGAGACGCGGCCCCAGCGCAGGTCGCGCGCGATGCAGAGCACCGGCGAGAACGTCCAGTGGATGCCCGTGGCGGCGACCTCGACGGCGGTGATCCGCGCGGCGCGCTCGACGAGCTCCGGGTCCCACGAGGCGGCCATGCCGAGCTGGGTCGGGAAGATCGTGGCGCCCTCGAAGAACGAGTGGCCGTGGATGCAGTCCTCGGCGATGAGCAGCGGGATGCGCAGGCGCGTGGTCGCCGTCACCTCGTGCGCCTCGCGGACGGCCGCCGGGGAGGTGTGCAGGATCGACCCGACGTGGCTGCCCTCGATCAGCTCGCGCACGTTGTCACGCGAGTCGAGCTGCATCATCTGGCCCACCTTCTCGGCCAGCGTCATGCGTCCGACGAGGTCCGCGACGCGCTCGGCGACCGGGCGGGCGGGATCGAGGTAGGGCGGCTCCGACGTGGCGGCGGGGTCCTGGGCGGGATCGGTGTGCAGGGCGGTCACGGGCAGTCCTTCGTCGGCGTCACGGCTTCGGTGGCGTGGTCCCCGCGGCGTGCGGGAGCGTTTCCACGGGGGAGCCTAGCGCGACTCGGCTTACCGCGTGGTAAGTGTTCGTGCAGCGATCCGGCTGCCGCCGTCAGGAGCGCGGGTCGAGCCGTGGTTCGAGCACGAACAGGGGCAGCGACCGGCCCGCGCGCTCGGCGTAGGCCTCGTACCCCGGCCAGATCTCGCGCATGCGCGGCAGCAGGCGTACGCGCTCGTCGTCGGAGGCGGGCCGCGCGACGACGCGGGTGGTGACGCCGCCGACCGTGACGCTCGCGTGCGGCTCGGCGAGGAGGTTGAGCGCCCAGGCCGGGTCGTGGCCCTGGCCCCAGTTGGACGCCAGCACCACCCAGGCGGTGCCGTCGCGCCCGTAGAGCAGCACCGCGTCGCGCGGCTCGCCCGTGCGGCGCCCGGTGGTGGTGAGGACGAGCTGGGGGAGCCGCGCTCGGCCGAGCACCGACCAGCGGCCGTCCGTGGCGCGCTGGATCCGACGGTCCAGTCGAGAGGCGGCGCGGCCGACGCGGGCGAACGCGCGGGTGCTGCCGAGGCTGCGGGCCAGGTCGCTGAGGTTCACCCCGACATTCTCGGGGCCGTGCCGCGAGGCCGGAGCGTGGCCGGAGCCGGCCGTGGCGCGAGCCCGCGTGTGAACTTGCCGTACCAGTCGTGTTTCGGGCGCATAACACAGGCCCGAGGAGAGCGGCGTCGGTTTGACAGCGGGTGGACCGAGATCACGCACGTGGACACGATGAAAACGGGGCGAAGCCCCGGGCCTGTCTCACGATGCGGACGCTACCGGTCAGTATCAATCGGGTAACGATCAGTCGAAGCGCCTCCGCTGGCCCGTTATGCCCGATTTCACTTGACTACCGTTGCTCTCAACCCTGGCGGGTCTGCCGCCCGGGCCGGGTCGCGTGCTCGTCGCGGCCGGGACCGGAACGCCTCGCCACCTTCTCCAGGAGGATCAATTGAGGATCAACCGTAAGGTCGCGTTCGCCGCGATCGCGGCGGTCAGCGCGCTGTCGCTCGCCGCATGCTCGAGCGACGGCGGCAACGCCGACGACGACGCCACGGGCGACGGCGACAACGCCGGCATCAGCCAGGACACGTCGGTCAACATCGCGTGGAACCAGCCCTTCTACTCGGCCAACGGCACGAGCATCACGGGCAACGCGACGGCCAACAACGTCATCCTGTACATGCTCAACTCGGGCTTCAACTACTACGACGAGGACCTGAACCTGGTGCAGGACACCTCGTTCGGCTCGTACGAGAAGGTCTCCGACGACCCGCTGACGATCAAGTACACCTTCGCGGACACCGCGAAGTGGTCGGACGGCGTCGCGGCGGGCCCCGCCGACCTCCTCCTGGAGTGGGCCGCCCAGAGCGGGAAGTTCAACAACGTCGAGGCCGAGACCGACCCCGAGACCGGCGAGATCACCAACCAGGACGAGCTGGACGCGGGCGTGTACTTCGACGCCGCGAGCCCGGCTGTCGCCCTGATCGAGGAGACCCCGGTCATCGAGGGCAACTCGATCACCATGACCTACACCAAGCCGTTCGCGGACTGGGAGACGGCCATCGGCGTCAACCTGCCGGCGCACGTCGTCGCGCAGCGCGCCCTCGGCATCGAGGACGGCGCCGAGGCGGCCGACGCCCTGGTGAAGGCGATCCAGGACAACGACACCGCGTCGGTCTCGAAGATCTCCAAGGTGTGGAGCACCGACTTCAACTACGCGTCGATGCCGGCCGAGGCCGACGCGAACCTGCTGGTCACCTCGGGTGCCTACACCATCACGGACTTCGTGAAGGACCAGTACATCACCCTGACCGCGAACCCCGACTACGAGGGTGAGCACAAGGCCGCGATCAACAAGGTCACCGTCCGCTACAACGGCGACCCGATGGGCCAGGTCACGGCTCTGCAGAACGGTGAGGTCGACCTCATCAACCCGCAGGCCACGGCCGACCTCCTGACGGCGGTCCAGAAGCTCGACGGCGTCGAGGTCGCGACCGGTGCCGAGGGCACCTACGAGCACGTCGACCTGCAGTTCGCCAACGGCGGCCCGTTCGACCCGAAGTCCTACGGCGGCGACGCGGCCAAGGCGCTCAAGGTGCGCCAGGCGTTCCTCAAGACCATCCCGCGCCAGGACATCGTCGACAAGCTGGTCACCCCGCTCGACCCGACGATGACGACCACGCGTGACTCCTTCACGCAGGTCCCCGGCTCGCCGATGTACGACGGCATCGTCGGCGCCAACGGCCAGTCCGACGAGTACGGCACGGTCGACGTGGACGCGGCGAAGTCGCTCCTGTCCGAGGCCGGCGCCAAGGACGTGACGGTCCGCGTGCTGTTCGACCCGAACAACACGCGCCGCCAGAACGAGTTCGAGCTCATCAAGGCCTCGGCCGAGCAGGCCGGCTTCAAGGTCGTCCCGTACGAGGTCCAGACCGACTGGGGCACCGACCTGTCGAACGCGACCGACTTCTACGACGCGGCGCTGTTCGGCTGGCAGTCGACGTCGACGGCCGTGACCGAGTCGGACGCGAACTACCGCACGGGTGCCACGAACAACTTCTACGGCTACTCGAACAAGACGGTCGACGCCGAGTTCGACAAGCTCCAGGTCGAGACCGACCCGGCGGCGCAGGAGGAGATCCTGTCGAACGTCGAGGCCGAGCTCGTCAAGGACGCCTTCGGTGTCACGATCTTCCAGTTCCCCGGCGTCACCGCCTGGAACCCGGAGAAGATCAGCAACGTCTCGAAGCTGACGATCGCGCCGACGATCTTCTACGGCTTCTGGAACTGGACGGCCGGCGAGGCTGCCTCGGAGTGATTCCCGTGACGTCCGGTCCCGCCTCCGTGGCGGGGCCGGGCGTCGCCGGCCTGTGACTCCTGCTCAGGGCGCTGGGAGCACCATCCCAGCGCCCTGAGCGTGTGCACGACCGGTTCGACCCGGACCGTGGCCGCCGCGGGGACTACTATCCCCGAGACCGCGGTGCACCAAACAAGAGGTAGCCCACCCGTGCTGAGATTCCTCACCCGCCGGCTTCTGGCCGGCCTGGCCACGCTCTTCGTGGCCCTCTTCCTGATGTACCTGCTCGTCGCCCGCGCGATCGACCCGCTGCAGGACCTGCGCGAGAGCACCGCGCCGAACAAGCAGCAGCTCATCGCCGCTCGGATCGAGCAGCTGGACCTGGACACGAACGCCGTCGTCCGATTCTTCAAGTGGGTCGGCGATCTGCTCCAGGGTGACCTCGGCGTCGCATGGCGCACCGGTGAGTCCGTGAGCGCGCTGCTCGGGCACGCGATCGTGTCGACCCTGCAGCTCGTGACAGCCGCGACCTTCCTCTCGCTCCTGCTCGGCATCACCGTCGGCATCGTGAGCGCGCTGCGGCAGTACGCGACGTTCGACTACCTGATCATCTTCCTGTCCTTCCTGCTGTACTCGCTGCCGTCCTTCTGGGTCGCGGTCATGCTCAAGCAGTGGGTCGCGATCGGGTTCAACGACTTCCTGCGGGACCCGAACCTGGCGTGGCTGACGATCGCGGTGATCGCCGCCGTCATGGGTTTCCTGTGGTCGCTCGCGATCGGCGGGACGACCCTCCGGCGCGTTCAGGTCTTCCTGGTCGCCGGTGTGGCGACCGCAGCGATGCTCGCCTACCTCCAGCTCTCCAACTGGTGGCTCGAGCCCCAGATCGGGCCGATCCTCCTGCTCGTGCTCGGCGGCGCCATCGGCTTCGCGGTCGTCGGGGTGTTCGCCGGACTGCACAACAGGCGTGCCTTGTGGACGGCACTTTCGTCGGTCGTGCTCGGGTTCGTCCTGTACTTCCCGATGCAGTCGGTGTTCGACCTCGACCCCTTCGGTGTCGACGGCCAGGGCGCCTTCTGGATCCTCCTCGGGCTCGCGGTCGCCACCGCCGTCGTGGGATGGGTCATCGGCCGGCTCTTCGGCGGGCCGGACTGGGGCGTGTCCGCGAAGGTGGGCGTGGCCGTGTCTCTGGTCATGGCCTTCCTCACCTTCGTCGACCAGGTCATGCAGGTCTGGCCGCCGTACTCGAAGGCGCTCGGCGGACGACCGATCCCGACCTTCGGTGACCAGACACCCGGCCTCGGCGGCAACTACTGGGTCCAGGTGCTCGACTCGTTCACCCACCTCATGCTGCCGACGGCGACGCTCGTCCTCATCGCGTTCGCGGCGTACACGCGGTACTCGCGCTCGAGCATGCTCGAGGTGATGAACCAGGACTACATCCGCACCGCCCGCGCGAAGGGCCTGCCCGAGCGCGTGGTGGTCGTCCGGCACGGGTTCCGCAACACGCTGATCCCGCTCGCGACGATCGTCCCGATCGACGTCATCACCCTGATCGGTGGTGCGGTGATCACCGAGGCCGTGTTCGCGCGGCCCGGTATGGGCCAGCTCTTCGTGCGCGGACTCCTCGAGGCCGAGCAGGAGGTGGTGATGGCGTACCTGCTGGTCACCGCCGCGCTCGCCATCATCGCCAACATCGTCGCGGACCTCATCTACGCGGTGATCGACCCGAGAATCCGGTTGGACGCATGAGCACCTCACCCGACCCGCAGCTGCCCGCCGACCAGGCCGGCCGCACCGAGAACGAGATCGAGCTGAAGGACGTCGTCGGTCTCTCGCAGGGCGAGATCGTCCGGCGTCGCTTCTTCCGGCACAAGGGGGCGATGGTCGGGCTCGTCGTCCTGGTCGCGGTCGCCCTCCTGGCGCTGACGTCCGTGGGCGTCGGCCCGATCCCGGGCTGGTGGCAGTTCACCGGCAAGGAGACGACCCTCGCGATCGTCAACCCGGGCGGCGCGCCCACGCTGCAGATGCCCACGTGGCTGGGCGGAGAAGGCTTCGCCATCGGCTCGCACCCGTTCGGGCAGGACGAGCTCGGCCGCGACATGTTCGCGCGGGTGATGCACGGCGTGCAGACCTCGCTCATGGTGATGTTCATCATCGGGATCGTCGCGTGCGCGATCGGCGTGCTCGTCGGCTCGCTCGCGGGTTTCTACCGCGGCCGGCTCGACACGCTCCTCATGCGCACGACGGACCTGTTCATCACCGTGCCGACGATCGTCATCGGCGCGGTCATCGGCAAGATCGCGGGACGCGTGAGCGGCTGGCTCTTCGCCGTGGCGCTCGGTCTGATCTTGTGGACCGGTCTCGCTCGCCTGGTGCGCGGGGAGTTCCTGGCGCTGCGCGAGCGCGAGTTCGTCGACGCGGCGCGCGTCGCGGGCGCGAGCAGCCGCCGGATCATCTTCAAGCACATCCTGCCCAACGCGATCGGCACGATCATCGTGAGCACGACTTTGCTCATGAGCTCGGCGATCCTGCTGGAGACCGCGCTGTCGTTCCTGGGCTTCGGGATCCAGCCGCCGGACATCTCGCTCGGCAAGTTGATCTACGACTACCAGCAGGCGTTCTCCACGCGTCCGTGGCTGTTCTGGTGGCCCGGCCTGTTCATCGTCGTGATCGCGCTGACCGTCAACTTCATCGGCGACGGCCTGCGCGACGCGTTCGACCCGCGCCAGAAGCGCATCCCCTCGGAGCGCAAGATGGCGAAGGCCATGGCGGAGGACGGCACGGGTCGTCGTGCGTACGTCTCGACGGTGCGACCGCAGGACGACGTCCGCAACGCGGGAATGGGCGGCTAGTGCCTCGGACCACGGTCCCGATGACCCCGGTGCGTCACGCCGGGGCGACAGGGGCCCGCTCAGATCGTGAGCGCCAGCACGCTCGCGACGAGCAGGACGAGCGTGGCCGCCGCGAGGCGCAGGTGCCAGGTCCGGCGGACCTGCACCGCGCCCGCGGCGACCGCTGCCCGCGCACCCGCCAGGTGCCCGGCGCGCTCGAGCGCGGCATGCCGGTCCACGATCGCGCGGAGCGCGGTCTCGGCGGTGGCGTCCACGCGCGCGTCCTCGTTGGGCAGCGTGCCGGTGGACCCGCGTCCGCGGGTGAACCAGCGGGCCGAGCTGCTGCTCCGCGGCGGTGCCCAGGCCTCGACGGTGCCGTCGCTCGTCTCGACGCGCAGGCCGAAGCGCACCTCGGCGCCGCGGTACGTCGGCCACGGCACCACGACGGTGCGCCAGACGTTGCGCACCGTGACGCCGCCGTCGGCCACCTCGACCTCGGGTCGCCAGAACAGCGCCCAGGTCAGCAGGACCACCACCCCGGCGACGGGCAGCGCGCGCAGGCCGGCCACCGGGCCGTCCGACACGGCGACCGCCACCACGGCGACGACACCCGCGACACCGGCCGCGATCGTCAGCCACCGTCCGTACCTCGACGAGAACCTCAGCGTGGGACCCACCCCGCCATGCTCCCAGACCCGCAGGTGAGCGCCGCCCGGACCGGGCGTCGGCACCTGATGCAGGAAGGATCCTGACCGTGGCCATCGACACCACCGACGCCCCCGTCCCCGCCGACACGAGCACGCCCGTGCTCGAGGTCCGCGACCTCGGCGTCGACTTCTACGTGGACGGCACCTGGTACCCCGCCGCCCAGGGCGTGACCTACGACGTCCGCCCGGGCGAGGTGCTGGCGATCGTCGGCGAGTCCGGCTCCGGCAAGACGCAGTCGTCGATGGCGCTCATGGGTCTGCTGCCGCCGAACGGCCGCGCCCGCGGCTCCGCCCGGCTGGGTGACCGCGAGCTGATCGGCATGCCCTCGTCGAAGCTCCGCCGGATCCGTGGCCGCGAGGTCGCCATGATCTTCCAGGAGCCGATGACGGCGCTGAACCCGGTCTTCACGATCGGCTTCCAGATCGTCGAGACCCTGCGCACCCACTTCGAGATGGGGCCGGCCGAGGCCCGCGCCCGCGCGATCGAGCTGCTCACGCTCGTCGAGATCCCGGACCCGGAGAAGCGCGTCGACTCCTACCCGCACCAGCTGTCCGGCGGCCAGCGCCAGCGCGCGATGATCGCGCAGGCGCTCGCGTGCGACCCCAAGCTGCTGCTCGCGGACGAGCCGACGACCGCGCTCGACGTGACGGTCCAGGCCGAGATCCTCAAGCTCATGCGCGACCTGCGCGAGCGGATCGACTCCGGCATCGTCCTGATCACGCACGACATGGGCGTGGTCGCGGACATGGCGGACAAGATCCTGGTGATGAAGGACGGCCAGGTCGTCGAGCAGGGTGAGGCGCGCGCGCTGTTCGCCAACCCCCAGCACCCGTACACGATCAAGCTGCTCGAGGCCGTGCCCCACCTGGGGCGCAGCGCGGAGGCCGCCGCGGCCGAGGCTGCCGCGGGGACGTCCGCCACGTCCGCCGGCACGAGCGCCACCACGGACGCCGCCGGCGCGACGACCTCCGCCGACGGCCGCGAGGTCGTCCTCGACGCGGTCGACATGGTCATCGAGTACCCCGCGCGTCGTCGGACCCCCGCGTTCCGGGCGGTGGACGGTGTGAGCCTGCAGATCCGCAAGGGCGAGGTCGTCGGCCTGGTCGGCGAGTCGGGCTCGGGCAAGACGACCATCGGGCGCGCGGTCGTCGGGCTCCTGCCGGTCACGGCGGGCAAGCTCGAGATCGTGGGGCACGACATGGTCGGCGCCTCGATGCGCGACCTCAAGCCGCTGCGCACCAAGGTCGGGATCGTCTTCCAGGACCCGGGCAGCTCGCTCAACCCCCGGCTGCCGATCGGCGAGTCGATCGCGGAGCCGCTGCTGCTGCACCGCGGCACCAAGGGGCAGGGCCTGCAGCGCGAGGTCGAGCGGCTGCTCGACCAGGTGCAGCTCCCGCGTGCGATGCGCAACCGGTACCCGCACGAGCTGTCCGGCGGCCAGCGCCAGCGCGTGGGCATCGCGCGCAGCCTCGCGCTGGAGCCGCAGCTGCTCGTGGCCGACGAGCCGACCTCGGCGCTGGACGTCTCCGTCCAGGCGACGGTGCTCGAGCTGTTCCAGGAGCTGCAGCGGGAGCACGGGTTCGCGTGCCTGTTCATCAGCCACGACCTCGCGGTCGTCGAGATGCTCTCGGACCGCATCGCGGTGATGCACAACGGCAAGCTCGTCGAGGTGGGGGAGACCGCGCAGGTCGTCAACCACCCGCGCGACGCCTACACGCAGCGCCTCCTGGCGGCGGTCCCGGTCCCGGACCCGGCCGCGCAGCAGGAGCGCCGCGAGCGCCGGGACGCGCTGCTCGAGGCGCAGCGCCTCGAGCTCGAGCGCGACGAGGCGAAGCACGCGGGCGAGGCCGCCCGGCGCGAGGTGCACGAGATCTCCGAGGTCGACAACGAGCGCGAGGCGGGTCGCGGCTTCTGAGCACGGCCCGGCGGCAGCGCCGGTCGAGGGGGTGGGCGTGAGGCGCGTCGTCGGCCTGGCCGCGGTCGTCGTGGTGCTCGCGGCGTGCACCTCGTCGCCGCCGCCCGCGCCGCGCCCGGACCGGGCGGCCGACGTCATCGTCGCGGTGGACGTGCCGTTCGGCTCGCTCAACCCCGCGACGCCGGACGGCCGCCTTCCGGGCAGCGAGCTGGTCCGCGCGCTCGTGCAGGACGGGTTCGTCTCGCTGGACCAGGACGGCGTCGCCGTGCCCGACGAGACGTTCGGCACGGTGGAGAAGATCGACGACGACCCGCTGACGGTGCGGTACACGATCGCCCCCACGGCGACGTGGTCGGACGGCGTGCCGGTCACCGCCGACGACCTGCTGCTGGAGTGGGCCGCGCGGTCCGGGTCGTTCGACGACGTGGTGCCCCGGCTCGGCGAGCAGGGGGAGATCACCAACACCGACGAGCTCGACGCAGGCGTGGCGTTCGCGGCGACGTCGCCCGCGCTCGTGCACGCCGAGGAGCCCCCGACCGTCGACGACGAGGGCAGGCTCGTCGTCGTGTACGCCCGCCCGGTGCCGGACTGGCCGGTCGCGCTGGACGTCAACGTCCCCGCCCACGTGCTCGGGCGCACGGCGCTCGGCGCCGCGACCGACCCGGCAGCGGCGGTGACCGCGGCGATCGACGCGGGGGACACGGAGGCGCTCGGCGCCGTCGCGCACGGGTGGCGCACGCTGTTCGACGACGACCAGCTCGGCGCGAGCACCGCGGACGCCGTGACCACGGGGCCGTACGTGGTCTCGGCGGTGCTGCCGGACCAGCGGGTCGAGCTCGCGCGCAACCCGGGGTACCGCGGCTCGCGTCCCGCGCGGTTCGACACCGTGGTGGTCCGCAGCGACCTGCACCCGCTCGACCAGGCGGCGGCGCTGGCCGACGGCGACGTGGACGTGGTCGCGCCGGTCGCGACGGCGGACGTGCGCGCGGCGCTGGACGACGCCGGCGCGGTCACGACGACCGCGGGGGACGCCGCGTGGCAGCTCGTCGCGCGGACCGGCGGCGCGGGCCCTGGTGTGTTCGCGGCGGACGACGAGGACGAGGCGGCCGCGCGTCGCGGCGCGCTCGTGCGCGAGGCGTTCTGGCTCACGGTCCCGCGGGAGGAGGTGGTCGCCGAGGTCGTCCCGCTGTGGCCCGACGCGGCCACGACGACGAGCGTGCTGCCCGTCGTCGGGCCCGCCGCCGGCGGGGCGGTCGCGACGGCCGCGGCGGACCTGGACCGCGCGCGCTCGCTGCTCGCGGACGCGGGGGTGACCCTGCCGGTGCCCGTCCGGCTCCTGGCGTCGACGGCCGAGCCGGTCCGGGCCCGGGCGGTCGAGGACCTGACCGCCGCGGCGGCGGCGGCGGGCTTCACGGTGTCGACGGTCGGCGACCCGGCGACGGACCTGTGGACCGCACCGCAGGCGTGGGACGTGGCCCTCGTGCCCGTCGCGCAGTCCGCGCTCCCGGCCGCGGCGGTCGCGGCGACGTGGGGCACCGGGGGAGCGGCGAACGCCACGGCGTGGTCCGACGAGGCGACCGACGACGCGGTCGCGGACCTCCTGGCCACCACCGACCCCGACGGTCTCGCCGACGCGTACGCGGCGGTCGCCCGCCGGCTGGCGGACGCGGGCGCCCTGCTCCCGCTGACGAGCGGGCCGGCCCTCACGGCGGTGGCGGGTGCACCGGAGAGCGGCACGCCGACGCCCGGCCTGCCGGACGTCGGGCACGTCGAGGCGCTGCGGCTGTCCCGGGCGGACCAGACCGGCTGGTGGGCCTGGGCGACCGGCTGAGTGGGGTGGACCGAGGAGGGTCCGGTAAGATCGATCGGCGCCGATGTCGGCGTGCACCCCACACCCCTTCTCGAGAAGAGTTCGCATGCCTTCGTCCACCTCGGGCACCGCTGTCCGGTCCGACCTGCGCAACGTCGCGATCGTCGCGCACGTCGACCACGGCAAGACCACGCTCGTCGACGCGATGCTGTGGCAGTCGGGCGCCTTCGGCGCGCACGACCACGTCGACGAGCGCGCGATGGACTCGGGCGACCTCGAGCGCGAGAAGGGCATCACGATCCTCGCGAAGAACACCGCGGTCCGGTACGCCGGCCCTGCGGCGGCCGCGGCGGGCCAGCCCGACGGGATCACGATCAACGTCATCGACACCCCGGGCCACGCGGACTTCGGCGGCGAGGTCGAGCGCGGCCTGTCGATGGTCGACGGCGTCGTCCTGCTGGTCGACGCGTCGGAGGGGCCCCTGCCCCAGACGCGCTTCGTGCTGCGCAAGGCGCTGATCGCCAAGCTGCCCGTCATCCTCGTCGTGAACAAGGTCGACCGGCCGGACGCGCGGATCGAGGAGGTCGTCCACGAGGCGACCGACCTGCTGCTGGGCCTCGCGTCCGACCTGCACGAGGACGTGCCGGACCTGGACCTCGACGCGATCCTCGACGTCCCCGTGGTCTACGCCGCCGCCAAGGCCGGCCGGGCGTCGCTCACGCAGCCCGCGGACGGCGGTCTGCCGGACAGCGAGAACCTCGAGCCGCTGTTCGCCACGATCCTCGAGAAGATCCCCGCCCCGACGTACACCGAGGGCCACCCGCTGCAGGCGCACGTGACGAACCTGGACGCCTCGCCGTTCCTGGGCCGGCTGGCGCTGCTGCGCATCTTCAACGGCACCCTGCGCAAGGGGCAGGTCGTGTCCTGGGCGCGCGCGGACGGCACGATGCAGAACGTCAAGGTCACCGAGCTGCTGGAGACCAAGGCGCTCGAGCGGGTCCCCACGGACCAGGCGGCCCCCGGCGACATCGTCGCGGTGGCCGGCATCGAGAACATCACGATCGGCGAGACGCTGACGGACCCCGACGACCCGCGGCCCCTGCCGCTCATCACGGTCGACGACCCCGCGATCTCGATGACGATCGGCATCAACACCAGCCCGCTCGCGGGCAAGGGCGGCAAGGGCCACAAGGTCACCGCCCGCCAGGTCAAGGACCGCCTGGACAAGGAGCTCGTCGGCAACGTCTCGCTCCGCGTCGTGCCCACCGAGCGCCCCGACGCGTGGGAGGTGCAGGGCCGCGGCGAGCTGGCGCTGGCCATCCTGGTCGAGCAGATGCGCCGCGAGGGCTTCGAGCTCACGGTCGGCAAGCCGCAGGTCGTCACGCGCAAGGTCGACGGCAAGGTGCACGAGCCGATGGAGCGCATGACGATCGACGTGCCGGAGGAGTACCTCGGCTCGGTCACGCAGCTCATGGCGCAGCGCAAGGGCCGCATGGAGACCATGTCGAACCACGGCACCGGCTGGGTGCGCATGGAGTTCGTGGTGCCGGCGCGCGGGCTGATCGGCTTCCGCACGCGCTTCCTCACCGACACGCGCGGCACCGGCATCGCGTCCTCGATCGCCGAGGGCTACGAGCCGTGGGCCGGCGCGATCGAGACGCGTCTCAACGGCTCGCTGGTCGCGGACCGTGCGGGCGTCGTCACGCCGTTCGCCATGATCAACCTGCAGGAGCGTGGCTCCTTCTTCGTGGACCCGACGCAGGAGGTCTACGAGGGCATGATCGTCGGTGAGAACGCCCGTGCCGACGACATGGACGTGAACATCACCAAGGAGAAGAAGCTCACCAACATGCGCTCCTCCACGGCGGACAACTTCGAGAACCTGGTGCCGCCGCGCAAGCTCACGCTCGAGGAGTCGCTGGAGTTCGCGCGCGAGGACGAGTGCGTCGAGGTGACCCCGGAGATCGTGCGCATCCGCAAGGTGGTGCTCGACCAGACGGAGCGCGCCCGCATCACGGCGCGCAACAAGAAGGGCTGACGTGGGGGTCCCGTCGGGCGGGCTGGTCGCGGTCCACGCGCACCCGGACGACGAGACCCTGGCGACCGGCGCGCTGCTCGCCACCTGGGCGGCAGCCGGTCGCCCGGTCATGGTCGTGACCGGCACGCGCGGCGAGCGCGGCGAGGTGATCGGCGCCGCGCTGGCGCACCTGCAGGGCGACGGCCCGGCGCTCGCGCGGCACCGGGAGACCGAGCTGGCAGCGGCGCTCGCGGCGCTCGGCGTCCGCGAACACGCGTTCCTCGACACGCTGCCCGGCTGGACCGGCGGCCGGCTCGAGGACTCCGGCATGGCCTGGGCAGACGAGGGCCGACGAGCCGTCGCCGCGCCCGACGCGGTGGCGGCGGGCACGGCCTTCGCCGCGCAGGAGCTGGACGCGCTCGCGGCCCCCCTCGCGCAGCTGCTCGTCGTGCGCCGCCCCGACGTGGTGGTGACGTACGAGCCCCGCGGCGGGTACGGCCACCCCGACCACGTGCGGGCGCACGACGTGACGCAGCGCGCGGTCGAGCTCGCGCGAGCGGCGTCCGTCGACGTCCCGGTGGTCCTGTGGGCCGCGCAGGGGCGGTCGGCCGCCGGCGCCGCGCGTGCCGCGCTGCGGCGGCGCGGTCGCGCCGACGGGTCCGGGGCGACGCTCCCGGCCGACGACGACGTGTTCGCATCGGTCGTCGTGGACGACGAGCACGTGGCGGTCGCGGTCGACACGCGCGCCGTGCGGGACGCCGTGCTGGCGGCGCTGCGCGCGCACGCCACGCAGGTGCAGCACGTCGCGGCGGTCGACGACGAGCCGGCCCTCGCCGGGACGTACGCGCTGAGCCTGGGGCTGTCCGAGCCGATCCTTCCCGTCGAGCAGTACCGCCTGGCCACCGGGACCTCGGAGGGGGCGCTCGACGCGCTCGTCCGGCCCGCCGGGGTCACGCGGGTAGCCTGACGCCGTGCAGCCCATGACCCCCCAGGCGTTCGTCCGGGCGTTCGTCGCGTTCCTGCTCGGCGTCGTCGTCGGGACCATCGGCACCGTGGTGCACCGTGCGGTGACGCCCTGGGGCGTGGTCGCCGCGATCGGGCTCGTGCTCGCGACGGCCGTGACCATGCGCGCGTGGGCGGGCTGGCCGGCGTTCGTCGGCGTCGCGGGAGGCGTGTTCCTCGCGGTCATGGTGCTCACGCAGACGGGGCCGGGCGGCGACGTCCTGGTCCCCAGCGGCGACAACGTGAACGACGTCTGGCTGGGTGGCGTGTGGCTCGGCGGTTCGATGGGCGCGCTGGTCCTGGCCGCGCTCGCCCCGCGACGCTGGTTCTCGGACGCGCCCCGCTCCGCGCCGGTCCCGCCGTCGAGCGTGGTGCCGCCGGACCAGCCGTGACGCCGGAGCCCCTGGCACCCGCGGACGGCTTCCGCGACGCCGTCGCCGCGCTGCCGGCGGGCGTCGCCGTCGTCACGACGACCTGGCGGCGCACCACGTGGGCGATGACGGTGAGCTCGGCCGCCTCGGTGTCGCTCGACCCCCCGCTCCTGCTCTTCTGCGTGCACGCCGACGCGCGCCTGCGCGACGCGCTGGACGAGGTCGAGACCTGGACCCTGAGCGTCCTGGCCGCCGGCCAGGGACCGGTGGCGGACTGGCTCGCGTCCCCCGGCAGGCCCGCCGTCGACCAGCTCGCGCGCGTGCCGCACCATGACCCCGTGCTCGCCGCCGGCGCCCGCCTCGACGGCGCCGCGGCCTGGTTCGACTGCCGCACGACCGCCGTGCACCCCGCGGGCGACCACGACGTCGTCGTCGGGGAGGTGCTCGCCGCGCAACGCGGCACCCGCGGGACCGGTGGTCTGGTGCACCTCGACGGGCGCCTGCGCGACCTGCGCTGAGGCGCGCGGGTGCGCGGACGCGTGAGGTGCCGCTGGGGTGCCGCTCGTGTGGCTCCCGGGTGCCGACCTGTGCGCAGGTGTGTGCGTCGTGCGAGCGGTTGGTCGCGGTCCGATCACGACTCGGCGCTTCGCCCGGGCCGCACGGGAGCGCGACGTAGACTCGCCCGCGGCGTGACCAGGACCGAGCAGGGGAAGCGATGACCGACCGTACCGACCCAGCAGACCGGCCGCAGGGCAAGGAGCCGGAGGGACCGCCGGTTCCCGCCGCGTCGTCGACGTCGTCCGCCGCCTGGCCCGTCTGGGGCGCGACGAGCGGCGCCGGCCGCCCGCAGCCGTCCGACGAGACCCCCGGCACGACGTCCGACGAGACCCGGAGCGAGACACGCAGCGAGACCCCCGGCGAGGCGCTGCCGGCTGACCAGTCCGCCGAGACGGTCGCCGAGCCCTCCGACGACGCCGCCGCCCCGGACCAGGCGGCGGCTCCGGACGAGATGCCTGCCACGGGCGCCGTGCCCGTCGCCGACGAGACTGACGACGCCCCGGTCGCCGAGGCGTCAGACGCCGTCTCGGTCGCCGACGAGTCCGACGACGCCCCGGTCGCTGACGAGGCCGACAAGGCCCCGGCTGCGGGCAAGACGGACGAGGCCGCGGCTGCCGACAAAACGGACGAGGCCCCGGCTGCTGACGGGGCCGACGAGACCCCGGCTGCTGACGGGGCCGACGAGACCCCGGCCACCGACGGGGCCGACGAGACCCCGGCCACCGACGAGTCCGTCGAGGTCCCGGCCGAGGAGCGCGGCGCGCAGGACGGCCGGTCCCCGGCTGAGGTGCCGGGCGCCGATGAGGCGCCCGCGCGCGACGAGCCCAGGGACGGCGTCGACGACTCCACGCGCCAGGTCCCGGTGACGTCGACGACCGCGTCGGCCGACCTCGACGAGCCGCGCGGCGACACGGCTGACCGCGAGGGTGCGTCCACCCTGCCGACTGACGACGCCGAGCCGACCGACGGCGCCGAGCCGTCCGACGAGTCGGCGACCGAGACGCGCGCGCTGCCCACCCCCGCAGCCGCGGCACGTGCGCAGGCGGTCTCGGTGCGCGAGCCCGACGCGGCGCGCGACGCCGCGACCACCGTCCTGCCCCCGCTCGACGAGAGCGCGGACGGCCGCACGACCGCCCCTTCCGCAGCCGCCCCTTCCGCTGCCGTCGCCTCGGCAGCCGCCGCTTCGGCAGCCGCGTCCGCCGCCGCCGGTGCGCCGGTCCGCACCAGCGCGATGCCCGGGAGGAACGCGCCCTCGCCGGACCCCGCGGCACCGACCCCGGCCGCCAGCGCCGAGCCCGCACCGACGGCGGCCACATCCGCCGGTCCCGCGGGCCCCGCCGTTGCGCAGCCCGCGCCCGCCGGGCCCGGTGCCCCGGTGCCGCCGGCGCTGGCGGGGTCGTCGAAGGTGACCGGGGGCCCCGTGCCCCAGGCGCGACGCGAGTCGCCGCTGGACTCGTTCGAGGAGGAGGAGCCGCCCGTGCGTCGGTGGCCGCGTCGCCTGCTGATCGGCGCCGCCACGCTCGTCGTGCTGGGCGGCGCGTACGTGGGCGCGTGCTACGCGACCGCGGACCGCGTGCCCCGCGGGACGACCGTCGCGGGCGTGGACGTCGGCGGCCTGACCGAGGAGGAGGCGGTCGCGCGGCTCGACGACGAGCTGGCGTCGACGCTGGACTCGCCGGTCGACGTCGTGGCGCAGGAGGTGCAGGCGACGATCGACCCGGTCGAGGCCGGGCTCGGCTTCGACGCCCAGGCGACGGTCGAGGGCCTGACCGGCGTCGACCTCGCGGACCCGTCGCGGCTGTGGCACCAGGTGGTCGGCGTCGCCGACCGCGAGCCGGTCACCACGGTCGACGACGCGGCGCTCGACCGGGCGGTCGAGTCGCTCGAGACGTCGCTCTCGCAGGCGCCCGTGGACGGCGCGATCGTCTTCGTCGACGGCTCGGCGCAGGCGACCGACGCGGCCGACGGCTGGGCGCTGGACGCCGAGGGTGCGGCCGACGCGGTCGCCGCGGAGTGGCTGGAGGCGGCGCAGCCGATCGAGCTGCCGACCACGACGGTCGAGCCCGCGATCACCCAGGCGGAGACCGACGCGGCGCTGCACGACGTGGCGGAGCCGCTGGTCGACGCGCCGATCTCGGTGACGGTCGAGGGCGAGCTCGCGGTGCTCCAGCCGTCCGACGTCTCGGCGGCCGCGTCGATGCAGCCGGAGGACGGCAGCCTGGTGCTGCACCTGGACGGCGAGGCGCTGGCCGACGAGGTCGTCTCGCAGCTGCCCGACGGCACGCTGAAGACCGCCGCGGACGCGCACTTCGGCTTCAAGGACGACAAGCCCGTGCTGGTCCCGGGCCGCGTCGGGACCACGGTGGACCCCGACGACCTGGCGAAGGCGCTCGGCAAGGCGAGCACCGCGCAGGACCGCACCGCGGCCGTGGCGGTCACCGAGACGGACCCAGAGAACACCAGCGAGGCGATGAAGAAGCTCGGGGTCAAGGAGGTCGTCTCCGAGTTCTCGACGCCGCTGACCAGCGAGCCGCAGCGGACGATCAACATCACGCAGGGCCTGGAGAACATCACCGGCGTGCTGGTCCGGCCGGGCGAGACGTTCTCGCTGACCGAGGCGCTCGGGCCGCTCGACGCCGCCCACGGGTTCGTCCAGGCCGGCGCGATCGTGAACGGCGAGCACACCGACGCGTGGGGCGGCGGCCTGTCGCAGGTGTCGACCACGACGTTCAACGCCGCGTACTTCGCGGGCATGGAGGACGTCGAGCACACGCCGCACAGCGAGTGGTTCAGCCGGTACCCGGAGGGCCGCGAGGCGACGATCTTCACCGGCGTGCTCGACATGCGGTGGAAGAACACCACGCCCTACGGCGCGCTGCTCCAGGGCTGGGTGGCCGACGGCCGCGCGTACGTGCGGATCTGGAGCACGAAGTACTTCACGGTCGAGTCGACGACGAGCGGGCGCTCCGGCGTGGTGCAGCCGACCACGGTGTACTCGGACTCGGACACCTGCTCGCCGCAGTCGGCGGGCAACCCGGGCTTCACCGTGACGGTCACGCGCGAGCTCTACCTCAAGGGCGACCTGCAGGAGACGACGTCGAAGACGTGGCGCTACCGGCCGCAGAACGCGGTGGTGTGCGGGGACCCGCCGTCCTCCGAGGACGAGGAGAGCTGACCGCGACGGACCGGGGCTGAGCCGGTCCGGAGCGGTCCGCGGCCGTCCGTCAGGACCGGGCGCCGCGGCGCTCCGGGGCGGGCGGCACCGGCTTCCACAGGACGACGTCCGGGCCGGGCACCCGGACGGCGCCGTGCCGGGTCTCGACGACGACGCCCTCGTCGTCGACCCGCGCCACGGTGCCGAGGACGTCGGTGAGGTGCGGGCCGCCGGGCTCGGGCTCGGCCAGCCGGTGCCGGAGGACGACGCGGACGCCGGTGGGGATGTCGCGCCAGCCGCCGTGGCTCGTGGGCGACGTCACGTCGCCGCCCGGGGCAGCGGACGTGGACACCGGACGGCAGGCGCTCGCATGTGGGGAATACTAGGGACGACCCCCGGCAAGTGGAGGACCGACCTGTGACGTATGTGATCGCCGAGCCCTGCGTGGACGTCAAGGACAAGGCGTGCATCGAAGAATGTCCCGTGGACTGCATCTACGAGGGCAAGCGGTCGCTGTACATCCACCCGGACGAGTGCGTGGACTGCGGTGCGTGCGAGCCGGTCTGCCCGGTCGAGGCCATCTACTACGAGGACGACGTCCCGGAGCAGTGGACCGAGTACTACAAGGCGAACGTCGAGTTCTTCGACGACCTGGGCTCCCCGGGCGGCGCCGCGAAGATGGGCCAGATCGACAAGGACCACCCGATCATCGCGACGCTGCCGCTGCGTGTGCACGGCGACGACTGACCGCCGCCGGACCGCCGCGACCACGTCGACCGCCGGGAGGGGACTGCCTCGATGGGCCTGCTGACCGGTGCGCTGCCGGACTTCCCGTGGGACACGCTGACCCCGTACGCGGACCGGGCGCGCGCCCACCCGCGTGGGCTGGTCGACCTCTCGGTCGGCACCCCCGTCGACCCCACTCCCGACGTGGTCCGCGCGGCGCTGGTCGCGGCCGCGGACTCGCCGGGCTACCCGACGACGCACGGGACCGCGGCGCTGCGCGAGGCCGTCGTCCGGTGGTTCGCCCGCCGACGCGGCGTGCCGGGGCTCGACCCGGCGGCCGTCCTGCCGACGGTGGGCTCCAAGGAGCTCGTCGCGCTGCTGCCGGCGCTGCTCGGTCTCGGCGAGGGTGACGTCGTCCTGCACCCCGCGGTCGCCTACCCGACGTACGACGTGGGTGCCCGGCTGGCCGGGGCGACCCCCGAGCCCGCGCTCGACCCCGCTGCGCGGCTCGCGCAGGGCCGGGGCGACGTGCGCCTGGTCTGGCTGAACTCGCCGGGCAACCCCGACGGCTCGGTGCTCGACGTCGCGCAGCTGCGGGCGGTCGTCCTGGCGGCGCGCGCGGCCGCGGCCCGCGACGGCCGGCCGGTGCTCGTCGTCTCCGACGAGTGCTACGCGGAGCTCGCGTGGGACGCCCCCTGGGCGACCGAGGGCGTGCCCAGCCTGCTGGACCCGCGCGTGACGGACGGGGACGTGACCGGCCTGCTCGCGGCGTACTCCCTGTCCAAGCAGTCCAACCTCGCGGGCTACCGCGCCGCGTTCGTCGCGGGCGACCCGGCGGTGGTCGCCGCCCTGCTCGAGGTGCGCAAGCACGCCGGGATGATCGTCCCCGGTCCCGTCCAGGCGGCGACCGCGGTCGCGCTCGACGACGACGAGCACGTCGCGACGCAGCGCGAGCGGTACCGCCGTCGCCGCGGGCTGCTCCGGGGTGCCCTGGAGGACGCCGGCTACGCGGTCGACTCCTCGCACGCCGGCCTCTACCTCTGGGTGCGGCCGGAGCAGGGCGCGCAGGACTCCTGGCAGACGGTCGCCGACCTCGCGGGGCTCGGCATCCTGGTCGCGCCCGGCGCGTTCTACGGCCCCGCCGGCGCGGGTCACGTCCGCATCGCGCTGACGGCGTCCGACGACGCGATCGCCGAGGCCGCGGCACGCCTGCGCGGCGCCTGATCCCCGCGCGCTGAGCGCGCGACTGTGACTCCGGTCACAGCGATCCTCGGGTTCGTCCCAGGATTCGTCAGGGCACGCCGGCCGCAGGTACCGTCGCCTCAGGCCAACGGAGGCCGCACACGGCCCGCGGGCCGACGTCGGCAACGCCGCCGCGCACCAGCGCGAGCGCCGTTCGCAGGAAGGAACGCCATGTCCGAGACCCTCACCACGCCGGTCCAGCTGGTCGTCGACGGCCAGACCAAGGACCTGCCGGTCGTCACCGCCACCGAGGGCAACGACGGCGTGGTGGTCTCGACGCTGCTGCGTGACACGGGTCTGGTCACGGTCGACCCGGGCTTCATGAACACGGCCTCCTGCGAGTCGAAGATCACCTACATCGACGGCGACCAGGGCATCCTGCGCTACCGCGGGTACGCGATCGACGAGCTCGCGTCGCGCTCGTCGTTCCTCGAGGTCGCCTACCTGCTCATCAAGGGCGAGCTGCCCACGCCCACCGAGCTCGAGGCGTTCGAGGAGCGCGTGAACCGGCACACGCTGGTGCACGAGGACTTCCGGACGTTCATGGGCACGTTCCCCCGCGGCGCCCACCCCATGGCCGTGATGTCCTCGGCCATCAACGCGCTGTCGACGTTCTACCCGGAGTCGCTGGACCCGTTCGACGAGGAGACGGTCGAGCTCGCCACCGTGCTCATCCTCGCCAAGACGCGCACCATCACGTCCTACGTGCACCGCACCGCCAAGGGCGAGCCGCTGCTCTACCCGGACTACAGCCGCGGGTACGTCGAGGACTTCCTGCGCATGACGTTCGCGGTGCCCTACCAGCAGTACGAGCCCGACCCGGTCGTGGTCGAGGCGCTCGACAAGCTGCTGATCCTGCACGCCGACCACGAGCAGAACTGCTCGACGTCGACCGTCCGCATCGTCGGCTCCTCGCACGCCAACCTGTACGCGAGCGTCGCCGCGGGCATCAACGCCCTCTCCGGCCCGCTGCACGGCGGCGCCAACGAGGCGGTCCTGTCGATGCTCGCCGAGATCCAGGCGAACGGGGGCGACGCGACGGACTTCATGACGCGCGTGAAGAACAAGGAGCAGGGCGTCCGGCTCATGGGCTTCGGGCACCGCGTCTACAAGAACTACGACCCGCGCGCGGCGATCGTCAAGGAGAGCGCGCACGCGGTCCTCACGGCGCTGGGTGCGAACGACGAGCTCCTCGACATCGCGATGAAGCTCGAGGAGATCGCGCTCCACGACGACTACTTCATCTCGCGCAAGCTGTACCCGAACGTCGACTTCTACACCGGCCTGATCTACAAGGCCATGGGCTTCGACCCGTCGATGTTCACGCCGCTGTTCGCGCTCGGGCGCATGCCGGGCTGGATCGCGCAGTGGCGCGAGATGATGCTCGACCCGGCCACCAAGATCGGCCGTCCGCGCCAGGTCTACACGGGCGCGACCGAGCGCCCCTACACGCCGCTCGACGAGCGCTGACGTCATGACCGCCGGGGGGCCGGGCAGCACGGGACGGACCGTCCCGGGGATCCCGCCCGGGCCCCTCGGCGCGCTGGCGGTCCTCGCGTTCGCGTGCGAGGTGGCGCTCCTGGTCCTCACCGCGGTGGTGGGCTGGCGCCTGGGCCAGCGCCTCGACGTGCCCAGCCGGACCGCGCTGTCCGTGGTGGTCGCGATCGTCCTGGTCGTCGCCGTCGTCGTGGTGTGGGCGCGGTGGAACGCGCCGCGCTCGGCGTCCCGCCTCCCGTGGCCGCAGCGCTACCTCACGCAGCTCGCCCCGTTCGTGGTCGTGGGGCTGCTCGCCGCGGCCGTCGGGCTCGGCTGGTGGGGCGCGGTGCTCGCGTTCCTCGCGGCGGTGGCCTTCGGCGTCTCGCGCGGCGGCGAGAGCCCCGTGCCGCCGCCCCCGGCCGACTGACCCGTCTCCGGCCGTCTGACCCGCCTCCGGCCGACTGACCCGCCTCCGGCTCAGAGCGTGATGCGGACCCGGCCCGTCGGGAGCGCGCGGCCCTCCGGGTCGGTGGTCCAGGCGCCGGTCGACCGCTCCCACACGCGGTCGGCGACCTCGACGCGCGTCGTGCCGAGCACCGAGGCGGTCGCGACGGCCCACGCGGAGACCGCCCAGGCCTGACGGGCGGGCGCGTCACCCCGGTCCTCGGCGTGCACGACGAGCCGGGCCGGCTCGTCGTCGCGCGCGGCCCGCGGGTCCACCGCGACGTCGCCCAGGTCCCGCGCCACGCGTGCGACGGCGGCGTCCAGCGCGCCCGGCGCCTCCGGCTCCCGGAGGGTGCAGGTGACGGCGGCGGGCGAGAAGCCGGTGAGCGCGGACGCCCAGGCGCGGGCGCGCTGCTCGTGCTGGGCGTAGGCCTCCGGGAACGCGGAGCGCTGCACCGCCTGCGCGGCGTCGGTCACGGCCATGTCCTCGTAGCCGTCGACCTCGACCAGGCCGTCGAAGAACCGGCCCGTGGCGTAGACGGGGTCCATGATCTCCTCGACCGACCCCCAGCCCTGCGAGGGACGCTGCTGGAACAGCCCGATCGAGTCGCGGTCGCCGTAGTCGATGTTCTCCAGGCGCGACTCCTGCAGCGCCGTCGCGATCGCGATCGTCACGGCGCGTGCGGGCAGCCCGCGCCGGGCGGCCTGACCGGCGAACAGCGCGGCGTTCTGCGCCTGGTCGGGCCCGAGCGCGTACGTCGAGCCGTCGACCGTCGCCTCGCACCGCTGCGTCACGGGCGCGGGCGGTGACAGCCGCTGCAGCGCGAGCAGCACGCCGCCCGCGGCGAGGCCCAGGAGCAGCACGAACGCGGTCACGCCGAGCAGGGCGCGGCCCGCGCGCCGACGACGCTGCGGCCGGCGCGACCGACCAGCAGGCACGTCAGTTCGCGTGCAGGGCGGCGTTGAGCTCGACGCCCGTGCCCGCGCGGGCGACCGCCTCGACCCCACCCGTGAGCGAGTTGCGCCGGAACAGCACGCCGTTCGACCCGGACAGCTCGCGCGCCTTGACGACGCGCGGCGCCTCGTCGTCCCCGCCGAACCCGACGAGCGCGACCTTGGTGCCCGCGGTCACGTACAGCCCGGCCTCGACCACGCAGTCGTCGCCGAGCGCGATGCCCAGGCCCGCGTTGGCGCCGAGGAGCGTGCGCCGGCCGATGGAGACGACCTCCCGCCCGCCTCCGGACAGCGTGCCCATGATCGAGGCGCCCCCGCCGACGTCGGAGCCGTCGCCCACGACGACGCCCGCCGAGACGCGGCCCTCGATCATCGAGGTGCCGAGCGTGCCGGCGTTGAAGTTCACGAAGCCCTCGTGCATCACCGTCGTGCCGGGCGCCAGGTGCGCGCCGAGCCGGACCCGGTCGGCGTCGGCGATCCGCACGCCGGTCGGCAGCACGTAGTCGACCATCCGCGGGAACTTGTCGACGCCGTAGACCGTGGGTGCGGCCTGGTTGGCGGCGCGCAGGCGGGCGCGCGTCTCCTCGAAGCCGTCGACCGCGCACGGGCCGCGGTCGGTCCACACCACGTTGGGGAGCGCGGCGAAGACGCCCTCGAGGTTGAGCCCGTGCGGGGCGACGAGCCGGTGCGAGAGCAGGTGCAGGCGGAGGTAGGCGTCCTCGGTGCCGGACGGGGCGGAGTCGAGGTCGATCACCGTGCGCACGACGTGCACGCGCACGCGGCGTGCCTCGTCGACGTGCTCGTGCAGGTCGGTGGGCGCCGCCGCGTCCTCGTCGGGCTCGCCGAGCGCGGGTGCGGGGTACCAGGTGTCGAGGGTGACGCCGTCGAGGGTGGTGGTCGCGAGACCGAACCCCCAGGCGGGACGAGAGGTCATGCGGCCACCCTACGGCGCCCCGGACCCCGCTCCCGGGTTACCGCCGAGTACCCCCGTCCCGCCCCTCGCCGTGCTCGGGTCGAGCCCGCGGGCGTGGGCGTGGGCGGGGGCGGGGGCGGGGCTACGCTCGGCGTCCATGACGACACCGCAGGCACCGGCTCTCGATCCGCGCGGGGACGTCGTCGAGCTGACGCGGGCGATCTGCGACGTCCCGTCGGTCAGCGGCGACGAGACCGCGCTGGCGGACCTGGTCGAGGCGGCCCTGCGGACGGCGCCGCACCTCGAAGTCCTGCGCGACGGCGACACCGTCGTCGCGCGGACGCACCTGGGCCGGCCCACGCGCGTCGTCGTGGCCGGCCACCTCGACACCGTGCCGGTCGCGGACAACCTGCCGACCCGGCTGCAGGACGGCGAGCTGTGGGGACGCGGCACCGTGGACATGAAGGGCGGCGTCGCGGTCGCGCTCGCGCTGGCGGTGCGGCTCGAGGCCCCGACGAGCGACGTGACCTGGGTGTTCTACGACCACGAGGAGGTGGCCGCCGACCTCAACGGCCTCGGTCGCCTGGTCCGCGAGCACCCCGACTGGCTCGCGTGCGACTTCGCGGTCCTGGGGGAGCCGACGAACGGCGGTCTCGAGGGAGGCTGCAAGGGGACGCTGCGCGCCGAGGTCCGGCTGCACGGCGTGGCGGCCCACTCGGCGCGCGCGTGGTCGGGCGTCAACGCGGTGCACGCCGCGGGGGAGGTGCTGCGCCGGCTCGAGGCCTACACGGCCCGGGACGTCGAGGTGGACGGGCTCGTCTACCGCGAGTGCCTCGAGGCCGTGCTGATCAGCGGCGGGACGGCGACCAACATCGTCCCGGACCGGTGCGTGGTCACCGTGAACTACCGGTTCGCGCCGTCGATCGACGTGGCGCAGGCCGAGGCGCACGTGCGCGAGGTCTTCGCGGGGTACGACGTGGTGGTCACGGACGCGGCGCCCGGCGCGCGCCCGGGCCTGGACGACCCCGCCGCGCGGCAGTTCGCCGAGGCGGTGCTCGCGGTGACCGGGGGGAGGCCCGAGGCCAAGCAGGGCTGGACGGACGTCGCCCGCTTCTCGGCGCTCGGCGTGCCCGCGGTGAACTTCGGCCCCGGTGACCCCCTGCTCGCGCACACGGACGACGAGCGGTGCCCGGTCGACCAGGTCGTCTCGTCGTACGAGGCCCTGCGCACGTGGCTCACGACGTGACACGCCCCCGCGAGGACGGTGCGCCCGCCTAGAGTGCGAGGCATGAGCGACGACGGCACCCCAGCGCCGGGGCGCGGCTACCGCAAGGGGCCTGTGCTCCTGCGCGGCCAGCAGATCCCCGCCACGACGTCCGACCAGCGGCTGCTCTCGCGCACCGAGAGCGCGGATTGGCTGCACGGCGACCCGTGGCGCGTGATGCGCATCCAGAGCGAGTTCGTCGAGGGATTCGGCGCCCTCGCGGAGGTCGGCCCCGCGGTCAGCGTGTTCGGCTCCGCGCGCACGCCGGGCTCGGACCCCGAGTACGCGCTCGCGGTGGAGGTCGGCGCGCGCCTCGTCGACGCGGGCTACGCGGTCATCACGGGCGGCGGCCCGGGGATCATGGAGGCGGCCAACAAGGGTGCGAAGCAGGCGGGCGGCGTCTCGATCGGCCTCGGCATCGAGCTGCCGTTCGAGCAGGGGATGAACGACTACGTCGACCTCGGCGTGAACTTCCGCTACTTCTTCGCGCGCAAGACGATGTTCGTGAAGTACTCCGAGGGCTTCGTCGTGCTGCCGGGCGGCTTCGGCACGCTCGACGAGCTGTTCGAGGCGCTGACGCTGGTGCAGACGCACAAGGTGATCCAGTTCCCGATCGTGCTCGTCGGGCGGGACCACTGGCAGGGGCTCCTCGACTGGCTCGCCGGGCCGGTGGCAGGGCGCGGCCTCATCTCGCCGCCCGACCAGCAGCTGATCAAGGTGGTCGACACCGCCGAGGAGGCGGTGGCGGAGATCGTCGAGCGCGGCGCCGAGCTGCGGGCGCAGGAGCTCGCCGCGACGCGGGAGGCGGGCGCGGCGCAGCAGGAGGCGGACGACTCGACCGGGCGCTCGCAGGACAGCACGCGCCCGGACGGGGTGCCCGGGGACGTCGACCCGGCCGACGCGGGTCGATGACGCTCGCGGGCGTGCCCGCGGCCGGTGCGGCCGTGCGGCTGCGGGACCGGACGTTCGGCCCGGACCGGCCCGTCGTCATGGCCGTGGTCAATCGCACCACGGACTCGTTCTACGCGCCCGCGCGGTACGACGAGGCGGGCGCGGACGCCGCGGTCGCGCGCGCGGCCGACGAGGGGGCGGACGTGGTCGACCTCGGGGGCGTCCGCGCCGGACGCGGGCCGCGCGTCGAGGCCGACGAGGAGATCGCGCGCGTGGTGCCGCTGGTCGCCCGCGTCCGCGCGCGCCATCCCGACCTGCTGGTCAGTGTCGACACGTGGCGGTCCTCGGTGGCACGCGCTGCGGCCGACGCGGGCGCCGACCTGCTCAACGACACCTGGGCCGGGCACGACCCCGAGCTGGTGGCGGTCGCCGCCGAGCACGGCCTGGGCGTCGTCTGCTCGCACACCGGCGGCGCGCTGCCGCGCACCGACCCGTTCCGCGTGGCGTACCCGGTGCGCACCGCGCACCGGCGTCCTCCCGACGAGGGTGCAGCCGACGAGCGTGCCCTCGACGAGCGTGCCCTCGACGAGCGTGCGGATCCGCTCGACGGCGTCGTGGACGACGTGGTCGCGACGCTCGCCGCGGCCGCCCGCCGCGCGGTCGCCCTGGGCGTCGACCCGGCGAGCGTGCTCGTCGACCCGACGCACGACTTCGGCAAGAACACGTGGCACTCGCTGCACCTGGTGCGTCGCACCCGGGCGCTCGTCGCGCTGGGCCACCCCGTCCTCATGGCGCTGTCCCGCAAGGACTTCGTCGGCGAGAGCCTGGGGCTGCCGCCCGAGGACCGGCTCGAGGGGACCCTCGCGGCGACGTCGGTCGCGGCGTGGCTCGGCGCGCGCGTCTTCCGCACGCACGACGTGCGGGCGACGCGCCGCACGCTCGACATGGTCGCGACGATCCGCGGCGACCGTGCGCCGGAGCGCGCCGTGCGGGGGCTCGCATGAGCGCACCGGGCACCGCGGTACCCGGAGCCGGAGCCGTCGCGCCCGAGCGCCCGACGCCCGCCGGCAGCCCGTGGTGGGACGCGCGCACCTGGCGGTGGTGGGTCCAGGTGCTCGCGGTCTACGCCGCCGCGCGCGCCGTCTCCGCGGTGCTGCTGCTCGTCGCCGCCGCGGCGCAGGGACCCACGCCGTGGGCGGGTGACCATCCGACGTACACGCAGGTCACCGGGCTTTTCTGGGACGCCGGCTGGTACCACCGGATCGCCGAGGAGGGCTACCCGGGAACCCTGCCCATCGGCGACGACGGGACCGTGCAGCAGAACGCCTGGGCGTTCTTCCCGCTGTACCCGATGCTCGTGCGCGGCCTCATGGCGATCACGACGCTGCCGTGGGAGGTGGTCGCGCCGACGACGTCGCTGCTGCTGGGCGCCGCGGCCGTGCTGCTGGTGCACCGCGCGGTGGCCGTCGGCGCGCCACGGGCGGTGGCCGCCCGGCCCGGCCTCCCGCTCGCGACCGTCGCGCTCACGAGCGTCTTCCCCACGGCCGTCGTGCTCCAGGTCGCGTACACCGAGGCCCTCGCGCTCCTGCTGGTCGCGGCTGCCCTGCTCCTCCTGGTCCGCCGGCAGTACCTCGCGACCGCCGGCGTGCTGGTGCTGCTCGGGTTCACGCGCGCCGTCGCGCTGCCCATGGCGGTCGTGGTGGGCGTGCACGTCCTGGCCCGGTGGCGCGCCGCCCGGCGGGGAGACGACGAGCTCGGGCCGCGGGACTGGGCGGCGATGCTGGGCCTGGGCGGCGTCGCCGTGGCGTCCGGGTTCGTGTGGCCGGCGATCTGCCAGTGGGTCACCGGCGTCCCCGGCGCCTACCTGCGCACGCAGGAGGCGTGGCGCGGGCTGCGCGAGGTCACCCCGTTCGGCGGCTGGGACTACGTGCTGGAGTTCTGGTTCGGCTCGGCCGGCTGGTGGGTGCTGGCCGGGGCGGTCGCGCTCGTCGTCGCCGTGCTCGTCGTGCCCGCCGCGTGGCGGCTGGGACCCGAGCTGCACGCCTGGCCCGCCGCCTACCTGCTGTACCTGGCCGCCGCGGTGGAGCCGGGCAGCAGCCTGGCGCGGTTCCTGGTCCTGGCGTTCCCGCTGGGCGCCGTCACGGCGGGCGTCGTGACGCGGCCGCCGGCCGCCCGCCGCGCCTGGTTCGCGGGCGTGGTGCTGCTCATGCTGGTCCTGCAGGCGGTGTGGGTGTGGCGGTTCTGGCGCCTGACGAGCGGCTGGCCACCGTGACGTCGGGCGCGTGAACTAGGATGGACCCCGGACAACCGGCACCACGGGCCGGTCGGTGACCGGCGCGGACGGGGCGAGGAGCCTCGCGCCCTGCCTGGTCACGGGCCGCACGGGCCGGACTTTCGAGGCGAAGGAGAGGCCCGCATGGCCGCGATGAAGCCGAGGACCGGCGACGGACCGCTCGAGGTGACCAAGGAGGGTCGCGGCATCGTCATGCGCGTCCCGCTCGAGGGCGGTGGCCGGCTCGTGGTCGAGCTCAACGCGACCGAGGCCTCCGAGCTCGGCGAGGCGCTCACGTCCGTCGTCGGCTGACGCGTGGCCGGCTCCCAGGCCGGCCGTCGCCCGACGACCGACCGCACTCCTCCGTCCGTCACGCTCACGGGCGGGGTCGTCGCCGACAGCCCGCTGCTGCTCGAGCCGGACGTCGACGCCGTCGCCGTCCCGCTCGCGCCGGCGGGTGACGGCGACGAGGGTCCGCAGCCGCGACGCGGTGCCGCCTCGACGGCCGCGCGCTACGGCATCGACCTGGCGGACCTCGCGGAGCGCGCGGGCCTGACCGGCGCCGCCGGCGAGCAGCACGTCGCCCAGCTCCCGCGGCCCGCGGGCTCGGGCATCACGCTGCCCTGGACCGGCCTGCCGCCCCGCATCGTGCTGATCGGCGTCGGCCGCAGCACCGACACCGACCTCCGCCGCGCGGGCGCCGCGCTCGCCCGCGCGTCCCGCGGCCTGCGCCGGGTCGTCACGACGATCGGCGACGACGCCGGCCAGTCCGCCGAGCAGTCCGCGCGCGCGGCGCGGGCGCTCGTCGAGGGCTACCTGCTCGCCGCCTACGTGCCGCCGAGCCTGGCGGCCAAGCCGCCCGCCAAGCCGGCGGCGGACCTCGTCCTCCTGGGCCGCGACGGCACCCGCGTCGCCGCGGCCGTGGCCGCGGCGCGCACGGCCGCCGCCGCGACCTGGCTGGTGCGCGACCTGGCGAGCACGCCCTCGAGCACCAAGAACCCGCAGTGGCTCGCCGAGCAGGCCCGCAGCCTCGCGGGTCGCAGCGGGCTCGACGTCACCGTCCGCACGCCGCGCGAGCTCACGGCCGCGGGCTTCGGCGGCATCCTCGCGGTCGGCGCGGGCTCGGCGTCGCCGCCGCGCCTGGTCACCGTGACGTACACGCCCGAGACGTTCGCCGCCGGTGCGCGCGGGGGCACCGGCCGCCACGTCGTGCTCGTCGGGAAGGGCATCACGTACGACACGGGCGGCCTGTCCATCAAGCCGCGCGAGGCGATGGTCCCCATGAAGACGGACATGACCGGCGCCGCCGTCGTGCTCGCCGCGGTGCTCGCGGCCGCGGAGGCCGGCGCGCTGCACAAGGTCACGGCCGTCCTGCCGCTCGCGGAGAACCACTTCGGCGCGGCGTCCTACCGCCCCGGGGACGTGCTGACGATGTACGGCGGCACGACCGTCGAGATCGCGAACACCGACGCCGAGGGCCGGCTGGTCCTGGCCGACGCGCTCGCCTGGGCGGACGCCGAGCTCGAGCCGGACGTCCTCATCGACGTCGCGACCCTCACCGGCGCCGCGACCCTCGGCCTGGGCAAGCAGCACGCCGCCCTCTACGGCACGGACCCCGCGCTGGTCGCGGCGCTGCGCCGCGCGGGCGACGAGTCGGGCGAGCTGGCCTGGCCCATGCCGCTGGTCGACGAGTACGACGAGGCCGTGCACAGCACGGTCGCGGACCTGCGGCACGTGCCCACGGACAAGAAGATCGGTGGCGGCTCGATCACCGCGGCGCTGTTCCTGCGCCGTTTCGTCGGGAACCGCGCGTGGGCGCACCTGGACATCGCGGGACCCGCCCGGTCCACCGCGGACAAGCACGAGGTCACCGAGGGCGCCACCGGCTTCGGCGCCCGCCTCCTCCTGCGCTACCTGACCGACCTGGTCTGAGCCCGGTCAGCGGCGGACGGCCACCAGGAGGCCGTCGCCGACCGGCAGCAGCGCGGGGCGCAGGCGGTCGTCGGAGCGGACGGCGCGGCCGAGCTCGCGGACGGCCGTCGTCGCCTCGTCGCGGCGCGCGGGGTCGGCGACCCGGTCGTGCCACAGCGCGTGGTCGATCACCAGCACGCCGCCCGGGCGCAGCAGCCGCACCGCCTGCGCCAGGTACTCGGGGGCCGCCTCGAGCATGCCGCCGGCCGTGGTGAGGGACAGCAGCACCAGGTCGTAGGCCGCGTCGGTCAGGCGGGGGAGGACCTCGAGCGCGCGCCCGGAGATGGTGCGCGTGCGCGTCGGGCGCAGGCCCGCCTCCGCGAACGCCTCCTTGGCGGCGCGGTGGTGCTCGACCTCGGCGTCGATCGTCGTCAGCACGCCGTCGTCGGGCATCCCGCGCAGGAGGTAGAGCGAGGCGACGCCCGTGCCCGTGCCGATCTCGACCGCCGCGCGCGCGCCGGCCGCGGCGGCCAGGACGCCGAGCGCGGCGCCCGTGCCGGGCAGCACCGCACCCGTGCCGAGCTGGGCTGCGCGCTCGCGTGCCGCGAGCAGCACGTCGTCCTCGCCCAGGAACTCCTCGGCGTACACCCAGCTGCTGGCCTTGTCGGCGGTGATGGCGGGCCTCCGGGGGACGGGTCGGGGCGACAGGTCGGGCTAGCGAGCGCCCGCGGGCGCGGGCCGTGGCTAGCCTAGCCCGCGCGCGGGGAACGATCCCGGCGGCTCGCGCGTTGCAGCGGTTACTCCCGACGCCTGGGACACTGGACGTCAGGACCAGGACGAGAGCACCACCCGAGACAGGAGAGCAGTGCCGAGCACGGACCACCCGGCCCCCGCGGGCTGGCAGCCCCCCACGTGGGAGGAGATCGTGCGCGACCACTCCGCGCGCGTGTACCGGCTCGCCTACCGCCTGACGGGTAACCAGCACGACGCCGAGGACCTCACGCAGGAGACGTTCGTGCGCGTGTTCCGGTCCCTGCACACGTACGCGCCCGGGACGTTCGAGGGCTGGCTGCACCGGATCACGACGAACCTGTTCCTCGACCAGGCGCGGCGCCGGCAGCGCATCCGCATGGACGCGATGGGCGAGGACAGCGACCGCTACGTCAGCGGTGACCAGCTCGGCGCCCCGGAGCGCGCCTTCGAGCACGGCAACCTCGACACCGACGTGCAGCAGGCGCTCGCCGAGCTGCCGCCGGAGTACCGCGCGGCCGTCGTGCTGTGCGACATCGAGGGCCTGTCCTACGAGGAGATCGCGGTCACCCTCGGGATCAAGCTCGGCACCGTCCGCTCCCGCATCCACCGCGCGCGCGCCCGCCTCCGCGAGTCCCTGGAGCACCGCGCGCCGCAGCACGTCGGACCCGGGCAGGCCGTGACCACGCAGGACGTGACCACACAGGCCGTGACCACACACGACGGCACACCATCGGTGGTCGAGCGCGAGTCCGCGTCGGTCGGGGGAGCCTGGTCGTGAGCCACCTCGGGTCGCGCATCTCGGCGCTCGTCGACGGCCAGCTGTCCGTCGACGCCACCGAGCGCGCACTCGCGCACGTCGCGTCCTGCGCGCTGTGCGCGGAGGCCCTCGCGCACGCGCGCGCGGCACGACGAGCCCTCGCGGAGTGCGCGGACGACGTCCCGCCCGCCCCGGACCTGACCGCCCGGCTCCTCTCGCTCGCGTCGTCGGCGCCCGCACCGTCCGCCGTGCCGCCGCCCCCGCCGCGCGACCCGTTCGCACCGCCGTCGCTGACGGTCCCGGCGCTGCACGGACGGCAGGCGCGCGCGCTGCGCGGCGACGTCGCCGCGCACCGCTCCGTGTCCCGGATCGCCGCCACCTCGCTCGCCGGCGTCGGGGCGCTCGCGGCGATGCTCTTCGTGATGGGGGAGCAGCCGGCGGTCGTCCCCGTGGGGCACCCCGGCACCGACCTCGACCTGCTGGGCAGCGCGGCGGCCGCCACCTCGGCGCGCACCACGGCCCTGGCGGACGGCATGCCCGCGGGACTCGCGGGCCAGGACGGTCAGGAGGTGGCGGCGGCGCTGCGCGACGGCGGCTGGAGCTTCCCGACGAGCCTGCCCACGGGCTGGTCCGTCGCGGACGTGCGGTGGTCCGACGAGACCGACGGCGCGCCCGTGCTCGAGGTCGACCTCGCCGGCCCCGAGGGCACGCTCGTCGTGACGGAGCAGGAGGGCCGCCTGGACCTCGCCGCGCTCGACGGCGCGGACGTCATCGAGGTGGGCGGCCGGCAGGCGTACGTGCTGTCCTACGCGCCGTGGCACGCCGTGTGGCAGTGCGACGACACCGTCGTGCAGGTGGTCGCGGGAGGCGACGCGTCGTCGATCGTGGCAGCCTTTCCGGGCGGCGCGTACGACGACGGCGTGCCGGCGCGCATCTGGCGCGGCTGGTCGACCGTGACGGGAGCCCTCGAGGGATCATGACGACGCCCGAGCAGGACCGCGAGGTGCCGCTGTTCGCGCCTCCCGGCCGGGTGACCGGTGCACCGACCCGTCCCGCGGGCGAGCCCCAGCCGTTCCCGCAGGGCGCGCCGCCCCCGGGGCCGTGGGGCCCTCCGGCGGCCCGCCCGGCGCCCGGCTGGCCCGGCGCTGCTCCGGGTCCGGGCCCCGACGCCGCTCCGGGTCCGGGGTTCCTTCCGGCCCCGGGCCCCGTCCCCGTGACCCAGCCCGCGCCGATGCGGCCGCGCCGGCCTCGTCGCGCGCTGTCGATGGCCTGGGTGGTGCCGCTCGTGCTGCTGGCCCTCGTCGCCGGCCTGGTCGGCGGCGTCGTGGGGGCGCGGCTCGCGCAGGACGACCACCTGGCCGACGCCGGCCTGCCCGCCGCCGTCCCGCAGGCCAGCCCGGGTGCCGGCGCACCGACCGGTGACGTGGTCTCGGTCGCGGCGATCGCCGCGAGCGTGCTGCCCAGCGTCGTGTCCATCGAGGCGACGGACGACGCGGGCGTCGCCACGGGTAGCGGGTTCGTCCTGCGCCAGGACGGCTACCTGCTCACCAACAGCCACGTGGTGGCGGGCGCCGACGGTGCGGACGGCGAGCTCGTCGTGACGTTCGCGGACGGCCGGGAGCTGCCCGCGACGATCGTGGGCCGGACCGTCGAGTACGACCTCGCGGTGATCAAGGTGGACGCCGAGGGTCTGGTGCCGCTGGCGCTCGGTGACTCCGACGCGGTCCGCGTGGGCGACCCCGTGGTCGCGATCGGCGCGCCGCTCGGCCTCGCCGGCACCGTCACCACGGGCATCGTGTCCGCGATGAACCGGCCGGTGTCCGCGGGCGACCAGACCGACACCGCGTTCATCAACGCGATCCAGACCGACGCGGCGATCAACCCCGGCAACTCCGGCGGTCCGCTGGTGGACGCGAACGGCAAGGTCGTCGGCATCAACTCCGCGATCGCGCAGCCGCCGGGCCAGTCCACCGCCGGGGGCAGCATCGGCCTCGGCTTCGCGATCCCGGCCGAGCAGGCGCGCCGCACCGCGACCCAGCTCATCGAGACCGGCCGCGCGACGTACCCGATCATCGGCGTGCTGCTCGACTCGCAGTACGCGGGCGAGGGCGTCCGGGTCTCGACCGAGGACCAGGGCGGGCAGCCTGCCGTCACGCCGGGCGGGCCGGCCGACCGTGCCGGCATCCGGCCGGGCGACGTGATCGTCGAGATCGACGGCCGGCCGATGACGGACCCCGACGAGCTGATCGTCGCGATCCGCGCCCACGAGCCCGGCGACGTCGTCGAGCTGACCCTGCGGGCGGACGGCGACGAGCGCGTCGTCCGGGTGGAGCTCGACGAGTCCCCCTGACGTCGGGACCCCCGGCCGCGGGAGGTAGCCTGTGCCGGTGTTCGACATCAACGGCGGCGAGTTCCTGGTGCTGCTCGTCGTCGCCGCTCTGGTGATCGGACCGCAGCGCCTGCCGGGCTACGCCGAGCAGCTCGCCTCCCTGGTGCGCCGGGGCCGGGACTGGATCTCGCAGGCCCGCACCCGGATCGACGACGAGGCCGGCGACCTGGGCGTGGACTGGGCCGCGCTGGACCCCCGCAAGTACGACCCACGGCGGATCGTCCGCGACGCGCTGCTCGACCCCGAGCCGGCCGGATCGGGCGCGAGCCGGTCCACCGCGGCAGCGGCCATGGCCGCCGCGACGCAGCCGCGGCCCGCGGCCGCCGCGCCCCTCGTCGGGCCGGCGCCGTTCGACGACGAGGCGACCTGACACCCACCCCCCAGAACGACGTGGCCTGCGGGATCGCCGACCCCGTACGCTCACCAGGACCCTGATCCACCACCGCCACAGATTGGTCTCGCAGTGCCCCAGCCTCAGCGCGTCTTCTCCGGGATGCAGCCCACGTCGGACTCGCTCCAGCTCGGCAACTACCTGGGCGCGCTGACGCAGTGGGTGGCCCTCCAGGAGGGCAACGAGGCGATCTACTGCGTGGTCGACCTGCACGCGCTGACGGTCGCGCCGGACCCGTCCGTGCTGCGCGAGCGGACCCGCCGCACCGCGGCCCAGTACCTCGCGGCGGGCGTGGACCCGGCGCGCTCGCTGCTGTTCGTGCAGTCGCACGTCGCCGAGCACGCCGAGCTCGCCTGGCTGCTGTCCTGCCTCACGGGCTACGGCGAGGCCGCCCGGATGACGCAGTTCAAGGACAAGTCCGCCAAGCAGGGGGCCGAGGGCACCACGGTAGGGCTGTTCACCTACCCCGTGCTGATGGCCGCCGACATCCTGCTCTACGACACGCACTCGGTCCCGGTGGGCGAGGACCAGCGCCAGCACCTGGAGCTCACGCGGGACCTGGCGCAGCGCCTCAACGCGCGCTTCGGCAAGGACACCGTCGTGGTCCCCGAGCCGCACATCGTCAAGGCGACGGCCAAGATCTACGACCTCCAGGACCCGACGGCCAAGATGAGCAAGTCGGCGGCGTCGCCGAACGGGCTCATCGAGCTGCTCGACAACCCGAAGACCATCGCGAAGCGCATCCGCTCGGCGGTGACCGACACGGGCCGGGAGATCCGCTTCGACCCCGAGGCCAAGCCCGGCATCTCGAACCTGCTGACGATCTACTCCGCGCTCACGGGCCGCACGGTCCCCGAGCTCGAGGCCGACTACGCGGGCAAGGGGTACGGCGACCTCAAGGTGGACCTCGCCGACGTCGTCGTCGACTGGGTCACTCCCTTCCAGGCGCGCGTGCACGAGTACCTCGACGACCCGGCGCACCTCGACGACGTGCTGGCGAAGGGCGCCGAGCGGGCCCGGGAGATCGCGTCCGTGACGCTCGACCGCGTGTACGAGCGCACCGGCCTGCTGGCTCGTCGGCCGGGGCGCGCATGAGGCTGCCGGAGCGATCCGGCGACCAGGTGATCGTCGGCGTCGCGATCACCGTCCCCGAGCCCTACGGCGCCCAGCTGCAGGAGGCTCGCGCACGACTGGGCGACCCGTGGGCGGCGTTCATCCCGCCGCACGTGACGCTCGTCGGCCCCACGGCGGTGGCGCCGGCGGACGCGGCCGAGGTGGACGCGCACCTGGCGGCCGTCGCGTCGCGGTGCAGCCCGTTCGTGCTGCGGCTGCGCGGCACGGCGACGTTCCGGCCCGTCTCGCCGGTCGCGTTCGTGCAGGTGGCGGACGGCATCGCGGGCTGCGAGGAGCTGGAGACCGCGATCCGGAGCGGCCCCCTCGCGCAGGAGCTGCGGTTCCACTACCACCCGCACGTCACCGTCGCGCACGAGCTCTCGGACGAGCAGCTCGACGCCGCGCTCGAGGAGCTCGCGGACTTCGACGCCTCGTTCGTCGTCACCCGCTTCCACTGCTACCAGCGGGGGGACGACGAGGTCTGGCGCCCGCAGGCGGAGTACCGCCTCACCGGCCGCGCCCGGCGGCACGACACCCCCGCGGACGCGGCGTCGGTCTGGGACGTCTGACCGCCAGTCCCTCCGCTCGGGGTGCCGAGCCACCGGGCCGCGCCTAGCCTCGTGACGTGGACGAACGCGAGGCGGGCAGGACGCAGGCACCTGAGGCGAGCGCCGAGGTCGTCGAGCCCGCCGCGGGCTCCGGGACGGCGCACCGCCGGGCGGCGGCCGCGACGGGCGACCCCGTCGGCAGCCACGGCCCGAGCCTGGTCGACCGCGCGAAGGCCGCGCTCGCGTGGTGGCAGCGCACGCGCCCGGCCCGGGCCAACGCGCGGTTCGGCGCCCGTGGCGGCGGGGTCCTGACGGGTGGCATCGCGTACGCCACGCTGTTCTCGGTCTTCGCGGCGCTGACGTTCGCCTGGACCGTCTTCATGGCGGTGCTCGGCGGGAACAAGGAGCTCCGCCAGCAGGTGCTCGACGCGATCGACGAGGCGCTGCCCGGCCTGGTCGACAACGGCAGCAACGACGGCGTGATCTCTCCGGACGACCTCCAGCTCAGCGCCGGCCTCACGGTCGCGGGCATCATCGCGGTGGTGGTGCTGCTGCTCTCCGCGCTCGCCGCGACGGGCGCGCTGCGCACGGGGGTGCGCGCGATGTTCGCCGACGAGGCGGGTGGCGGTGACAACGCGGTCCTCGGGAAGCTGCGGCAGCTCGCGGGGCTCGCGGGGTTCGCGTTCGCGATCCTGCTCTCGGTGCTGCTGACCACGGGCGCGACGGCCGCCGCGCAGTGGGTCCTGCAGGGGCTCGACTGGGGCGGCGTCGCGACGGTGGCGGTGCAGGCCGTCGGGATCCTGGTGGCGCTCGTCGTGGACCTCGGTGTGTTCGTGCTGGTGGTGCGCGTCCTGGCAGGAGAGTCGCCGCCGACCCGCGACCTCCTGTGGGGGGCGCTCATCGCTGCCGTGGGCATCGGTGTGGTCCGCTACCTCGGCACCTCGGTGGTCGCCGGGAGCATCTCGAAGAACCCCGCGCTCGCGCCGTTCGCGGTGATCGTGACCCTGCTGCTGTGGGTCAACCTCATCGCGCGGATCATGCTGCTCGCGTCGGCGTGGGTCGCGAACCCGCCCCAGGACGCGCCCGACGAGGCCTGAGGCCTCAGCGCCCGAGGGCGTCCACGATCTCGTCGGTGCGGGCCACCAGGACCTCGAGCCGGGCGAGCGTCGCCGCCGGCTCGCCGATCTCCCCGAGCCGGAGCATGCCCGCGTCCCCCGCGCGCTGGCCCCCGGCGATGCGGTCCGCGGCGTCACGCATCCGGCGCTCCACGTGCCGCAGGAGCCGGGCGGGCTCCACGTCGCCGTAGGCGTCGGCGATGACGCGCAGCCCGTGCGCCATGCGGCCGGCGTCGTCGTCGGGGAACAGCAGGGGCGAGACCCACGCGAGGATCGCCAGGTCGTCCAGCGGGACCCCCGGGCCGGCCACGTCCCAGTCGAAGACCCCGACGAGCTCGTCGCCGTCGAACGCGAGGTTGTACATCGCCGCGTCGTGGTGGCAGACGATCTCACCGGGCGCGAGGGCGCGCTCGACGAAGCGCCACCGGCGCGGGCCGCGGTCGAACCCGGCCACCACCGCGTGGAAGTCGCGGAGCCAGCGCGCGGCGGAGGCGAGCTGGGCGTCGGTCAGCGCGCGCTCGCCGACGGGCACCACCTCGCCGGGCAGGTAGTCCAGGACCTCGCGGCCCTGCTCGTCGAACCCGTGCACGCGCGGGACCGCCCGCAGCCCGGCGGCCTGCAGGAAGCCCAGCAGCTCGTGCACCGCGGGCGTCCACGGTCCCGTCGGGCGGCGCACGGTCGACCCGACGAGCACCGCCCCGCCGACGTTGCCGCCCGGCAGCGGGACCTCGACGTCCATCAGGAGACCCCGGCCCTAGAAGGCGCGCGTGATCATCGCGCGCTTCACCTCTTGGATCGCCTTTGTCACCTCGATGCCGCGCGGGCACGCCTCGGTGCAGTTGAAGGTCGTGCGGCAGCGCCACACGCCCTCCTTGTCGTTGAGGATCTCGAGGCGCTGCGCACCGCCCTCGTCGCGGCTGTCGAAGATGAACCGGTGCGCGTTGACGATCGCGGCGGGGCCGAAGTACTGCCCGTCGGTCCAGAACACGGGGCAGGACGACGTGCACGCGGCGCACAGGATGCACTTGGTGGTGTCGTCGAACCGCTCGCGCTGCTCGGCGGACTGCAGGCGCTCCTTGCTCGGCTCGTTCCCCGTGGTGATGAGGAACGGCATGATCTCGCGGTACGACGCGAAGAACGGCTCCATGTCGACCACGAGGTCCTTGACCACGGGCAGGCCCTTGATGGGCTCGACCGTGATCGGCTTGCTCGGGTCCAGGTCCTTCAGCAGCGTCTTGCAGGCCAGACGGTTGCGGCCGTTGATCCGCATCGCGTCGGACCCGCACACGCCGTGCGCGCAGGAGCGACGGAACGTGAGCGAGCCGTCCTCCTCCCACTTGACCTTGTGCAGGGCGTCGAGCACGCGGTCGGTGCCGTGCGCCTGGACCTGGAACTCGTCCCAGCGGGTCACGGCCGTGCCGTCGTCGGCGGGCAGGTGGCGCAGGACCCGGAGGGTGACCGTGAACGACGGCACGGCACCGACCTCGGAGGGGGCGCCCTCGAGCGTGGCAGTCATCAGTACTTGCGCTCCATCGGCTGGTAGCGGGTCACGTTGACGTGCTTGGAGCCCAGCACGAGCTGGTACCCGTCGAAGACCTCGGTGTGGTGGAAGGGACCCTCGGCGTCCCCGTCGGAGTCACCGCCCCACTGCCGGCCGTCGGCCTGCAGGGGTCGGCGGTACGCCATGGTGTGGCGCATGAACTTCTCGTCGTCCCGGTCGGGGAAGTCCTCGCGGAAGTGACCGCCGCGCGACTCCTCGCGGCGCAGCGCCCCGACGACGACGGTCTCGGCGATGTCGAGCAGGAAGCCCAGCTCGACCGCCTCGAGCAGGTCGGTGTTGAACGTGCGCGACTTGTCCTGCACGGAGACCGCCTGGTACCGCTTGCGGAGCGCCTTGACGTCGTCGAGCGCCTGCGTCAGGGAGTCCCGGGTGCGGAACACCTGGGCGTTGGCGTCCATCGTCTCCTGCAGCGCCCGGCGGATGTCCGCGACCCGCTCGCCGTCGCCGCGCGTGCGGATCGTCTCGAGCTCCGCCTCCACGACGACCGCGGGGTCCTGCGGCAGCTCGACGAACGACGCCGTGGCCGCGTACGCCGCGGCCGCCTTGCCGGCTCGCTTGCCGAAGACGTTGATGTCGAGCAGCGAGTTGGTGCCCAGGCGGTTGGAGCCGTGAACGGAGACGCACGCGACCTCGCCGGCGGCGTACAGGCCCTTGATGACGTCGGTCTCGTTGCGCAGGACCTCGCCCTCGATGTTCGTCGGGATGCCGCCCATCGCGTAGTGCGCGGTGGGGTACACCGGGACGGGCTCGGTATAGGGCTCGATGCCCAGGTACGTGCGGGCGAACTCGGTGATGTCCGGGAGCTTGGCGTCGATGTGTGCGGGCTCGAGGTGCGTGAGGTCGAGCAGGACGTAGTCCTTGTTCGGCCCGGCGCCGCGGCCCTCGCGGACCTCGTTCGCCATGGAGCGGGCGACGATGTCGCGCGGCGCCAGGTCCTTGATCGTCGGGGCGTAGCGCTCCATGAACCGCTCGCCCTCGGAGTTGCGCAGGATCGCGCCCTCGCCGCGCGCGGCCTCCGAGAGCAGGATGCCCAGGCCGGCCAGGCCCGTCGGGTGGAACTGGAAGAACTCCATGTCCTCGAGCGGGATGCCGCGCCGGTAGGCCAGGGCCATGCCGTCGCCGGTGAGGGTGTGCGCGTTGCTCGTCGTCTTGAAGATCTTGCCCGCGCCGCCGGTGGCGAACACGACCGACTTGGCCTGGAAGACGTGGATCTCGCCCGTCGCGAGCTCGTACGCCACGACGCCGGAGACGTTGACCTCCTCGCCGTCGGGCACGTGGCCCGCCGCGAGGTCGTGGTCGACCAGCAGGTCCAGGACGTAGAACTCGTTGAAGAACTCGACCTCGTTCTTCACGCACTGCTGGTAGAGCGTCTGCAGGATCATGTGACCCGTGCGGTCCGCGGCGTAGCAGGAGCGGCGCACCGCGGCCTCGCCGTGGTTGCGCGTGTGCCCGCCGAACCGGCGCTGGTCGATCCGGCCCTCGGGCGTGCGGTTGAACGGCAGGCCCATCTTCTCCAGGTCGAGCACCGCGTCGATGGCCTCCTTGGCCATCACCTCGGCGGCGTCCTGGTCGACCAGGTAGTCACCGCCCTTGACGGTGTCGAACGTGTGCCACTCCCAGTTGTCCTCCTCGACGTTGGCGAGCGCGGCGCACATGCCGCCCTGCGCCGCGCCGGTGTGGGAGCGGGTCGGGTAGAGCTTGCTGATCACGGCGGTGCGCACGCGGGTCGAGGACTCGAGCGCGGCGCGCATGCCGGCGCCGCCCGCACCGACGATCACGACGTCGTACTGATGGGTCTGCATCCGGGGTTCCTCTCAGGCCGTGCAGAAGGACGGCAGCAGGTCGAGCGGCGCGTCGGTGGGGCACGGGTCGAACGTGAAGATCACGAGCGTGCCGAGGACCACGGTCACGACGAACGCGAGGTACAGGAGGCCCTTGAGCACCAGGCGCGTCCCGTCCTTCTCCGCGTAGTCGTTGACGATCGTCCGCATGCCGTTGGTGCCGTGGATCATCGCGAGCCAGAGCATGAGCAGGTCCCAGACCTGCCACAGCGGCGACGCCCACTTGCCGGCGACGAAGCCGAAGTCGATCGCCTTGACGCCCTCGCCCGCGACCAGGTTCACGAACAGGTGCCCGAAGATCAGGATCAGGAGCAGCACGCCGGACGCGCGCATGAAGACCCAGCCGTAGAGCTCGGTGTTGCCGCGCGTGGTGAGGCGCGACGGGCGGGCGCGCGGCGGACGCGGCGCCTTGGGGTCGGCGATGGTGGTCATCACTCGCCTCCGAACACGTGCATGAGGTGCCGCGGCAGGAAGCCGGCCATGGTCACGACGAACAGGCCGAGGACCACCCAGAGCATCACGCGCTGGTACTTCGGGCCCTTGGCCCAGAAGTCGACCAGGATGATCCGGATGCCGTTGAAGGCGTGGAACACGATCGCGGCGACGAGGCCGGCCTCGCCGAGGCCCATGATCGGGTTCTTGTAGGTGCCGATCACGTCGTTGTACGCCTCGGGGGAGACGCGCACGAGCGAGGTGTCGAGCACGTGCACCAGGAGGAAGAAGAAGATCGCGACGCCGGTCACGCGGTGCGCGACCCACGACCACATGCCTTCACGGCCTCGGTAGAGCGTGCCGACGGGCGCCTTCTTCCTCGCGGGTGGCGAGGAGGGCGCGGTAGGCGCTGCGGACACGGGGGGTGCCTCCTGGCGAGTCAGGGGTGGGACGGCGTCGTCCCGTGGGCTGCTTCACTGTAACGACCGCGACGGGCGTCGCCCTACCGCGGTGGGCCCAAGGTCCCTCCGTGTGAGCAAGTCCACAGGATGGGACGGCGCGGCAGCCCGACCCGCCGGCCGCGTAGACGCGGCTCCGGCGACCCGGGAACGACCGCCCTGCCGGGACGCCGCGGCTACCCTGACCCGCATGTCGACGCCCATCCCCGGCTTCCACGCCGTCGTGCCCGCGGGCGGTGCCGGCACGCGCCTGTGGCCGCTGTCCCGCGCCGGTCACCCCAAGTTCCTGCTCGACCTCACCGGGTCCGGGCGCACGCTGCTGCAGGCCACGGTCGACCGGCTGGTCCCGCTCACGGGCCCGCGGGGCGTGGTCGTCGTGACGGGCACGCGGCACGCGGCCGCGGTCGCGGAGCAGGTCCCCGGGCTCGCCGCCGGCGACGAGCGGGGCCGGCTGCTCGTCGAGCCCTCGCCGCGCGACTCGATGGCGGCGATCGGGCTCGCGGCCGCGGTGCTGCTCGAGCGGCACGGCGAGGACGTCGTGATCGGCTCCTTCGCGGCGGACCACGTCATCGACGGGTCGGCGGAGTTCGAGCGCGCGGTCCGCGAGGCGGTCGTGGCGGCGCGCGCCGGCTTCGTCGCGACGATCGGGATCGCGGCCACCGGGCCGTCGACGGCGTTCGGCTACGTCCGCTCGGCGTCGCCGCTCGGGCTGGACGGCGCCCCGAGCGCGCGCCACGTCGCCGGCTTCACCGAGAAGCCGGACGCGCAGACGGCGGCCGAGTACCTCGCGACGGGGGAGTACCGCTGGAACGCGGGCATGTTCGTCGTCCGGGCCGACGTGCTGCTCGAGCACCTCGAGACGCAGCTCCCGACGCTGGCCGAGGGCCTGCGGGAGATCGCGCGGTCCTGGGACACGGGCGCGCGGGACGAGGTGCTCGCGCGCGTGTGGCCGGCCCTGACCCGGATCGCGATCGACCACGCGATCGCCGAGCCGGTCGCGGCGGCGGGCGGCGTCGCGGTGGTCCCGGGCGAGTTCGGCTGGGACGACGTCGGCGACTTCGCCTCGCTCGCCTCGCTGCTGGCGACGCCGACGCTCGGCGACGAGGCCGCGGTCCTGCGCGTCGGGGCGCCGGACGCGTTCGTCGTCCCCGCCGCCGGGCGGACCGTGAGCGTCGTCGGGCTGCCGGACGCGGTCGTCGTCGACACCGCCGACGCGCTCCTGGTCACGACGCGCGCGCACGCGCAGCAGGTCAAGGGCGCCGTCGACGGCTGGCGCGGCGCGGGGCGGGACGACCTGCTGTGACCGAGCCGCTGGTCGTGCGGTACCGGCCCGAGGCCCGCGCGGACTTCGCGCGCCGGTCGACGCAGGAGCGGGTCAGCCGGGGGCGCGCCGCGATCGGGCTGAGCGTCCTGGTCGCGCTGCTGGTCCTGGTCCCGTTCGTCGTGGTCAACGCCACGCAGGGGTTCGAGGCGGTCTCGCTCCTGCTGCTGCTGGTCCTGGTCCCGCTGCCGCTGCTCGCGTGGTGGGGCCGCGAGCGCCTGCGGGCCGCACCGGCCGTGCTCGACGAGGTCGCGTTCGTCGTCGGGGACGACGAGATCCGGTTCGCGGAGCAGCCGTCGGCAGCGGCGACCATGCAGGCCGTGCCCGCCGAGTCCTGGCCGACCGCGGGCACGACCGCCCAGGTGCGGCCGTCGGCGGCGCTCGGCGAGCACCTGGAGCTGCACAGCGCGGACGGGCGCCGTCGCGCGTACCCGACCGAGATGCTCGAGCTGCCCGCACCGGAGGTCGCCGCGCAGGTCACCGAGCGCGCGCAGCGCTGAGGGCGGGGCGCCGCGGGGTGGGACGCGTCGACCCCGCGCACCGGTGCGGGGATAACCTCGCGTGGTGCCTGTGCTGCCCGGTCCCACCGTCCCGTCGCTCGACTCCCTGCGCCCCGCGCCGGCCACGGCCGCGGCGCTGCGCCTGACGCAGCTGGTCGCCTCGCTGCGCGACGAGCTCGTCGAGACCCGGCGTGACCTGCACGCCCACCCGGAGCTCGCGCGCACCGAGGAGCGCACCACGCGCGTGGTGGCGGACCGGCTCCGGGTGGCCGGGCTCGAGCCGCACCTGCTGCCCGGCAGCGGGCTCGTGTGCGACATCGGCCCGGGCCACGCGGCCACGGGTCGGGGCCGGGTCGCGCTGCGCGCCGACCTCGACGCGCTGCCGGTGGCCGACGAGTGCGGCCTGCCGTGGACGTCGACGCACCGGGGGGTCGCGCACGCGTGCGGCCACGACGTGCACACCACGGCCGTGCTCGGGGCGGGGCTCGCGCTCGCGGAGCTCGCGGCCGCCGGCGAGCTCGCCGCGGGCGTCCGGCTCGTCTTCCAGCCCGCGGAGGAGGTGCAGCCCGGCGGCTCGCTCGACGTGATCCGCGAGGGCGCGCTGGACGGCGTCTCGTCGATCTTCGCGGTGCACTGCGACCCGAAGCTCGACGTCGGCCTGGTCGGCACGCGCATCGGCCCCATCACCTCGGCCAGCGACGAGGTCACGGTCACGTTCACCGGGCCCGGCGGTCACACGTCGCGACCGCACCTGACGGGCGACCTGGTCTACGCGATGGCGCAGGTGGTGACGCAGGTCCCCGCGATCCTGGGCCGGCGGCTCGACCCGCGCTCGGGCGTCAACCTCACGTGGGGTGCGGTGCAGGCCGGTGTCGCGCACAACGTGATCCCCGGCTCCGGCTCGGTGCGCGGCACGCTGCGCTGCCTGGACGTGCGCGCGTGGGAGAAGGCGTCGCAGGTGTTCCACGACGCGGTGGAGCAGGTGGTCGCCCCCTACGGCGTCGAGGTCGAGATCCGGCACCAGCGCGGCGTCCCGCCGGTGGAGAACGACGAGCGCGCCACGGGTGTGCTCGAGGCCGCCGCGCGCGACGTGCTCGGGGAGGCGTCGGTCACGCTCACGGAGCAGTCGCTCGGTGGCGAGGACTTCGCGTGGTACCTGCAGAAGGTGCCGGGCGCGATGGCGCGGCTCGGCACGCGCACCCCCGGCGGGCGCACGTACGACATCCACCAGGGCGACCTCGTCGTCGACGAGCGGGCGGTCGAGGCCGGTGCGCTCCTCCTGGCGCGTGCGGCGCTCCTCGCCGGCGCCCGGCCCTGACGCGTCTCGCATCGCGGAACCTCGGTCCGCCACCTGGGCCGATGTTCCAACTCCGTAACGGAACCTGCGGAGATACCCGCCGGTAACCTGCGCGTCATCCACCGCTCACTAGAGTCCAGTCATCGATGCCGGCGCGCGCCCGGGAGCCCCGCGGGGCCCGGACCGACGCGGTCAGGCGTTCTGACGACAATCAGGAGAGACGCGTGAAGAAGCTCATCCAGGTGGCCGCGCTCAGCGGCGCCGTCGCCCTCGCGCTCGCGGCGTGCGGCGACGCCCCCGACGACACCACCTCGACCCCGGGCGGCACGGAGACCATGGCCGGCTCCGCCGAGCCCACGACGGCGACGTCGGACTTCAAGGGCTGCATCGTCTCCGACGAGGGCGGCTTCGACGACAAGAGCTTCAACCAGCTCTCCTACGAGGGCGCGAAGAAGGCCGTCACCGAGCTGGGCGGCCAGTTCGCCGAGGTCCAGTCCGACGCGGCGACCGAGTTCGCGGGCAACCTGCAGAGCCTCGTCTCCGAGGGCTGCGACACGATCGTCTCCGTCGGGTTCGCGCTGTCGGCCGACACGGTCACGTCGGCGACGGACAACGCCGACCTGCACTACATCCTGGTCGACGACGCCGCGGACAACGACTTCGACGGCACCAAGGACGCGGAGAACATCAAGCCGCTCCTCTACGACACGGCGCAGGCCGCGTTCCTCGCGGGCTACCTCTCGGCCGGCTACTCGCAGGCCGGCAAGGTCGGCACCTTCGGCGGCCAGCCCTACCCGACCGTCACGATCTTCATGGACGGCTTCAAGCAGGGCGTCGAGTACTACAACAAGCAGAAGGGCGCGAGCGTCCAGGTCGTCGGCTTCGAGGGCGGCGACAAGGGCTCGTTCACCGGTGGCTTCGCGGCCAACGACGACGCCAAGCAGGTCGCGGCCGGCATCATCGACCAGGGCGTCGACGTGATCCTCCCCGTGGGTGGCCCGATCTACCAGTCCGCCATGGACGCCATCGCCGACTCGGGCCGCGACGTCGCGCTCATCGGCGCGGACGCCGACGTGTTCAACACGGACCCGAAGACGCAGGACATCATCCTGACCTCGATCCTGAAGAACATGGACGTCTCGACGTACGACGCCATGCTCGCGTCGGGCCAGGGCAACTGGGACCCCGAGGCGTACATCGGCACGCTCGAGAACGGCGGCGTCGGCATCGCCCCGCTGCACAACTTCGAGGGCAAGGTGGACCCGGCGCTCGTGGCCGAGGTCGACCAGCTCAAGCAGGACATCATCGACGGCAAGGTCGAGGTCACGTCCTACCTCGCTCAGTGACGCGAGCGTCCTGACGGGACCTGTCAGACACGGCGGGGAGGCCTGCACGGCCTCCCCGCCGCGTGTCGTCGTGCGGCGGACGCCGCTCCTCACGAGGATCACCACATGAGGCTTGAGCTTCGAGGCATCACCAAGCGGTTCGGGGCGCTCGTCGCCAACGACCACATCGACCTGGTCGTCGAGCCGGGCGAGATCCACTGCCTGCTGGGCGAGAACGGCGCGGGCAAGTCCACGCTGATGAACGTGCTGTACGGGCTGTACACCGCGGACGAGGGCGAGATCCTCCTGGACGACGAGGTCCAGCACTTCTCGGGCCCGGGCGACGCGATGGCGGCCGGCATCGGCATGGTCCACCAGCACTTCATGCTCATCCCGGTCTTCACCGTCGCGGAGAACGTCATGCTCGGCCACGAGCAGACCCGCGGCGGCGGCCGGCTCGACCTGGAGGCGGGCCGCGCGAAGGTGCGCGAGATCGCCGACCGGTTCGGCTTCCACGTCGACCCCGACGCCCTCGTCGAGGAGCTCCCGGTGGGCGTGCAGCAGCGGGTCGAGATCATCAAGGCGCTGTCCCGCGACGCCAAGGTCCTCGTGTTCGACGAGCCGACCGCGGTGCTCACGCCCCAGGAGACGGACGAGCTCATGGCGATCATGCGCCAGCTGCGGTCCGAGGGCGTCGCGATCGTCTTCATCACCCACAAGCTGCGCGAGGTGCGCGAGGTCGCCGACCGGATCACGGTCGTGCGCCGCGGGGCGATCGTCGGCGAGGCGTCGCCCGGCGCGAGCGACGCCGAGCTCGCCGCGCTCATGGTGGGCCGCGCGGTCGAGCTGACGGTGCGCAAGGGCGCGCCCGCGTACGCCGAGTCGATGCTCGAGGTCAGCCACCTCGACGTGACCGACGAGCGCGGCACGGTCCTGGTCGACGACGTGTCCTTCACCGTGCGCGGCGGCGAGGTGCTCGTCGTCGCCGGCGTGCAGGGCAACGGGCAGACCGAGCTCGCCGAGGCGCTCGCGGGGCTGGCGCACGGCGTCACGGGCAGCATCACGCTCGACGGCCGCGAGCTCGTCGGGCTCACCGTGCGCCAGATCATCGACGCGGGGCTCGGCTACGTGCCCGAGGACCGCGGGGTGGACGGCCTGGTCGGCTCGTTCACGGTCGCGGAGAACCTCATGCTCAACCGCGCGGACGAGGCTCCGTTCGCGCGCCGCGGGCTGCTGCAGCTCGGGGCACGCGACACGTTCGCCCGCGAGAAGGTCGACGAGTTCGACATCCGCACGCAGGGCATCGAGGTGCCGGCGGGACGACTGTCCGGCGGCAACCAGCAGAAGGTCGTGCTGGCTCGCGAGCTCTCGCGCGAGCTGCGGCTGCTCGTCGCGTCGCAGCCCACGCGCGGCGTGGACGTCGGCTCGATCGAGTTCATCCACAAGCGCGTCGTCGAGACGCGTGACGCGGGCATCCCGGTGGTCGTGCTGGCGACCGAGCTCGACGAGGCCGTCGCGCTCGGCGACCGGATCATGGTGATGTACCGCGGCCGGGTCGTCGGCATCGTGCCGGCGACGACCCCGCGCGACGTGATCGGCCTGATGATGGCCGGCATCGCGCCCGACGACGCAGGAGCCGTGGCATGAGCGCGCCCGACGCAGCCACCGAGAACCCCGACCACCGCTGGCGCGACGCGGTCGCGCGCGCGACCTCCGGCGGGTGGGCGGTCGCGCTCGGCGCGGTCGTGCTCGCGGTGCTCGCCGGCTCGATCATGGTCGCCGTCACCGACCCCGAGGTGCAGGCCGCCGCGTCGTACTTCTTCGCGCGGCCGCTGGACCTGCTCTCGGCGGTCGGGGAGGCGGTGGGCGGCGCGTACACCGCGCTGTTCCGCGGCGCGGTCTACAACTACCAGGCGGACACGTTCGAGCAGGCGATCCGCCCGCTGACGCAGTCGCTGACGTACGCGACCCCGCTGATCCTCGCGGGTCTCGGCGTCGCGATCGGCTTCCGCTCCGGGATGTTCAACATCGGTGGCCAGGGCCAGATGCTGATGGCGGCCGCCGCGGCCGGCTGGGTCGGGTTCGGTGTCGACCTGCCCGCCGGGATCCACGTCACCGTCGCGGTGCTCGCGGGCGTCCTGGCCGGCGCGCTCTGGGCGGGCATCGCCGGCGTGCTCAAGGCGACCACCGGGGCGCACGAGGTGATCGTGACGATCATGCTCAACTACGTCGCGTTCTACCTGCTCTCCTACCTGCTCGCGACGCCCGGGCTGCTGCAGGCACCCGGCTCGGCGAACCCGAAGACGCCGCCCATGGCTCCCACCGCGATCCTGCCCCGCATCTTCGGCCCGCAGTACCAGCTGCACCTGGGCTTCGTCCTGGCCCTGGTCGCCGTCGTGGTGGTGTGGTGGCTCCTCAACCGGTCGAGCCTCGGGTTCCGGTTCCGGATGATCGGCGAGAACCAGTACGCCGCGCGCGTCGCCGGCGTCAACGTGCCGCGCACGATCGTCGGCTCGATGCTCGTCGGTGGTGCGCTGATCGGCGCCGCCGGGGCCACGCAGGTGCTCGGGCTGTCGACGAGCGGGTTCGGCTCGACGATCGACGCCGGCATCGGGTTCGACGCGATCACCGTCGCGCTGCTCGGTGGCTCCCAGCCCGTCGGCGTGCTGTTCGCGAGCCTCCTGTTCGGCGCGTTCAAGTCGGGCGGGACGACGATGCAGGCCGCCGAGGGCATCCCGATCGAGATCGTGCTCGTCGTGCAGTCGCTCATCGTGCTGTTCATCGCGGCTCCGCCGCTGGTCCGGGCGATCTTCCGGCTGCCTCAGCCGGACCGCCGCAGCACGACGCCACCGGCCGCCGCTGCGGCGATGGCCGCACCCACCACCCCGACGGCGGACGGAGCAGCTCGATGACCGCCCTGGCACCGGCCCCCGCGGCCGCCCCCAACGCCGGCGCGCACCGGCACGTGCAGGTCGTGAGCCGCAAGGCGCCGATCGGCTTCGCGGTCGTCACCGCGCTGTTCGCGCTGCTGCTGCTGCTCGTCCCGCGCGAGGGCGACGCGACCTTCCGGTTCGCGACGGAGACCGACTTCTTCACGATCCCGGACGCGACCGTCGACGGCATGACCACGGCGTGGCTGGCGATCGTCGTGATGGCCCTGTGCACCGCGGCCGCGTTCCTGCTCGTCGCGCGTCGCCGGCGCGTGCCCGTGTGGGTCACGCTCGTGTTCGCGTTCGTCTTCCTCGTCGGGTTCCTGGCCTGGGCGGCGGCCGGCAGCCAGGGGGACATCCCGGCCGTGAGGCTCGTCGGCGGCTCGGTCCTGCTGTCCGTGCCGATCGTGTTCGGCGCGCTCGGCGGGGTCGTCGGCGAGCGGGCCGGCGTCGTGAACATCGCGATCGAGGGCCAGCTCCTCGCCGGCGCGTTCACCGCGGCCTTCGTCGGGTCGCTCACCGACAGCCCGTGGGCCGGTCTGGTCGCGGCGGTCGTCTCGGGCGTCCTCGTGGCGCTCGTGCTCGGTCTGTTCGCGATCACCTACAAGGTGAACCAGGTCATCGTCGGCGTGGTGCTCAACGTCCTCGTCATCGGCGTGACCAGCTTCCTGTACTCCCAGGTGATGGTGCCCAAGGGCGAGACGCTCAACGACACCGACCGGTTCGAGCGCATCGCGCTGCCGGTGCTCTCGAAGATCCCCGTCCTCGGTCCGGCGCTGTTCAACCAGACGATCGTGATCTACCTGATGTACCTGCTCGTCCCCGCGGTGTGGTTCGCGCTCATGCGCACCCGCTGGGGCCTGCGGGTGCGCGCGGTCGGCGAGCACCCCACCGCGGCCGACACGGTCGGCATCAAGGTCGAGCGCACGCGGTACCGCGCTCTCATGATCGCGGGCGCCATCACCGGGGTCGGCGGCGCGTTCTACACCGTCGTCTCGGTGTCGTCGTTCGGCAAGGAGATGACCGCGGGCGCGGGCTTCATCGCCCTGGCGGCCGTGATCTTCGGCAAGTGGGACCCGATCGGCGCCGCGCTCGCCGCGCTGCTGTTCGGGTTCGCGTCGAACCTCGAGGGCGCGCTGTCGATCGTCGGCGCCCCCGTGCCCAGCCAGTTCATGCTCATGCTCCCGTACGTCGTGACGATCCTGGCCGTCGCCGGGCTCGTCGGGAAGTCGCGGGCACCGGCCGCCGACGGCGAGCCGTACGTCAAGGAGTGATGTCCGTGCCCGAGGTCGACTGGGACGCGCTGCGACAGGTCGCCACGGAGGCGATGCAGCGCGCGTACGTGCCCTACTCCCGCTTCCCGGTGGGCGCCGCCGCGCTCGTCGACGACGGTCGCGTCGTCTCCGGCTGCAACGTCGAGAACGCGAGCTACGGCGTCACGCTGTGCGCCGAGTGCTCGCTGGTGTCCGCGCTCGTCATGTCCGGCGGCGGCCGGCTCGTCGCCTTCACGTGCGTCGACGGCCACGGCACGGTCCTCATGCCGTGCGGACGGTGCCGCCAGCTGCTGTGGGAGCACGGCGGCGCGGGCCTGGTCCTCGAGACCGTGAGCGGGCTGCGGCCCATGACCGAGGTCCTGCCGGACGCCTTCGGGCCCGACGACCTGACCGAACGAGCCTGAGGAGCGGGCATGAGCGAGGCGTTCGACGCCGTCGACGTCATCGTCGCCAAGCGTGACGGGAAGCGGCTGACCGACGGGCAGATCGACTGGGTCATCGACGCGTACACGCGCGGCGTGGTGGCCGACGAGCAGATGTCCGCCCTCAACATGGCGATCCTGCTCAACGGCATGGACCGGGCGGAGATCGCGCGGTGGACCGCGGCCATGATCGCGTCCGGCGAGCGCATGTCGTTCGCGGGCCTGGGCCGGCCGACGTCGGACAAGCACTCGACCGGCGGCGTGGGGGACAAGATCACGCTGCCGCTGGCGCCGCTCGTCGCGGTCTTCGGCGTCGCGGTGCCGCAGCTCTCGGGCCGCGGGCTGGGCCACACCGGTGGGACGCTCGACAAGCTCGAGTCCATCCCCGGCTGGCGCGCCGCGCTGAGCAACGACGAGATGATGCGCCAGCTCGCCGACGTCGGCGCGGTGATCTGCCAGGCCGGCTCCGGCCTGGCCCCCGCGGACCGCAAGCTGTACGCGCTGCGGGACGTGACCGGCACGGTCGAGGCGATCCCGCTCATCGCGAGCTCGATCATGAGCAAGAAGATCGCCGAGGGCACGGGGTCGCTGGTCCTGGACGTCAAGGTCGGCTCGGGCGCCTTCATGAAGGACCTCGACGACGCGCGGGAGCTCGCGCGCACGATGGTCGACCTCGGCACGGACGCGGGCGTCACGACGGTCGCGCTGCTGACGGACATGTCGACGCCGCTCGGCCGGACGGCGGGCAACGCGCTCGAGGTCCGGGAGTCCCTCGAGGTGCTCGCGGGCGGCGGTCCCGACGACGTCGTCGAGCTGACCCTCGCGCTCGCGCGGGAGATGCTGGACGCCGCGGGGCGGCCCGACGCCGACCCCGCCGCGGCTCTCGCCGACGGCCGCGCCATGGACGTCTGGCGGCGCATGATCGAGGCGCAGGGCGGCGACGCCGACGCGCCGCTGCCGGTGGCCCGCGAGACCGAGCAGGTGCTCGCGGAGACGGACGGCGTGCTGACGACGCTGGACGCGTACGCGGTCGGCATCGCGGCCTGGCGCCTGGGCGCGGGCCGCGCCCGCAAGGAGGACCCGGTGCAGGCGGGCGCGGGCGTCGAGATCCACGTGCGCCCGGGCGAGAGCGTCCGCGCCGGCCAGCCCGTGCTGACGCTGCACACGGACACGCCCGAGCGGTTCGGCCGTGCGCGGGAGGCCCTCACGGGCGGCGTCGTCGTCGACCCGGCGGCGGCGCCGGGTGCCGGGCCGCTGGTGCTCGACCGCATCACCGCCTGACCTGCGCGCGTCCCGCGAGCGGACCAGGATGGGGGAGAACCCGTCCCGGACGAGACCTGGAGGAACCATGAGCACCGTGCCCGGACCGGACGCGTGGCGCGACGCGGGCCTGGTGCCCGCGGACCCCGACGTCCCCGCGCGACTCACGGACGACGAGGGCACGCCGGCTCCGGCGGACCCCGAGGAGTACACGCCCGACTTCCCGCGTGCGGACCGCGACGGCAGCGCCGACGAGGCCGACGTCGTCGAGCAGGGCACCGAGGTGCCGCTCGAGGACGAGGACGAGGGCGACCAGACGTGACCGAACCGCACCCGGACGAGCGGCCGCAGTCGCTCGCCGAGCTCGTCCCGGCCCTGCCCAAGGTGCTCCTGCACGACCACCTGGACGGCGGCGTGCGGCCGGCCACGATCGTGGAGCTCGCCGCGCAGATCGGCCACGAGCTGCCCGCCACGGACCCCGACGAGCTGGGCCGCTGGTTCGTCGACGCGGCGTCCGCCGGCACGCTCGAGCTGTACCTCGAGACGTTCGCGCACACCGTCGCGGTGATGCAGACGGCCGACGCGCTGCGGCGTGTGGCCCGCGAGTGCGCGCTGGACCTGGCCGCCGACGGCGTGGTGTACGCCGAGGTCCGGTTCGCGCCCGAGCAGCACGTCGAGCAGGGCCTGAGCCTGCAGGAGGTCGTGGACGCGGTCCGTGCCGGGTTCGACGAGGGCGCGGCGCAGGCGCGCGAGGAGGGCCACCCGATCCGGGTGCTCGCCATCCTGTGCGCGATGCGCCACCTGGACCGCTGGCAGGAGGTCGCGGACCTCGCGATCGCCAACCGCGACGAGGGCGTGGTCGCGTTCGACCTGGCCGGTCCCGAGGACGGCTTCCCCGCCTCGCGGTGCCCCGAGGTCTTCGACTCGCTCCGCGCGGCGCACCTCCCGTGCACGCTGCACGCGGGCGAGGCGGCGGGCCTGGACTCGATCGCGGACGCGGTCGCCGAGGGCGCGCTCCGGCTGGGGCACGGCGTGCGGCTGGCCGACGACCTCGGCGCGGACGAGCTGGGCGACCGGCTCGGGCTGCTCGCCCACTGGGTGCGGGACCGGCGCCTCGCGCTCGAGGTCTGCCCGTCGTCCAACGTCCAGACCGGGGGCGCGACGTCGGTCGCGGAGCACCCGGTGACGCGGCTGCTGCGCCTCGGCTTCGCGGTCACCGTCAACACGGACAACCGGCTGCAGTCGGGCACGTCGCTCGGCCGCGAGCTGACGCTGCTCGTCGAGGAGGCCGGCTGGACCCTGGAGGACCTCGAGGACGTCGCCGTGACGGCGGCCGCCCACGCGTTCGTCCACCACGACGAGCGCGCCGCGCTCATCGACACCGTGATCCGGCCCGCGTACGCCGCGGCCCGGGGAGGAAGGCACCGCGCATGACCCACGAGCCCCTCGACGCCCGCGCCCTCGCGAGGTTCGTCGACCACACGCTGCTCAAGCCCGAGGCCACCCGCGCCGACGTCGAGGCGCTGGTCGCCGAGGCCGCGGCGCTGGGCGCGTACTCGATCTGCATCTCGCCGTCGTTCCTGCCGGTGACGGTCCCCGACGGGCTGCTGGTGGCGACGGTGTGCGGCTTCCCGTCGGGCAAGCACCACAGCGACGTCAAGGCCGCGGAGGCCGCCCGCGCGGTCGCGGACGGGGCCGACGAGGTGGACATGGTGATCGACGTCGGTGCCGCCCGCGAGGGCCGGTTCGACGACGTGCGCGCCGACGTCGCCGCGGTCCGTGCGGCCGTCCCGGCGCCGACCGTGCTCAAGGTCATCATCGAGTCCGCCGCGCTCGACGACCACCAGATCGTCGCGGTGTGCCAGGCCGCCGAGGCCGCGGGCGCCGACTTCGTGAAGACCTCGACCGGTTTCCACCCCTCGGGCGGGGCGTCGGTCCACGCGGTCGAGGTGATGGCCGCGACGGTCGGCGGGCGGCTCGGGGTCAAGGCGTCGGGCGGCGTCCGCACGGCGGCCGACGCGCTCGCCATGATCGAGGCCGGAGCGACCCGCCTCGGCCTGTCCGGCACCGCGGCGGTGCTCGCCGGCCTCGAGGCGGACCCCGGCTACTGACGGTCGGACGGCTGCGCGGAGCTCAGGACAAGAAGGATCGACGCTCCACCCGTGGGCCCCTAGCGTGGCTGGCACGTCGGCGCTCGCCGGCGGACGGCACTCCTCCCGGGAGCCCCGATGCGATCGAGGAACCTGCTCCGCCCGTCCCGCTCCGCACTGCGCTCCCGCACGGTCGCCGCGCTCGCCGCATCGGCCCTGGTGCTCGGCACGGGGGCCGCGGCGGCGACGGGCGGACCGCCACCGGCCACGACGCCGGGACCGATCCCGGCCGCGTCCGGGTGGGCGACGATCACGACGTCGGACGTGTCGTCGGTCGCCCAGCCGGACCTGCTGCGGATGTCGTCCGCGCAGGGCAGCCGGCTCCTGGTGGGCTGGACGACCTCGGACGCGGTCCGGACACGACAGCTCACGACGACGGGCGCCCTCAGCGGCCCGGTGCGCACCGTCGTCAGCGGGTGGGCCTCGCTCGAGCAGCGGGTCGCGCTGGTCCGGAGCGGGGCCGGCTACCGCGCGGTGCTGCGCGGGATCCGCACCACCCAGCCCGGCGAGAGGTACGCCGGCGCCGTCACGTACGGGACCTCGTCCGACGGCGCGGCGTGGTCGCTCGCGAACGGCGCCCTGAGCGCGACCCAGAACGGCGGCTACGCCCTCGACGCCCTCGACTCCGGAGGCACCCTCGTCGGCGCGTTCTCCTCGGTCGACGACCCGTCACGCCTGTTCTTCCACGTCGGCGCGGAGACGACCGTGCCGGCCACCACGCCGGACCGGCGGACGTCGGCGCCCGGCGGACCGGCAGGCTACGTGTACGAGGGCGCTCTCGCCCGTGACGCTCGGACCGGCTCGGTGTGGGCCGCGTGGTACGTCGGCAGCAGCGACGCCGCCGCTCGCGGGATCTGGACGCAGCGGATCCTGCCGACCACGTCGACGCCCGTGCGGGCGCCGGGCTCGGGGACGCAGGTCTCGGTCGAGCAGCGGGTCGCGCTCGTGGCCCGGTCGGGCGGCGGCCTCGCGGTCGCGTACCCGGTCGGCTACCCGTTCGTGACGCAGGTCCGGCTGTGGCGCGTCGGAGCGTCGACCTCGTCCTCGTCGTACGTGCAGGTAGCAGCCAGGGACGCGCGGCTCGTGGCCGCCTCGCCCGGGCCGTCGGGCCGGGTGTGGGTCGCCTGGGCGACGCGCTACACAGGGGCGGCGGCGACGGTCAAGGCGGTGCGGACGAGCACCACGGCGACGCGCGTGGGCTCGGTCGTCAGGACGCGCCCGCTCGGCGCCGGCACGGTGTGGCACATCGCCGCCGAGGGGTCGCGCGGTCCTCTCGACGTCGTGGCGACCTCACCGGTGGACGACTCGTCGTTCGTCACCGGGGTCTTCCACACCCAGGTGCGCGCACCGCTGACCGTGGTCCGGACGCCCGCGAGCGTGGACCGGACGACCGGAGGGACGGTGCGCGTCACCGTCACGGACGTCGGCGCTCCCGTGGCGGGCGCCACGGTGCGGTACGCGGGCCGCACCTGGACCACGAGCGCGTCGGGGGTGGCGCTCGTGCGGGTCGCCCGGGGGACGCCGGTCGGCACCAAGACGGTCACGGTCAGCCGGAGCGGGTACCTCGCCAGGTCGGTCACGTTCGCCGTGCGAGCCTGACGGGTCAGGCGATGCCGAGCGCCGCGCGCATGTCGGCGGCGACCGCGTCGAGCCGCGCTCGTGCACGTTCGCGCGCCGCGCCCACCGCGGCGTCGTCTGCGCCGGGATCGAGCTCCTCGATCACCTCGAGATAGCACTTGACCTTGGGCTCGGTGCCGGAGGGCCGGACGACGACGCGCGTCCCGTCCTCGCCGTCGAACCGAAGCCCGTCGGTCGGGGGCAGCCCGCCGCGCTCGTCGTCGGACCCGCGCGCGAGGTCGACGACCGTGACGCGCGAGCCGCCCACGGTCCGGGGCGGGTCGTCGCGCAGCCGCTGCACGGTCGTCCCGATCTGGGCGAGGTCGTCGTACCGCGCGGACACCTGGCCCGTCAGGTGCAGACCGTGGGCGCGGGCGAGGTCGTCGAGCGCGTCGACGAGCGTGCGGCCGGCGACCTTGAGCCGCGCGGCCAGTCCCGCCACGAGGAGCGCGGCGGAGATCCCGTCCTTGTCCCGGACGTTCTGCGGGGCGACGCAGTAGCCGAGCGCCTCCTCGTAGCCGTACACCAGGCCGTCGACGCGGGAGAGCCACTTGAAGCCCGTCAGCGTGCGCACGTGCCGCACGCCCGCGGCGTCCGCGATGCTCGCCAGGAGCCGCGAGGAGACGATCGAGCTCGCGAACGTCGCCTCGGGGTCGACCGGACCCAGGTCGGCGGCGACACGGTCGGCCGCGACCTGGCCCAGGAGCGCGCCGGTCTCGTCCCCGTGCAGCATGCGCCAGCCCTCGGCGGCGGCGGTGTCGGGACCGCGGTACGCGCCCGCCCGCGGGTCCAGGACCGCGACCGCGCACCGGTCGGCGTCCGGGTCGAGCGCGATCACCAGGTCCGCGCGGGCGTCCGACGCGAGGCCGAGCGCCAGGTCGATCGCCCCGGGCTCCTCGGGGTTGGGGAACGCGACGGTCGGGAAGTCCGGGTCCGGCGCCTCCTGCTCCGGCACGACGGTCACGTCGGTGAACCCCGCCTGGTGCAGCACGCGAGCCGCCACCTGCCCGCCGACCCCGTGCAGCGGGGTGAGCACGATCTTCAGGTCGGCGGCCGCGGCCCGGTCCTCCGGCCCGGCGAGCGCGAGCGTCGCGGCCACGTACTCCTCGACCAGGTCCTCGCCCAGCACGGTCCACCCGGCGGCGGCGCGCGGCACGGAGGCGACGGACGGCACGCGGTCGATCTCCGCGGCGATGGCCGCGTCGGCGGGCGGCACGATCTGCGCGCCCTGCCCGCCGTCGGTGACCACGCGGCCGCCCAGGTACACCTTGTAGCCGTTGTCCTGCGGCGGGTTGTGGGACGCGGTGACCATGACCCCCGCGTCGGCGTCGAGCCGCCGGACGGCGAACGCGAGCACGGGCGTGGGCAGCGGGCGCGGGAGCAGCAGCACCTCGATGCCCACGGCGGTCAGCACGGCCGCGGTGTCGAGCGCGAACTCGTGCGACTTGTGCCGCGCGTCGTACCCGACCACCACGCGGGGACCGGGCGTCAGCCCGTCGAGCTCACCGAGCAGGTAGTCCGCGAGGCCCGAGGCGGCGCGGATGACCACGGCCCGGTTCATCCGGTGGGGTCCGCCGGCGACGGCGCCGCGCAGCCCCGCGGTGCCGAACTGCAGCAGGCCGCTGAAGCGGTCCGCCAGCTCGGCCCGCGCGGTCTGTGCGTGCCGCCACGCCTGCTCCTCGACCGGCGTGCTGCCGTGCTGCGGCGGGAGCGAGTCGGCCTTCCGCAGCAGGTCCCGCAGCTCGCCCGCGGTCTGCGGGTCCGGGTCGTCGTCGATCCACTCCTCGACCTGCGTCCGCAGGTCCTCCCACGCCAGGTCGCGGTCCATGCCCCCCAACGTACTGACGGGTGGCGGACCGCACGAGCCGAAGGTCCCGACGGGCTACAGCCGGCGGATGATGTCGGCGAGCAGCGCGCTGATCCGCGGGCCGGCGGCCTGGCCCGCCTCGAGCACCTCCGCGTGGGAGAGCGCCTGCGCGCTGATCCCCGCGGCCAGGTTCGTGACCAACGAGATGCCGAGCACCTCCATGCCGGCCTGGCGGGCCGCGATCGCCTCGAGCGTGGTGGACATGCCGACCAGGTCGCCCCCGATCCGCGCGGCCATCTGCACCTCCGCCGGCGTCTCGTAGTGCGGCCCGCGGAACTGGACGTAGACGCCCTCGTCGAGCGACGCGTCGACCTCCCGCGCCACGGCGCGCAGCCGTGCGGAGTACAGGTCGGTGAGGTCGACGAACGTCGCGCCCTCCAGCGGCGAGGTCGCCGTGAGGTTGATGTGGTCGCTGATGAGGACGGGCGTGCCGGGCGCCCACGCCGGGTTCAGGCCGCCGCAGCCGTTGGTCAGCACGACGACGGACGCGCCGGCCGCCGCGGCGGTCCGCATCCCGTGCACGACGCGCCGCACCCCCCGGCCCTCGTACAGGTGCGTGCGGGACCCGAGCACGAGCGCGTGCTTGCCGGTGTCGCCGATGCGCACCGAGCGGATGGTGCCGACGTGGCCGGCCACCGCGGCGGCCGCGAAGCCGGGCACGTCGGTGCTGGCGACCTCGGCGACGGTCTCGCCCAGCAGGTCGGCCGCGCCGCCCCAGCCGGAGCCGAGCACGAGCGCGACGTCGTGCCGCGGCACCCCCGTCGCCTGGGCCAGGTGGGCGGCGGCGGTGCGCGCCACCTCGAACGGGTCGGTGGTGGGGGAGTCGAGGTCCGTGACGTCGGTCATGTCCCGCAGGCTAGTCCCCGTTCGACGACCGCCTCCAGGACGGCGTCCGGGCCCCGCCGGGCGGCCTCGGGAGGACCGGCACCCCGTCGACCAGGCACAATCGAGGGCGTGAGCACACCGCCCGGGACGCCCGCCCTGCCCGACACCCGCGTCGTCGTCGTCGGCGGCGGGCCCGGCGGCTACGAGGCCGCGCTCGTCGCTCGCCGCCTGGGCGCCGACGTCACGGTCGTGGAGGCCGCGGGCCTCGGCGGCTCCGCCGTCCTGACGGACGTGATGCCGTCCAAGACGCTCATCGCCACCGCCGAGTGGATGACGATCGCCGACCGCGCGCCCGAGCTGGGCATCCGCAGCGGCGGCGGTCCGGACCTGCGCCACCACATCGACCTGGCCGCGGTGAACACGCGCGTCAAGGCCCTCGCGGCCGCGCAGTCCGCCGACATCCGCGCGCGGCTCGAGCGCGAGGGCGTGCACATCGTGCTCGGCCACGGCCGGCTCGACGGCCCGCAGCGCGTCGTCGTGCAGACGCCCGACGGCGTGGCCGACCAGACGCTCGACGCCGACGTCGTCCTGGTGGCCACCGGTGCGCGGCCGCGCGAGCTGCCCGAGGCGCGGCCCGACGGCGAGCGGATCCTGACCTGGACGCAGCTCTACGACCTGCAGGCGCTGCCGGAGAAGCTCGTCGTGGTGGGCTCGGGCGTGACCGGCGCGGAGTTCGCGGGCGCCTACACGTCGCTCGGTGCGGACGTCACGCTGGTGTCGTCGCGCGACCGCGTGCTCCCCGGCGAGGACCCGGACGCCGCCGAGCTGCTCGAGGAGGTGTTCACCCGCCGCGGGATGACGGTCCTCTCGCGCTCGCGGGCCGCCGGCGCGCGGCGCACCGCCGACGGCGTCGTCGTGACCCTCGCGGACGGGCGCGAGATCGAGGCCTCGCACGTCCTGTTCGCGGTCGGGTCCATCCCGACGACGAGCGGGCTCGGGCTCGAGGAGGCCGGGGTGCGGCTCACGCCGTCGGGGCACATCGAGGTCGACAAGGTCTCGCGCACCAGCGCCCGCGGCGTCTACGCGGCGGGCGACGTGACCGGCGTGCTGCCGCTCGCGTCGATCGCGGCGACGCAGGGGCGCATCGCCATGTCCCACGCGCTCGGCGACGCGGTCTCGCCCCTGTCGCTCCGCGCGGTCGCGGCGAACATCTTCACCGCGCCGGAGATCGCCACGGTCGGCTACTCGGAGCAGCGTCTGCAGGACGAGGGCACGCCGTACGAGGTCTCGACGCTCCCGCTGACCCGCAACCCGCGCGCGAAGATGCTCGGCGTGCGGGAGGGCTTCGTCAAGATCTTCGCGAGCCCGGGCTCGGGCACGGTGCTGGGCGCCGTGCTGGTGGGCCCGCGCGCGAGCGAGTCGGTGTTCCCCGTCGCGCTCGCGATCACGCACCGGCTCTCGGCCGACCAGGTCGCCGACGTCATCACGGTCTACCCGTCGATGTCCGGAACCATCGCCGAGGTGGCGCGCATGCTCCACCACCGCACGTCGGACTGAGGCCGGCCGCACAGTCCGGTCCGGTCCGGTCGGGTCCGGTCTGCGTGTCCGATCCGCGTGCCCCGGGGGCTCAGCGCTCCTCGCGCGCCTCGTCGAGCGCCTGCGCGCCCTGCTCGGCGAGCGCCTCGCGCTCCTCCTGCGACTGCTCGTCCCACCACTCGCCGAACCGCTCGACGCGCGGTGCGACCTCGCGGTCGAACTCCGGCGCCCGCACGGCCTCGCGCAGCGTGCGCCGCCCGGCGAGCACGTCGTCGACCAGCCGCGCGAAGTCACGGTCGCCGCTCGCCTCGCGCAGCACCTCGAGGTTCGCGCGCAGCGCGCGGGCGCGCCCCACGTCCCCGCGCGTGAACCTCAGCAGCAGGTCGTCCTGGGGCGGCGGTCCGTCGGGCGGCAGCGCGCTCATCGGGCGCCGGGGTGGTCGTACCCGGCGGGGATCGGGGCCTCCTCGAACGTCCGGATCATCCCGAGCCCGCCGGCGATCACGCCGGACGCGCCCCACGCGAGGTTCAGCGCGAGCGAGTGGGCGTCCATGATCTGCCGGAACAGCTTGATGCCGTTGAGGATCCGCTCGGCGGCGATGCCGCCGCCGACGAGCCCGCCGACGACCGTCCACGACGACGCGGCGGCCGCGGCCGCCGCGATGGCGGCCTCGATCATGGTGTCGAGCAGCGACTCGAGCAGACCGACGGCCGTCTTGGCCGTCGCCCACACGCCGTACGCCACGGCCTTGAGCTCGTCCGAGACCTTCTCCAGCCCGGTCGCGGGGCCGGTGTCGAGGGCGTCTGCGAGCTGGGCGAGGTAGCGCTCGCACGCCGCCGCGGCCTCGCCGGTCCAGGACGCGAGCATCGCGCCGCCGTCGGCGCGGATCGCGGCGGCGGCCTGCGTGACGTAGGTCGAGGCGTGGTGGTACGCGCTCGACGCCCGCGCCATCGCCTCCCAGTCGCCCGCGAACTGCTCGGCGAGCCACTCGGCCGGGTTGACGCCGCACACCTTGTCGATGACCCAGAGCAGCCAGTGGCTGGGGCTGACGAAGTCCGGGAAGGACATGAACGTGTCGACCAGGCTCGGGATCGGCTGCTCGGCGACCGGCGCCACGAGCGCCTTGGCCGGGTCCGGCGCGGCGGAGCCGGAGCTGCGCCAGGCCTCGTCGAGCCCGGGGTCGACGCCCTGCGCCCGGTAGGTGGCGTCGAGCGCGGCCGCGCGGGACTGGTCCGTGGTCCGGTACATGGTCGCCGACGCGGCGAGCTCCGTGCCCGACGCGTGCACGGCGTCGTGCCCCCGGGTCAGCACGTCCGACACCGCGGCGCGCACGTCGTCGTTGAGGAACGCGACGTGGGCGAACAGCGCGGCGTCGGCGTGGGAGATGCTGGTCCCGGACTGGACGTAGGTGCGCGCGCTCGTGAACGTGCCCGCGAGCGTGCCGAACCGGGTGGCGCACGCGTCCAGTGCGCCCGGCTGGACCTGGAATGTCATGGCGCACATACTCGCAACCGGATGCCCCGGGCACCACCTGGAGGAGGAAGCATGAGCGATCAGGTCCCTGACACCGCGCAGCCGCCGAGCTGGCTGGGCGGGCTGCAGAAGGGGCTCGTCGTCGTCCTGCTGGCGCTGCCCGTCCTGCTGGTCGTCGCCGCCGTCGTCTCGGGCTCGTGGTGGTTCGCGCTCGCGGCGGTGCCCACGGCGGGGTTCGTCCTCGCGCTCGGCCAGGCGCTCACGTTCCGTCGCCTCGGCTACCACGTGGCGACCGAGCCCGACGGCGGGCTGCAGCGCTCCCGCCCGTACTACGGCCGCGCGTCGGTCTGGTCGCTGGCGGCGGTGGTGCTGCTGGTCCTCGCGGTCGTCGCGCTGCAGGCGGGCGCCGCGGACCTCGACGACGAGACGGCGACGGCGCCCGCCGCCGTCCACGTCACGGCACGCTGAGCCGCGCCACCACCGGCAGGTGGTCGGACGCCTGCACCCCGGTGACCACGGACGCCTCGGTGAACGTGACCTGCTGACCGAGCACCCAGTCGATGCGGTACCGCGGCTCGTCCGCCGGTGACGTGAGCGCGGCGGGGTCCCCGGCCGTGTCGACGGCGCTCACCCACCCGGCGCCCTCGAGGAGCGCGAGCTCCGGCCAGCCCGGCTCGGCGTTGAGGTCGCCGCCCAGCACCGAGGGCCCCGTCACCGGCGCGTCCGCCAGGAGCGTGCCGAGCTGCTCGAGCCGGGTCGGGGTGTTCTCCTCGCGGTGCTGCAGGTGCACGGAGGTCACGCGCACGGGGACGCCCGCCGACGTGGTCACCGTCGCGGAGAGCGCCGACCGCTGCTGCGGGCCGGCACCGTAGGGCAGCGGGTGGACGACGACGTCGTCGAGCGCCGAGCGGGCCAGGACCGCGTTGCCGAACTGGTGGTCCGCCGCGGGCGCGAAGCGCACGGTCATCCCGAGCCGGTCGGCGAGCCACGACGCCATGTCGACCCCGCCGCCGAACACCCAGCCCCGCTCGACCTCCTGCAGCAGCACGACGTCCGGGTCGGCCGCCTCGATCGTCGTCGCGACCTCCTCGAGGTCCACGCCGACCGCGGGCGAGACCCCGTAGTGCAGGTTCCAGTCCAGCACCGTGAGCTCCGCGCCCCGGGCCGCGGCCGGCACCGCGGCACCGTCCGTGCTCGTCGGTGCCGTCACGAGTGCGACGAGCGCGAGCGCGACGGGCGGGACCAGCAGGAGCCGGACGGCGCGCACGCGTGCGGGCTGCCGGTCGTCGCCGGTCGCGGGAGTCTCGGCAGCGGGGTCGCGGTGGTGCAGCCCGCTGAGGGCGACCGCCAGCGCGGCCAGGACGGGCACCAGCGCGTTGTCGACCGGCAGCGGGACGTCGTAGTCGAGCATGTACAGCAGCAGCGGGCCCACGACGCCGAGCCCCACGAGCGCCGCGGCACCGGCCGTGCGCCACGTGCCCGGCGGCGCGGGGCGGCGCATGCTGAGCGTCCCGACGAGCACCACGGCGAGCGCGACGTCCAGCACCACCACCGCGACGAGCGCAGCCGGGCCGTCCGTCCCCGTCGTCACCCCCATCGCCACAGCGACCGCCAGCACGACGAGCGCGCCCGCACCGACGCGCACGCCGCCGGCCCACCGGTCGGGCCGCAGCAGGAGCCAGCAGCCGACGCTCGTCGCGCCGACGAGCGCGAGCCCCGCCCACGCGAGCCCGACGCCGGACTGGGACGCCACGAACGCGGGGTTCGCCCCGATCGTCACGGCCAGGGCGAGGAACGGGCCCACCGCCCACAGCCGGCGCGGCCGGCCCGTGGCGGGGGCGCCGGCGCCGGTCGCGGGGCGCGCGACACGGAACGCGGCGAGCGGCGCGAGCGCGACCACCGCGGCCACGGTCCAGCCCACCGGCGACGTCCGCCACACCGCGTCCCACGTGCCCAGGAGCAGCTGCAGCGCCACCGACAGCCCGCACCCGAGCAGCAGCGCGAACGCCGCCTGCCGCGGGCCGTCCGGCCGCCCCGCGACGAACGCGACCGCGAGCACCAGCACGCCGCAGGCCCACGCGACGCACGCGAGGCCGAGCCAGTACCGCACGTCGCCGTCGGTGGCCTGCAGGACCAGCCGCGCGACGGCCAGGACCCCGGTGCCCGCGAGCAGCGTCCGCCCCGACGGCACGCCCGCGCGCGCGCCGGTGGCGAGCAGCAGGACGAGGGCCACCAGCCCCGCCACGGCGTACGTCGTCACGGCGGTGACGCCCGCGGTGACGACGCCCGCCGCGAACGCGTGGTCGAGCAGCGGGCCGCTCGCGCGCACCAGCTCGAGCGCGGCGACGGTGAGCGCCGCCACCAGCCATACGCGCGTCGGTGTGCCGTCGTCCGGCGGAGTCGTCGGGGATGGCGTCGTCGGCGGAGCCGTCGTCGGGACCAGCGGTGGCGTCGTCGGATCCGTCACGGCCGCACCCTACGCCCCGGCGTGCGCGCAGGCCCGTGGCCCCGCAGACTCCTCGGCATGCGCAGAGACGTGACCAGCCGCCTGGTCCTCGAGGTCACCGAGCCGGCCACGCTCGCGCTCGCGGTGGCGGTCGCTCGGGGGCAGGACGCCGACGAGGTGCTGGACGTCCGCCTCGACGGCGCGCCCGTGGTGCCGCGCGAGCTCGCCGACGCCGACGGCACCCGGCTGCACGTGCTCGACGCCGGCCCCGGCGAGCTCGTCGTCGACTACCGCGCGACCGTGCACGGCCGCGCCGAGCCCCGACCGGCCGACGAGGTCGACCTGCTGCGGTACCTGCGGCCCAGCCGGTACTGCGAGTCGGACACGCTGGCGGCCACCGCGGGCGCCGAGTTCGCCGGGCTCGCGGGGGTCGACCTGCTCGCGGGCGTGTCCTCGTGGGTCGGCACGCGCCTGGCCTACGTGCCCGGCTCGTCGCTGCCGACGGACGGGGCCGTGCGCACGCTGCTCGCGCGGCGAGGCGTGTGCCGGGACTTCGCGCACCTCGTCGTCGCGCTGCTGCGCGGCCTGGACGTCCCGGCCCGGGTCGTCGGGGTGTACGCGCCCGGCCTGGCGCCCATGGACCTCCACGCGGTCGCGGAGGCGTACGTCGAGGGCCGCTGGTGCGTCGTCGACGCGACGACGCTCGCGCCGCGCTCGACGCTCGTGCGCGTCGCGACCGGCCGGGACGCGGCCGACACGGCGTTCCTGTCGGTCTACCGCGGCCGGGCGGACCTGCGGGAGCTGACCGTCGGCGCGGTCGCCGACACCCTGCCGGACGACGACGTGCGCACGCTGGTCTCGCTGGGCTGACCGTCCGCGGACGTCAGGCGAACAGCGCCTGCCCGACGAACGGGCTGCTGCCGGTGGTGATCGGCGTGCCGTCCGATCCGACGACCAGGCTGCCCTCGGGCACGCCGGGAGGCACCGCGAACAGCCCCGACCCCGTGTGCTGCAGGTACTCCATGAGGCCGTCGTCGCGCGAGAGCCGGTTCTGCATCGGGACGAAGTGCGTGCGCGGGTCGACGACGAAGGCGATGAAGAACAGCCCAGCGTCGAGCCGGCCGAGCGCGTCGTTGCCGTCGGTGAAGTTGTAGCCCCGGCGCAGCATCCGCACGCCGTCGTTCTGCGTCGGGTGCGCGAGCCGGACGTGGCTGTTCAGCGCGACCAGCGGCACGTCGTCGCGGCCGGTCACCGTGAAGTCCGGCTCGGTGTGCTCGGTCCCGCCCGACAGGGGCGCCCCCTCGCCCTTGGTCCGCCCGACGAGCGCCTCCTGCTCGCGCAGCGACGTGCGGTCCCACGTCTCGATCTGCATCCGGATCCGACGCGCGACGAGGTAGCTGCCGCCCGTCATCCACGTGGCCTTCGGGTCGTCCTGGCCGGCCGGCACCCACACGTGCTCGTCGACCGCGGCGGTCTCCTCGACCTTGAGGTTCGCCGTGCCGTCCTTGAACCCGAACAGGTTGCGGGGCGTGCGCTGCGCGGTCGACGTCGAGGACGTCCTGCCGTAGCCGAGCTGGGTCCAGCGGATCGTCGCGGCGCCGAACGCGGCGCGGGACAGGTTGCGGATCGCGTGCACCGCGACCTGCGGGTCGTCCGCGCAGGCCTGCACGACGAGGTCGCCGTCCGACCGCGCCGGGTCCAGGTTGTCGGCCGGGAAGTGCGGGAGCTCGAGGAGCGCGTCGGGCAGCCGGTCGGCGAGCCCGAACCGGTCGCGGCCGTCCGCGTCGACGAACAGCGACCGGCCGAACCCGAACGTGACCGTCAGACCGGCGGGCGGCAGGTCGAGGGCCTCGCCCGTGTCGTCCGGCGGTGCGTCGTACGGGCCGGCGGCGGGCCCGAACGGCCCGGCCGACAGCCCCTGGGTCACGCGTGCCGCGATCGTCGTCCAGCGCTGCAGGAGCGCGACGAGGTCGTCGCGGTCGTCGGTCGTCACGTCGAACGCCGCGATGTAGAGGCGGTCCTGCGCGGGTGTGACGATGCCGGCCTGGTGCTCGCCCGTGAAGGGGAACGTGCCGGCCGCGGCGTCGGTCGCCACCGCCGGCTCGGCCGCCGTGGCGCGCGCGGTGCCGAAGCCGGCCGCCGCGCCGACGGCCGCCGCGCCGAGCAGCCCCCCGCCCAGCAGCGCGCGGCGGGACAGCCCGGCTCGCTCGCGCTGCCGGGGGTCGGGGGACTGCTCGGCCTCGGTCATCTCAGGCGCCCGTGACGACCACGGTGAGCTGCGACAGCGGCTCGGACAGCGCGTCCACGGCGGTGGAGAGTTCCTTGACCTCCTGGTCGCTCAGCTCGTCGTAGGACGTGAAGCCCTCCTCGACGGAGCCCTGCGCGGCGAGCAGGCCGTCGAGCGCGGTGAACCGCTCGAGCAGGGTCGCGGCCAGGTCGGGGTCCTCGGCCTCGACGACGTCGGAGAGGACCTCGTAGGCCACGCGGGCGCCGTCGACGTTGGCCTGGAAGTCCCACAGGTCGGTGTGCGACCAGATCTCCTCCTCGCCGGTGACCTTGCCCGTCGCGACCTCGTCGAGCAGCTCCTTGGCGCCGTTGGAGATCTGGAACGCCTCGAACGTGAACGCGGGGTCGTTGACCTGGTCGACGAGCTCCTGGGTCCACCCGACGAGGTCGTCGGCCGCCTGCGTGCGCTCGGCGTCGGTCAGCGGGACGTACTCCTCGCCGCCGTTGTCGGCCGCGGCGGGCTGCCACAGGTCCTTCTCGATGTAGTGCCAGCCGCTCCAGGTGTCCCCGGCGGCGAGGTCGGCCTCGCGCGCGTCGGTCAGCGGGTCGAGGTCGCCGAACGACTCGGCGACGGGCTCGACGCGCTCCCAGTGCACCCGCGTCGCGGCGTACAGGTCGCGTGCGGCCTCGTCGTCCCCGGCCTGGTAGGCGTCCGCGAACTCCTGGGTGCCCGCGATCAGCGCACCGACCTGGTCCTTCACGTACGCGACGTACTGCTGCTCCGCCGTCGCGAGCTGCGCCGCGACGTCGCCCGTGGGGCCGACGTCCTCGCCCGAGTCCGTCACCACGAACTCCGCGCGGATGCCGTCGCCCACCATGCCGGGCTTGCAGGCCGTGTAGTAGGTGCCCGGGCGCGCCTGGACCACGAGGTCGCGGGTGATGCCGGGGCCGATGTTCTCGACCTCGGACACCACGCGCAGCCCGTCCTCGCCGAGCAGGTAGAACTCCGTGACGTCCGAGCCGTCGTTGGTGACCTGGAAGGTGAGCGTGCCGCTCGGCGCGGTGGCGCTCGAGACCTCGCACCCGTCCGCCGTGCTGCTCACGGTGAGCGAGCCCGCGGGCGTGCCCGAGGCCGCGTCGCCGGGCGCGGCGTTGTCCACGCACGCGGCCGTGAGCGGCAGGACCAGGGCGGCCAGCGCGAGCACGCCGACGGTGGAGCGGGACATGGGTCTCCTCAGGATCGTGGTGCGGGTGCGTCAGGAGGCGGCGGTGACCGGGACCGTCGGCGACGGTGCGGCCGCGCGCGGCGGGGCGGGGTGGCTGCCCCAGGTGGTGCGGACGAAGAACGTGAGCACGGTCGCCACGTAGGCGACCCACGCGACGAGCTGCAGCCACGTGGTGGCCGGCGTGAAGTTGAAGACGCCCTTGAGCAACGTCCCGTACCAGGAGGACGGCGGGACCGTGGCCGAGACGTCGAACGCCAGGTTGTTCAGCCCGGGCAGGATGCCCGCCTCCTGCAGGTCGTGGACGCCGTAGGACAGCACGCCGGCCGCGACGAGGACCAGGAACAGGCCGGTCCAGGCGAAGAACACGCGCAGGTTCAGCCGGACGGCCCCGCGGTACATGAGCCAGGCGGCCACGACCGCGACGCCGATGCCCAGCGCCGCACCGACCAGCGGGCCCGCGGTGCCGGACGAGGTCGCCTGCGCGCCGGCCCACAGGAACAGCGCGGTCTCGAGCCCCTCGCGGCCCACCGCGAGCAGCGCCATCACGACGACCGCGCCCTTGCCGGCCGCGATCGCGTCGTCGAGCTTGTGCTGCAGGTCCGCCTTGAGGTGCCGGGCGGTCTTCGCCATCCAGAAGATCATCCAGGTGATGAGCCCGACCGCGACGATCGACAACGAGCCGCCGATCGCCTCCTGCGCCTCGAACGACAGCCCCTTGGGCCCGAACGTGAGCAGCGCGCCGAACGCGAGCGACGCGCCGACCGCGACCGCGACGCCGCCCCACAGCGCCGGCAGCAGGTCCCGGCGGTCGGTCTTGACCAGGTACGCCACCAGGATGCTGACGACGAGTGCGGCCTCGAGCCCCTCGCGCAGACCGATCAGGAAGTTGGCGACCATGACGACCTTCGTCTCGACGTGGTGAGGTCAGGCTTACCTCACGACGCGCGACGATACCGCGCCCGGCCGGTCCGGGGAACGGGCCGTCCGCAGGCGGTCATGTGCTCCGCGTCACGCGGCGGTGCCCTGCCGCCGGTGCCCACCGCGAGTGCCCACCGCGGGTGCCCTACCGCGCGTGCCCTACCGCATGAAGACGAGCTCGCGCAGCGTGGGCCACGCGTCCGCGAACGCGGGGAGCAGCGGCAGGTCGGCGATGTCGTCGACGGGGACCCAGGCGACCTCGAGCGACTCGGCGTCGGTCGCGCGCGCCTCGAACGGCGCGACCTCGTCGGCCAGGACGGTGGTGTAGGACCAGTCCGGGTGCTCGAGCACGGTCGTCGCGAACGGGGCGACCGCCGCGGGCGGCACGCCGGCCTCCTCGGCGGCCTCGCGGAGCGCGCCGGCCGTCGCGTCCTCGTGCGGCTGGCGCGCGCCGCCCGGGATGCCCCAGGTCCCGCCGTGGTGGGACCACAGCGCACGGTGCTGCAGCAGGACGTGCGTCGGGGTGCCGTCCGCGTCACGTCGCACGACGAGCAGGCCGGCGGCCCCGGCGAGGCCCCAGTGCCGTTGGTCGCAGGCGCACTCGACCCAGCCGTCGCCCGGGCTGGTCACGGCGTCCCGCCGGTCACGCCGCTCAGTCGACGATCTCGCAGATCGGGCTCCCGGCGCTCACGCTCGCCCCGACGCTCGCCGCCAGCCCGGCCACGGTGCCGGCCCGGTGCGCGACCAGCGGCTGCTCCATCTTCATGGCCTCGAGCACCACGACCAGGTCGCCCTCGGCGACCGTGGCGCCGTCGGCGACCGCGACCTTGACGATCGTGCCCTGCATGGGGGAGGCGAGCGTGGTCCCGTTGGCCGCGGCCTTGGGTCCGGCGGCACGACGAGCGGGCCGGCGCGGCCCCGCGGCGGCCCGCGCCGCGCCCGGGCGGCCCAGCCCGAGCGCGGCGGGCAGCACGACCTCGAGCCGCTTGCCGCCGACCTCGACCACCACGCGCTCGAGCGTGGGAGCGTCCTCCGGCTCGCTCGGCGCCGCGGCGGGCGCCGCCCCGAGCGTCGGCAGCACGTCGGCGAACTCGGTCTCGATCCAGCGCGTGTGCACCGAGAACGGCGTCGCGTCGTCGGCGGGGGCGAACGCCTCCGCCTCGAGCACGGCGCGGTGGAACGGCACGACGGTGGGGATCCCGACGACCTCGAGCTCGGCCAGCGCGCGACGCGCGCGCTCGATCGCCTGACGCCGCGTCGCGCCCGTGACGACGAGCTTGGCGATCATCGAGTCGAAGGCGCCGGAGACCGTGTCGCCCTCGACGACGCCCGAGTCCACGCGCACGCCCGGGCCGCTCGGGAAGCGCAGCGTCGAGATGCGACCGGGGGCGGGCAGGAAGTTCGCGGCCGGGTCCTCGCCGTTGATCCGGAACTCGAGCGAGTGGCCGCGCGTGGCGACCTCGTCGTAGCCCAGCGGCTCGCCCGCCGCGATCCGCAGCTGCTCGCGGACCAGGTCGATCCCGCTGATCTCCTCGGTCACGGGGTGCTCGACCTGCAGGCGCGTGTTGACCTCCAGGAAGCTGACCGTGCCGTCCGCACCGACCAGGAACTCGCACGTGCCCGCACCCACGTAGCCGGCCTCGCGCAGGATCGCCTTGCTCGACTCGACGAGCTGCGTGCGCTGCGCGTCGGTCAGGTAGGGCGCCGGCGCCTCCTCGACCAGCTTCTGGTGGCGGCGCTGCAGCGAGCAGTCGCGCGTGCTGACCACGACGACCGTGCCGTGCTCGTCGGCCAGGCACTGGGTCTCGACGTGGCGCGGCCGGTCCAGGTACCGCTCGACGAAGCACTCGCCCCGGCCGAACGCCGCGACCGCCTCGCGCACCGCGGACTCGTACATCTCGTCGATCTCGTCGGACGTCCGGGCGACCTTGAGCCCGCGCCCGCCGCCCCCGAACGCCGCCTTGATCGCGATCGGCAGGCCGTGCTCGGCCACGAACGCGTGGATCTCCTCCGGCCCGCTCACGGGGTCGGGCGTCCCGGCGACGAGCGGCGCGCCCGCGCGCTGCGCGATGTGCCGCGCGCTGACCTTGTCCCCGAGGGACTCGATCGCGGCGGGCGGCGGTCCGATCCAGACCAGGCCCGCGTCGAGGACCGCCTGCGCGAAGGCGGCGTTCTCGGCGAGGAACCCGTACCCCGGGTGCACCGAGTCCGCGCCCGCCCGGCGCGCGACGTCGAGCAGCTTGGCGATGTCGAGGTACGTGTCGGCGGCGCGGGCGCCGTCGAGCGCGAACGCCTCGTCGGCGACCGTGACGTGCAGCGCCTCGCGGTCCTGGTCGGCGTAGACGGCGACCGACCCGATCCCCGCGTCGCGGCACGCGCGCGCGATGCGGACGGCGATCTCGCCCCGGTTGGCGATCAGGACCTTGCGCAGGGGAGTGGGGGAGGGCACGGCTCACCGTAACGCCCAGGCGTCGCGCCGGTCCGCGCCGTCACCGCGGCCGGACGAACATTGGCGATCCGTCCAAGCCCGCCCCGGCGGCGTTTGTAGGGTCCCGACGACGACACGGCCGCCCGCCAGGTCCCCGGGGCCGACGGCTGCACGAACCGCACAACGGAGGTCAGTCGCTCCAGAGGGTGTGCAGCGGGACGTCGACCTCCGCGAGCAGGCTCCGCAGCAGCGGCAGGCTGAGGCCGACGACGCCGTGGTGGTCGCCCTCGATGCGCTCGACGAACGGCCCGCCCCGGCCGTCGACCGTGAACGCGCCCGCCACCGCGAGCGGCTCGCCCGTCGCGACGTACGCCGCGATCTCGTCGTCCGTCACGTCCGCGAAGTGCACCGTGGTCGACGAGGTCGCGCCCAGCACGGCCCCGCGTCCCGCGCCGAGCCCGGTGCCCGACGAGCCGGCCGCGGGGCTCGGTGCGGCGTCGTCGGCCTCGTCGGGCTCGCGCAGGTCCACCAGCCAGTGCCCCGTGTGCAGCACGCCCGCGCGCCCGCGCATGGCGTGCCACCGCGCGACCGCGTCCTGCGCGTCGCTCGGCTTGCCGAGCACCTGGCCGTCGAGCTCGAGCATCGAGTCGCAGCCGAGGACGACGAGGTCGCACGCCTCCGCCAGCTCCTCGGGCAGGTGCGCCGCGACGTCGTGGGCCTTGGCCTGCGCGAGGACGAGCACCGCGTCCGCGGGGTCGAGCGCGCCGTGCTCGTCGGCGTACCGCTCGCGCGCGGCCGCCAGCACGGCCTCCTCGTCGACCGACGAGACCGCGACGAGCGGCTCGATGCCCGCGGCGCGCAGCGTCGCGCGGCGGGCGGGGGAGGCGGAGGCGAGCAGCAGGCGGGTCACGCGGGGGAGCCTAACCGTGCCGGCGGGACGATCGTCTGGCCCTGCGCACAGCCGGGCGGGGCACAATGGCGCTCGCGCGTCGCGCGCAGCTCGTCGCAGGAGGCCTCAGGGAGGGCACGTGAGCAAGCGGAACGCCGTCGTGGACGACGACGACCTCGACCTGGACGACGTCGCACCGGTCGACCCCGACCCGGACCTGCTGCGCCCGTCGACGCTCGCGTGGCGCCGCCGCACCGCGATCGAGATGATCGTCTCCGGCCTGATCGGCCTGTACGCGGCGTTCGTGCTCTCGGTCGAGGCCTGGCAGCTCGCCGGCGGCAAGACCACCGCGAGCTGCGACCTCAACAGCAAGATCAGCTGCTCCACGGTCGCGAAGTCGTGGCAGGCCGAGCTCCTGGGCTTCCCCAACGCGTTCGTGGGGATCGCGGCGGAGGCCGTCGTGCTCACGGTCGCGGTGGCGATCCTCGGTGGCGTCGTCTTCCCGCGCTGGTTCATGCAGATCGCGCAGGTCATCTACACGGCGGGCCTCGTGTTCGCGTGGTGGCTGTTCTACGAGGCCTACACGGACATCAAGGCGCTGTGCCCCTGGTGCCTGCTCATCACGGTCACCACGACGCTCGTCTGGGCGGGGCTCACGCGGCTCAACGTCCGCGACCGCGTGATCGTCCTGCCGGGACGCGCGGGCCCGTGGGCGCGCCGGTTCGTCGCGCAGGGGACCGACTGGTACGTGACGGCCGCGGTGCTCGTCGCCCTGGCCGGCCTGGTGTGGCTCGGGTACGGGTACACGCTGCTCTGACCGCAGCGACCGGCTCCGTCGCCCGACCCGACGACGAAGGCCCGGCACCCGCGACATCCGCGGGGCCGGGCCTTCCTGGGTCTCAGAACGCGAGCCGCAGCACGTCGAGCGGGAGCGAGCCGAGGTTCAGCGCCGTGGCGTGGAACGCGCGCAGGTCGAACGCGTCACCGGCAGCCGCGCGGGCCTCGTCGCGCGTCTGCTCCCAGAGCCGCTGGCCGACCTTGTAGGACGGCGCCTGCCCGGGCCAGCCCAGGTAGCGCATCCACTCGAACCGCACGAACGACTCGGGCATGTTGACGTTGGCCAGCAGGAAGGCGAACGCCTTGTCGGCGTCCCACCGGCCGCCGCCCCACTGCTCGGGTGCGGGCAGGCCCAGGTGCACGCCGATGTCGAACACGACGCGCGCGGCCCGCATGCGCTGGCCGTCGAGCATGCCGAGCCGGTCGCCCGGGTCGTCCAGGAAGCCCAGGTCCGCCATGAGGCGCTCGGCGTACAGCGCCCAGCCCTCGCCGTGACCCGACGTCCAGCACGCGAGGCGCCGCCAGGTGTTGAGCGACGCGCGGTTGTGCACGGCGGCGCCGACCTGCAGGTGATGCCCCGGGACGCCCTCGTGGTAGACCGTCGTCTTCTCGCGCCAGGTGTTGAACGTCGTGACGTCCGGCGGCACGGACCACCACATGCGGCCCGGCCGCGTGAAGTCGTCCGACGGGCCGGTGTAGTAGATCCCGCCGTTCTGCGTGGGCGCGATGCGGCACTCGAGCGTGTGCAGCTCGGGCGGGATGTCGAAGTGCGTGCCGTCCAGTGCGGCGATCGCGGAGTCGGACGTCTCCTGCATCCAGCGGCGCAGGTCCTCGGTGCCCGTGAGCGTGCGGGCCGGGTCGGCGTCGAGCGCGGCGACGGCCTGCTCCACGGTCGCGCCCGGTCCGGCGATCTGCGCGGCGACGGCCTCCTGCTCGGCGACCACGCGCGCGAGCTCCTCGAGCCCCCACTGGTAGGTCTCCTCGAGGTCGATGCGCGCCCCCAGGAACGCGCGCGACCAGAGCGCGTACCGGTCGCGCCCGGCCGCGTCCTCGGCAGGGGCCTGCGGGGCGAGCTCGTCGCGCAGGAACTCCGTCAGCCGGCCGTACGCCTGCCGCGCCGCGGCGGCGCCGCGCTCGAGCTCGGCGCGCACCAGCGCGCAGGACGCCGAGTCGTCGAGCGCGGCCGCGGCGGCCTCGCCCTGCACGAACGACGTGAAGAACGACTGGTCGCCCGCGAGCTCGGCGGCCTGCTCCACGCCGTCGGCCACCTGCCGAGCGGCCGCGACGAGCCCGCGCGCGGCACCCGCGCGCAGCGACTCGACGTACCCGTCGACCGCGCCGGGCAGGGCGTTCAGGCGGGCCGCGATGTTCTCCCACGCCTCGACGTCGCCCGTCGGCATGATGTCGAAGACGTCCCGCAGCCCCTGGACGGGCGAGGCGATGTTGTTGAGGTCCCGCAGGTGCTCGCCCGCGTCGTGCAGCTCGAGCTGCAGGCCGAGGCGCTCGCGCATCGCGGCGACGGTGATCCGGTCCACGTCGTCGGCGGGCTGGTCAGGCGACCGGCCGTCCGCCACGGCGGCGTCGAGCTCGAGCAGCGTCGCTCGTGCTGCGGCCGCCCGCGCGTCGTGCCCGGCGGGCGACAGGTCGGTCATCTCGTGGTCGTGCCCGGACAGCCCCATCTCGGTGGCGGCCACCGGGTCCAGGGCGGCGGAGGTGGCGACGTACTTCTCGGCGACGGCGTCGACGGCCGTGGGTTCACGCATGCGCTCGACACTACTCGCGGGTAGCCCCCAACCTTTCGTGCTCCCCGGTCGTCCTGGTCGTGTCGGGCGCGTGCCGCGCAGGGGGTGGCACGGTCCCGGTGACACACGGCGCACACTGCAGGGGGCGTCGCACGACGAGGAGACCGATGGCCGACTGGGAACGCACGCTCGAGACGCTGGTCCGCGACCGCGGGCCGGCTCTCGTGCGCTACGCCTACCTCCTCACCGGCGACCGCGCCGCCGCCGAGGACCTGGTCCAGGACGCCGTCGTCGCGACGTTCGTCCGGCGGGGGCAGCTGCGCGAGACGGCCGCCGCGGAGTCCTACGTGCGCCGCACGATCCTCACGACCTTCGTCGACGGCACCCGCCGTGGGCGGCGGTTCCGGGACGTGCGCCACCTGCTGGTGCGGTCGGACAGCCACGAGGGGCCGGAGCGGGGCGTCCAGGAGCGCGCGGACGTGGTCGCGGCGCTCGCGGACCTGCCTCCGCGGGTCCGGGCGTGCGTGGTCCTGCGGTTCTACGAGGACCTGACGATCGCGGAGATCGCCCGCGCGCTCACGCTGAGCGACGGCGCGGTCAAGCGGTACCTGAGCGACGGCACACGCACCCTCGAGCGCACGCTCGGGCCGGTGCAGGACGACGTGGAGACCCACGTCGTCGGGGGACCCGGGAGGGCACGATGAACGACCTGCGAGACCTGCTGCACGCGGCGGCCGACGAGCTGCCGACGGACGGGCTGCGCGCCGACGCGCTCACCGGGCGCGTGCGCCGTCGTCGCGCGGCCCGTACCGCGACGCGCTCGGCGGTCGGCGTCGGGGCGGTCGGGGCGCTCGCGCTCGGCGCCGCCCAGCTCCAGGGCGGCAACCGGGCGGCGGACTCCGTCGCGGGCGCCGACGACGCGGAGGGCGCCGCGATCACCTCCGTCGCCCCGCAGACGGGAGCGGCCCCGGGGGCGTGCGGCTGGGCGGTCGCCGCGGGCGCGCAGGCGGACGGCACGACGATCACGACGAGCACGACGACGGGCGCGCTACGCGCCACGGTGCTCCCGGTCGACGCGTCGGCCACCACCCCGACCGGCGCGACGCTCGACACCACGGTCATGCTCGGCAGCGACGAGGAGGACAAGGCGAGGCTCACCGCCGACGCGGTCACCGTCCTGGTCACCAGCGACGGCGTCGTCGTGGCGCGGCACGACGTCGTGGTCGACGGCGACTCGGCGCGCGTGGCCCAGCAGGCGCCCTGGTACCTGTGGACCGACGTGCCGCTCGAGGCGTGCGAACGGTCCGACGGTGAGGGCCCTACCGGCCCGCTCGACGGCGACCTCGCCGTCTGGGTGCTGGCCGACGTGACCCGCGGCGACGAGTCCGCGCTGCTGCTGGGCGGCGGCACCGCGATCCAGGTCGAGCAGGGCGAGGTCCCCGGCTACTGCGGCCGGACCGTCGGCGACCTGGCCTCCGACCGGTCCGTGGCGCTGACCGGCACGGCCGACCTGGGCTCGCTGGTGGACCAGGAGTTCGTGGCCGGTGCGCCACCGCTCGACGTGCTCCGGACCTCGCAGCAGCTCGACGTCGTCGACCCGGCGTCCCGCGCCGCCGGTGCCCTCGGCAGCCCGCGGCTCCTGCTCACGGACGCCGCCGGCGCGGTGGTCAGCGACTCGGCGACCTCGGGCGCGGACCCCGGCGACCGGTTCGGCGGGTGGTACGACCTGCCCGCCGTCGGCCAGGGCGGTCAGCTCGCCGCCGACGCGGTCACGTGCGACGGGGACCCGCTGCCCGCGGGCACCTACGAGGCGTGGGGCTCGATGGCGCTCGCCCCGTGGGACCCCGACCTGGCCGCCGGCCCCGCGCTGGGTCACCTCGGGACGGTGACGGTGCCGTAGGCGTCAGCCGCGCAGGCTCCACCGCCAGGCGTCCGCACCCGGCGCCGGCGCGGGCTGCGGCCGCAGCTGGCGCCGCCGGTCCGCCCACGCGGACGCGGGCGCGGCGAGGTCGGGTGCCGGCGTGCTCGACGTCGCGGCCAGGATCCCGGCGACCAGCGCGGCGAGCTCGACGTCGTCGGGCGTGCCGCGGACCACCTGGAGGTGGGCGTCGTCGCTCACGCGCCGTCCTCGTCGTCCTCGTCCTCGCCGAGGTCCACGGCGGCACCGCGCGAGACGCCCCACTCGACCACCTCGAAGCCCGCCTCGACGAGCGTCTGGGTGAGGTCCGAGGCGCCTGCCTCGACCAGGTCGAGCACCGAGTCCAGCGTGCGGTCGCCCGCGGCGGGCGTCCGGGACACGACGAGACCCACGTGGAAGGCGTCGACCTCACCGGCCTCGTCCGTGGCGTCGTCGGCGGTGTCGCCGTCGTCGTCCCACGTCATCCCGACGAGGTCGGCGTGCATGCCCAGCCGGTCGTGGAGCAGGTCGTACAGCGCGGCGTTGAACCCGCCGACGCGCGACTCCAGCGCCAGGATCCGCGGGTCCTCGTCGGCCTCCTCGGCGCCGAACTCGGCGCGGACGCCGACCGCGGTCGCCACGTACTCGTGCAGCGCGCCCGCCAGCGCGTCGACCGCCGCGTGCAGGTCCGCGGGGTCCACCCCGGGCAGCGGGTCGGTGCCGTGCGTCGCCGCGTCGTGCTCGTGGCCCTGCGGCTCGTCGTGGTCGTGCTCGTGGTCGTGCTCGTGGTCGTCGTGCTCGTGGTCGTGCGTCATCGGTCCGTCCTCGGTCACAGGGGGATGTTGCCGTGCTTCTTGGCGGGCAGCGCGGCACGCTTGGTGCGCAGCAGCCGCAGTGCCTTGGTGATCTCCGCGCGCGTGGCCGACGGCTCGATCACGGCGTCGACGTAGCCGCGGTCCGCGGCGTCCCACGGGTTGACGATCGCGTCCTCGTACTCGGTGGTCAGCCGCCGCCGCTCGGCCTCGACGTCGCCGCCCTCGTCGGACACCTTCTTGAGCGCACCGCGCTGGAGGATGTTGACCGCGCCGCCCGCGCCCATCACGGCGATCTGCGCCGTGGGCCACGCGAGGTTCACGTCCGCGCCGAGCTGCTTGGAGCCCATCACGATGTACGCGCCGCCGTAGGCCTTGCGGGTGATGACCGTGACCAGCGGGACGGTGGCCTCGGCGTAGGCGAAGATCAGCTTCGCGCCGCGGCGGATGATGCCGTTCCACTCCTGGTCGGTCCCCGGCAGGAAGCCCGGCACGTCCACGAACGTCAGCACCGGGATGTTGAACGCGTCGCACGTGCGCACGAACCGTGCGGCCTTCTCCGCCGCGTTGATGTCCAGCGTGCCCGCCATCTGCTGCGGCTGGTTCGCGACGACGCCCACCGGGTGGCCCTCGACGTGACCGAAGCCGACGACGACGTTGCCCGCGTACAGCGGCTGCACCTCGAGCAGCACGCCGTCGTCGAGCACGGTCTCGACGACCGTGCGCATGTCGTACGGCTGGTTGTCCGAGTCGGGCACCAGCGTGTCGAGCGCGAGGTCCGCGTCGCTGCGGTCCAGGTCGCTCTCGTGCGCGTAGAGCGGCGGGTCGGACAGGTTGTTCTGGGGCAGGTAGCCCAGCAGCGAGCGCACGTAGTCGATCGCGTCGTCCTCGTCGTGCGCCAGGTAGTGCGCCACGCCCGAGCGCGTGTTGTGCGTGGTGGCGCCGCCCAGCTCCTCGAAGCCGACGTCCTCGCCCGTGACCGCGCGGATCACGTCCGGACCGGTGATGAACATGTTCGACGTGCCGTCGGCCATCACGATGAAGTCGGTGAGCGCGGGGGAGTACACCGCACCGCCCGCCGACGGGCCCAGGATCAGGCTGATCTGCGGGATCACGCCGCTCGCGGCGACGTTGCGGCGGAAGATCTCGGCGAACTGCGTCAGGCCGGCGACGCCCTCCTGGATGCGCGCGCCGCCGCCGTCGCTGATCCCGATGAGCGGGACGCCGGTGCGCAGCGCGAGGTCCATGACCTTGGTGATCTTCTGCCCGTGGACCTCGCCCAGGCTGCCGCCGAAGACCGTGAAGTCCTGGGAGTAGACCGCGACCGGGCGGCCGTCCACGGTGCCGTGCCCGACGACGACGCCGTCGCCCGGGACCCGCTTCTTCTCGAGCCCGAAGTTGGTGGAGCGGTGGCGGACCAGGGCGTCGATCTCCGTGAACGAGCCGGGGTCCAGCAGCTGGTCGATGCGCTCGCGGGCGGTCTTCTTGCCGCGCGCGTGCTGCTTGTCGACGGCGGCCGCCTCGGCGGCGGCGCTCGCGTCGGTCCGGGCGGCGAGGTCGGCGAGCTTGTCGGCCGTCGTGCGCGGCGTGGGGGTCGCGTCGGTCTGGGTCACCCGACCGAGGCTAGTTGTCGGAAGGCTCCACACGGGTGCAGGGCGCTCACGGGTTTGCGCGGGCGTCGTCGTCGGGAACCTCCAACGGGCAGGATGGGCCGCATGGCAGACGACGAGCGCCCCGCCCTCGACGCCGCGACCGTGCGCGAGCTCCTGCAGCGGCCCGCCGGCCCGCTCGCGCGGGTCGAGGTGGTGCCGCGCGCGGGGTCCACGAACGCGGACGTGGTCCGGGACCTGCGCGCCGACCCGGACGGGTGGCCCGACCTGAGCCTGCTCGTCGCCGACCACCAGGAGGCCGGCAAGGGCCGCCGCGACCGCACGTGGTCGACGCCACCCGGGACCTCGGTGACGTGCACGTTCGTCGTGCGGCCCGACGTGCCGGCCGCGTCGCTGGGGTGGATCCCGCTGCTCGCCGGCCTCGGGGTGGTGACTGCCGTCCGTGCGACCGCGGGCGTGCGCGCCGTGCTCAAGTGGCCCAACGACGTGCTGGTCCCCGCGGCCGAGGACGTCGACGGCTGGGGGCCGTACCGGAAGGTCGGCGGGATCCTCACCGAGGTGGTGCCCGGCGCGTCCGGGCGGCCGAGCGCGGTCGTCGTCGGGATCGGGCTCAACGTGCTGCAGTCCGCCGACGAGCTGCCCGTGCCGAGCGCCGGCTCGCTCGCGCTCGCGGGCGCGCGGCACGTCGACCGGCTCGGGCTGCTCGTCGCGCTCGTGACGTCGCTCGAGGAGATCGCGGGGCGGTGGCGCGCCGCGGGTGGCGACGCCGCCGGGTCCGGCCTCGACGCCGAGGTCGCGGGCGTCGTGGCGACCATCGGCACCCGGGTGCGCGCGTCGCTCCCCGGCGACGCGGTGGTCGAGGGCGTCGCCCAGGGCCTCGACGACGACGGCGCGCTGGTCCTCCTCGACGACGAGGGCCTCACGCAGCGGGTGCTCGCGGGTGACGTGCATCACGTGCGCGCCACCGCGTGAACTACCCTCGTGGCGTGCCCGACGAACCTGACCTGCTCGCCTCGACGGTCGAGGAGATCGACGCCGCGCTGCTGGGCGGGCACCGCGCCTACAGCGCCCACGACCTCGCGCGGCGGGCCGACATCGGCGTCGACGTGGTGCGCGGCTTCTGGGCGACGATGGGCCTGCCGCACAGCGACCCGGACGACCCCTTCTACACCGAGCGGGACGCCGAGGCCGTCGACCGCGCCGCGGCGCTCGTGCGGGAGCACGGGCTCGACCTGCGGACCGTGATCACCGTGACCCGGGCGCTGGGCCACACCTCCGACCGGCTCGCGCTGTGGCAGGTCGAGGCGCTCGTGGAGGACATGGCCTCGCGCTACGAGCTCGACGACGCGACCGCGCGCCTGCTGGTGCTGGACCGGCTGGTCGAGCTCGCGCCGGTGCTCGAGGCGCAGCTGGTGCACTCCTACCGCCGCCAGCTCGCCGCGATCGCGGGCCGGTACGCCGCCGAGTTCGGCGAGATCGGCAACCCCGGCCCGGACGCCACCGCGCTGCCCCTCGCGCGGGCCGTCGGCTTCGCGGACATGGTCTCGTTCACGCGCCGCACCGCCGGCCTGGGGTCGACGGACCTGTCCGAGTTCGTGCAGCGCTTCGAGGCCGCCGCGCGCGACGTCGTGACCGCGGCCGGTGGCCGCGTGGTCAAGACGATCGGCGACGCCGTGCTCTTCGTCGCCGACGACGCCGCGACCGGTGCGCGCGTGGCCCTCGGTCTCGCCGACGCGCTGGGCCGCGAGCTCGACGTCGACTCCGCGACGGCCGCCGGCGGCATCGCCGAGGGTGCGCGTGGGGTCACGCCCGTGCGCGTGGGCTTCGTGTGGGGCCGGGTCCTGTCCCGGTTCGGCGACGTCTTCGGGCCCGTGGTCAACCTCGCGGCGCGGCTCACCGACATCGCGGAGCCGTCGCACGTCCTCACCGACCAGCTCACCGCCGCCGCGCTCGCCGGCGACCCCTCCTTCACCACCGCGGAGCTCGCCGCGCTCGAGCTCCAGGGCCTCGGTACGGTCGTCCCCGTCCAGCTCCGCGCCGCCCAGCCGTGAGCTGACGCCAGGACGAGGTCGGGTCAGGCCAGGGCGGCCTCGTGCCGGGTCGGTCTGCGGACCTCCGGCTCGGCGAGGGGGCGGATCGCAGGACCCCGGCGCGACCGGCCTAGACGTCGAGCGTGGGCTCGGGGTCCAGCGGCATCGGGTCCGGGTCCGGGGTGAGGAGCTGGGGTCCGTCGTTGGCGACCGAGCTGACCAGGGGCAGGACCGGTGTCGGGTCGATGGTCGGCGGCTCGACGTCGAGCAGCTCGCGCGCACCGGCCGCGTCGACGGCCGGGTCGAGCCAGGCGTCCCACGCGGACCGGGGGAGCATCAGCGGCTGACGGTCGTGGATGAACGCGAGGTGCTCGGTCGCCGGCCGGGTGATCACGGTCGCGCTCACCAGCCAGCGGTCGGGATCCTCGTCGGACTTCGTGGGGTCCTTCCAGAACTCGTACAGCCCGGCCAGCGCGACCGGGGAGCCGTCCGTCGGGTGCAGGTAGTACGGCTGCTTGCGCTTGCTCGTGGCTCCCGGGCCCGGCTTGCGCCACTCGTAGTAGCCGTCCGCCGGCAGCAGCGCGCGCCGCGTGGCGAACGGGCGGGCGAACGCGGGCTTGTCGGTCAGTGTCTCGACGCGGGCGTTGATCATGCGGTTGCCGATCGACGGGTCCTTGGCCCACGACGGCACCAGACCCCAGCGGGCGACGCGGAGCTGACGCGTGATCTCGCCGGTCTCCCGGTCCGCGCGCTCGACGACCATGCGGACGCCGTCCGTCGGCGCGACGTTCCATGACGGCGGCAGCAGCCGCACGTCGTCGGCGACGGTCGCGATCGCGAACTCGTCGGCCAGGGCCTGGTCCTCACGGAAGGAGGCGTAGCGACCGCACATGCCCCCACCTTGCCAGCCGGCGCCGACATCCACCCCGCCGTCCGACGGGCGTCCGCGAGGAGCGCCGGTCAAGCCCCGGTCATCTCCCCACCCACCCGCGGTCACGGGATCGAAACGATTCGCGCGGTCGTGGCGAGCGGTGCGACGATGGGCCCACGACACCCCACAGGACCACGCACCCGACGAGCGACGCCGAGCAGACCGTGACCGAGACCGCATCCCGCTGCCAGCCCACCACCACCCCGCGCGACGCAGCGCTCGACGAGTCCGGCACCTCCGCCGTGACCGCCGTCGACCCCGCGCTCACGCACCCCGCGGGACCCGCCGACGCGCCTGACACGCCCACCAGCCCGTCCGACGCGCCCACCAGCCCGCCCGACGCGCCGGCTTACCGCCCCAACGCGAAGTACGTGCTGCTGCTCGGCATGATGTGCGCGCTGCCGGCGATCTCCAACGACATCTACCTGCCGTCGCTGCCGGACGTCGCGCGCGACCTGTCGACCTCGGCCACCGCCGCGCAGCTCACGATGACGGCGATGATGCTGGGCGGCGCGGTCGGGCAGCTCGTCATCGGGCCGCTCTCGGACCGGTTCGGCCGGCGCGCGCCCGTGCTCGTCGGGGTCGCGCTGCACGTGCTGACGTCGCTGCTGTGCGCGCTCGTCGTGAACGTCGAGATGCTCATCGGCCTGCGCGTCGCGCAGGGCTTCTTCAACGCCTCGGCGACGGTCGTCGCGATGGCGGTCATCCGGGACCGGTTCGTGGGCGCCGACGCGTCGCGGCTGATCTCCCGCCTCATGCTCGTCATCGGCATCGCGCCGCTCTTCGCGCCGTCGGTCGGTGGCCTGATCGCGGGCGAGGTCGGCTGGCGCGGCGTGTTCGTCGCCCTCGCGCTGTTCGGTGTCGCGCTGTGGCTCGTCGTGCTCCGCCGGCTGCCGGAGACGCTGCCGCGCGAGCGGCGGCGGGACAGCGGGCTCCGCACGGCGCTGGGCGGCTACCGCCGGCTCCTGCGGGACCGGCACTTCGTCGCCCTCGCGATCATGCCGGGCCTCGGCAACGCGGTCCTCATGAGCTACGTCGTCGGCTCGCCGTTCGTGCTGCAGGAGGGCTACGGGCTCACGTCGCACCAGTTCTCGCTGCTGTTCGCGCTCAACGGCGTCGGCCTCGTCGCGGGTGCGCAGGTCAACGCGGCGCTCGTGCGGCGCGTCGCGCCCATCCGCATCATCCGCGTGGTCCTGCCCTTGTCGCTCCTGCTCACGCTCGGGCTGCTGACCATCGCGATCACGGGCGTCGGCGGGCTGCCCGTGCTGCTCGTCATGCTCTGGCTGGTGCTCGCCATGGTGAACTTCGCGCCGCCGAACGCGTCGGCGCTCGCGCTGTCCCGGCACGGCGAGATCGCCGGCACGGCCGCCGCGATGATCGGCGCCACGCAGGCGGCGATCTCGGGCGTCATCTCGCCGCTGTCCGGGCTCCTGGGCGGCGACGCGGTCGCGATGGCCGCGGTCATGGTCGGCGCGGCCACCGCGGCGCTGCTGGTCCTCGCGCTCGCGACGCCCGCCTACCGCCGCGGCGGCGCCTGGTCCGGCTGACGCGCCCCGCGGGCAGGCGGTCCGACGAGCGGGCTCAGCGCCCGCCCAGCCGGGCGAGCCGCGTCACCGCGTCGGCGAGCACGTCGTCGCGCTTGACGAACGTGAACCGCACCCACGACCGGAGCGCGTCGTCCGCGGCGGACCCTGGCTGCGTGAACGCGGACACGGGCACCCCGACGACGCCGCACAGCCGGGGCAGCTCGCGGCACAGCTCGGCGCCGTCGGCGTGCCCCAGCGGCGCGGCGTCCGCGAGCACGAAGTACGTCCCCTGGGGCGGCACCACGGTGAACCCCGCGGCACGCAAGCCCTCGCACAGCAGGTCGCGTCGCCGGGAGAGGGAGTCGGCCAGCGCGGTGACCCACCGCGCCACCTCGTCGGACCGCAGCGCGGCCGCCACCGCCGGCTGGAACGGCGCGCCGTTGACGTAGGTGAGGAACTGCTTGACCGTCCGCACCGCGGTCACCAGCGCCTCCGGCCCGGTGACCCAGCCGACCTTCCAGCCGGTGAAGGACAGGGTCTTGCCGGCGGACGAGATCGTCAGCGTCCGCGCGGCCATCCCGGGCAGCGTCGCGATCGGCACGTGCCGGGCACGCGCGCCGTCGGGTCCCGCGAGCGTGAGGTGCTCGTACACCTCGTCGGTCACGACGAGCGCGTCGTGCGCCAGCGCGAGCCGCGCGACGACCGCCAGCTCGTCGGGCGTGAGGACCGCACCGGTCGGGTTGTGCGGCGTGTTCAGCACGACGAGCCGCGTCCGGTCCGTGAACGCGGCGGCGAGCGCGTCGGCGTCCAGGCGGAAGCCGTCGGGGGTCGCGCGCAGCGGTGCCGTCGTGTGCGTCGCGCCGGCGAGCGCGACCACCGCCGCGTACGCGTCGTAGAACGGCTCGAGGGTGAGGACCTCGTCACCCGGTCCGACGAGCGCGAGGACCGTGGCCGCGAGGGCCTCGGTGGCGCCGGCGGTGACCAGGACCTCGGTGTCGGGGTCCGGGGTCAGGCCGTAGTGCCGCTCCTGGTGCTCGGCGACCGCCTGCCGCAGCTCGGGGATCCCGGGACCCGGCGGGTACTGGTTGTGCCCCGCGAGGATCGCGTCCGCGGCGGCGCGGGCGACCGAGGGCGGCCCGTCCACGTCGGGGAAGCCCTGGCCCAGGTTGACCGAGCCGGTGGCCGTGGCGAGCGCGGACATCTCCGCGAAGATCGTCGCGCGCGGCCTGCCGTCGGCACCGAGGAGGTTCGTCGCGCGGGCGACGTCGACCCACCGGGGAGCGCTCATGGAGCAGGAGCGTAGGGCGTGGAGCGGGACCGGCTCAGAACGTCCCGGTCGCCGCCGCCAGACCGGCGACGACGACGAGCGCGAGAGACGACCACGCAGCCACGACCCACCACTCGACGTGGGGGCGACGGATCGCGCGACGGACGGCCATGTCTCTCAAGATCGGCAGGTCGCCCGGCAAAGACAACGAACCGCGCCGAGCCGCGTGAAGATCACCCGTTCGGCACGCGGCGAGGGCGCGGGGAGGAGGGAGGGTCAGGAGCCGGCCGCGCCACGGAGGTCGGCGGCGACGTCGTCGAGGGTGTCGGCGAGCCCCGAGAGCGCGTCCGCGGCGTCGCCCTTCGCGGCGTCGGCGGACTCGCGGAGCTGGGTGCGGGCGTCCTCGACCTTCTGGCGGGCCGCGGCCAGGTCGTCCTTCGCGCCCGCGGCGTCCTGGCGGGCGTCCCGCATGGCGGCCCGCGCGTCGCCGATCGCGTCGCCGGCGTCGGAGATCGCCTGCTGCGCCTCCTCGCGCGCCTGCGGAGCGAGGTCCTCGACAGACTGCCGGGCCTCGGTGACCGCGTCGCCCGCCTCGTCGAGGCGGGCCCGCAGGTCGTCGAGCGACGCCTGCGCGTCGTCGACGGCGTCGCGGGCGTTGCTGGCCGCGTCGCTCACGACCGTCCGCACGTCGTCGGCGGCGTCCGAGCAGCCGGCCGTCCCGAGCATGACGGCGGACGTCACGACGAGGGCGCCGGCGGCGAGGAGCGCGCGGGGGCGAGGACGGGTCGATCGGGCCATGCGGACACGGTGCGTGAAGTCCGCGCGGGACGCAACCGAAGCGCGTGACCGGGGACGACGACGCCCCACCCGGCGAGGGATGAGCCGGGTGGGGCGTCGGTGGGCGAGTGCCCTCGACCGGGGGTGCGGGGGCACCGGCCCGGGAGGCCTCGAAGGTGGTCAGCCCTTCGTCTCGCCCGTGCGGCCCCGGACGTCCTCCAGCGACGTTCCGTAGTAGGCCGCGGTCATGATGGCCTTCATGTCCTCGATCATCGGCATGCGCGGGTTGGCCGGTGCGCACTGGTCCTCGTAGGCGCCCATGGCCACCTCGTCGAGCCGGCCGAGGAACTCCTGCTCGTCGACGCCCTGCGCCTGGAACGACGAGGGGATGCCGACCTTGGCGCGGAGCGACTCGACCGCCCGGGCGTAGGACTCGACGCCCTGCTCGGGGGTCGCGGCCGGCAGCCCGAGCATCTGCGCGATCGCCTGGAACCGCTCCGGCGCGACGTAGCTCTCGTACTTCGGCCAGCTCGTGAGCTTCGTCGGGACCGTCCCGTTGTACCGGATGACGTGCGGCAGCAGCGTGGCGTTCGTCCGGCCGTGCACCAGGTGGTAGGTCGACCCGACGACGTGCGCCATCGCGTGCACGATGCCGAGGAAGGCGTTGCCGAACGCCATGCCCGCGATCGTGCCCGCGTTGTGCATCTTCTCGCGGGCGTCCTGCGTGAGCGGGTCGCCCGGCTCGCCGTTGACCGACATCGCCAGGTTGTCGAAGATCAGGCGGATCGCCTGCAGCGCCATGCCGTCGGTGAAGTCGTTCGCGTAGACCGAGACGTACGCCTCGGTGGCGTGCGTGAGGGCGTCGAAGCCCGAGTCGGCGGCGAGCGAGCGCGGCATCTTCGAGGTGAGGACCGGGTCGATGATCGCGACCGTCGGGGTCAGCGCGTAGTCCGCGAGCGGGTACTTCTTGCCCGCGTCCGGGTCGGAGATGACCGCGAACGGCGTGACCTCCGCGCCCGTGCCGGACGTCGTCGGGATGCACACCAGGTGCGCCTTCTCGCCCAGCGTCGGGAACTTGAACGCGCGCTTGCGGACGTCGAAGAACTTCTGCTTGAGGTCGGAGAAGTTGATCTCCGGGTGCTCGTACAGCAGCCACATGACCTTCGCGGCGTCCATCGGCGAGCCGCCACCGAGCGCGATGATCGTGTCGGGCTCGAAGTGCCGCATGCTCGCGGCACCCTTCTGGACGGTACGGACCGAGGGCTCGGGCTCGACCTCGTCGATGATCTGCACGGCGACGTTGTTGCCGCGGCGGTGCAGCATGTCGAGCACCTTGTCGACGAACCCGAGGGTCGTCATGGTCGCGTCGGTGACGATGGTGACGCGCTCGACGTCGGGCATGTCCGCGAGGTAGCGGATCGCGTTCGGCTCGAAGTAGGTCTTGGCCGGCACCTTGAACCACTGCAGGTTGTTGTTGCGTCGGCCCACGCGCTTGACGTTGATGAGGTTCACCGCCGAGACGTTGTTGGACACCGAGTTGTGGCCGTAGGAGCCGCAGCCCAGCGTCAGCGAGGGGATGAAGGCGTTGTAGATGTCGCCGATGCCACCGAGCGAGGACGGCGCGTTGCAGATCACGCGGATCGCCTTGACGCGCTTGCCGAACTCCACGGTCAGCGCCTCGTCCTGCGTGTGGATCGCGGCCGAGTGGCCCAGGCCGTCGAACTCCACCATCTGCTCCGCGAGGCGGATGCCCTCCTCGGTCGAGGTCGAGCGCAGCACCGCCAGGACGGGGCACAGCTTCTCGCGCGTCAGCGGCTCGTCGGGGCCGACGCCCGTGACCTCCGCGAGGATGATCGAGGTGTCCGCGGGGACGGTGAACCCGGCCTGCTCCGCGATCCACACCGGGGACTTGCCGACGACGGTCGGGTTGAGCTTCGCGCCGGCGCAGTTCTCCCCGCCGGCCTCGACGCCGAAGACGAACTGCTCGAGCAGCGCCTTCTCGGCGGGCGTGGTCCGGTAGGCGTGCAGCCGGGCGAACTCGGCCATCGCGGCGTCGTAGACCTCGGTGTCGATGATCGCGGCCTGCTCGGACGCGCAGATCACGCCGTTGTCGAACGCCTTGGAGAGCACGACGTCGTTCACCGCGCGGGCCAGCTTGGCGGTCTTCTCGATGTACGCGGGCACGTTGCCCGCACCGACGCCGAGGGCCGGCTTGCCGCACGAGTACGCGGCCTTCACCATCGCGTTGCCGCCGGTCGCCAGGATCGTCGCGACGCCCGGGTGGTTCATGAGCGCGCCGGTCGCGGCGAGCGAGGGCACCTCGACCCACTGGATGCAGTGCTCGGGGGCGCCCGCGGCCACGGCCGCGTCGCGCACGACCTTCGCGGCCGCCATCGACGAGCGCTGCGCGTTGGGGTGGAACGCGAAGATGATCGGGTTGCGGGTCTTGAGCGAGATGAGCGACTTGAAGATCGCGGTCGACGTCGGGTTGGTGACGGGGGTGATGCCCGCGATGACCCCGACGGGCTCGGCGATCTCGGTGATGCCGTTGATGTCGTCGACGTGGATCACGCCGACCGTCTTGAGGTCCGCCATCGAGTTGGTCACGTGCTCGCACGCGAAGATGTTCTTGACGGCCTTGTCCTCGAAGACGCCGCGTCCGGTCTCGTCGACCGCGAGCTTGGCGAGCTGACCGTGCTGGTCGAGCGCGGCGACCGCGCCCTTCTTGACGAACCGGTCGACGTCCTCCTGCGTCATGGACTCGAACTGCGCGAGCGCCTTCGTGGCGTTCGCGACGAGCTCGTCGATCGTGCGCTCCACGTCGTCCTGCGCCTGCACGCCGACGGCGGGCGCCGCGACGGTGCTCGAGGTCTCGGGCTTGCGGCTCTTGGACGGGCGGGTGCTGCTGGCGGTGGTGCTCACCGTGACTCCCTGGTCGAGACGGACTCGGGGGCTCGGACGAGTGCTGGAGGCTCGTCCGACCCGATGTCTCGACGCTAGGGACGGGCGTCGTCGTAGTCGTGGGATGAAAGTCCCCCGGGCGGCGCGGGACGGCCGCCGACCGGCGTCGGGCGGAGCGCCGCGGGACCTCGGTCCCGCTCGTCGGACCGCGTCGGCAGCGGGCTCAGTCCCGCAGGCGCGTGACCCACGACGAGGCCAGCGCCTCCTCCTCGAGGTCCAGCTCGCGCATCATGCGCCGCATCACGGACTCGTCGAGGTCACCCGCGTCGCGGTGCTCCATGAGGACCTCGCGCTGCGTCGCGATGAGCGCGCGCCGCATCGCCTGCATCTTGCGGCCCGCGGCCGCCGCGGGCAGCCGTCGGGCGGCGGCGCCGCCGATCGTGCCCAGGCCCTTCTCCGCCGCGTCCTGCGGCGTGACGCCGTCGGGCAGCAGCTCCTCCGCGTGCTCGGGGTCGAGCATGACGGCGGCCGCGGACGCACGCTGCCGCCAGCCCGAGGACATGCGCTCGATCATCTGCTCCGCGCGCTCGCGGCCGAACTCCCGCTCGAGCTGGTCGCGACGACCCTCGAAGTACTCCTGCACCGCGTCCGCCGCCGCGAGGCGCATGCCCGCCTCCTGCGCCGCGTCGTCGGCCACCTCCTGCGCGGAGCCGACGCCGAGCCGGGTGATGACCCACGGCAGGGACAGGCCCTGCAGCAGGAGCGTGCCGATCGCGACCGTGTAGGCGGCGAGCTGGATGGTGGCGCGCTCGGGGAACGGGTCGCCGCCCGACGTCGCGGGGATCGCGGCCGCGGCGGCGAGGGTGACCACGCCGCGCATGCCCGCCCACGAGACGACCGCCGACTCGCGGCGCGTCAGCGAGTCGCCCCGCGGCCGGTGCGAGCCGGGCAGACGGAGGCGGTCGAACCACGCGGTGCCGAAGACGTACAGCGGCCGCACCAGCACCGCGGTGCCGAGCACGACGAAGGACACCACCAGCCCGTGGGCGAACCCCTGGTCGGAGGAGACGACGTCGCGCACCACCCACGGGAGCTGCATGCCGATGAGGGCGAAGGTGAAGGACTCGAGCAGCAGGTCGAGCGTCGACCAGATCGGCCCCTCGTAGAGCCGCGTCGCATAGCCCGCGCGCGGCGAGGTGTGGCCCAGGTACAGGCCCGCCGTGACGACGGCCAGCACACCGGAGCCGCCGATCGCCTCCGCCGCCCAGTACGCGCCGAAGGGGGTCAGGAGGCCGATCGCGGACGCGACCACGGGGTCGTCGAGCCGCATCCGGACCAGGTGGACCACCCAGCCGATGGCGAACCCGACGACGACGCCCCCGACGACGGCCGCGGCGAACGTCGCGAGCCCGGCACCGAGCTCCCACGCGCCCGTGGCGACGCCCGCGAGCGCGACCTTGTAGAGCGTGAGCGACGTGGCGTCGTTGATGAGGCTCTCGCCGGAGAGGAGGGTCATCACGCGCCGGGGCAGGCCGAGCCGCCGGCCGACCGCCGCCGCGGCGACCGCGTCGGGCGGTGCCACCACCGCACCGAGCACGAGCGCGACGGCGAACGGCACGTCCTCCAGGAGCCAGAACGTCGCCGCGACGACGAGCGCGCTCGCGAGCACGAGCCCGACGCCCAGCCGCGTGATCGAGTTCAGCGACGCCCGGAAGTCGCGGTAGGACGACGCGAGGGCGGCCGAGTACAGCAGGGGCGGCAGCACGAACTCGAGCAGGAGCTCGGAGTCGACCTCGTACCGCGGGACGGCCGGGATCAGCGACACCAGGATCGCGACGCCGACCACCACCAGCGGCGCGGGCCACCCCCGGCGCCGGCACGCGGCGCCGACCAGCACGGCCCCGATGACGAGCAGGAAGACCTCGACGTGGTCCATCAGGACGCCGCCCGGCGCTGCCCGTCCCGCTGCCCGTCCCGCTGCCCGTGCCTCATCCTCGGGAACCTACCAACGGTCCGCCCGGATGTCCGTGGCGGTGCCCCCGCGGCTCCTCCTTCGCGAGAGGACGGACAGCTCGAGGGCGTGGGGAGGTGGGCCATGAGCGGTGTGCCGATCTCCGACGTGAACCGCCGCAACGGGCAGCAGGGCTGGCTCGACGCCTCCGCCGCGCGGGCCTACGAGCGGATGAAGGCCGCGGGCATGCCCGGCGGGTGCCTGTCCGACGCCGGACGGACGAACGCCGAGCAGGCCGCGCTCTACGCGGCCTTCCTGCGGGGCGAGCTGGCGGCGACAGCGGCGCGCCCGGGGGAGTCGCTGCACGAGGTCGGCAACGCGATCGACATCGCGGAGCCGGCCCGGTCCTGGGTGCGGGCCCGGTCGGAGTACGGGTTCGCCAAGGACACGGTCGCCAACGAGCCGTGGCACATGGTCTACGGCCCGGACACCGATCAGCACCAGGACGAGGAGGCCGACGAGATGGCCGTGACGCTGGAGGAGATGGAGGAGCTCGTGCGGACCGTCGTCCGCAGCGAGTCGCGCAAGCTGTGGGAGGAGGCTGCCGCGGGCTCGACCGGGAGCGGCCGAGCGTTCCGGACCGCGGTCCGCAGCGTCGTCGCGTCCGCCGTCGAGGACGCGCGCGACGCGCTGGTCGAGGACCTGGCGGCGGCGCTGCCGACCGGCGCGCTCACGCGGGCGCAGCTCAAGACGATCGTGGAGAACCGGGTCCGCGCGGTCCGGAGCAGACGCGAGGCTCGGTAACGTCGCTCCCATGCAGACGGTCGTGGTGACGGGTGGCAGCGGCAAGCTGGGCCGGGCGGTGGTCGAGCACCTCGCGGAGCACGGGTACACGGTGGTGAACGCCGACGTGGCGCCGCCGCCGCCGGACCAGCCGGCGTTGTTCACGCGCGTCGACCTGACCGACCTGGGCCAGGTCGTCGAGATGCTGCACGGCGTCGACGACCGGTACCGGGGCGTGGACGCCGTGGTGCACCTGGCCGCGATCCCCGCGCCCGGCCTGCGTCCGAGCGGGGCCACGTTCGCCAACAACGTCGTCGCGACGCACCACGTCTTCCTCGCCGCCCGCCAGGCGGGCATCCGGGACGTGGTGTGGGCCTCGTCGGAGACCGTCCTGGGCCTGCCCTTCGAGACCCCGCCGCCGTACGTGCCGGTCGACGAGGAGTACGCCGTGCGTCCCGAGTCCACCTACTCGCTCGGCAAGGCGGTCGAGGAGGAGATGGCCCGGCACTTCGCGCGGTGGGACCCCGAGCTGAAGATCCTGGGGCTGCGGTTCTCGAACGTCATGGTCGAGGAGGACTACGCGCAGTTCGCCTCCTTCACGCCCGAGCAGCGCGGCTGGAACCTGTGGAGCTACATCGACGCGGTCGACGGCGCCGAGGCCGTCAGGCTCGCGCTCGAGAGCGACCTGCGCGGCTTCGAGGCGTTCGTGATCGCGTCACCGGACACCGTGCTGGCGACGCCCACCGCCGAGCTCGTCGCGACGCACCTGCCCGACGTCCCGGTGCGGCGCGAGCTCGTCGGGCACGAGACGCTGCTCGGTATCGACAAGGCCCGCCGCCTGCTCGGCTGGAACCCCCAGCGCACCTGGCGCTGAGACCGACGTGCATCGGTCGGTGCGGGCTCGGGATCCCGGAGCGGCGCCCAGCGGCGAAGACACGACGAGGCCGCGCCGTCGGGATGACGGCGCGGCCTCGGTGCTGGGTGATCCCATGGTGCGCCCGAAAGGATTCGAACCTTCGACCTTCTGCTCCGGAGGCAGACGCTCTATCCGCTGAGCTACGGGCGCGCGATGCGCGGACGCATCAGCCAGCGAGACTACCAGCCCGACCGCGTGGGTCAGGACTCGCCGAGGAGGGCGGACAGGTAGTGGTCGGTCTCCTTGACCGCGCGCGCCTCGTCGCCGGCGACGATCGCCTCGACCAGCCCGTCGTGCGCCGACTGGCCGTGGTAGTCGGTGACGAAGTTGAACCGGATGTTCTCGCCGATCGCGTCGATCAGGTTCTCGTAGAGCGAGAGCAGCAGCGGGTTGGCGGCGGCGCGCACGATCGTGCGGTGCAGCGCCAGGTCGGTGGCGACCATGGCGTCGATGTCGGCCGACAGGTAGGCCGCCGCGCGCTCGTCGCGCCGGTCCATCAGGGCGGCGGCGTCGAGGGCGGTGCGGCGGCGCGACGCGAGGCGCGCCGCCTCGGCCTCGAGCGCGCGGCGCACCTCGACCACGTCGCGCTGCCGCGCGTCGGCGATCTGGCGGCCCATCGAGGCGGCGAGCTCGGAGGCGGAGAGCACGTAGGTGCCCGATCCCTGCCGGCGCTCCAGCAGCCCGGCGTGGACCAGCGACTGCACCGCCTCGCGGACCGTGTTGCGGCCCACGCCGAGCAGGGCGACCAGCTGCGGCTCGGGCGGGATCCGCGAGCCCACCGGCCACTCGCCGCTCGCGATCCGGCCCCGGAGCTCCTGTACGGTCGAATCGATCAGACCGGTCCGTCGCGTCATCGTCGAGGGACTCCGTGTGCAGGCATGCGGTGCAGTCAACACCGCCCGGCCGTGCCTCCGCCAGACCCGCGAGACCCGACCTGCGACCGACCGCGTCGTGTCCGCCCGCCAGCCCGCCCGCAGCCCGTCCGCCAGCCCGCCCGCCAGCCCGCCCCGCCCCCGCGCCGCCCGGAGACCCGTGAACGTCCGTCCTGACACCCCCGCGCCGTGGCGCGGTCGGCTCGTCGTGCTCGCCGGCATCGTGCTGGTGGGCCTCAACCTGCGCATCGCCGTCGCGGCGGTCTCGCCGATCCTCGACGTGATGGGGCAGGACGTCCCGCTGACGTCCGCCGAGACCGGCCTGCTGGGCACCATCCCGGTGCTCTCCTTCGCGCTGTTCGGCTCGCTCGCGCCGCTGCTCGCCCGGCGGGTGGGGCTGGAGCCGACGATGGTGCTCGCGCTGCTGCTGTCCGCGGCGGGCGAGGTGCTGCGCGCGGCGTCCGGTACCGCGCCCGCGTTCCTCGCCTGGTCGGTCGTCGCGCTCGCGGGCATGGGCATGGGCAACGTGCTGCTGCCGCCGCTGGTCAAGCGGTACTTCCCGGACCGCATCGGTCCCGTCACCGCGGCGTACTCCGTCGCGCTGTCGATCAGCACGGCGGTCCCGCCGCTCGTCGCGCTGCCGCTCGCGCAGGCCGCGGGCTGGCGGTGGTCGGTGGGCGTGTGGGCCGGCGTCGGGGTGGTCGCCGCCGTGCCGTGGGTCGTGGTGGTGGTCCGGTCCGTCACGGCGCGCGCCCACCTGCGGGAGCTGGTCCGACGAGCCCCGCGGCCGGCTGCCTCGGTGGTCACGACCGCGGGCGACGGGGACGCCCGCCTCGTCTGGCGCTCGCACCTCGCCTGGGCCATGGCGGTGACGTTCGCGGTGAACTCGCTCGGCACCTACACGGTGTTCGCCTGGCTGCCGGAGATCCTGGCCGACGCCGGGCTGGGCACCGAGGTCGGCGGGCGGTGGCTGGCGGTGTTCGCGATCCTCGGCCTGCCCGCGTCGCTCGTCGCGCCGGTGCTGACCGCGCGGATGCGCTCGCCGTACCCGCTCGTCGTAGGGTTCGTGGCCTGCTGGGCCGCCGGGTACCTGGGGCTGCTCCTGGCGCCCGCCCACGGCACCGCCGTGTGGATGGTGCTGCTCGGGCTGGGGCCCAGCTCCTTCCCGGTGCTGCTCGCGCTCATCGGCCTGCGCACCGCGACGCCGGCGCTCGCGGTGCTGCTGTCGGGCATGGTGCAGGGCGTCGGCTACGCGCTGGCGGGTCTGGGACCGCTCGGGATCGGGCTGCTGTACGACGCGACGGGCAGCTGGACCGCGCCGCTGCTGGTGCTGATCGGACTGCTCGTCGTGCTGCTGGTCGCGGCGTGGCGCGCGTGCCGGCCGGAGGTGCTGGGCGCCGCGGCCGAGCGGGTGCCGGGTTCCCCTACCCTTGACCGGTGACTCCCGACCAGCTCTCCCAGGCGCTCGCGGCCGCCCTGCAGGCCGCCGTCGCCGACGGCACGTTCGCCCTCGACCCCGCCGACGTCCCGGCGCAGGTGCACCTGGAGCGGCCCCGTCAGCGTGAGCACGGGGACTGGGCCACCAACGTCGCGCTGCAGCTCGCCAAGAAGGCGGGCACCAACCCCCGGGCGATGGCCGACGAGCTCGCGAAGCGGCTGGCGAGCACCCCCGGCGTCGCGGCGGTGGAGATCGCCGGACCCGGGTTCCTCAACATCCGGCTCGACGCGGCGGCGGCGGGCGAGCTCGCGCGCACGGTCGTCGAGCAGGGCTCGTCGTACGGGCACAACGACACCGAGGCCGGGCACCGGGTCAACCTCGAGTTCGTCTCCGCGAACCCGACCGGCCCGCTGCACATCGGCGGCGTGCGCTGGGCGGCCGTGGGCGACAGCCTCGCGCGCGTGCTCGAGGCGTCCGGCGCCGACGTGACCCGCGAGTACTACTTCAACGACCACGGCGCGCAGATCGACCGGTTCGCGCGGTCGCTCGTCGCCCGCGCCCGCGGCCAGGAGGCGCCGGAGGACGGGTACGGCGGCGACTACATCACGGAGATCGCCGCGCAGGTCGTGGCGGACGCCGCCGCGGCCGGCGAGCCGGACCCGACGACGCTCGCCGACGCCGACGCCACCGAGGCCTTCCGCGCGCGCGGCGTGGAGCTGATGTTCGCCGAGATCAAGACGTCGCTGCACGACTTCGGCGTGGACTTCGACGTGTACTTCCACGAGGACTCGGTGCACGAGTCCGGAGCCGTGGAGCGGGCGGTCGCGCGGCTGCGCGAGCTCGGGCACGTGTTCGACGCGGACGGCGCGACGTGGCTGCGCACCACCGACTTCGGCGACGACAAGGACCGCGTCGTCATCAAGTCGGACGGCGAGGCGGCGTACATCGCGGGCGACATCGCGTACTACCTCGACAAGCGCGAGCGCGGCTTCGACAGGGTCGTGATGATGCTCGGCGCCGACCACCACGGGTACGTCGGCCGCATGCGCGCGGTCGCGGCCGCCTTCGGCGACGACCCGGACGTCAACCTCGAGATCCTCATCGGCCAGCTGGTGAACCTGGTCCGCGACGGGCAGCCGGTGCGGATGTCCAAGCGCGCGGGCACGGTCGTGACGATCGACGACCTGGTCGAGGCCGTGGGCGTCGACGCCGCGCGGTACTCGCTCGCGCGCTCGTCGGCCGACAGCGCGATCGACCTGGACCTCGACCTGCTGGCCAGCGCCAAGAACGAGAACCCCGTCTACTACGTGCAGTACGCGCACGCCCGGACCGTCAACGTGGCGCGCAACGCCGCCGACGCGGGAGTGCGGCGCGAGGACGGGTTCGACGCGGGGCTGCTCGACCACGAGACCGAGGCGGAGCTGCTCGGCCGGATCGCCGACTTCCCCCGCGTCGTCGCGCAGGCCGCGAACCTGCGCGAGCCGCACCGCGTCGCGCGGTACCTCGAGGAGCTCGCGGGCGCGTACCACACCTGGTACGGGCAGCGCCGGGTCATGCCGTTCGGCGACGAGGAGGTCGGCGACGTCCACCGCACGCGGCTGTGGCTCAACGACGCGACGCGGCAGGTGCTCGCGAACGGCCTGGGTCTGCTGGGCGTGAGCGCGCCGGAGCGGATGTGACGAGCGTCCCGGGGGAGCCCTGGGCGACCGGCGTCGTCCGGGACGACGAGGGCGCGCTCGTCGTGGGCGGCGTGCCCGTGGCGCGGCTCGCGGCGGAGGTGGGCACGCCCGTCTACGTGCTCGACGAGGCCGACCTGCGGGCGCGCGCCTCGTCGTACCGGCGTGCGTTCACGCAGGCGTTCGCCGAGGTCGGGGCGGGTGTCGACGTCTACTACGCCGGCAAGGCGTTCCTCTCGGTCGCGGTCGCGCGGTGGGTGCACGAGGAAGGGCTGCGCGTGGACACCGCGTCGGGCGGCGAGCTCGCGGTCGCGCTGCGGGCCGGCGTCCCGGGCGCCGACATCGGGCTGCACGGCAACAACAAGTCCGACGAGGAGCTCCTCGCCGCCCTGACGGCGGGCGTCGGCCGGATCATCGTCGACTCGCTGGTCGAGGTGGAGCGCGTCGCCGGGCTGGTCCGTGCCCACGGGCTTCCCCCCGCACCCGTGATGGTGCGCGTGACCACCGGCGTGCACGCCGGCGGCCACGAGTACATCTCGACGGCGCACGAGGACCAGAAGTTCGGCCTGTCGGTGACCGCGCGGGACGGTGCGGACGCGCCGGCCATGACCGCGCTGCTCGCCGTGCTCGACCACCCCGAGCTGCACCTGCTGGGCATCCACTCGCACATCGGCTCGCAGATCCTCGACCCGTCGGGCTTCGAGGTCGCCGCGCGCGTGGTGCTGGAGCTGCGCGCGGCGCTCGCGCTGCGCACCGGCGTGCTGGTCGACGAGGTCGACCTGGGCGGCGGGTACGGCATCGCCTACCTGCCCGGCGAGGTCGCCCTGGACCCGGACCGGATCGCCAAGGACGTCGCGTCGTCGGTCGCGGCAGCCGCCGCGGACCTGGGGACGACGCTGCCGCGGTTCTCGATCGAGCCCGGGCGCGCGATCGTCGGGCCTGCCGGCCTCACGCTGTACACGGTCGGCACCGTCAAGCCCGTGCGCGTCGACGACGAGACCGAGCGCCTGTACGTGTCCGTCGACGGGGGCATGAGCGACAACATCCGCCCCGCCCTGTACGGGGCCCGCTACCACGCGGAGGTCGTCGGGCGGCTCTCGTCGGCCCCGCCCGTGCTGGCCCGCGTGGTCGGCAAGCACTGCGAGTCGGGCGACATCCTGGTGCACGAGGTGCAGCTGCCGGGCGACGTGCGCGCCGGCGACCTGCTGGCCGTCGCGGCGACCGGCGCCTACGGGCGGTCGATGGCCTCGAATTACAACCTCCTGACGCGCCCGCCCGTGGTGGCCGTGCGGTCCGGGGAGGTGCGCACGCTGCTGCGCCGGGAGACCGTCGACGACCTGCTGGCGCTCGACGAAGGCTGACCGTCTCGTCAGGTGGACGCGTGTCCGTCCCCCGAACAGGTGGATCGCGCGGCGGATGCCCGCTCATCAGGACTTTCGTCATGGTGACGTGATCGAGGTCACTGGTACTGAGGTATGTCTAACCTAACTGATATGAGGTTAGGCTCACCTCATCACCGGCTGGGGGCGCCGGACCAGATGACTCCTGAAGGGATCACCATGCGCATCAGTGCGTTCGGCGCGCGGGCGGTGGCGTCCGCGGGCGCCCTCGCGCTCGTCGCGGGGCTCGGCGTCGCCCTCGCGGCGCCCGCGACCGCGGCCGAGGACCCGTCGCCTGTCGCCGTCGACGGCGTCGAGCTGACCTGGGGGCTGTCCGACGAGGTCGGCGGCGGCGCCTACTTCGGCGGCTGCAACTTCCTCTCGGCCGGCGCCGCCGGGAACACCGGCTCGTCGCGGGTGTGGACCGAGGCGGACGGCTTCTACCGGACGGTCGACGGCGACGTCACCGTCGAGAAGCCGGACGCCGCGGGCGGGTACGCGCAGCCGACGTGGGCGACCCGGTGCCAGAACCCGTCCGGCGCCGCGGTGAGCGCCGCCAGCACGACGAACGTCTCGAAGAACCGCGTGCGCCTGTCGGCGGGCGAGGGCGCGGTGGACGTCGCCGCCGGCACCGCCGAGATCGCCTGGGACGGGTCGTTCACCGTGGCGTTCTACGGCGGACTCACGTACTGGACCGCGACCGACCCCGAGCTCACGGTCGCCGCGGACGGCACCGGCACGCTCACCGCCACCGCGTCGGGCTACGGCGCGAGCATGGAGGACCAGGAGCAGTGGGAGGCGATCGCGCCGCGTGAGGTCACGCTCGCGACGCTCACCGACGTCGAGGTCACGCCGACCGGGCTGACGGTGACGCCCGACTACCTGGGCGTCGAGGTCACGACCGCGGGGACCGCGCAGACGCGCACGGGCGCGACGTGGGGCTCCTTCCCGCAGGACTTCGTGGCGTTCCAGGAGCTCACCGGCCAGTCGTCGTACTGGTACTCGAGCGGCGGCGCGCGCGATGCCGCCAAGCCGACCGTGCCCCTCGACGTGGCGTGGACGATCTGGGAGCCCTCGCTCGAGGTCTCGCAGACGTCGGGTTTCTACGCCGACGCGGCCACGACGATCACGGTCACCGGCACGGGCTTCCAGCCGAACGCCAACATCGGCGCGAACCGGCCCCCGCTGCCCGGCAAGCCCACCGGCGTGTACGTCATCTTCGGCAAGTTCGCCGACGTGTGGCGACCGTCCGCCGGGGCCGCGAGCTCGGCCCGCAAGGTCATCGACCAGAAGTGGGCCCTCCCGCAGGAGTCGTTCGACATCCTCAACCCCGCCGGGACCAATGCCGCGTACGTCCTGGTCGAGCCGGACGGGTCGTTCACCACGACCCTGACCGTGTCCGCCGCCGACGCGCTCGCCGGCAGCTACGGCGTCTACACGTACGCGGCCGGCGGGGCCGCCGCCAACGCGTCGCAGGAGCTGTCCGTGCCGATCTCCTTCGGCACGGCCGAGCTGGCCGGGGCGGGGCCGCAGGACGCCCGAGCGACCGAGGGCGACGTCGCGACCTTCACCGCGCAGGCCGCCGCGGGCGCGACCGCGGCGACGTTCGGCTGGGAGCGCAGCGACGACGAGGGCGTCTCCTGGAAGCCCGTCGCGGGTGCGGCCGCCGCGAGCTACGAGCTCACGACCGCGTCGACCGACAACGGTGCGCTGTTCCGTGCCGTCGTCAAGGACGGCAACGCGTCCGTGCGCACCGACCCGGCGCGGCTGATCGTCGACATCCCCGGCCTCGTCGTGACGACCCCGCCCGCGGACGTGTCCGTCCCGGTGGGCTCGTCGGCCGGGTTCGCGGTCACGACGACGGGCAGGTACGTCGACTACGCGTGGCAGGTCTCGACCGACAAGGGCGTGAGCTGGACCACGGTTCCCGACGCGGACTCGCGTCGCCTCACGGTCGCGACGAGCGCCGTGGCGCAGTCGGGCTCGCTGTACCGCGCGGTGCTGACCAACCCGGCGGGCACCGTCGAGACGACCCCGGCCACGCTCACCGTCGCCAAGGCCACGCCGAAGCCCACCGTCACGGCACCGTCCACGGCCGTGGCGGGCAAGGCCGTCGCGGTCACCGCGAAGGTCTCCGGCCCGGCGGGCGTCGCGACGCCCACCGGCAAGGTGACCGTCAAGCTCGGCTCGACGGTCCTGGGCACCGGCACGCTGAAGAGCGGCTCGGCGAAGGTCACGATCGCGGGCGGCAGGCTCGCGGCCGGGACGCGCACGCTCGTCGTGACGTACTCGGGCGACGCCAACCACAAGGCGGCGAGCGCGAAGGCCGTCGTCAAGGTCACCAAGGGTGCCGCGACGGTCACGGCCACGCCGAGCCGCGCGACGGTCGCCAGGAACGCGACGTCCAGCGTCAAGGTGACGGTCCGCTCGACCGGCGTGCCGGCCACGGGCACGGTCACGGTGACCTGGAAGTCGTCGACCGGCGCGACCGTGGCCCGCACGGTGACGCTCGCGAACGGCCAGGCCACCGCGGTCTCGCCGAGGCTCACGAAGGCCGGCACGTGGAAGGTCACGGCCGTCTACGCGGGCTCGTCCACGGTCGCCAAGGCCACGTCGACGGTGCGGAGCATCACCGTCAAGTGACACCCGGCGCGGCGGGGCGGGCTCGCATGAGCACCGCACCGCCGCGCGGTCGTCGCCACGTACCACCAGGAAGCAGGCACCCTTGTCCGTCCCGCGCACCCGCCGTTCCCTCGCAGGAGCGTCCGCGGCGCTCGTCGCCCTCCTCGCCCTGCTGACCGCGTGCGGCGCCTCGCCCGCGCCCGGATCGGCGACCGGCGAGGACGCCGTCGGCACCGTCGGCACCGTCGGCACAGCCACGACCCTCGCCGACGCGACCCCGCTGGCGGACCCGGCGTCCTACGTCGGCGCCAGCAGCGCGCGCGTCGCGGACGCGGCGGTCGAGCCCGTCTCCGCCGACCCGCAGCCGCAGCTGCCGGTGACCGTCACCGACGCGCAGGGCACCGAGGTGACGGTGACCGACGTGAGCCGGATCCTCGCGTTCGACGTGTACGGCACGCTCGCCCGCACCGTCTTCGAGCTGGGGCTGGGGGACGACGTCGTCGGCCGGGACACGTCGTCGGCGTTCGACGAGATCGCGGACCTGCCCAACGTCACGCCCGGCGGGCACGAGCTGTCGGGTGAGGCCGTGCTGGGCCTGAACCCGAGCGTCGTCATCACCGACACGTCCATCGGCCCGTGGGACGTGGTGCTGCAGCTGCGCGACGCGGGCATCCCGGTGGTCGTGGTGGACTCGCACCGCAGCCTCGACGGCGTCGCGGACCTGACGCAGCAGGTCGCGGACGCGCTCGGGGTCCCCGAGCTCGGAACGGAGCTCGCCGAGCGTGCGCAGGAGGAGATCGACGCCAAGGTCGCCGAGATCGCGAGCGTCGCGCCGCAGGCCACCAACGACAGGCTGCGGATGGTGTTCCTCTACGTCCGCGGCCAGGCCGGCGTCTACTACATGTTCGGCGAGGGCTCGGGCGCGGACGACCTGATCGACGGGGTCGGCGGGCTCGACGTCGCGGCCGAGATCGGCTGGGACGGGATGAAGCCCGTCAACGACGAGGGGCTCGTGAAGGCACAGCCCGACCTGATCATCGTGATGACGAAGGGGCTCGAGTCCGTGGGCGGCGTGGACGGCCTGCTCGAGCGGCTGCCGGCCGTCGCGCAGACCCCCGCCGGTCAGCACCGGCGCGTCGTCGACATGCCCGACACCCAGGTGCTCAGCTTCGGGCCGCGCGCCGCGGACACGCTCGACGCGCTCGCCCGGGCGATCTACGCGCCGGGGTCCTGATGGACTTCTCGACCGGCACGAACGCGCTCGACCTCGCCGGTGCCACCCGCGTCGACGAGCCGCGCCCGCCGGCCACCGACCGTCGGCGGGCCGTCGTGCTGCTCGTCGTCCTGGTCGCGCTCGTGGCGGCGGCGCTCGTCGCCGCCGTGGTGGGTCAGCTCCACGTGCCGCCGGCCGAGGTGGTCGGGTCGGTCCTGCGGCGGCTCGGGCTGGACGGCGCGTCCGCCGCGAGCCACCCGTTGGCCGACGAGGCGCTGTGGACGATCCGGTTCCCCCGCATCGCCATGGCGATGCTGGTCGGTGCCGCGCTCGCGACGGCGGGCGCGGTGATGCAGGGCGTGTTCGGCAACCCCCTCGCGGAGCCCGGCGTCGTCGGCGTCTCGAGCGGCGCGGCCCTCGCCGCGAGCTCGGTGATCGTCTTCGGTCTGACGTTCCTGGGGACGTGGACCATCGCGGTGCTCGCGTTCGCCGGGGCGCTGGTGACCGCGTTCGCGGTCTACGCGCTCTCGCGCGCGAACGGTCGCACGGAGGTGGTCACCCTGATCCTCACCGGCATCGCGGTCAACGCGGTCGCCGGCGCCGGCCTGGCGTTCCTCACGTTCCTCGGGGACACCCAGGCGCGCGAGCAGATCGTCTTCTGGCAGCTCGGCTCGCTCAACGGCACGCGGTGGCCCTACGTCGGGGTCGTCGCGGTGCTCGTCGTGCTGGGCCTGGTCGCGGTGCAGACGCTCGCCCGCAGGCTCGACCTGCTCGCGCTCGGCGACCGGGCGGCAAGCCACCTGGGCGTCGACGTCGAGCGGCTCCGGCGGGTGTCGATCGTCGTGGTCGCCCTGCTCACGGGTGCCGCGGTCGCGTTCTGCGGGATCATCTCGTTCGTCGGTCTCGTCGTGCCGCACCTGGTGCGCATGGTCGTCGGACCCGGTCACCGCGTCCTGCTCCCCGCGAGCGCGCTGGGCGGCGCCGTGCTGCTGCTGGTCGCCGACCTCGTCGCGCGCACCGCGGTGCCCTACGCGGACCTGCCGATCGGCATGCTGACCGCGCTCGTCGGCGGCCCGTTCTTCTTCTGGCTGCTGCGCCGCACGCGCCGGACCTCGGGCGGCTGGGCATGAGCGCCGCGACCGCGGACCGGGCGCCGGCGCTGACCGCGCACGGCGTGCGCGTGGTCCTCGGCGGCCGCCCGGTCGTCGACGGCGTGGACGTCGCGGTGGCCGCCGGTCAGGTCCACGCGCTCGTCGGACCGAACGGCGCGGGCAAGAGCACGCTGCTCGCCGTGCTGGCGGGTGACCGCACGCCCGACGCGGGCGAGGTCCGGCTGGCCGGCGAGCCCCTGCCCGCTGCGGCCGAGCTGGCGCGCCGGCGCGCGGTGCTGCTCCAGGAGCACACACTGACGTTCCCGTTCACGGCGGAGCAGGTCGTGGCCATGGGTCGCGCGCCGTGGCGGGGCACGCCCGCCGCCGACCAGGACGAGGTCGTCGTCGACGCGGCGCTGCGCGCCACCGACGTCGGTCACCTCGCCGTCCGGACGTTCCCCACCCTGTCCGGCGGGGAGAAGGCACGCACGGCGTTCGCGCGCGTCCTGGCGCAGGGCACGGGCGTCCTGCTGCTCGACGAGCCGACCGCGGCCCTGGACATCGCGCACCAGGAGCAGGTGCTCGGCATCGCGCGCCGGTGCGCGGGCCTGGGCATGGCGGTCGTCGTCGTGCTGCACGACCTGTCGCTGGCGGCGGCGTACGCCGACCGCGTGACGGTGCTCGAGCGGGGCGGGGTCGCCGCGACCGGTACGCCCGACGAGGTCCTCACGCCCGAGCTGCTCACGCGCGTGTACGCCCACCCCATCGACGTCATCCGCCGGGAGCGCGCCGCGGGCCCGCCCGAGCTCGTCGTCGTCCCCGTCCGGAGGCACCCGTGAACCGCACCCGACCCACCGTGCTCGCCGCCCTCCTGGCGGCGCTCGCCGCCCCGCTGCTCGCGGCGCCCGCGCACGCGGCCGCCGACGTCACCGTGCGCAACGAGCAGGGGGAGGCGCAGGCGGACGTCACGTACTCGACCCCGGTCACGGTGTCCGGGCGCGGCTTCCAGTCGATCCCGGGCGGGTTCGGCGGGATCTACGTGCTGTTCGGCTGGGTCGGCGAGGGCTGGCGGCCCAGCCAGGGCGGCACGGTCGGCGCCGGGGACTACCTCTACGTGCCGGACACGGAGGGCAAGGACAACGCGGGCTACCAGCGCTTCGTGGCGTTCCCCGGGTCCGACACCGAGGACGCCGCGAACGGCGGCACGGTCGCGGCCGACGGCACCTGGTCGACGACGATGACGGTGCCCGGGCCGACGTTCCAGGCCGCCGACCGCGACGGCGGCCTCAGGACGGTCGACTGCCGCGAGGTGACCTGCGGGATCATCACGATCGGCGCGCACGGGGTCACCAACGCGCGCAACGAGACGTTCACGCCGATCGCGTTCACCGACCTGGTCGACGAGCCCGCGGCGGCACCCACGTCGGCGCCGACCTCTCCCGCGCCGGCGGAGCCGACCGCGGCCGCGCAGGGCGGTGCGGAGCCGACGAGCGGCGCCGCGGTCCCGACGGCCGCGCCCACCGCGGCGCCCGACGATGGCCCGGTGGCCACCGAGCGCGAGCTCGTCGCCGACACCACGGGGGCCGTGCCGGGGCACGTGCTCGCGTTCACCGGTCGCGGGTTCACCCAGGGCGAGCAGGTCGTCGTGCTGCTCGACGACGGGATCGCCGCGGTCGGGCCGCTCACGGTCGGGACCGGGGGAGCGTTCGCCGGCCTGCTGCAGCTGCCCGCCGACCTCGAGACCGGGACGCACACGCTCGTCGCGACGTCCGCCACGTCGGGTACGCCCGTCGAGATCACGTTCGCGGTCCGGCCCGCCGATGCGGCGGGAGCCACGGTCGACGACGGCGCCGCGTCGAACGCGCCCGACTGGTGGCCGGGCTGGCCGGCGTTCGCGTTCGGCGTCGCCGCGTTCCTGCTGCTGGTCGCGGCCGTCGTCTGGCGCGTGCGGGGCGCCCGGCGCCTGCGCCCGCCACGCCCGGCTTCGTCGCCGGCCACGGAGGTGCCCGGTGCCTGAGACCCGCCACGCCACGCGCCGGGTGCACGCCGCGCGCGCCGCCGTCGTCGCAGCGGTCGCCGCCGTCCTGGCCGTGCTCCTGGGGGCGGCCGCGGCGCTGCCCGCCGACGACGAGCTCACCGCGCACGGTGTCGACGGCGCGGTGCTGACCTGGGGCCTGAACGCCGAGTCCTCCGGCGGCGCGTACTTCGGCGGCTGCAACTTCCTGTCCGCCGGGGCTGCCGGGTCCACCGGCAGCTCGCGGACCTGGACCGCGGCCGACGGCTTCTTCCAGGCGTCGGCGGGCGCGGTGAGCGTGCGCAAGCCGACCTCGTCGGGGGCGCTCGGGCCGGTGACGTGGGCGACGCGGTGCGAGAACGCGGACGGCGCGTCCGTGAACGGCCGGACCACGTCCGACGCCGCGTCGTCGACCGGCATGGTCGTGCAGGTCGCGGGCGGCGCCGGCTGGGTCGACCAGGACCGGGGCACCGCGGTCGTGCGCTGGGCGGGCTCGTTCACGGTCGTCTACTACGGCGGCATGACGTACTGGTCGGCGACCGACCCCGTGCTCGTCGTGCGCTCGGACGGCACCGGCACCCTCGCGGCGACGCTGTCCGGCTACGCGGCCGACCGCGACGACCCGACCAGGTGGGCGCGGGTCCCCGCCCGCACGGTCACCCTGGCGACCCTGACCGACGTCGACCTGTCCGACCCGGCCGGGCTCACGGTCACGCCCGACTTCCTCGGCGTCGTGGCGGACCCGGGCGGCGACGCCGCCCAGGAGCGGGGGCAGCCGTGGTCGGGGGCGTTCCCCGCGGACTTCCTGGCCTTCCAGCGGCTCACGGGGCAGCACCCGTACTGGTACACGACGGCCGGCGGGGCGTCGAGCATCCAGCCCCGCAAGGTCGCCTCGCCCGTCCGGGCCGACTACGCCCTCGGTGACCCCGTCCAGGTTCCGTCCGACGAGCGCGCGCTCACCGAGGTGGGCGGGTCGCCGACGTCGTCGCCCACCGGAACCCCGACGAGCACGCCGACGAGCCCGCCCAGTGCGACGCCGACGGGCTCGCCGTCGGCCACCGCGTCGCCGACGGCCACGCCTGAGCCGACTTCTGAGCCCACACCCGAACCCACACCCACGGCCACCGCGCCCGCGGAGGAGCTCGAGGTCGACGACGCCCAGCTGCGCTGGGGCGTGAACGCCGAGGTCGGTGCCGGCGCGTACTTCGGCGGCTGCAACTTCCTGTCCGCCGGTGTCTCCGGCGACGCGGGCGACGCGCACGTCTGGACGCGGTCCGAGGGGCTGTACTCGGCACGCGCCGGCGACGTGCGGATCGAGAAGCCCGGCGCCGACGGGACGTGGACGACCGCGTCCTGGGCGACGCGGTGCCTCGACGGGAACGGCGAGCAGGTCACCGCCTCGAACGGCGGCACCACGCGGTCGCAGGTCGTGATGGACGGCGGCACGGGCGTCGTCGACCCCGTCGCGGGCACCGCCCGCGTGACCTGGGTCGGCGGCTTCACCGTCGCGCTCTACGGCGGGATGACGTACTGGAGCGCGCAGGACCCCGTGCTCGACGTGGCGCCGGACGGCACGGGGACGCTCACGGCCCGGCTGTCCGGCTGGGGCACCGACATGGCGGACACGAGCCGCTGGGTCCGGCTCGAACCCCGGGACGTCGTGCTGGCGACGCTCACGGACGTGGAGGTCGACGCGGCCTCCGGCCTCGTCGTGCTGCCGGACTACCTCGGCGTCGCGGTGGCGACGGGCACCGCCACCCCGCAGGCCGAGCGGACCGCCGGCGACGGCGACGTGTGGGGCGCGTTCCCGCAGTCGTTCGTGGACTTCCAGGTGCGCACGGGCCAGGCGGCGTACTGGTACGCCTCGGGCGGCGCGCGCGACGCGTACAAGCCCGCGACGGAGCTGGCCGTCACGTGGACGCCCACCGTGCCCGACCCCGCGCCGCAGCCGACACCGGGGCCCACTGGGCCGACGGGGCCCACGGGGCCGACGGCACCGCCGGCCCCCACTGCACCGACGGCACCGACGGCACCGGTCACGGCCGCCCCGCCCGTCGTGCGGCTGCCGCCCTCGGCCGCGGGGCCCGTCCCCGCGCCCGTGCGGCGGCCCGCGGACGCCGCCGCCGACGGGTCGGTGACCACGGGCGAGGCGCCCGTGGCCGCTCCCGCCGTGCCGGCCGGCACGGTGCTCGCGCTGCCCGCCTCGCCCGCCCTGCCCGACGCGCACGGCCGTGCGCCGGACCTCGCGTGGTGGCTGGGCGGTGCGGCGCTGCTCGCGGCCGCCGCCCTGCTCGTCGTGCCCGCGCGACGCCGCTGACGCGTCCCGCGCCCGCACGGCGGACGGGCGTACGGGGCGCCACGGCGCCGCCCTATCCTGTGCGCAGTCCGACGAGATCCCGACGTGTTCGGCACGAGACAACCCCGGAGGCCGTGTGCCCGCCCCCCTGAAGGTCGCGATCCTGGGCTGCGGCGTGGTCGGCACGCAGGTCGCCCGCCGCCTGACCGAGCACGCGGACGAGCTCGCGTCCCGCGTCGGCACCCCGCTCGAGCTCGTCGGGATCGCGGTGCGGGACGTCGCGCAGCCTCGCGAGGGCGTCACGGGCACGCCGCTCGCGGACCTGCTGACGCAGGACGCCGAGTCGCTCGTGGCCGGCGCCGACGTCGTGGTCGAGCTCATGGGCGGCATCGAGCCCGCGCGCTCGCTGATCCTGCGCGCGATCGAGGGCGGCGCGAGCGTGGTCACGGCCAACAAGGCGCTGCTCGCGCAGGACGGCCCGACGCTGTACGCGGCGGCCGACGCGGCGGGCGTGGACCTGTACTTCGAGGCCGCCGTCGCGGGAGCCATCCCGATCGTCCGCCCCGTGCGCGAGTCGCTCGCGGGGGACCAGGTGCAGCGCGTCCTCGGCATCGTCAACGGCACGACGAACTACGTGCTCGACCGCATGGCGACCGACGGGCTCGAGCTCGAGCAGGCCGTCAAGGAGGCGCAGACGCTCGGCTACGCGGAAGCGGACCCCACCGCGGACGTCGAGGGCCACGACGCGGCGGCCAAGGCCGCGATCCTCGCGTCGCTCGCGTTCCACACGCGCGTCGCGCTCGACGACGTCGCGTGCGAGGGCATCAGCGCGGTGACGGCCGACGACGTCGCATGGGCGCAGCGCACGGGGCACACGATCAAGCTGCTCGCGATCGCGGAGCGCAACGCCCACGACGGCGTGACGGGCATCCAGGTGCGCGTCCACCCGGCGCTCGTGCCGTCGGACCACCCGCTCGCGGGCGTCCGGGGCGCGTTCAACGCGGTGTTCGTCGAGGCCGAGGCCGCGGGCGAGCTCATGTTCTACGGCCGGGGCGCGGGAGGCGCGCCGACGTCGTCGGCCGTGCTGGGCGACCTGGTCTCCGTCGCGCGGCACCGGGTGCTCGGCGGCCGCGGACCGGTCGAGTCGTCGTACGCGGCGCTGCCCGTGCTGCCCGCCCTGGCCGCCCGCACGCGGTTCCAGGTGCGCCTCGCGGTGGAGGACCGCCCGGGCGTCCTGGCCCAGGTCGCGGCTGCGCTCGCGGAGCACGGTGTCTCGATCGAGGCGGTCCGTCAGGTCGCGTACCCCGTCCCCGCGGGCGACGGCGACGCGCTCGCGCTGCTGCTCATCACGACGCACGCCGCGCAGGAGAGCGCGCTCGCGGCGACCGTCACCGCCCTCACCGACCTCGATGCCGTGCGCGAGGTCGTGTCCGTCCTGCGAGTCGAAGGAGCCTGATGGCCCACCAGTGGCGCGGCGTCATCGCCGAGTACGCCGACCGCCTGCCCGAGCACCTGCTCACCCACCCGGTCACGCTCCACGAGGGCGGCACGCCGCTCGTCGCGGCCCCCGCGCTCAGCGAGCGCACGGGCGCGGACGTGCACGTGAAGTTCGAGGGCATGAACCCGACGGGGTCGTTCAAGGACCGCGGCATGACGACCGCGATCTCCGCGGCCGCCGCCCGGGGCGCCAAGGTGGTGGTGTGCGCCTCGACCGGCAACACGTCCGCGTCGGCGGCCGCGTACGCGACGCGGGCCGGCATGACCTGCGCCGTGCTCGTGCCGGACGGCAAGATCGCGATGGGCAAGCTCAGCCAGGCCGTCGCGCACGGCGCGCGCCTGCTGCAGGTCGACGGCAACTTCGACGACTGCCTGGTGGCTGCGCGCAAGCTCGCCGAGGCCTACCCGGTCGAGCTCGTGAACTCGGTGAACCCGGACCGCATCCAGGGCCAGAAGACCGGCGCGTTCGAGATCGTCGACGCGCTGGGCGACGCGCCGGACATCCACGTGCTGCCCGTGGGCAACGCCGGCAACATCACGGCGTACTGGAAGGGCTTCCGGGAGTACGCGGGCCTGGACGACGGCGCCGAGCACGGCGCGGTCGCCACGCGGACGCCCGTCCTGTGGGGCTTCCAGGCCGCGGGCGCCGCGCCCCTCGTCCTGGGGCACCCCGTCGACGAGCCGGAGACGATCGCCACGGCCATCCGCATCGGCAACCCCGCCTCCTGGCAGCAGGCGGTCGAGGCGCGCGACGTCTCCGGCGGGCTGATCGAGTCCGTGACCGATGACGAGATCCTGCGTGCGCACCGCGTGCTGTCGGCCGAGGTCGGCGTGTTCGTCGAGCCCGCGTCCGCGGCCGGGGTCGCGGGGCTGCTGCGCCTGTCCGACGAGGGCCGCGTCCCCACCGGTGCGCGCATCACGATCACCGTCACGGGGCACGGGCTCAAGGACCCCCAGTGGGCGCTGCGGGGGCCGGACGGCAGCGACGTCGACCTGGTCCGCGTGAGCGCCGACGTGGTGTCCATCGCGGACGTCCTCGGCCTGGGCTGACCGGCCGTGCGTCTGCTCGCCGACCAGGTGCGGGTCCGGGTGCCGGCCACGTCGGCCAACCTCGGTCCCGGTTTCGACGCGCTCGGGGTCGCGCTCGGGCTGCACGACGAGCTCGTCGTGCGCGCCGTGGCGTCGCCGGGCGTCTCGGTGTCCGTCACGGGCGAGGGCGCCGGTCAGGTGCCCGACGACGAGCGCCACCTCGTCGTGCAGGCGGTGCGGCTGGCCCTCGACCACGTCGGTGCGCCGCAGGCGGGCCTCGTCCTGGAGTGCCGCAACGCGATCCCGCACGGGCGCGGCCTGGGCTCGTCGGCGGCCGCGGTGGTCGCGGGGATCGCGGCGGCCCGCGGGCTGATCTCCGAGCCGGAGGCGCTCGACGACGCGACCGTCCTCGCCCTCGCGACGCAGATGGAGGGGCACCCGGACAACGCCGCCCCCGCGGTGCTCGGCGGGGCGACGGTCGCATGGACGAGCTCCGCGGGTGCGGTGCGGGCGGCCGCTCTGGCGGTGCACGCGGACCTCGTCCCCGTGGTGATGGTCCCGCCCACGCACCTGTCCACCACCGCCGCGCGCGGCGTGCTGCCCGAGCAGGTGCCGCACCGCGACGCGGCGGCGCAGGCCGGCCGCGCCGCGCTGCTGGTCGAGGCGCTCGGCCGCCGTCCCGAGCTCCTGCTCGACGCGACGGAGGACCGCCTGCACCAGGAGTACCGCCGCCGCGTGATGCCGGACTCGCTCGCGCTGGTCGACGCGCTGCGGGCGCGCGGAGTCGCCGCGGTGGTCTCGGGCGCGGGCCCGACGGTGCTCGCGCTCGCTCGTCTGCTGCCCGACGAGGGCGCGGCGGGTCCGGGCGGCGCGCGCACCGATGCGGACGCGGCGATCGCCGAGGCGTTCGGCGGGGTGCTGGGCGGGTGGACCATCCGCGCGCTCCCCGTCGACGCCGCGGGTGTGCAGGTCGACGCGGGCGGACGCCCGATCGGGTGATGCCCGTCGACCAGGGTCATCCGTCCAGGCCCGCAGGTCGACAGTGGTAGCATCGACGCGTTCCCCGGACCAATTCCGGGTCGCGCGCCGCTGTGAGATCCCACGCCGTGTCGTCGGCACCGTGGACCAACGTGTGTGATCCCACCCGATCGTGATCGTGTGGCCGCGCCCCAGGCGAGTCGACGTCGGGGGACACCCCAGCCTGAACGCGTCGCCGACGTCGTCGTATGCGCGCGTGGGGCTCCAGCACCGTCCCGGGGACCTGTCCCCGCCGGACGACGGTCGTGACCCGGCACCGCCGGGAACGGCCCCTGACGAGGGGGAAGGGTCCTTCGTGACAGACACCATCCAGACCGCCGTGAGCTCCTCCGGCGGTTCCATCGCGGCGCTGCGACTGCCCGAGCTGCAGGCGATGGCCGCGCAGCTCGGCGTCAAGGGGACGTCGAAGATGCGCAAGGGCGACCTGGTCGAGGCGATCAACGCCGCCCGGGGCGGTTCCCGCACCCGCGCGCTCGACGCCCGCCGCGAGCAGGCGGTCGCCCCGGTCGCCGAGCAGGCCGCACCGGCTGCCGCCACGACCGAGCAGCCGTCCGAGCAGTCGTCCGAGCAGCCCGCCGGCGAGACGCGTGCCCGGACGCGCGGCGCCCGCCGCCCCGTGCGCGCCGAGCAGCCCGCGAGCGACGCCCTGGCCGGCCTCGAGGCCGCGCTCGACAAGCGCCTCGCGCCGGCGGACCCGGACCGCGGCACGGACCGGGGCACGGACCGGAACGCCGCCCGGAACGAGCGGGACGACCGGGCCGCGCGTGCGGCCGAGGCGGTCGGCGACGTGACCGAGGCCGGCACCGAGCGCCGCTCGCGTCGCGCGGGCCGCGCGACGGGTGCCCCGGAGGACGGGCAGCGCGCGCCGCGCCAGGACGGCCAGCGCCAGGGCGGCGAGCGGCAGGACGGTCAGCGTCAGGACGGTCAGCGCCAGGGCGGCGAGCGGCAGGAGGGTCAGCGCCAGGAGGCGAACCCGCAGCGCCAGCCCGACGCCGCACGGCAGCAGGACGGCCAGCAGCAGGCGGGGGAGGACGACGAGCGCGGCGGTCGGCGCCGTCGGTCGCGCGACCGGTACCGCGACCGTGACCGGGACCGCAAGCGCGGCCGGGGCCGCCCGGGTGCGCCGGACCTGGCGGGCCTCGACGAGATCGAGGTCGCGGACGACGACGTGCTGCTGCCCGTCGCCGGCATCCTCGACGTGCTCGAGAGCTACGCCTTCGTGCGCACGACCGGCTACCTGCCCGGGCCGAACGACGTCTACGTCTCGCTCGGCCAGGTCAAGAAGAGCGGGCTCCGCCGTGGTGACGCGATCACGGGCGCGGTGCGCCAGCCGCGTGAGGGCGAGCTCGCCCAGCAGCCGCAGGGCAACCGGCCGAACAAGTTCAACGCGCTGGTGCGCCTCGACACCGTCAACGGCCTGCCACCCGAGGAGGCGCGCGAGCGTCCGGAGTTCAGCAAGCTCACGCCGCTGTACCCGCAGGAGCGGCTGCGCCTCGAGAACGCGGAGGCGACGCGGCTCACGCCCCGCGTGATCGACATCGTGGCGCCCATCGGCAAGGGCCAGCGCGGCCTGATCGTCGCGCCGCCCAAGGCGGGCAAGACGATCATCATGCAGCAGATCGCCAACGCGATCACCACGAACAACCCCGAGGTCCACCTCATGGTCGTGCTCGTCGACGAGCGCCCCGAGGAGGTCACGGACATGGAGCGGACGGTCAAGGGCGAGGTCATCGCCTCGACCTTCGACCGCCCCGCCTCCGACCACACGATCGTCGCCGAGCTCGCGATCGAGCGCGCCAAGCGGCTGGTCGAGCTCGGCCAGGACGTGGTGGTGCTGCTGGACTCGCTGACGCGCCTGTCCCGCGCCTACAACCTGGCGGCGCCCGCGTCGGGCCGCATCCTGTCCGGTGGTGTCGACGCCTCGGCGCTCTACCCCCCGAAGAAGTTCTTCGGGGCGGCGCGCAACATCGAGAACGGCGGGTCGCTCACGATCCTCGCCTCCGCGCTCGTCGAGACCGGCTCCAAGATGGACGAGGTCATCTTCGAGGAGTTCAAGGGCACCGGGAACATGGAGCTGCGGCTGTCCCGCTCCCTCGCGGACAAGCGCATCTTCCCGGCGGTCGACGTCAACGCCTCCGGCACCCGGCGTGAGGAGATCCTCATGTCGAACGACGAGCTGAAGATCATCTACAAGCTCCGTCGCGTCATGGGCGCGCTCGACCAGCAGCAGGCGATCGAGCTGCTCATCGGGAAGCTCCGGGACACGAAGTCCAACGTCGAGTTCCTGCTCCAGGTGCAGAAGACGACTCCCGGCAACACGTTCGCGGACGAGAACGCCGGCAAGCACGTCTGACCCCGCGACGACGGCCCCGGTCCCGGTGGGACCGGGGCCGTCGTGCGTCTGCGCAGCGGTCTCGTCCTCGTCTCGTCCGCGGTGAGGTCGGTCACTCTCTGGCCCGGGCCGACGAGCGCGCACGCTCCCGGAGCGACGGGCGAGGTCACGAAGGGGTAACGATCAAGATCGGGTAAAGACGCAGGTCAGAGCGGATGTGGCGACGCCGGACGGCCCGCGGAACCGGGAGGATCCGGACGGCGCGGGTTTGGCCGAGACGCGATCCCGGGGCAGGGTGGTCAACGACCAGATCGACGACCGGTCGATCAGGGCGTCCCTGTGCCGGTGGGCCTCGTGCCTGCCTGGTGGGGCGGGTGCGAGCGTGCCCGCTGCGGGAGACGTCGCGCCGGGCCCCCGGGTCCGATGCGTGCGACCGGTCTGCGCGTTCCGAGCCCTCAGCCCGGCCGTGCCGCGACCCGCGGCACGGCTGCTGGGCCGTGCCCGGACGCCACCGACGGACGAGGGTGGACGTGACAGGACTGCGCGCCGAGGGCGTGTTCAAGGTGTTCGGCCGGCGGCCGAACGAGGCGGTGCGTCGGCTGCAGCAGGGCGCGACCCGCGACGAGGTGCGCCCCTGGGGCACCGCGGCGGTCATCGACGCCACCTTCGAGGTGCGCTCGGGCGAGACGTTCGTCGTCATGGGCCTGTCGGGCTCCGGCAAGTCGACCCTGATCCGCATGCTGAACGGGTTGTGGCGGCCGACCGCGGGCAGCGTCGTGCTCGGCGACGCCGACCTCACGACGGTCACCGGCGCGCAGCTGCGCGAGCTCCGCCGGCGCCGCGTGAGCATGGTGTTCCAGCACTTCGCGCTGCTGCCGCACCTCTCCGTCATCGACAACGCCGCCTACCCCCTGGAGATCCAGGGCGTCGAGCGCGCCGAGCGACGTCGCCGCGCGGGGGAGGCCCTCGAGCTCGTCGGGCTGAACCAGTGGGCGGACCACCTGCCCTCGCAGCTGTCCGGCGGGATGCGCCAGCGTGTGGGCCTGGCCCGCGCGCTCGCGGCCGACACGGACGTGCTGCTCATGGACGAGGCGTTCTCCGCGCTCGACCCGCTGATCCGCCGCGAGATGCAGGACCAGCTGCTCGAGCTCCAGCAGACGCTGGGCAAGACGATCGTGTTCATCACCCACGACCTCAACGAGGCGATGTACCTCGGCGACCGCATCGCGGTGATGCGCGACGGCCGCGTGGTGCAGGTCGGCACCAGCGAGGAGATCCTGTCCGAGCCCGCGAACGACTACGTGGCGCAGTTCGTCGCCGACGTCGACCGCACCCGCGTGCTGACGGCGGGCTCCGTCATGCAGCGTCCCGCCTCGGTGGTGCCGGTCACGGGCGGCCCGCGGCTCGCGCTGCGGACCATGCGGGAGCAGCAGGCGGCGGCCGCGTACGTCGTCGACCGGGCGCGCGTCCTGCGCGGCGTCGTCCGTGACGCCGACGCGGTCGAGGCGGTCCGGCGCGGGACCGAGTCCCTCGAGGGGCTGCTCGACGCGACCGTGCCGGCGATCGGCGTCGACACGCCGCTGTCCGAGGTCTTCGCGCCGGCCGCCGAGACGGCGCTCCCGCTGCCAGTCACCGACGCCGCCGGCCGCCTGGTCGGCGTGATCCCGCGGGTGACGCTGCTGGAGGCGATGGTCCCGCCGACGACGACGGGCGAGACACCCGTGCAGGACGTCCGGACCGCGACGGAGGTGGCGCGATGAACGCGGCGATCCTGGCCACGGTGGAGGGTGCGCCGCGCGTGCCGCTCGGCGACTGGGTCGAGCAGGGCGTCGACTGGGTCACCGCCACCTTCCGCGGCCTGTTCGACCAGGTGCGCACCGTGCTCGAGGCCGCCTACGACGGCCTCGAGACGGTGCTCGGCGGACCGCCGTTCTGGCTGGTCGCCCTCGTGCTCGTCGGCATCGCGTTCCTGGTCAAGGGCTGGCGGCTCGCGGCGGGCTCCGCGGTCGGCTTCCTCGTGATCGGGGCCGTGGACCAGTGGGACAACGCGATGTCCACGCTCGCGCTCGTGGTGCTCGCGAGCCTGGTCGCGATCGTCCTCGCCGTCCCGCTCGGCATCTGGGCGGCGCGCAACGACCACGTGTCGCGCGTCCTGCGGCCGGTGCTCGACTTCATGCAGACGATGCCGGCGTTCGTCTACCTCATCCCGACCGTCGTGATCTTCCACGTCGGCGTGGTGCCCGGCCTCGTCGCGACCGTCATCTTCGCCATGGCGCCCGGCGTCCGGTTCACCGAGCTCGGCATCCGGCAGGTCGACCACGAGGTGGTCGAGGCCGGTCACGCGTTCGGCTCGGGCGAGGGACGCATCCTGCGCCAGATCCAGCTGCCCCTCGCGATGCCCACGATCATGGCCGGCGTCAACCAGGTGATCATGCTCGCGCTGTCGATGGTGGTCATCTCCGGCATGGTCGGCGCCGCCGGCCTCGGCCGCGACGTCGTGTCCTCGCTGCAGCGCGTCGACGTCTCGCTCGGCTTCGAGGCCGGCATCTCCGTCGTCATCCTCGCGATGTACCTCGACCGCGTCACCGCCGCTCTCGGCGGCCGGTCGAAGGTCTCCCGGGCCCTTGCCACGGCGACGGCCTGACCACGACCCCCACCAGGTCTCCGGCATCCGGGCCGGGACCGCACGGAAGGACATGATGCGACTTCGCACTCGCAAGCGTCAGATCGCGGCCGGGGTGGCCGCACTCGGGCTCACGCTCGGGCTCACCGCGTGCGCCGGTGACGGCGACCCGTCGTCGGACGGCGGCACGCAGGCCGCGGGCGACCGGCTCGAGAACGGGGACCTGAGCACGGTCTCGATCGGCATCCACTCCGGGTGGGACGAGGGCATCGCCGTGTCCCACCTGTTCAAGGTGATGCTGGAGGACGAGGGGTACGACGTCGAGACCGGCGAGGCCGAGGCGGGCCTGGTGTACGCCGGGCTCGCGGGCGGCGACTACGACGTGAACTTCGACATGTGGCTGCCCTCGACCCACGCGGACTACCTCGAGAAGTACGGCGACGACCTCGAGCAGCTCGGTGTCTGGTACGACGACGCCAAGCTGACGATCGCGGTGAACGAGGACGCCCCGATCACGTCGCTCGACGAGCTCGCCGCGCACGCGGACGCGTTCGGCGACCGGATCGTCGGGATCGAGTCCGGTGCCGGCCTGACCCGGATCACGCAGGACGAGGCCATCCCGGCGTACGGGCTCGAGGACATGGACTTCGTCATCTCCTCGACGCCCGCGATGCTGGCGGAGCTCAAGGGCGCCACGGACGCCGGCGAGGACGTCGTCGTGACGCTCTGGCGCCCGCACTGGGCCTACGACGAGTACCCGATCCGCGACCTGGAGGACCCGGAGGGTGCCATGGGCACCGCCGAGGAGATCCACACCGTCGGCCGGACCGACTTCACCGCGGACTACCCGACGCTCGCGTCGTGGATCGACGCCTTCACCCTCACCGACGAGCAGCTGTTCTCGCTCGAGAACCTCATGTTCAACGAGGACGAGGGCGCCGACCCCGACGCGTCGGCCCGCGCGTGGCTCGAGGACAACGCGACGTTCGTCGACGACCTCCAGGCTGCCGCCTCGGCGTGACCCGTCCGACGACCCCGGTGCCCGCTCGCGCGGGTGCCGGGGTCTCGTCGTCGCCGGCCGGTCACGTCCGCCGGTCAGGTCCCCGGCGGGAACGACTCCGCGACGCCCCGCAGCCGCGTCACGTAGTCCGCCCAGTCCTGCGCCGACTGGTCCGGCAGGTTGGAGACGTCGGCGCGCAACCCGGCGGCGCCGTCGGTGAGCTCGCGCAGGATGTCCGCGTGCCCGGCGTGCCGCGACAGGTCGTACGTCGTGTGCACGACCACCTGGCGCAGGGTGACGGTCGCCCGCTCCTCGGGCCACCACGGCACGCGGCCGCGCGTGTCCAGCGGGGCGGTGGCGATCAGCTCGTCGGCGAACGCCCAGACGCTCCGGTACAGCGCGACGATCCCGGCCGTCGTCTCCTCGGTCGTCGCCCACATGTCGGTGTTGGGCGGCGCGGACTCGTCGGTCCACGGCATCGGCGGGCCCGGCCACGGGCGGCCGAACGTCACGCCGAAGTAGTCGGCCTCGACCCCCGCGGCGTGCTTCACGAGCCCGAGCAGGTTGGTCCCGGTCGGGGTGTGCGGCCAGCGCGCCTGCCGCTCGTCGAGCCCCTCCAGCTTCCAGACGAGGGTGTCGCGCGCGGCCTGCAGGTAGCGGCGCAGGACCGCTCGCTCGTCGAGGACCTCGTCGTCCGTCATGCCGACCTCCTGGGGCGTCCGGTGGGTGCCCCCAGTGTGCGCGGTGGCACCGACACGTCCGCCCGGCGTCAGGCCTCCGGGTAGCCGAGGTAACCGCGGCAGGTGCGGGCGACCGCGTCCCACTGCCAGTCCGCGCGCGCCCGCTCGCGCCCCGCCTCGCCCATGCGGCGCGCGGTCTCCCGGTCGGTCAGCAGCTCGACCAGGCGCGCGGCGACGTCCGCGGGCGACCGCGGGTCCACCAGGTACCCCGTCACCCCGTCGACCACCGCGTCCGGTGCGCCGCCCGAGCGCCCGACGACCACCGGCTTGCCGCACGACGCGGCCTCCAGGTACACGATCCCGAGACCCTCCGGCTCGAGCCCCAGCAGCCGGGTGCGCGACGGCATCGCGAACACGTCGGCGGCGTCGAAGTACGGCGGGATCTCGGCCCAGGGCACGGGCCCGGTGAACGTGACGGACGCGCCGAGCCCGAGCTTCGCCACCTGCTGGTCCAGCCGCTCGCGGTACGGCCCGTCCCCGACGACGAGCAGGCGCGCGTCCGGCACGGCGCGCAGCACCGCGGGCCACGCGGCGATGAGCGTGTCCTGCCCCTTGCGCGGGACCAGGCGCGCGGCGCACACGACGAGCGGCGCGTCCCCGATGCCGCGCTCGGCGCGCACGCGGCCGCCGCCGCAGCCGGGCGTGAACCGCTCCGAGTCGACGCCGGGCGCCAGGCGCTGCTGGTGCGCGCGCCCGCGCGGCGACAGCGCACGCGCGATCTGGTCCCGGCACCAGCCGGAGATGTACGTGAGGGCGTCGACCGAGTCGCCGATCCGCCGCAGCGCCTGCCGCGTCCCGGGCACGCGCGCCCACCACACCTCGTGGCCGTGCGTGATGGCCACGACCCTGCGCGCACCGGCCTCCCGCAGCGCGGGCGCCAGGAGACCGAGCGGCGCCGACGCCCCGAACAGCACGCGGTCGCACCCGTGCTCGTGGAGGGCCGCGACGACCGCCCGCCGCACGCGCGGCGTGGGCAGCAGCGTCGACGCGCGGTCCCGGAGCACCGGGTAGGGCAGCGCGGCGTCGTACGCGGCGTCGCCCGGCATGCTCGCGGTGTACACGACGACCTCGTCGGGCGGGAACCGGTCGCACAGCGCGGCGACGAAGGCCTCGATGCCGCCCTGTCGCGTCGGGAAGTCGTTGGTGACGACGAGCGTGCGGGGCACGGCAGCTCCAGGGCAGGGGACGAGAGGGCTCCCCATGCTAGGCGGCGTGCCGGGCGCCTGGTCTCGTAGCGGTCTCGTAGCGGTCTCGTCGCGGGCCCGTCGCCGGCTCGTCGCCGGCATGTCGCGCTGTCGGGGTCTGAGGCTACGGTCGTGCGCGGGTGGTCGGGCCCCGTCGGGGCGGCCCGCGCCCGCGGCGGCTGGGGGTACCCGTGGTCGAGGGGAGAGCGGTGGTCGAGAAGAAGGCGGTGGTCGAGAAGAGGGCCGTGGTCGACGAGGCGACGGTGGCGCGCGTCCGGGAGGCGGTCCGCGCGGTCGTGGCGGAGCCGGACTCGACGAGCAGCACGACGAGCAGCACGACGACCAGCAGCACGACGACCAGCACGACGAGGGCTGCGCCGGTGACCGCCCGGCTCGCGGAGCGCCGCATGTTCGGCGGGGTGGCTTTCCTGCTCGACGGGTCGATGGCGGTGGCGGTGAGCGGCCGCAGCGGCGGGCTGATGGTGCGCGTCCCACCCGACGAGCGCGCGACGCTGCTCGCCCGGGACGGCGTGCAGCCGGTGGTGATGCGCGGCTCCGCCATGCGCGGCTGGGTGCTGGCCGACCTCGCGGGCCTGGACGACGCCGCGCTGCTGGCGTGGGTGCGGCGCGGGTGCGCGGTCGCCGCCGCGCTCGCGCCGCGGTAGCCCCGGGAAGATTCGGCCGCGCGGGGGTGTTCTGGCACAATGGTTCGCTGGTCTGCGGTTCACCCGCGCGCATCCGCGTCGGGACCCGGAGACATCCCACCAAGGAGAGTTCCGTGAAGTCTGACATCCACCCGGAGTACGTGGTCACCGAGGTCACGTGCACCTGCGGCAACACCTTCGTGACGCGCTCGACCGTGACGGACGGCAAGATCCACGCCGACGTCTGCAGCGCGTGCCACCCGTTCTACACGGGCAAGCAGAAGATCCTCGACACCGGTGGTCGCGTGGCCCGCTTCGAGGCGCGCTACGGCAAGAAGGCCGGCAACTAGCACCTCCGCAGCGCCGGTGCCCGGCGCGGACGACTGCCCTCCATGGCAGTGTCCGCGAGGGCACCGGCGCTGCGTCGTTCCCGCGTTCTCCGGTCCGTCGGTGCGCGGGTCACCCAGCACCACCAGGGAGCCGACGTGAGCGAGCAGTTCGCCGCCGCCGAGCCGCTGCTCGCCGAGCACGCGCAGATCGAGGCGCAGCTCGCCGACCCGTCGGTGCACGCCGACCCGGCGCGGGCGCGCCAGCTGGGGCGCCGGTACGCGGAGCTGGGGCGCGTCGCGCAGGCGTACCGCGCCTGGCGGGCCGCGTCCGACGACGCCGCGGCCGCCGCCGAGCTCGCGACCCAGGACGAGGCGTTCGCGGCCGAGCTGCCGGGCCTCCGGGCGGCCGCCGAGGACGCGGCGGGCCGACTCCGCTCGGTCCTCATCCCGCGGGACCCGGACGACGCGCGCGACGTGATCCTCGAGGTCAAGGCCGGGGAGGGCGGGGAGGAGTCCGCGCTGTTCGCCGGCGACCTGCTGCGGATGTACACGCGGTACGCCGAGCGCATGGGCTGGTCCACGCAGGTGCTGGAGTCGACGCCGTCGGACCTCGGCGGGTACAAGGACGTGCAGCTCGCGGTGAAGTCGCGCGGCACGGTCGCGCCGGAGGACGGCGTGTGGGCGCACCTCAAGTACGAGGGCGGCGTGCACCGCGTGCAGCGCGTCCCGGTCACCGAGTCCGCGGGCCGCATCCACACGTCGGCGGCGGGCGTCCTCGTCTTCCCCGAGGCGGACGACGAGGGCGAGGTCGAGATCGACCCGAACGACCTGCGGATCGACGTCTACCGCTCGTCGGGTCCCGGCGGGCAGTCCGTCAACACGACGGACTCCGCGGTCCGCATCACCCACGTCCCCACGGGCATCGTGGTCTCGATGCAGAACGAGAAGTCGCAGCTGCAGAACCGCGAGCAGGCGATGCGCGTCCTGCGCGCGCGGCTGCTCGCCGCGCGCCAGGAGGAGGCCGCGGCGGCCGCGAGCGCGGCTCGGCGCAGCCAGGTCCGCACGGTCGACCGCTCGGAGCGCATCCGCACCTACAACTTCCCGGAGAACCGCATCGCGGACCACCGCACCGGCTACAAGGCCTACAACCTCGACGCCGTGCTCGCGGGCGACCTGGGGCCGGTCGTCACCTCGGCGATCGAGGCAGACGAGGCCGCCCGGCTGGCCGAGGCGGGCGCGTGACCTCCGCGGACGAGCGGGTCCCGGGCGTCCGGGCGCTCGTCGAGGGCGCCGTGCGGGTGCTCGACCAGGCCGGCGTGCCCTCCCCCCGGGTGGACGCCGTGGCGCTCGCGGCGTACGCCCTCGGGCTGCCGCGCCTCGAGCTCGTCCTCGCGCCGGACCCGGCGCCCGCGGGGTTCGTCGAGGAGTTCGCCGAGCTGGTGGAGCGGCGCCGGGGGCGTGAGCCGCTGCAGCACATCGTCGGCCACACCGTGTTCCGGTACCTGACGCTGCGCGTCGAGCCCGGCGTGTTCGTGCCGCGGCCGGAGACCGAGGTGGTCGCGCAGGCGGCGATCGACGAGGCGCGGCGCGTCGCCGCGACCGGGCGCAGCCCGCTCGTCGTCGACCTGTGCTGCGGGACCGGCGCGATCGCGCTCGCGGTCGACACCGAGGTGGCCGAGGCCCGGGTGGTCGCCGTGGACCTGTCGCCCGAGGCCGTCGGGCTCACGCGGCACAACAGCGGCGCCGTCGGCACGCTGCGCCTGCGCGTCGAGCAGGGGGACGTGCGCGACCCGGCGCTGCTCGCCGAGCTCGTCGGACAGGTGGACGTGCTGGTCTCCAACCCGCCGTACGTGCCGCCGGACGCGGTGCCGCGCGAGCCCGAGGTCCGCGACCACGACCCCGACCTGGCGTTGTACGGCGGCGGCGCGGACGGGCTCGACGTGCCGCGCGCGGTGCTCGCGGCGGCGGCGCGGCTGCTGGCCCCGGGCGGTCTCGTCGTGATGGAGCACGCGGAGGTGCAGGACGCCGCGGTCCGCGAGGTGGCGACCTCCTCAGGGGCGTTCGCGCAGGTCGCGACGCTGCCGGACCTCACCGGACGCCCTCGCATGCTCGTGGCGCGTCGGAACGCACGGCGCGACGTGGAAGACTCCCAGCCGTGAACGCGCGCACCAAGCCCGCCCACGACCCGGCGACCTGGGGACCGGCGCTGGACGAGGCGGTCGACGTGGTCGCCAACGGCGGCCTCGTGGTCCTCCCCACCGACACCGTCTACGGCATCGGGGCCGACGCCTTCTCGCCCGTCGCGGTGCAGGAGCTGCTCGACGCGAAGGGCCGCGGCCGGCAGATGCCGCCGCCCGTGCTGATCGCGGACGTCCGCACGCTCGACGGCCTGGCGACCGACGTGCCGCCGCACGCGCGGCTGCTCGCCGAGGCGTTCTGGCCCGGCGGCCTGACGCTCATCGTGCGGGCGCAGCCGTCGCTCGCCTGGGACCTGGGGGAGACCCACGGGACCGTCGCGCTGCGGGTACCGGACCACGCGACGGCCCGGGCCCTGCTCAAGCGCACCGGCCCGATGGCCGTCTCGAGCGCCAACCGGACCGGGCAGCCCGCCGCCGTGACCGCGGCGGACGCCTACCGCATGCTCGGCGACCGCGTGCGCGTCTACCTCGACGCGGGGGACGCGCCCGGGCAGGTCGCCTCGACCATCGTCGACGCGACCGGCCCGCTGCGCGTGGTCCGGGAGGGGGCGATCTCGCTCGAGGAGCTCAACGCGGTCGCGCCCGTCCGCGGCGTCGACGGCGCGTTCCCGGCCGACGACGCCGGCACGGGTGCGGGCACCGGCGACGAGCCGGCCGGTGCGGACGCGGACGACGAGCACACCCACGACGACGCGCCGGGGGGTCCCACCGGGTGAGGGTCTACCTGCTGGTCGGGGTGCTCGCCGCGGCCGTCGCCTACCTGATGACGCCGCTGGCGCGCTGGTGCGCCCTGCGGTGGGGGGCGATCACGGCGGTGCGCGACCGTGACGTGCACGCGATCCCGACGCCGCGGCTCGGGGGCATGGCGATGTTCCTCGGGATCCTGGTCGCGATCACGATGGCGAGCCGGCTGCCGTTCCTCGAGGGTGTGTACGACAACCCGAAGGCGCTCGTCGGGATCGTCGGCGGTGCGGGCATGGTCTGCCTGCTCGGCGTCGCGGACGACATCTGGGACCTCGACTGGCTGACCAAGCTGATGGGGCAGGTCCTCGCCGCGGGCTTCCTCGCGTGGCAGGGCGTGCAGCTCTACCAGCTGCCGATCGGCGGCGTGACCGTGAGCTCGACCCGGATGTGGACGTTCCTGACGATCCTCACGGTCGTGATCGCGATGAACGCGGTGAACTTCGTCGACGGGCTGGACGGGCTCGCGGCGGGCGTGCTCGCCATCGGGGGAGCGGCGTTCTTCCTCTACTCGTACCTGCTCACGCGCGCGACGTCGGGCGACTACGCGAGCCTCTCGACGCTCGTCGTGGCCGCGCTGGTCGGCGCCTGCGTCGGCTTCCTGCCGCACAACTTCTACCCGGCGCGGATCTTCATGGGTGACTCGGGCGCGATGCTGCTGGGCTTCGTCCTGTCCGCCGCGGCGATCGTGGTCACGGGCCAGATCGACCCCGAGCAGGTCTCCGTGCGCCAGTCCTTCCCGGCCTTCCTGCCGATGCTCCTGCCGTTCGCGGTGCTGATCCTGCCCCTGCTCGACATGGGGCTGGCGATCGTGCGCCGCGTGCTGCAGGGGAAGTCCCCGTTCCACCCCGACCGCATGCACCTGCACCACCGGCTGCTCGCGCTCGGCCACAGCCACCGCCGCGCGGTCGCCATCATGTACGTCTGGACCGCGCTGTTCGCGTTCGGCGTCGGGGCGCTGGTGGTGTTCTCCTCGACGACGGTGCTCTGGCTGTTCGCCGGCGGGATCGTCGTCGCGGTGCTGCTGACCCTGGGCCCCCTGCGCGGCCGTTCCGCCCGACCGACCACGACGTGAGTGAGCAGATGACCGACGAGACGCCGAAGCCGGACCCCGCGACCCAGCCCGGGGAGCCCAGCGGGCCGCAGGACGCGACGGCCCCCGCGCCGCGCCACGACACGACCTCCGAGCAGGTCTTCCGCACCGCGCTGCGCTCGATGCTCCTGCTGCTGGGCGCGCTGACGGTGGTCGGGGTCCCGGTCGGGTACCTGGTCGACGGGACGGAGGGCGTGTGGGGCGCGCTCATCGGGATCGGCCTGGCGCTCGTCTTCTCCGGGACCACCGTGGTCGCGATGCTGCGCACGGTGCGGTCCACGCCGCAGGTCATGGCCGCCGTCGTGATGGGGACGTGGCTCGCCAAGGTGCTGGTCGTGATCGTCGTCCTGGCCGTCATCAAGGACCTGGACTTCTACTCCAAGCCGGTGCTCGCCGCGGTGCTGCTGGTGGGCGTCCTCGGGTCCGCCTACCTCGACTACCGCGCGGTCACCCGCGCCCACGTGCCGTACGTCGAGCCGGCCGCCGCGGACCCCTCGGACGACCGTCCAGGAACCCTGTAGCACACACGGATCCCGGCCGCCGGAGCCGGGTCAAGGCACCCTCTGCGATGGGTTAGGCTTCCTCCATCCATGACGGCCAGGCGCCGACGGTGTGCCCGCGAGGAAGCCCGGCACCCGGCGCCACGACCACCAGGAGCACGCTCTGTCCAGCCTCGTGACCGTCCAGCTGCTCGCGTCCGACGAGGGTGGCAGCGGCTTCCACGCGCCGTCGATCGCGGACTTCTTCCCGCCGCCGGTGCTCTTCGAGGGCACGATCTTCGAGTTCAACCGCATCCAGCTGATCCGCATCATCGCGGCGGTGGCGATCGTGCTCGTCTTCGTGATCGCGGCACGTCGCGCCAAGCTGGTCCCGGGCCGGTTCCAGAACGTCGTCGAGATGGGTCTGGACTTCGTCCGGGTCCAGGTGGCCGAGCAGATCCTCGGCAAGGAGCGGGCGCGTGAGCACACCGCGCTGCTGACGACGATGTTCTTCGCCATCCTGGCGTTCAACCTCACGAGCGTCGTGCCCGGTCTGAACATGGCCGGCACGGCACTGATCGGGCTGCCGATCCTGCTGGCCGCGTGGGCCTACGTGCGGTACCTGTCCGCGGGCGTGCGGGCGCACGGCGTCGGCGGCTTCCTCAAGGCGAGCCTGTTCCCCCCGGGCGTGCCGTGGTTCATGTACGTCCTGCTGACGCCGATCGAGTTCCTCACCGTGTTCGTGATCCGGCCCGCCACCCTGGCGATCCGACTCATGGCGAACATGGTGGCCGGCCACCTCATGCTGGTGCTCTGCTTCTCGGCGACCCAGTACTTCCTCTTCGACGCCGACGGGCTCATGAAGTCGTTCGGCGCCCTGACCTTCGTGGCCGGCTTCGCGATGACGCTCTTCGAGATGTTCGTCGGAGCGCTGCAGGCCTACATCTTCGTCGTCCTCACGGCTGTCTACATCAGCCTGTCGGTCGAGGAAGAGCACTGACCAGCCAGACCCCCCTGCACCACCTCGTCAACCCCGGGGCCCGCGCGGTCCCACCCACGAACGAGTAGCCGGCCGACCGGTCGGGTACCCAACGGAAGGAACGAGCAACCGTGGCTCTTGCGGAGACCATCCTTGCGGCCGAGAACGCGATCTCGGGCAACATCGCGACCGTCGGCTACGGCCTCGCGGTCATCGGCCCCGGTATCGGCCTGGGCATCCTGATCGGCAAGACGATCGAGGGCATCGCGCGTCAGCCCGAGGTCGCCGGCCAGCTGCGCACGACGATGTTCATCGGTATCGGCTTCGTCGAGGTCCTGGGCCTCCTCGGCCTCATCACCGGGTTCCTCTTCCCGTGAGCGCCGCCGCGATCACCGCGGCTGCCCTGACGGCCGCGGAGCACTCGGAGGACGTCGAGGGCATCAAGCTCCTGCTGCCTGCCTCGTACGACATCTTCTGGTCCGCCGTCGTCCTGCTGCTCATCGCGATCCCGTTCTTCAGGTTCGCCCTGCCCAAGCTGCAGGCCGTGCTCGACGAGCGGACCGAGAGGATCGAGGGCGGGCTCGCGAAGGCGGAGCAGGCGCAGGCCGAGGCCGCAGCCGCTCTGGACGAGTACCACCAGCAGCTCGCCGAGGCCCGGACCGAGGCCGCGCGGATCCGCGAGGACGCGCGTGCCGAGGGCGGGCAGATCGTCGCCGACCTGCGCTCGAAGGCGCAGGAGGAGGCGGGCCGGATCACCGAGACCGCCCACCGGCAGATCGAGGCGGAGCGTCAGCAGGCCGCCGTGCAGCTGCGCACCGACGTCGGCTCGCTCGCCACGGAGCTCGCGTCCAAGATCGTCGGCGAGTCGCTCGAGGACGAGGCCCGGCGCTCGCGCGTCGTCGACCGGTTCCTCGACGAGCTCGAGGCGACGTCGCCGGCCGGTACCGCAGGTAAGGGGAGCTGATGCGCGGGACGTCTCGCGCCTCGCTGGTGGCGGTCGAGGAGCGGTTCGAGCCGGTCCTCGCCGCTGCCGGGTCGCAGGCGTCGGTGCTGGGCGAGCAGCTGTTCGCCCTCGTCGACGCGCTCGACCGCTCCGGCTCCCTGCGCCGCGTCCTGGGCGACCCGTCGATCGAGGGCGACGCCAAGGCCGGTCTGGTCGGCCGGCTGCTTCCGACGGCGGACCCGCGGGTCACGGCCGTCGCGCAGGACCTGGTCCGGCAGCGGTGGTCCGCCGACGGCGACCTGGCCGAGGCCGCCGAGCGGCTCGGCTTCCACGCCGTGCTGGCGCGGGCCGAGAACGAGGGCGACCTCGCGCGGGTGGAGGAGGAGATCTTCCGCCTGTCGCGCGCGCTCGTCGGGCAGCGTGAGGTGCGCCAGACGCTGTTCGACCCGGCGATCCCGGGCGAGGCCCGTGCGGAGCTGGTCGACAAGATCCTCGCGGGTCGTGCGACCGAGGTCGCCTCGATCGTCGCCCGGCGTGCCGCCGCCGCCCCCCGCGGCCGGCGCTACGTCGCGACGCTCGGACACATCGCCGACCTGATCGCCGAGCGCCGTGACCGGCAGGTCGCGACGGTCACGACGGCGACGCCGCTGAGCGAGGCCCAGCGCGCGCGGCTCACCGAGATCCTCGGTCAGGCGTACGCGCGCGACATCCAGCTCAACGTGATCCTCGACCCCGACGTGATCGGCGGCCTGCGGATCCAGGTCGGGCCGCAGGTGGTCGACTCCACCGTGCTGTCCCGCCTCGCCGACGCCCGACGACGACTCGCCGGCTGAGCCGGCACCCCAGAACGCGAGCCCGCTGCTGCGGGCCCATGACAGGAGAGCAGAGCAATGGCTGAGCTGACGATCCGGCCGGAGGAGATCCGCGCCGCGCTGGACAGCTTCGTGAAGACCTACGAGCCCACGGGCGCGGTCGCCGAAGAGGTCGGGCGCGTCACCCTGGCGGGCGACGGCATCGCGCAGGTCGAGGGCCTGCCCGGCGCGATGGCGAACGAGCTGCTGCGCTTCGAGGACGGCACGCTCGGCCTCGCGCTGAACCTCGACGTCCGCGAGATCGGCGTCGTCGTGCTGGGTGAGTTCTCCGGCATCGAGGAGGGCCAGGAGGTCCGCCGCACGGGTGAGGTCCTCTCCGTGCCGGTCGGCGACGGCTACCTGGGTCGCGTCGTCGACCCGCTGGGCCAGCCGATCGACGGCCTCGGCGAGGTCGCGACCGAGGGCCGCCGCGCGCTCGAGCTCCAGGCGCCCGGCGTCATGGCGCGCAAGAGCGTGCACGAGCCGCTGCAGACCGGCATCAAGGCCATCGACTCGATGATCCCGATCGGGCGCGGCCAGCGTCAGCTCATCATCGGCGACCGCCAGACCGGCAAGACGGCGATCGCGATCGACACGATCATCAACCAGAAGGCGAACTGGGAGACCGGCGACCCGACGAAGCAGGTCCGCTGTATCTACGTCGCGATCGGCCAGAAGGGCTCGACGATCGCCTCGGTGCGCGCCGCGCTCGAGGAGGCCGGTGCGCTCGAGTACACGACCATCGTCGCCGCCCCGGCGTCCGACCCGGCCGGGTTCAAGTACCTCGCCCCCTACACCGGCTCGGCCATCGGCCAGCACTGGATGTACGGCGGCAAGCACGTCCTGATCGTGTTCGACGACCTGTCGAAGCAGGCTGAGGCGTACCGCGCCGTGTCGCTGCTGCTGCGCCGCCCGCCGGGCCGCGAGGCGTACCCCGGTGACGTCTTCTACCTGCACTCCCGTCTGCTCGAGCGTTGCGCCAAGCTCTCCGACGAGCTGGGTGCCGGCTCGATGACGGGCCTGCCCCTCATCGAGACCAAGGCGAACGACGTGTCGGCGTACATCCCGACCAACGTCATCTCGATCACCGACGGCCAGATCTTCCTGCAGTCGGACCTGTTCAACGCGGACCAGCGGCCCGCCGTCGACGTCGGCATCTCGGTGTCCCGCGTCGGTGGTGCGGCGCAGGTCAAGGCCATGAAGCAGGTCTCCGGCACGCTGAAGCTCGACCTGGCGCAGTTCCGCTCGCTCGAGGCGTTCGCGATGTTCGCGTCCGACCTCGACGCGACGTCGCGCGCCCAGCTGGCGCGCGGGTCGCGCCTCACCGAGCTGCTCAAGCAGGCGCAGTACACGCCGTACCCGGTCGAGGACCAGGTGGCGTCGATCTGGACCGGCACCAAGGGCCACCTGGACGACGTGCCGATCGAGGACGTCAAGCGCTTCGAGTCCGAGCTGCTCGACCACCTCCGCCGCAAGACGGACGTGCTGTCGACCATCGCCGAGACGGGCAAGCTCGACGACGCGACCCAGGAGTCGCTGGCCGCGGCGGTCGAGGAGTTCCGCAACGGGTTCCTCACGTTCGACGGCTCGCCGCTCGTCGGCGGGTCGGACGACGAGGCCGAGGTCGAGGTCGAGCAGGAGCAGATCGTCCGGCAGAAGAAGGCCTGAGCATGGCCGGTTCGCAGCGCGTCTACAAGCAGCGCATCAAGTCCACCCAGTCGCTCAAGAAGATGTTCCGGGCGCAGGAGCTCATCGCTGCCTCCCGCATCGGCAAGGCGCGCGACCGGGTGGCGATGGCCTCGCCGTACTCGCGGGCGATCACCCGTGCCGTCTCGGCCGTGGCGACGCACTCGAACGTGTCGCACCCGTTCCTGGTGGAGCGGACCGACACCCGACGGGTCGCCGTGCTGGTCGTCGCGTCGGACCGCGGCATGGCGGGCGCCTACTCGGCGAGCGTCATCCGGGAGACCGAGCGCCTCGTCGCGCAGCTGGCGGACGAGGGCAAGGAGGTCGAGCTCCTCGTCTCCGGCCGTCGCGCCGTCGGGTACTACACGTTCCGGCAGCGCGAGCTGGGCGGTCAGTGGACGGGGCACTCGGACGCGCCGACCACCGAGGTCGCGATCGAGATCGCGGACCTGCTGCTCGAGAAGTTCCGGGCGCCGGCGGACGAGGGCGGCATCGCCGAGGTGCATGTCGTCTTCACGCAGTTCGTCAACATGGTCACGCAGCGTCCCCGGGTGATCCGGCTGCTCCCGCTCGAGGTCGTCGAGGGCGTGGCGCCGGCCGGCGAGTCCGGGCCGCTGCCGCTGTACGACTTCGAGCCCAGCCCGGAGGTGGTGCTCGACGCGCTGCTCCCGCGCTACGTGCGGGCGCGGATCTACGCGTGCCTCCTGCAGGCGGCCGCGTCGGAGCTGGCTGCTCGCCAGCGCGCGATGCACACCGCGACCGACAACGCGGAGGACCTCATCCGCATGTACACCCGGCTCGCCAACCAGGCCCGCCAGGGCGAGATCACGCAGGAGATCAGCGAGATCGTCTCGGGTGCGGACGCGCTCGCGTCGGCCTCCTGACCGTCACCCGAACCTCCTGACACAGCTTCCACGAGAACCGCAGACCACGCCGGGGTCGACGCCCCGGGACGAGAAAGCAGGCCAGACATGACCGCCACCACCGTCGACGAGACGGCCGCCGCCGCCGGCACGCCCGGCGTGGGACGGGTCGCCCGCGTCATCGGTCCGATCGTGGACATCGAGTTCCCGGCGGACCAGATCCCCATGCTCTACAACGCCCTCACGGTCGAGATCGACCTGTCGAGCCAGGGCGAGGGCGAGGGTCGGTTCACGATGACGCTCGAGGTCGCGCAGCACCTCGGCGACTCGCTCGTGCGCGCCATCGCGCTGAAGCCGACCGACGGCCTGGTCCGCGGCGCGCAGGTGACCGACACCGGCGCCCCGATCTCGGTCCCGGTCGGGGACGTCACCAAGGGCAAGGTCTTCAACGTCATCGGCGAGGTGCTCAACGCCGAGCCCGGCGAGACCATCGAGATCACCGAGCGCTGGCCCATCCACCGCAAGCCCCCGGCCTTCGACCAGCTCGAGTCGAAGACCCAGATGTTCGAGACCGGCATCAAGGTCATCGACCTGCTCACCCCGTACGTGCAGGGTGGGAAGATCGGCCTCTTCGGTGGTGCGGGCGTCGGCAAGACGGTCCTCATCCAGGAGATGATCCAGCGCGTCGCGCAGGACCACGGCGGTGTCTCGGTGTTCGCCGGTGTCGGCGAGCGCACGCGTGAGGGCAACGACCTCATCGTCGAGATGGAGGAGGCCGGCGTCTTCGACAAGACGGCGCTCGTCTTCGGCCAGATGGACGAGCCGCCGGGCACGCGTCTGCGCGTGGCCCTGTCGGCGCTGACGATGGCGGAGTACTTCCGCGACGTGCAGAACCAGGACGTGCTGCTGTTCATCGACAACATCTTCCGGTTCACGCAGGCCGGCTCCGAGGTGTCGACGCTGCTCGGCCGCATGCCGTCCGCGGTGGGCTACCAGCCGAACCTGGCCGACGAGATGGGCCTCCTGCAGGAGCGCATCACCTCGACGCGCGGTCACTCGATCACCTCGCTGCAGGCCATCTACGTCCCCGCCGACGACTACACCGACCCCGCGCCGGCGACGACGTTCGCGCACCTCGACGCGACCACCGAGCTCAGCCGTGAGATCGCCTCGCGCGGTCTGTACCCCGCGGTGGACCCGCTGGCGTCGACGAGCCGCATCCTCGACCCCCGCTACGTGGGCCAGGAGCACTACGACGTCGCGACGCAGGTCAAGTCGATCCTGCAGCGCAACAAGGAGCTCCAGGACATCATCGCGATCCTCGGCGTCGACGAGCTGTCGGAGGAGGACAAGACCGTCGTCGCGCGGGCTCGTCGCATCCAGCAGTTCCTCTCGCAGAACACCTACATGGCCGAGAAGTTCACCGGCGTCGTGGGCTCGACGGTCCCGGTCGCCGAGACGGTCGAGGCGTTCAAGAAGATCGCGGCGGGCGAGTTCGACCACATCGCCGAGCAGGCCTTCTTCAACATCGGTGGTCTCGAGGACCTCGAGAAGAACTGGGCGCGCATCCAGAAGGAGTACGGCGTCTGATGGCCGACTCCCTCGAGGTCGACCTCGTCGCCGCGGACGGCAAGGTCTGGTCGGGCAGCGCCCGCCAGGTCTCGGCGCCCGCGGCCGACGGGGAGATCGGCATCCTGCTCGGGCACACGCCGATCCTGTCGGTGCTGCGCGCGGGCGAGGTCCGCGTGCGCACGGCCGACGGGCAGGCGCTGAGCTGGCAGGTCGACGGCGGGTTCCTCTCGGTGGACGACGACCGCGTCACCGTGGTCGTCGACGCCCTGAGCGACTCGGCGCCCGCGCCGACGCACTGAGGTCACTGCGCACGTGCCCGGTCCCGTCGTCGTCGCCCTCGTCACGCTCGTCGTGGTGGTGCTGGTCGCCGGCGGCGCGTGGTGGTCCCGGCGCCAGACGCTCGACCGCCGTGTGGGCTCGTTCCGGTGCGACCTGGGCCGGGGCCGGCGGTGGTCGAGCGGTGTCGCCCAGTACGGCGCCGCGCACCTGTACTGGTGGCGGTTCTGGTCGCTGGCCCCGCGGCCCGCGCGGCGCTGGGACCGAGACGGACTGACGGTCGTCGAGCGCCGTGCCGCCGAGCCGCGGGACGGCGCGGGCGAGGGCTACGTCGTCCGGTGCCGCGCGCGGGCGGACGGCCGCCCGACCGAGGTGGAGCTGTTCATGTCGCCCGAGGCGTACGCGGGCCTCACCTCCTGGATCGAGGCGACGCCGTTGCGCGTCGGCCCCGTCATCTGACGCGCCGTGCCCGTCGCCCGCCTCTGACCGCTCCTGACCGTCCCGACCGGAGGATCGTCGTGCGCCTCGTCGTCGCGTCCTGCGCCGCCCGCTACACCGGGCGGCTGTCGGCGCACCTGCCGCGCGCGACGCGCCTGCTCGTCGTGAAGGCCGACGGCAGCGTCCTGCTGCACTCCGACGGCGGCTCGTACAAGCCGCTGAACTGGATGAGCCCGCCCTGCACCCTCGTGGTGGGCGAGCCGGACGACGAGTCCCGCGCGGCCGGCGTGACAGCGGTGTGGACCGTCCAGCACCAGAAGTCCGACGACCGCCTCGAGATCGAGCTGTTCGAGGTCCTGCACGACTCCGCGCACGACCTGGGCGTCGACCCCGGTCTCGTGAAGGACGGGGTCGAGGCGCATCTGCAGGCCCTCCTGGCGGCGCAGATCGGCCTCCTGGGCTCGGGACACGTGCTGGTGCGGCGGGAGTACCCGACCGCGATCGGGCCGGTCGACATCCTCGCCAAGGACCCGACGGGCGGCTCGGTGGCCGTGGAGATCAAGCGCCGCGGTGACATCGACGGCGTCGAGCAGCTCACGCGGTATCTCGAGCTGCTGAACCGCGACCCGCTGCTCGCGCCGGTGCGGGGCGTGTTCGCCGCGCAGGAGATCAAGCCGCAGGCGCGCGTGCTGGCGACCGACCGCGGGATCGCGTGCCTGACGCTCGACTACGACGCGATGCGGGGCGTGGACGACGTGGACTCCCGGTTGTTCTGACCGGCGGCACGCACGCGGGGTGACGACGCGCGGTGACGCCCGCGACGCGCGGTACCCGTCGACCGACACGGCCGCACCGGGACGGACGTCTGCCCCACGCGGGACCCGGACCGGGGAGGATGGCCCGGTGACCTCAGAGCAGATGTTCCTGCGCGGACGCGTCGTGACCCCGGACCACGACGTGGACGACGGCGTGGTGGTGGTCGAGGACGGCGAGATCGCCTGGGTGGGACCGGCCGCCGACGTGCCGCCCCCGTGGACAGCGCTCGTCCCGCCGCGCGACCCGTCGCGCGCAGGGGAGACGGTCCTGCCCGGGCTCGTGGACGTGCACTGCCACGGCGGCGGCGGCGTCAGCTTCCCGGACGCGACGACCGTCGACGAGGTCGAGCGTGCGGCGAGCGAGCACCTGCGGCACGGCACGACGACGCTCGTCGCGTCGCTCGTCACGGCGCCGGGCGACGTGCTCGTGGAGCGCACCGCGCTGCTCGCGGACGCCGCGGACCGCGGGATCGTGGCGGGCATCCACCTGGAGGGACCGTTCCTGTCCCACGTGCGGTGCGGGGCGCAGAACCCCGACGACATGCTCGCCGGCGACGCAGCCCTGGTCGCCCGCGTGGTCGAGGCGGCGCGGGGGTGGCTCGTGACGATGACGGTCGCACCCGAGGTGACGGGCGTCGCCGGCGGGGACGACGACGTGCTCGCGGCGCTCGTCGCGGGCGGGGCGGTGCCGTCGCTCGGGCACACCGACGCCCGCGCGGACCTGGTCGAGGCGGCGGCGGACCGCGCCTTCGACCTGCTCGCCCAGGCGCCGGCCGCCCGGTCGGCGCGCCCGACCGCGACCCACCTGTTCAACGGGATGCGGCCCGTGCACCACCGGGACCCGGGGCCGGTGATGGCGTGCCTGGCGGCAGCGGCGCGGGGCGAGCTCGTCGTGGAGCTGGTGGCGGACGGCACGCACCTGGACGACGCGACCGTGCGCGCGGTCCTGGACCTGGTGGGTGCCGACGCGGTGGCGTTCGTGACCGACGCCATGGCGGCGGCGGGGATGGCGGACGGCGACTACCAGCTCGGCCCCATGGCGGTGCGCGTCGCCGACGGCGTGGCGCGCATCGTGACGGCCGACGGGTCCGCGGGCGCGATCGCCGGAGGCGTGGCGCACCTGCTCGACGTCGTGCGGCACACCGTGGCCGCGGGCGTCCCGCTGGTCGACGCGGTGCGGGCCGCAGCGACGACCCCTGCGTCCGTGGTGGGGCGCAGCGACGTGGGCGCGCTCGTCGTGGGACGACGAGCGGACGTCGTGGTGACCGACGCCGACCTGCGCCCGCTGCGCGTGCTGCGCGGTGGTGCCGTCGTCGCCTGACGCGACAGGCGACGAGCCGGCGCGGACGGTGCGGACGGCGCGGCTCGCTTCGCCGGCCCGGCCGGCGTCGTCAGGCGGCGGTCGGCGTGGGCCGCTCGGGCGCGGCGGCGTCCGGAGCCGCGACGAGCGGCGCGACGGGGCTCGGCTGCGCGGCGGCGGGCGCCGGGGCGTCGTCGTCGGTCAGGTCCTTGACCTCGGACTTCAGGATCCGCATGGACTGGCCGACGCCGCGGGCGAGCTCGGGCAGCTTGTTGGCGCCGAACAGCAGGATGAGCACGCCGACCAGGATGATGACGTGCCAGGCGGACAGGTTGCGCAGCATGAGTGCTCCATGGTTCGGGCTTCGTCGTCGAAGCGCTTCAACGGTTGATCGTCGACGATCGGGGGCGGATCGTCAAGCCCCGCAGGCTTGACTGCTGAGCCTCCGGGGCGCTGCAATCGAACCGCCTCGACCCGCGATCCGGTCCGCGACGCAGCGGCCCCCGAAGGAGGATGCCATGGGCGGCACGGTCCCGTACCTCACGGTCGACGACGGGAGGGCGGCGCTCGCGTTCTACGCCGCGGCCTTCGGCGCCACCGTCGGCGAGCGCTACGACGAGGAGGACGGCCGGATCGGGTTCGCGGCCCTCGACATCGAGGGTGCTCCGGTCTTCGTCTCCGACGAGGCGCACGACTACGGCGCCTACGCGCCGCGCACGCTCGACGGGCACGGCACGGCCGCCGTGGTGCTGGCGGTCGCCGACTGCGACGCGACCTACGCCCAGGCGCTCGCCGCCGGAGCGACGCAGGACCGGCCACCCGCCCCGCTGCCGGACGGCGGGCGCGGCGGGTGGCTCGTGGACCCCTTCGGGCACCGCTGGCTCGTCCGCTCGTCCTGAGGCGTCAGCGCAGCTCGACCGTCGCGACGCGCACCGCGCCGACCAGGCGGAGCCGCACGTCCGCGACGTCGGGCAGGTCCCCGGCCGCGAGGTCGAGCGGCACGGTGACGGTCGACCAGGTCCAGCGGTCGCCGTCCTCGGGGACGGCGGCCGCGGCGACCGTCCGCCACGTGCCGCCGTCCTCCGGGACCGCCAGCTCGAGCCACGCGGGGCCGGGACGCGTGCGGGCGAGGACCGCGCGCAGCTCGCGTGCGCCGCGCACGCTCGTCGTCCACAGCTCGACGCACCCTTCCTCCCGCCCGCGGGCGATCTGGACGGCAGTCCCCACGGTGCGGGTCCGCGCCGCGAGCTCGACGTCGGTCAGCACGTCGGCGTCCGCCGCGTGGACCTCGTGCCCCACGAGCGCACGTGGCGGGACCGGCTCGGCGTCGACCTCGACGACAAGCTGGTGCGCGACCGTGCTCGCGCTCGGTCCGACGCCCAGCACGTAGCGGCCGGGCTCCACGACGAGCCGCGACCGGGTGACGTCCCACGTGGCGAGCCGCGCGGCCGGCACCTCGACGGTCACGTCGAGCGTCTCGCCCGCACCGACCTCGACGCGCCGGTGCCCGACGAGGCGGTGCCCGAAGGGCAGGCGGTGCTCGGGTGCGTCGGCGTAGACCTGCACGAGCTCGTGCGCCGCGCGGGAACCGGCGTTGTGGAGCCGCACGACGACGCCGACGCGCGACTGCGGCGTGACCGTGGCCGCATCCGTGGAAGACCCGCCCGGGAGAGCGAGGTGGGCGGTCGCGTACGCGACGTCGCCGTAGGTCAGCCCGTGCCCCAGCGCGTACCGCGGCGCGTGCCGCGCGTACCAGGTGGTGTGGCCCGCGGCGATGACGTCGTAGTCGAACAGGTCGCCCACGTGCTCGACCGCGGCGGGCCAGGCCTGCGCGAGCCGTCCACGCGGCTCCTCGTCGCCGACCAGCACGTCCGTCACGCCGTGCCCGAGCTCCTGGCCGCCGTGCGACGTCCAGACCACGGCGTCGGCGCCGAGGTCGTCGGGCAGCACGTACGGGTACGACGAGACGACGAGCAGGACGCGCCGCGCGGACCCGGCCCCCTCGCCCGCCACCCGCCAGAGGTCGAGCATCGACTCGGGGAGCGTGAGCGTCGGCCGGTCCGCCGTCTCCCGCCCGCCGAGGTGCGGGTCGTTGCCGACCGCCACCACGACGACGTCGGCGTCGCGGCACGCGTCGCGCACGGCGTCGGCGCCGGTGCGCACGACCTCGGCCGTGAAGCGGTCGGCGGCCTCGGGCGTCTCGGCGTCGGCGACCAGGGTGCCGGCCTCGTCGTGCTGCACGCGCAGCCACTTGCCCGACCCGGCGTGCTGCAGGGACCACGTGCCGTCGTCGTGCGGCGTGCGGCGGAACGTCTCCTGCGCGACCCAGCCGCCCACGCGCGTCGCGTCCGCGTGCAGCACCCAGCGCGCGCCGGTCCAGAGCAGGCCGGTCCCGGCCACGGCGACGGACCACAGCCCGTCGCCCCAGTGCGTCAGGTCGTGCTGCTCGTCCGGGCCGGTCGCCGTGCCCGGACCGGCGCCGTCGGCGGTGAGGACGTGCGTGGGACCGCCGCAGCGGACGGCGCGGCCCGTGCGGACCGAGCGCAGCACGACGCGGTCGGACCCGTCCGCCACGGTGACGGCCTCGTCGCCGAGGCGCTCGCGCAGCGCGGTGCCGAGGCCCACCAGGTAGGGCGGCGTCCCGGAGTACCAGTCGTGCAGCACGCGGTCGGCGTGCGGCCCGACGACCGCGACGCGCGCGCCCTCGCGCACGGGCAGCGTGCCGTCGTTCTCGAGCACGACGACCGAGCGGGCGACGGCCTCGCGCGCGAGCGCGCGGTGAGCGGGCAGGTCGATCGCGTCGGGCCCGACGACGAACGGGTCGCGGTCGGGGTCGAGCTCCCCGGTGCGGATCCGGACCTCGAGCTGCCGCTGCACGGCCAGGTCGATGTCGGCCTCGTCGAGCAGGCCGCGCTCGAGCGCCGCCGTGACGCGCTCGATCGTCGGGGCGCTGTCCGCGTCGTTGTCGGTGAACGAGTCGACCCCGGCCCGCAGCATCGCGGCGTGCGACTCGACGTGGTCGTCGTAGAACCGCTGGAGCGTCACGACGAACCCCGGCGCGGCCGCGTCGGAGACGACGAGCAGCGGCTGCGGGGTGACGTCGCGGAGCAGGTCGAGGAGCTCGCCGGACAGGTGGTTGGGGCGGCCGTTCACCAGGTTGTACGCGGCCATGACCGCGCCGGCGGCGCCCGCCTGCAGCGGTCCGACGAAGGCGGGGAGCTCGTACTCGTGCAGCACGCGCGGCCGCAGCTGCGAGCTCGTCACGCCCCGGTCGGTCTCGTTGTTGTAGCCGAAGGCGTGCTTGAGCGTCGGCACCGTGCGCCAGTAGACCGGGTGGTCGCCGCGCAGCCCGCGCGCGTACGCCGTCCCGAGCTCGGCCGTGAGGTACGGGTCCTCGCTGTAGCCCTCCTCGTTGCGGCCCCAGGCGGGGTGGCGCAGGGGGTTGACCACGGGCGCCCACACGTTGAGCGAGACGATCGGATCGGCCGCGTGCTTGGCCCGCAGCTCGATCCCCACCACGTCCGCGACGCGTGTCAGCAGGTCCGGGTCCCACGTCGCCCCGAGCCCGACCGGCTGGGGGAAGACGGTCGCCGTCCCGAGCCACGCGACGCCGTGCAGGACCTCGGCACCGGTGGTGAAGGCGCGCAGGCCGAGGCGCTCGACGGCCGGGGCGCGCTGGTGGAGCATCGCGATCTTCTCCGCCACGGTGAGCCGGGCGACGAGGTCCCGCGCGCGCTCCGCGACCGGACGGTCGGCGTCGAGGTGCACGGGCCGTCCGGCCGGCGCGGGGGACTGCGCCGCCTCGCCGCCCGTCGGCCCTCCTGTCAGTGTGGCGGGGTGCGGGTCGGTGCGGGACGTCACGTGCGGGGCTCCTCGTCGAGTGGGGTCGAGCGGCCGGCACGGCTGGACGACGACGGGGCTCGGCCGCCCCGGGAGCGCGCCGCGGTGCACACTGCGGTGCACGCTGCGGTGCACGCCAGTCGAACCGTTTCGATGACTCAGGTCACATCCCGACGTCGGCGTCGTGCCGGACCAGATCCTCGCACAGCGTCCCGCCGGCCGCGCAACCCCACGACGAACGGGGAGAAGACCGGTGGTTTGACCACGATTCGGTCACGGTCCCGCGTGCCCGGGCGGCGACTGTTGCAATCGGGAGCCGTCCGGGCTAACTTCACCCGTCGAACCGCTTCGACGACGGAGGTCGACGGTTTGCGGCCGCCGGCTCGACCGGGTGGTGACGATCGTCGTCGATCGTGACCCGGCCACAGCAGGTGCCTGCCCTGTGCACCCCGCGCGCAGGGTTCGTCCGCATAAGGGAGTGAGGACGTCCATGAACAGCTCCACCCCTCGCACCGGCCGGCTCAACGAGCTGCAGGTCGGTCGCCGTGGGTTCCTCGGGATGATCGCCGCCGGCGCGGCCGTCGTCGGCGTGCCGTCGCTGCTGTCGGCGTGCAGCGGTGGCGGGGGCGGGGGCGCTGCCGCGCCCACGGCCCAGGCCACCGTGTCCACCGGGATCCTGCCGGGCTACTACCCGATCGAGTACGTCGCACCGGACTTCCCGAGCGTCGAGGGCTCGACGCCGGGGTACGCGACCATCCCCGACTCGCTCGTGCAGTCGGTCGAGACCCCTCCGGGCTCGGGTGCGACGTTCACGGCGATGACCCCCCTGTGGGGCACCATCCCGCCGGTCGACGGCAACCAGTACTACGAGGCGGTGAACGCGGTCCTCGGGTCGACGATCGCGTTCCAGATCTCCGACGGGAACACCTACGGCGACAAGCTCGCGACGGTGCTGGCGTCCGCCAAGGACGTCCCGGACTGGGTCTGCGTGCCGACGTGGAACATCCCGCCGCGGTTCGGCGCCGAGGTCGTGCCCAACCTCTTCCAGGACCTGACCGACTACCTGGCGGGCGACAAGGTCAAGGAGTACCCCAACCTCGCCAACATCCCGACGGCCGCGTGGAAGTTCGGCGTCTTCAACGACCGCCTGTACGCGCTGCCGTTCCCGGGCGAGATCATCACGGACGCCACGTTCTACCGGAAGGACCTCATCGAGAAGATGGGCGTCACGGTCGACGTGAAGACCTCCGAGGACCTGCTCGAGCTCGCGAAGCAGCTCACGGGCGGCAAGGTGTACGGCGCCGAGGACCTGTGGGTCACGGCGACGCAGATGTACCAGGTCCCGCCGAAGTGGAAGCTCGACGGCGACAAGCTGGTCCACCGCGTCGAGACCGAGGAGTACCGCGCGGCGCTCGACTGGAACGCCCGGCTCTTCGCGTCCGGCTCGGTCCACCCGGACGCCGTCGCCGGCAACACGGGCGAGGCCAAGACCCGGTTCCAGGGCGGCCAGAGCCTCATCTCGTCCGACGGCCTCGGCGGCTGGAACGAGGCGCTGCGGGACAACCTCGCAGCCAACCCGGACTACGCGCAGCAGCCGTTCGCGCCGATCTCGGCGACGGGCGGGACGCCCGTGCTGTGGCAGGCCAACCCGGTCAACATCTTCTCGTTCCTCAAGAAGTCGGACGACGAGGCGCGGATCAAGGAGCTGCTCGCTCTCGCGAACGTCCTGGCCGCCCCCTTCGGCACCACCGAGTTCGACGTCATCAACAACGGCGTCGAGGGCGTGCACTACACCAAGGGCGACGACGGCCTCCCGGTGCCCACCGAGCTCGCGGCGACGGAGCTGCAGCCGACGTACATCTTCCTGGTCGACCCGCCGGTCGCGAACGCCAAGGTGCAGTACCCCGGGTTCGTCGAGGCCTACAGCACCTGGATGGCGGACGCCGCGCAGTACGTGGAGGAGCCGCTCTTCTTCGCGATGCAGATCGTCGAGCCGCCGCAGTACGCCTCGATCGGGCAGCCGTTCGTCGACCTGGAGAAGGACATCTCCCGCGGCCGCAAGTCGCTCGACGACCTGGACGCGGCGATCGCGACCTGGCAGTCCTCCGGTGGCGACCAGCTGCGGGCGTTCTACCAGGAGATCCTGGACGCGCAGTGACCGACGTGCGAGTCACCGACGGGGTCGTCTCCCCGGACCCGGTCGCCGGCCCCGCCGGCGAGCCCGGGGAGACGGCCCCGAAGGGCAGGAAGCCACGGCGCCGGGGCGGGCGCCGTGCTCAACCGGCGGTCCCGGTGCGCAAGCTCAGCTGGACGACCAAGCTCAAGCGGGACCGCTCGCTGCTGCTGATGACGGTGCCGGCGGTCGCGCTGCTGGCGGTCTTCGCCTACGTGCCGATGCTCGGCAACATCATCGCGTGGCAGAGCTACTCGCCGTACCAGGGGTTCCTCCACAGCCCGTTCGTCGGCTGGGACAACTTCGAGCGGGTCTTCAACAACCCGGCGTTCCTGCACGCGGTCGAGAACACGCTGACCATCACGGTGTTCCAGCTCGTGTTCTTCTTCCCGGTGCCGATCTTCCTGGCGCTGCTGCTCAACAGCGTGATCTCGCCGCGGATCCGCACCACGATCCAGTCGATCGTCTACCTGCCCCACTTCTTCTCGTGGGTGCTCGTGGTGACGATCTTCCAGCAGATCTTCGGCGGGGCCGGGCTGATCAACCAGACGCTGCGCAGCAACGGCCTGGACGGGAGCGTCGACCTGATGACCAACCCGGACACGTTCCTGGTGCTCATCACGTCGCAGGCGATCTGGAAGGACGCGGGCTGGGGGATCATCATCTTCCTCGCCGCCCTCTCGACGGTCTCGCCCGAGCTCTACGAGGCGTCCGTGGTCGACGGGGCGAACCGGTGGCGGCGCATGTGGCACGTCACGCTGCCCGCGCTGCGGCCGGTGATCGTGCTCCTGCTCATCCTGCGGCTCGGCGACGCGCTGACCGTTGGCTTCGAGCAGCTGATCCTGCAGCGCGACGCGGTCGGTGCGGACGTGTCCGAGGTCATCGACACCTACGTGTACTACCAGGGTGTCATCTACGGGGACTGGAGCTTCGCGGCAGCCGCGGGCCTGGTCAAGGGTGTCGTGAGCCTCGCGCTCGTCCTGGGGGCGAACAAGCTCGCGCACGTGTTCGGTGAGTCGGGGGTGTACAAGCGCGCATGAGCGGGACGACTCCGGAGATCTCCGCCGAAGGGGCGGTCATCCCTCGTGACATCGCGGACGACGCCGCGGGGCGCAGGCCCCGTCGGCCGCGCCGCAACAAGTACCGCCCGGTGTGGGAGGAGAAGCCCTCGGCCGTCGGGCAGGTGACGAAGTTCGTCGTCCTGTCGGTGGTCGTGCTGGCGGTCCTGTTCCCGCTGTGGACGGTCGTCGTCACCAGCCTGTCGACGACGCAGGAGACGATCAGCGCGGGCGGCCTCGTCGTCGTCCCGGGTGACCTGACGTTCAACGCGTACAAGCAGATCCTGTCCGGCGGCGTCGTGACGCGCGCCGCGATCGTCAGCGTCGGCATCACCGCGGTGGGCACGTTCATCTCGGTCGTCGTGTCGGTGCTGGCGGCCTACGGGCTGTCGCGGCCGGGCTCGTTCGGCCACCGCCCGATCCTGTTCGTCTTCCTCATCACGATGTTCTTCGGCGCGGGCATGATCCCGACCTACCTGCTGGTGAGCTCGCTCAACCTGATCGACACCTACTGGGCGCTGATCCTGCCGGGCGCGGTCTCGGCCTTCAACGTCCTGATCCTGCGGAACTTCTTCATGGGCATCGACCAGGCGATCCTCGACGCCGCGCGCATCGACGGCGCGGGGGAGTGGCGGGTCCTGGCCAAGATCGTGCTCCCGATGTCCCGCGCGGTCGTCGCGGTCATCGCGCTGTTCTACGGCGTCGGGTACTGGAACGCGTTCTTCAACGCGATGCTCTACATCAACGACAACGCCAAGTGGCCGCTGCAGCTCGTGCTGCGCTCCTACGTTCTGCAGGGCGTCACGCTGCCCGGCAGCGGGACGGGGCAGGTCGACGTCGGCACCGGCGCGGTCACGGGCATGCCGATCAAGATGGCGGTCATGATCCTCGCGATCGTCCCCATCCTGGTCGTCTACCCCTTCGTCCAGCGGCACTTCACCAAGGGCGTCATCTTCGGCGCCGTCAAGGGCTGAGGCGACGGCGTGCCCTCGGGCGACACGCTCCGCTTCGCGACCCCCGCGCACCACTGGGACGAGGCGTTCCCGCTCGGGAACGGCCGCCTCGGGGCGATGGTGCACGGCGGTCTGCGGGGGGCGCGCGTGCAGGTCAACGACGCGACGGCGTGGTCGGGGGACCCCGGCGGCCCGGCCCGCGCGCTCGGCACGCTGCGGGCGCGCGGCGCCGGGCCGGCGCTGCTCGCGGACCTGCGTGCGGCGGTCGCGGACGGCCGGGACGACGAGGCGCGACGGCTGGCTCAGCGGTTCCAGGGGCCGTACGCGCAGGCGTACCAGCCGTTCGTCGACCTCGTCGTGGACGTGTCGTCGTGCGACGAGCCCGACGAGCCCGACGAGCCAGCCACGGAGGCGGACCCGTGGCGCCGGTACGCCGGTCGCCGCCTCGACCTGCGTGACGGCGTGGCGCACGAGGCGGCGCGTCTGGGCGGTGCGGACCTCGAGATCACCTGGTTCACCAGCGCGCTCGACGGGTGCCTGCACGGCCGGTGGCGTGTGGCGGCGGGGAGGTTCGGGCTGGAGGCCCGCCTGCGCGGTGCGCAGCCGGGCGGCCCGAGTGCGCTCGTCCTGGGGGAGCCCGCGGGCCGGGCGGGCGCGCAGGTCCGGCTGGAGCTGCCGGCGGACGTCGCTCCCGGCCACGAGCCGGGGCGGCCCGCGCGCACGTCGTCGGGCCCCGCCCCCACCCTCGTGGGCTACGCGACCGTGCTCGTGGCCACGGACGGACGGGCGAGCGGCACGCCGGGGCACGTGAGCGTCACGGGAGCGTCCTGGGTCGAGCTCGTGCTCGCGACGGCGACGACGTCCCGCTGGCCGGAGCCCGGTCCGCTCGGGCACGCCGCGGAGGCGGAGCGGGAGTGCCGGGCGCGCGCCCAGGCGGCCCTGCCGACCTCTCCCGACGCGGGCGACCTGGCGCTGCGGCGGCACGTCGAGGACCACCGGGCGCTCGCCGACGCGACGCGGCTCGAGCTCGGGCCGCCCGTGGACCTGCTGCTCCCGGACGCCCTGGAGCGCGCGACCCTGGGCGAGCGGTCCCAGGCGGCGTTCGCGTTCGGGCGCTACCTGCTGATGGCGGCGTCCCGGCCGGGCGCCCCGCCCGTGAACCTCCAAGGCGTCTGGAACGACGAGCCGCAGCCACCCTGGTCGAGCGCGTACACGCTCAACATCAACCTGCAGATGGCCTACTGGCCGGCGGAGCCCACGGGGCTCGGCGCCTGCGTCGCCCCGCTGGTCGACCTGGTGCGGGTGCTCGCCCGCGAGGGCGAGGCGGTCGCGCGCGAGCTGTACGGGTGCGTCGGGTGGGTCGCGCACCACAACAGCGACGTCTGGGGCTGGGCGCTCCCGGTGGGCGGCGGGCACGGCGACCCGGCGTGGGCGTCGTGGTGGATGGGCGGGGCGTGGCTGTGCCGCCACCTGTGGGACCGCTACGAGTACACGCTCGACGAGGAGGTGCTGCGGGACGTCTGGCCGCTCCTGCGCGGCGCGGCGGCCTTCGTGCTGGACTGGCTGGTCGAGGTGGACGGCGTGCTGGTGCCGAGCCCGTCGTCGTCCCCGGAGAACATGCGGGTGCGCGACGGCCGGGAGGCGGCCCTGTGCGCGGGCTCGACCGTGGACGTGGCCCTCGCCCGTGACCTGCTGAGCCACTGCCTCGAGGCGGTGGACGTGCTCGGCGTCGACGAGCCGCTCGCGCCCCGCTGGCTGGACGCGGTGTCGCGGCTGCCGCGCCCGCAGGTGGGCGCGGACGGCCTGCTGCGCGAGTGGCCGGACGGCGCGCCCGCCGTCGACCCGCACCACCGGCACCTGTCGCACCTGGTCGGGCTGTACCCGCTCGACGAGCTGGTCGACGACCCCTGGGACCTCACCGAGGCCGCGCGCGCGAGCCTGGACAGCCGCGGCCCTGGCTCGACCGGCTGGTCGATGGCCTGGAAGGCCGCGCTGCGGGCGCGCCTCGGTGACGGGAGCGCGGTCGGCGAGGCGCTCGCCGAGGCGCTGACGGCGGCGGGTCCGGAGGGCGGCCCGTGGGCGGGCGGCCTGCTGCCGAACCTCTTCTCGACGCACCCGCCGTTCCAGGTGGACGGCAACCTGGGCCTCGTCGCCGCCATGGCGGAGGCGCTGCTCTGCTCGAGCCGCACGCGCCTGCACGTGCTGCCGGCGCTGCCCCCGGGTTGGCCCGACGGCGAGATCCGCGGGCTGCGCGCCCGCGGTCGGCTCGGGGTCGACCTGCGGTGGGCGTCCGGCCGGCTCGTCGAGCTCGTGCTGCGGCCCGGTGCGGACGGCGAGCGCGAGGTCGTCGCGGACGGCGTGCACCGCCGCGTGCTGCTGCGTGCGGGGACGGTCGTCCGGCTGGGGGCGGGGCTGGTGGACCGTGCAGCCTGACGCGATGTCAGACCGCGCGCGGCGCGGCGCAGCTCCCGTGCTCGACCAGGCGCGGGGCGAGCAGCCGCGTCTCGACGGCCGTCGTGCGCTCCTGGCGGCCGACCGCCATCGCGACCGCCGTGCGGCCGATCTCGACGCTCGGCACGTCGATCACGGTGAGCGGGACGGCCAGGTGCGACGCGAGGCTCGTGGGGCTCACGGCGAGCACGGAGACGTCCTCGGGCACCCGCAGGCCCTCGCGCGCGAGCGCGTCCAGGACCCCCGGCAGGGCGCCCTCGTTGTGCACGACGAGCGCGGTGAGGTCGTCGACCTCGGCGCGCGCGCGGGCGACCGCGGCCGCGGCCTGCGGGTAGGACTCCTCGCACGGGACCACGGTGTGCCGGACGCCGAGGCGGCCGGCCTCGTCGCGGAAGCCGTCGATGATCCGCACCGCGTAGTTGGCGTGCCGGGCCAGCGCCGCCTCGCCCGCGCCGAGCAGCGCGATGCTGCGGTGTCCGTGGTCGGCCAGGTGCCGCACCGCCAGCCGGCCCGCGGCGGTGAAGTCGAGGTCGACGCAGGACAGACCCTGCGTGTCGCTGGGCACGCCGATGAGGATCGACGGCTGGCGCAGGCCGGCGAGCACGGGCAGGCGCGGGTCCTGCCGCTCGATGTCCATGAGGATCAGCGCGTCCACGCGCGACCCGTGGGCGAGCCGGTGGACGTCGGCGACGTCCTCGTCGGTCAGCACCAGCACGTCGTCGCCGTGCTCCCGGGCGGCCGTGATGACGCCGGTGACGACCTCCATGACGGTCGCCGAGTTCGCCTCGAGCGCGCGCAGCGGCACGACGAGCCCGAGCACGTTGGTCTGGTTGGTCGCCAGCGCCCGCGCGCCCGCGTGCGGGCTGAAGCCGAGGTCCCGGATGGCGCGCTCGACCCGGGTGCGCGTGGGCCCCGAGATCGGGCGCTTGCCCGAGAGCACGTAGCTGACGGTGGACGACGAGACGCCGGCGAGCTTCGCGACGTCGGCGATCGTGGCCATGCCGGGGAGTGTACCGGCGCAGCGACCGTTGTCGAACGCATTTCCACCCCCTCTCGACGACGCGCTTCGATACCAGGAGACATCCTGGCGGGAGCGCCGTGCGCTGCTGGAAAGGGTCGACGTGGACGAGTGGGCCGAGGCATGACTAGCATCTGGCAGCGCAGATCGTTGAAGCGCTTCGACGACGAGGTGGCGCCCCGGCGCGGACGAGGAGGACCCCGATGACGGGCACGGCCAGCAGCGCGGCGGCGCCCCGCAGCACCTCGAGCCGAGCCGGCCTCGCGAGGCTCACGGGTCTCCCGGCGCTGACGGGCGCGCGCGGTCTGCTCTACGGCGGCGACTACAACCCCGAGCAGTGGCCGCGCGAGGTGTGGCCGCAGGACGTGGCGCTGATGCGCGAGGCCGGCGTCAACCTCGTCACCGTCGGGGTCTTCTCCTGGTCCGTGCTGGAGCCCGAGCCGGGCGTGCTCGAGCTCGACTGGCTCGACGAGGTGCTCGACCTGCTGCACGGGGCGGGCGTCGCGGTGGACCTCGCGACGCCGTCCGCCTCGCCGCCGCCGTGGCTCGCGGCGCTGCACCCGGAGACGTCGTCGGTCGACGCCCGCGGCGTGCGGATGGCGGTGGGCTCGCGCAACCACTTCTGCCCGTCGGCGCCCGCGTACCGCGAGGCCGCGCTGCGCGTCGCGCGGGCGCTCGCCGCCCGCTACGCGGACCACCCCGCGCTCGCGATGTGGCACGTCGGGAACGAGTTCGGCCAGGAGTGCTTCTGCGACCTGTGCGCCGCGGAGCTGCGCGCGTGGCTCGTCGCGCGGTACGGCGACGTGGCGGGGCTGAACGCGGCGTGGGGGACCGCCTTCTGGAGCCAGCGCTACCGCTCGTTCGACGAGGTGGTGCCGCCGCGCGCCGCTCCGTACCTGCACAACCCCGCGCAGGCCGTCGACTGGCGGCGGTTCACGTCCGACCAGATGCGGACCCTCTACCGCGAGCAGGCCGCGGTGCTGCGCGCGGGGTCCGACGCGCCGGTCACGACGAACTTCATGGGCTTCTTCGGCGGGGTGGACCAGCACTCGTGGGCCGCGGACCTCGACGTCGTCGCCGACGACCACTACGGCGACCCGCAGGACCCCGCGAGCCCGGCGCGCTCGGCCCTCACGCACGACCTCACGCGCGGCGTCGGCGGCGGTGCGCCGTGGCTGCTGATGGAGCAGGCGGCCGGCGCGGTGAACTGGCGCCCGCACAACGTGCCCAAGTCGACGGCGCAGATGCTGCAGGACTCGCTGCGGGCCGTCGCTCACGGCGCGGACGGCGTCTGCTACTTCCAGTGGCGCGCGTCGGCGTCCGGGGCGGAGAGCTTCCACTCGGCGCTGCTGCCGCACGCGGGCCCGGACTCACGGCTGCACCGGGCGGTCCGCGAGCAGGGTCGGCTGCTCGCCGGGCTCCGGGACGTCGTCGGGGCGCCGGTGCGGGCGCGCGCGGCGCTGGTCTTCGACTGGCCGTCGCTGTGGGCCGGCGAGCTGCCCGCGCGGCCGTCGGACCGCCTGCGCGTCGTCGAGCAGCTCGAGGCCTACCACCGGCCGCTGTGGCGCGCCGGCATCGCGACCGACGTCGTGCCCCCGGACGCGGACCTGGACCGCTACGACCTCGTCGTGGTCCCGGCGCTCCCGCTGGTGGACGACGCGGCCGCCGCGGCGCTCGCGCGCGTGCCGGAGCGGGGCGGCGTCCTGCTCGTCGGACCCTTCAGCGCCGTCATGGACCCGACGACGCGTGTGCGCACGGGCGCGTTCCCCGCGCCCTGGACCGCCGCACTCGGTCTCGCGGGTGAGGAGTGGCGGCCGCTGCCCGACGAGGGCGTCGGGGTCACCGGTGCGTACGGCGACTTCACGGCCACGGTGTGGTCCGAGCGGCTGCGCGCGGCCGACGCCGAGGTCCTCGCGCGGTTCGCGGGTGCCGACCTCGCCGGCGAGCCCGCCCTGCTGCGTCGCCGTGACCCGTCCGGCGGGCAGGCCTGGTACGTCGCGACCGTCCCGCCCGAGGACGTGCTCGCCCGGGTCGTCGCCGACTGCGCGGACGCGGCCGGGCTCGTCGCCCCGCTCCCGCAGGTGCCCGACGACGTCGAGGTGGCCGTGCGCGGCGACCTGATCTTCCTGCTCAACCACGCCGACGACGCCCGCGTCGTCGCGCTGCCCGGCACGGACGGCGCAGCGCCGCACGGGCCCGGCGCGCGCGACCTGCTGGGCGGCGAGGTCGCCGAGGGGCGGGTGCGGCTCGCGCCGCGCGGCGCCGCGGTGGTCGCCGGCGTGCCACCGACCACGAGAGGCGAGGACCGACCGGACATGCGTCGAGAAGAGGCAGCACGATGAAGTTCACCGACGGCTACTGGCTCACCCTGCCCGGGGTGCAGGTGCTGCGCCCCCGGGACGTCGCGGACGTGCGGGTCGAGGACGACTCGCTGACCGTGTGGTCCTCGACCGCACCGCTGACCACGCGCGGGGACACGCTCAACCGCCCGCTCGTCACGGTGACCCTCACGTCGCCGGCCGACGACGTCATCGGCGTGTGCATCGAGCACCACCAGGGCGCGGTCGACCGGGGGCCGCACTTCGAGGTCGCCCGCCGCGCGCCCGACCTGAAGATCACCCACGACCCCGCGACGCAGGTCGCCGAGGTCCGCTCGGGCGGGCTCGTCGCGTCGGTGCGCACCGAGGGACCGTGGGGCGTCGAGTTCAGCGCCGACGGCCGCACGCTCACGTCGTCCACGCCGCGCAGCATCGGCATCGTGACGGACGCGGACGGCGGCTCGTACGTGCACGAGCAGCTCTCGCTGGGCGTCGGCGAGCACGTCTACGGCCTCGGCGAGCGGTTCGGGCCGTTCGTCAAGAACGGCCAGAGCGTCGACATCTGGAACGCGGACGGCGGCACCGCGAGCGAGCAGGCCTACAAGAACGTGCCGTTCTACCTCTCCGACGCGGGCTACGGCGTGTTCGTCGACGACCCGGGCCTGGTCTCGTTCGAGGTGGGCACCGAGGTGGTGTCGCGCACGCAGTTCTCCGTCGCGGGCGAGCGCCTGAGCTACTACGTGATCCACGGGCCCACGCCCAAGGAGATCCTGCGCCGGTACACCGAGCTCACGGGCCGCCCGGCGCGGCTGCCGGCGTGGTCGTACGGCCTCTGGCTGTCGACGTCCTTCACCACGAGCTACGACGAGGAGACGGTCACGTCGTTCGTCGACGGCATGGCCGAGCGCGACCTGCCCCTCTCGGTGTTCCACTTCGACTGCTTCTGGATGCGCGAGTTCCACTGGAGCGACTTCGTCTGGGACCCGGCGACGTTCCCGGACCCGGTCGGCATGCTCTCCCGGCTCAAGGCCAAGGGCCTGCGCATCTGCGTGTGGATCAACCCCTACATCGCCCAGCGCTCGCGGCTGTTCGCGGAGGGCCAGGAGCGCGGCTTCCTGGTGCGGCGCGCCGACGGCTCGGTCTGGCAGACCGACATGTGGCAGGCGGGCATGGCGCTCGTCGACTTCACCAACCCGGAGGCGTCGGCGTGGTTCACGGGCTACCTGCGCGAGCTCCTGGGTCAGGGCGTCGACGCGTTCAAGACGGACTTCGGCGAGCGCATCCCGACGGACGTCGTGTGGCACGACGGCAGCGACCCGCACCGCATGCACAACTACTACACGCACCTGTACAACCGCGCGGTGTTCGAGCTGCTCGAGGCCGAGCGCGGCGAGGGCGAGGCGGTGCTGTTCGCGCGGTCCGCGACCGCGGGTGGCCAGCAGTTCCCGGTGCACTGGGGCGGCGACTGCGAGTCGACGTTCGTGTCCATGGCGGAGGAGCTGCGCGGCGGGCTGTCGCTGGCCGCGTCGGGCTTCGCGTACTGGAGCCACGACATCGGCGGGTTCGAGGGCAAGCCCGACCCGGCGGTGTTCAAGCGCTGGGTGGCGTTCGGTCTGCTGTCGTCGCACAGCCGCCTGCACGGCTCGGACTCCTACCGGGTGCCGTGGGCCTTCGACGACGAGGCCGTCGACGTGACCCGGGCGTTCACCCGGCTCAAGCACCGGCTCATGCCGTACCTCGCCGAGCTGGGCGAGCAGGCGCACGAGCACGGCTACCCGGTGATGCGGCCGATGGTGCTGGAGTTCCCGGGCGACCGCGCGGCCGCGACGGTCGACACGCAGTACATGCTCGGGGACAGCCTGCTCGTCGCACCCGTGTTCAACGCCGAGGGCGAGGTCGACCTGTACGTGCCCGAGGGCACGTGGACCTCCCTGCTGACCGGTGAGCAGGTCACGGGTCCGCGGTGGGTGCACGAGCAGCACGGGTTCGACTCCCTGCCGCTGTACGTGCGGCCGGGCACCGTGCTGCCGTTCGGGGCGCGCGCGGACCGGCCGGACCAGGACTGGACCGCGGACGTCACGCTGCGGGTGTTCGGCGTCCCGGACGGCTACCGCGGCCGCACGCGGGTGCCCGCGTCCGACGGCGGCGAGCACGCCGAGTTCGACGTCGAGCGCTCGGGTCGCACGCTCCGCGTGCGGGCGTCCGGCACCCGCGCGCCGTGGTCGGTCCGCGTCGAGCCGACGCCGGGCTCGCCCGCGGTCGAGGCGCACGCGGCCGCCGGCACGGACGTCCTGGAGCTCACGCTCGACGCGTGACCGCGAGGCCGGGCGGGCCACCGCCGCAGCGGTTGGTCCGCCCGGCGACGCGACGTGTACCGTATCGATTCGACCCCCGTCGGAACCGGTCCCGGGCGAGGCCGCCCGGACCGCCGACGCGCGTCGCCCGCGACTCACCCGCCTCACTGCTGAAGGATCGACCCATGACGATCTCGCGCCCGTCCGGCCGCCAGTTCCCCGCCGACTTCCTGTGGGGCTCGGCCACCGCGTCCTACCAGATCGAGGGCGCGGCGCACGACGACGGCCGCCTGCCGTCCATCTGGGACACCTTCGCCCGCACGCCGGGCAAGGTCCTGGACGGTGACACCGGCGACGTCGCCGCGGACCACTACCACCGCATGGAGTCCGACGTCGCGATGATGAAGGAGCTCGGGCTGCAGGCCTACCGCTTCTCGATCGCGTGGCCTCGCGTGCAGCCGACCGGGACGGGCGAGCTCAACGCCGCGGGCCTCGACTTCTACTCGCGGCTCGTGGACGCGCTGCTCGCCGCCGGCATCAAGCCCGTGGCGACGCTCTACCACTGGGACCTCCCGCAGACCCTCGAGGACGAGGGCGGCTGGGCGAACCGCGAGACCGCGTACCGGTTCGCGGAGTACGCGCGCGGCGTCGCGCAGGCGCTGGGCGACCGGGTGCACCTGTGGACCACGCTCAACGAGCCGTGGTGCTCCGCCTTCCTCGGCTACGCCAGCGGCGTGCACGCGCCGGGTGTCACGGACGACGAGAAGGCGCTGCGCGCCGTGCACCACCTGAACCTCGCGCACGGCCTGGCCGCGCGCGCCGTCAAGGACGTCCTGGGCGAGGACACCCCCGTGTCGATCACGCTCAACCTGCACGTCACGCGTGCGGCGAGCGACTCGCCGCAGGACGTCGAGGCGAAGCGCCGCATCGACACCATCGCGAACGAGGTCTTCCTGGGCCCGCTGCTCGAGGGCGCGTACCCGGAGGAGGTGTTCGCGGACACCGCGGGCATCACCGACTGGTCCTTCGTCCACGAGGGCGACCTCGAGACGATCAAGGTCCCGCTCGAGGTGCTCGGCGTGAACTACTACGCGACGGGCAAGGTCAAGCACGGCACCCCCGCGGGGGGCGACGGCACGCCCGGGCCGGACGGGCACCGCTCGTCGGCGCACAGCCCGTGGGTGGGCGCGACGCAGGTGGAGTGGCTGCCGCTGCCCGGCCCGCACACCGCCATGGGCTGGAACATCGAGCCCGAGGGCCTCGTCGAGCTGCTCGTCGCGCTGCACGAGCGCTACCCGGACCTGCCCCTGGCGATCACCGAGAACGGCGCCGCGTTCTACGACACGGTGAGCGAGGACGGCCGCGTGCACGACGAGGACCGCGTGTCCTACCTGCACGACCACATCGACGCCGTCGGCGAGGCGCGCGAGGCGGGCGTCGACGTCCGCGGGTACTTCGTCTGGTCGCTCATGGACAACTTCGAGTGGTCCTACGGGTACGACCGTCGGTTCGGCATCGTCCGCATCGACTACGACACGCTCGCGCGCACCGTCAAGGACTCGGGCCACTGGTACGCCGAGCTCGTCCGCACGGGCGCGATCCCGACGGTCGAGTCGGCCGCCACGCTCTGAGGCGTCGCGGCGCGCCCGGCTGCCGGGGGAGGATCGGGGTCATGGCCCGCCGCTCGAGCAAGCGCCCGTACGGCGCGCCGCACGTGCCGATCGACGCCGACCGGGCGACGGGCGGCCGCACCGTCCAGGAGTCGCCCGACGGCGAGTGGGTGGTCCAGCGCGTGCGGGGCGGTGACCGGGAGTACCGCTGCCCGGGCTGCGACCAGGTCGTGCCGGCGGGATTCGCTCACGTCGTCGCCTGGCGCATCGACGGGTGGCAGGGGGAGGGTGTCGAGGACCGTCGGCACTGGCACGCGGCCTGCTGGCAGGCGCGCGGGCGCCGGTCCCCGACGAGGCGGCGCTGACGTGGCGACGGACCACGCCGCGGGCCCCGGCCCCGACGCGGGCTGGCCGCAGCGTGCTCCGCGCCTGCTGGCGACGGACCTCGACGGCACGCTCCTGGGGCCGGCCGGCACCGTCTCGGCCCGCACCGCGCACGCGCTGCGGGCCGCCGAGGACGCGGGGGTCGAGGTGGTCTTCGTGACCGCGCGGCCGCCGCGCTGGGTGGCGGAGCTCGCCCCGCACGTCGCCGGCCACGGCGTGGCGATCTGCGCCAACGGCGCCGCCGTCGTCGAGGTCGCCACCGGGCGGGTGCTCGCGTCGCACGGCATGGCCGTCGACCTCGTGGCGGACCTGGCGGCCCGGCTGCGCGCCGAGCTCGGCGAGGTGCACCTCGCGGTCGAGACGCTCGTCGGGTTCGCCGCGGAGACCGGCTACCTCGACGAGCACGTGGTGCCACCGGGCAGCCCGGTCGTCGACCGCATCGAGGACGCGGTCACCGGACCGACCCTCAAGCTCCTGGTCCGCACGGCTACCGACCACGGCCCGGAGCACGCCACGGTCGTGCAGCGCGCCGTGGGGAGCGACGCGCTCGTCGCCGACTCCGGCGCGGTCGGTCTGGGCGAGGTGTCGGCCGCGGGCGTCACCAAGGCGGCGGCGCTCGCGGACTGGGCGGCACGCCGCGGGGTCGCCGCGACGGACGTGTGGGCGTGCGGCGACGCGCCGAACGACCTGCCGATGCTCGGCTGGGCGGGCGAGTCGTTCGCGGTGGCCAACGCGTTCGGCTCCGTGCGGGCCGCGGCGCGCCACGCGTGCCCCGCCAACGCCGAGGACGGCGTGGCGGTGGTGCTCGAGCACGCTGCTGCGCTCGCCCGCACCGCCGGGCCACGGCCGGGCGCCGCACGGCAGCAGGGCGCGCCCCGGGCATAGGCTCGATGCGATGAGCGCCACCACCGGGACCCCGACCGAGATCCGTTCGCTGACCGTGCTGCCCGCGCACCGCGAGGACGTCGAGCTGCACACGGCCGACGGGCTGACCCTCGTCGGCGAGCTCGCCCGGCCGCTCGCGGCCGGAGCCGGGAGCGACGGTCCGCCCGCCACGCCGGCCGCGACGCTCGTGACGCTGCACCCGCTGCCCACGCACGGCGGCTACATGGACTCGCACGTGTACCGCAAGGCGGCCTGGCGTCTTCCCGCGCTCGCCGACCTGGCGGTGCTGCGGTTCAACACGCGCGGGACCACGAGCCCGCGCGGGACCAGCGACGGCGCGTTCGACGAGGGCCGGGGTGAGCGGCTCGACGTCGCCGCGGCCATCGAGTACGCCGAGTTCCACGACCTGCCGCACCGGTGGCTCGTCGGCTGGTCGTTCGGCACGGAGCTCGCGCTCATGCACGGCCGCGACCCGTCGGTCGAGGGCGCGGTGCTGCTCTCGCCGCCGCTGCACCGGGCGACCGACGCCGACCTCGACGCGTGGGCCGACTTCGGCCGCCCGCTCGTCGTGCTGGTGCCGGAGCTCGACGACTACCTGCGGCCCGACGAGGCCCGCGCCCGCTTCGCGCGCGTGCCGCAGGCCGAGGTGATCGCCGTGGACGGCGCCAAGCACCTGTGGGTGGGCGAGCCCGCGGTGCGGCGCGTGCTCGACGAGATCGTCGCGCACGTGCTGCCCGGCCACGGCCCGCTGCCGACCACCTGGTCCGGCCCGTCGTCGACCGCGCACGTCGAGCCACCGGCCGCCGGTCCGTCCCCGGACGACGTCGCCGACGGTGCCACCGGGACGCCGCGGCAGGACGACGAGCGCGGCGACGCGACCGAGGAGGACGCATGACCCTGCACGTGCTGCGCGAGGGCGACGCACCGGTCCCGCTGGTGCTGCTGCACGCCTTCCCGCTCGACCACCGCATGTGGCAACCCGTCGCGGAGCTGCTCAGCGGCTCGTGGACCGTGCTGGCACCGGACCTGCCCGGTTCCGGCGGCGGCACCGGGCTGGCCGATCCGTCGCTCGAGGCGGCCGCGGACGACGTCGCGCGCGAGCTGGCGGCGGCCGGCGTGGCCCGCGCGGTGGTGGCCGGGCTCTCGATGGGCGGCTACGTCGCGCTCGCGCTCGCCGAGCGTCACCCCGAGCTCGTCGCGGCGCTCGGGCTCCTCGACACGAAGTCGACCGCGGACACCCCCGAGGCCCGGGACAACCGGCTCCGGATGGCCCGCGCGGCGGCCGACGGGGAGACGCTCGACCCGGTGCGGCCCATGGCGGGCACGCTCGTCGGCGAGACCACCCGCAGCGCGCAGCCGCACGTGGGTGAGCAGGTCGCCGCGTGGATCGAGGACCAGGCGCCCGCGGGCGTCGCGTGGTCGCAGCGCGCGATGGCGGCGCGGCCGGACCGCACCGAGGTGCTGGCCGCGTTCGGCCGGCCCGTCGCGGTGGTCGTCGGCGACGAGGACGCCGTCACCCCGGTCGCCGCGGCCGAGCACATGGCGTCATCGGCGCCCGCCGCGCGGCTCGTCGTGGTGCCGCAGGCCGGGCACCTGTCCGCGCTCGAGCAGCCCGCGGCCGTCGCGGCGGCGCTGAGCGAGCTGCTGCAGCGCAGCGACACGGACTGACCGGGCGGGTCAGCCCCGCTGCGCGCGCAGCCGGTCGAGGGCCTCGCGCAGGTCCACGGACTCACCGTCCTTGCCGCCGGCTCCGAGCACCAGGGGCGGGTCCGACGGCTCGGGGACCACCCCGCGGAGGCGTCCGACGAGGCTCGGCGGCGTCCGCAGGACGTAGAACCGCCCCGCGGTGTCGACGGCGAGCGTCTCGTCGAGCCGCAGGTACCAGCCCTCGAGCGACGTCCGGTAGCGGGCGCGCCCGTCGTAGGTGCGCGCGCGCAGCGGCTCGGGCGCGGGACCGCGTGTCGCCGCCTCCGCGACGAACTCGGCGATCATCGCGCTCGCGCGCGCGGACTCGCCCTTCTGCCGTCGCTCGAGCGCCTCGGCGTGCGCCGCAGCGGCGGCGCGCCGCTCCTCGCGCCACCGGGCGGCGTCGGTCCCGGCGGGAACGCCGCTCCGACCGTTGTCCACGCTGTCGCTGCTCCCGCCGTCGCCCCCACTGTCACCCCTGCGGTCGCCTACGCCGTCGGCCGTGCTCTCGACCGGGCCGCTCACGCCGTCACCTCCGCGTCGCCGGTCTCGTCGCCCGTCGCCGACCCGTCAGCGGGTCGCGGCCGGCTCGTCGGTCGCCGATGCGTCGCCCTCGCCGGACGGGCTGCTCGCGTCGGGCGCGCTGGCCTCGCCGGAGGTGCCGCTCTCGCCGGAGGTGCTGTTCGGGCCGCTCTCGCCGGACCCGCTGCTCTCGTCGGACGTGGCCTGCTGCGCCGTCGGCTCTCCCGCGCTCCCCTCCGTTGCCGTCGACGCCGAGGCCTCGGGCGCGCCCGAGGTGGATGCGTCGTCCGCGGCGGGTGCCGGTGCGGCGGCCTGCTGCTGCGCGGCGGCGGACACCGGCGCCGGGCGGGACTTGGGCCGGCCCTTCGCGGCCGGGCGGGCTGCCTTCGCGGGCGCCGCCTCGCCGCTCGCCTGGGCGCTCCCGCCGCCGGCGGGCCCGTGCGAGGCCGCGAACTCGGCCTCGACGCGGCGTGCGCGCTCGAGCGAGGCGCGGTCGGGGTCGTGGCCCAGCAGGTTGCGCAGCTCGTCGAGGTACGTCGTGATCGACTCGCGCTGGCGGTTGAGGTCCTCGACCTGGCGCGCGGCCGTCGTCCGCTCGCGCTCCGACTCGGTCATGGCCTCGGAGATCTGCTTCTCGGCGTGCTCGCGCGCCTCCGCGACCACGCGGTCGGCGTTGCGACGCGCGTTGGAGAGCAGCTCCTTGGCGTGGTTCTCCGCGTCGACCCGCACCTTCTCGGCCTGGGCGAGCGCCTTCGCGACGCGCTCCTCGGCCTCGGACGCGTGCGCCTCGGCGTCGGACACCAGCCGCTCGGTCTCGGCGCGCGCGGCCTCGTGGCGCTCCGCGTCGTGCCGCTCGCTGGCCTCGCGCTTCGACGCGATCTCGAGCTCGGCGTCGGCCAGGCGCTGCTCCGCGGTGCGGACCAGCTCGTCGGCCCGCGCCTTGGCGTTGGCGACGGTCTCGCCGGCGGACCGGCGCGCCTCGGTCAGCACCCGCTCGGTGTCGAGGCGCGTCTGCTCGCGCTGCTCGCGCGTCGCGCGCTCGGTGGCGGCGCGCAGCTCGGCTGCCTCGCGCTCGGTGGTCTCGCGCAGCTCGGTGGTCTCGCGCTCCGTCGTGTCCCGCAGGTGCGTCGCCTCGTGCTCGGTGCGCTCGCGCAGCTCCGTGGTCTCGCGCTCGGCGGCGGCGCGGACGGTCGCGACGTACTGGTCGGCCTCGGCACGCAGCGCGGCGATCTCCTGCTCCGCCTGCGACCGCTGGGCCGCGACCTCGTCGGACACCTGCGCGCGCAGCTCGCCCGTCTCCCGGTCGGCCTGCGCCCGCACGAACCCGGCGTACTGGTCGGCCTCGGTCCGCAGCGCGGCGACCTCGCCCGCGACGCGCTGGTGCAGCGCGGTCGCGTCCCGGTCGGCCGCGGCGCGGGTGCCGTCGGCGTACTCCTGCGCCTGCGTGCGCAGGGCGGTGGCCTCGGTCTGGGCGTCCTGGCGCTGGCGCGCGACCTCCTGGGCGACGGTCGCGCGCAGCTCGGCGACGTACCGCTCGGCCTCGCCGCGCAGCTCGGCGACCTCGGCCTCGGTCGTGGCACGCAGCGCGGTGGTGTCCACGTCCGCGCTCTGGCGCAGGTCCTGCGCGTAGCGCTCGGCGTCCGCGCGCTGGGCGGCCGTCTCGGTCTCGGCGAGCTGGCGCATGTCGCTCGCGGTCCGCTCGGTGGCGACGCGCAGCTGCGTGGCCTCGTGCTCGACGCTCGCGCGCAGCGTGCCCAGCTCGCGCTCGAGCGTGGTGCGGCGCTCGGCCTCCTCGGTCGTGATCGCGCTCTGGATGCGCGCGGCCTCGCGCTCGGCCGAGCCGACGAGCTCCTCGGCCCGACGCTGCGCGGCCAGCAGGGTGCTCTCCGCCTCGGCGGACGCGGTCGAGCGGACCTCCTCGGCCTCGCGGCGCGCGGTCGCGAGCAGCTCGGCGACCTCGTTCTCCGCGCGGGCGCGCAGCTGCCCGGCGGACAGCTTGGCCCGGGCCAGGGAGTCCGCGGCCTGCGCGTTGGCCTGGGACACGACGTCCGACGACTGCTCCTCCGCCGAGCGCAGGAGCTGCTCGATCCGCGAGCCGAGGCCGGAGTAGGTCGGGCGCTCGGCCTCGCGCAGCTGGCGGTGCGCCTCGGAGAGCTCGCCGGCGACCTGCAGCACCTTGGCGTCCATCGACTCGACCTGCGACCGCGCCTCCGCCAGCGACTGCTGGAGCTGGGCGATGCGTGCGTCGACGGCCTCGCGTTCGTACCCGCGGAAGTTCACGACGGGGAAGGTGGGCCTGGCGTCGGGCACGAGAGTTCCTCCTCGGATGGTGTGGACCCGCGTGCCCGGTGACGACCGCGAGCCTGGGCCGCTCGCCAGGATACGCGGTCGGCGTCACCCGTCGGGGGGTCTTCGGTCACCCGGTCGTGGCGGTGCCGAGACCCCGCACGGGCCCCCTCCTGGCCTGCTCGGATCGGTCCGGGAGGGCGTCGCGCCTGATCGTCCGCCTATCCTGGCTCTCTCCGCCTGAGAGGACTGTGCGTGCGCAAGCGAGTGATCACGGCTGCCGTCGGCGTCGTCGGACTGGTCGTCATCGGCCTCGGTGTCGCCTCGGCGACGCTCTGGCGCGCGGACGACGTCCTCGTCGCGACGACGACGTCGTCGACCCAGCTCGTCGTGACGGACCCCGGCGTGCTCGAGGTGGGCGGTGACCCGGCGACCGTCCGGGTCACGGCGCCCGGCGGGGCCCCGGTCGTCCTGGTGGTCGGCCGGGACTACGACGTCGACGGCTGGGTCGGCGAGGACCCGTACACGCGCGTGACCGGCCTCGCGTCCTGGGACGAGCTCGCGACGACCGCAGGCGCCGCACCCGCGCCCACCCCGACGCCCGCCGCCACGTCGTCGTCGGCGTCGCCGTCCGCGACCCCGTCGTCCACCAGCAGCCCGTCGAGCAGCGCCTCGTCCAGCAGCGCCTCGTCCAGCAGCACCCCGTCGAGCACCGCCTCCGCGACGACGAGCGCCCGCCCCACCCCGACCTCGTCGGGGACGGCCGCCGCGTCAGACGAGGGGTCCGACGAGGAGGCGGTGATCTCGCCGGACCCGACCGACTCGGACATGTGGTTCGCCCGGGCGTCGGGCAACGGCTCGGCCGAGCTCGTCTGGCCCACCGAGGCGGGCCGGTGGAGCCTGCTCGTCGCGACCGCGGGCGACGCCACGCCGACCCTGTCGATCGCCTGGCCCCGCGTCGTGACGACGCCGTGGCTGTGGCCGTGCGTCGTCGTCGGTGCGCTCCTGGCGCTCGTCTCCGCCGTGCTGCTGCTGCGCGGCCGGGCGGCCACCCGGCCGGGCACCTGGGAGCCCGTGCACACCGGCGCCGTGCCCGTCGTCACCGGGGAGGGCCAGGTGCTCACCCGGCGCCAGCTCCGCGAGGCGGAGCAGGCGTCCCGCCGCACGGGCCAGATCCCGCGGGTCACCACGGGCGCGCTGCCGACCGTGCCGCCGCCGACCGCCGCGCCCTCGCCGAGCGGTGAGCCGCGGCAGGCCGGTCCGAGCGCTCCGGGTGGACCTGGTTCCGCCACCTCGGGTGCCGCCACCTCGGGTGCCACCGCCCCTGGCACCGCCGGCCCGACCGCGTCGCGGCCGCGCACCGACGCCGGCACGCCGGCGCCGGCGGGCGCCCCCACGGGCGCGTCAGATCCCGTGCGGGCGCAGCCGCCGACCGCCCCGGTGAGTCGGCGCGCGCTCCGCGGAGGCGCTCCGACCGGGCAGATCAGCATCGTCGGACCCGGCTCGACCGCCGCCCGTCCCGGCGCCCCTGCCGGTCCCGCGTCCCCGCCCGCCACGCCGGCCACCGGCCCCGCGGCCGGCTCGAGCGGCGACGCGAAGGCGGCGCAGACCACCTCGGCGTCGGCCGCCCCGACCTCGGCCGCCCCGACGTCCGGTGACGTGACGCCCGACGGCACCGCCCCCGTGGTGCCGGGCTCGGCCGCCGACCGCGCGCGGCAGCGGCCCTCCTGGCTCGGCGGCGCCGCCCGTCCCGCCGGCCCGACGTCACCTGCTGCCGGCGCCCCGCCGCAGCCGGCGCAGCACCCCGGAGGCTGGGTGCCCGGCGGTCCCTCGGCCGGTCCGGACGCGCCCACGACGCACGGTGGAGCCCCGAGCTGGGCGCACCCGCCGGTCGCGGGAGCGCCCACGGCGGCGTGGTCGCCGCGACCGGGCGCGCCGAGCGCAGGACCGGGTGGCCCCGTGCGGTCGGGCCCGGGTGCGACCGACGCGCAGACCGAGAAGACCGAGAAGACCGAGAAGACCGAGAAGACCGAGCCGGCCGCGCCCGCCGACCAGAGCGCAGCGGACCCGTCCGCCGGCTCGCGCGCCGACGCCTGGCGCCGCGCGTGGGGCCTGCCGCCCACCTCACCGGACCCCGCCGACGGAGCCCAGGCCGACGACGAGGGGAGCGAGCGATGACCGCGACGAACCGCACCGGTCGCACGCTGGCGGGCCTCGGGCTCCTCGCGCTCGTCCTGGCGGGCTGCGCCTCGACGCCGCCCGAGGTCGTCACGCCGCCGCCGCCGGCCGTGGTCCCGGCGGCACTGACGGTCGACCAGACCGACTCGGTGCTGACCGATCTCGGGACCGTGCTCGCCGACGGTGACGAGGAGCTCGACGCGGACGCGCTCACGCCGCGCATCGAGGGCCCGGCGCTCGAGATGCGCACGGCCGAGTACGTGCGCTCGTCGGCGACGGACGGCGACAAGCCGCCGACGGAGCTGCCGACCGAGGCGCTCGCGAGCGTCGTGCCGCAGACCACCGACTGGGCGCGGACCCAGCTCGTCGTGACCGAGCAGCCCGACGACCTGCAGGCGCAGCGCATCCTGATCCTGCGCCAGGACGACGCCCGCGCCCCGTACCGGATGTGGGGCTGGACCCGGCTGATGCCGGGGGCGCAGATGCCCGCGACGGCGCCGGCCGACGAGGGCAGCCCCGTCGTGGCGGCGGACGACGACTCGACGCTCCTGTTCGCGCCGGAAGACGCGCTGAAGATGTTCGTCAGCACGCTCAAGAGCGGCGACGACTCCGAGTTCGCCGACGACTTCACGGCCAGCCCGTACCAGGACGAGATCGCGGACCTGCACGAGCAGGCGGAGGACAGCATCGGCGAGGCCGGCACGGCCACCGCGTCGTACTCGCCGCCCGTGCTCGGCACGGCGTTGCAGACCATCGACGGGGGAGCGGTCGTCGCCGGCGCGTTCACGACGACGTCGACGATCGACATCACGCTCGACGGCGCGACGATCCCGCTCTCCGACGACTTCCTGGCCTCGCTCGCCGGCGCCACCAGCGTCTCCGAGTCGCTCGAGCGCACCTACCGCGGCGTCGTGGTCCTGTACGTCCCGCCCGCCGGCTCGGACGCGACCATCCAGGTGCTCGCGGGCGAGCTCGTCCTCACCACGGCGGAGGCGGAGTGAGCCCGATGGCGGCGCCGAGCTCGGTGCCGACCAGCACGCACGACCGTCCGCACGACCGCCCGCACCAGATGCCCCACCGACCGCGCAGGCAGACCTCGGCCCCGCGGCACTGACGCAACGAAGGAACGCGCATGGCTCAGTCCGACCTCCCGCAGCCCCGTCTCGACGTCCGCGGCGCGATCGACCTGTCGTCGCTCGCGCGCACGGTGACGCCGCCCGGCTCCCCGAACGGGCTGCCCGCCCCGGGCCCGTACGTCGAGGACGTCGACGAGGCGGGCTTCCCCGACCTGGTGCAGCGCTCCACCCAGCACCCGGTGGTGGTGGTCCTGTGGGCGCCCTGGTCGGAGGCGAGCAAGCAAGTCGCTGCTGACCTCGCGGCGCTGGCTGCGCAGGACGCGGGCCGCTGGCTCCTCGCGCGCATCGACTCGGAGGCGGCGCCCCAGGTGGCGGCGGCCTTCCAGGCGCAGTCGGTGCCGATGGCGATCGCGGTCCTGGCGGGGCAGCCGCTCCCGCTGTTCCAGGGGAGCGCGCCGCGCGACCAGGTCCGCGCCGTGATCGACCAGGTCCTCACCGCTGCCGCGGCCAACGGCCTCACGGGCGTCGTGCCCGCCACCGGCGACGAGCCGCCGGCGGCGCCGCCCGAGCCCGAGCTGCCGCCCCTGCACCAGGCGGCGTACGACGCGATCGAGCGCGACGACCTCGACGCGGCGACGGCGGCCTACGAGCAGGCGCTCAAGGAGAACCCGCGCGACGACCTCGCGCGGGCCGGCCTCGCGCAGGTCGGGCTGCTGACGCGCACCCGCGACGTCGACCTCGCAACGGTCCGGGCAGCGGCCGCCGCCGACCCCACCGATGTCGACGCCCAGCTCGCGGTGGCCGACGTCGACATCCTGGGTGGCCAGGTGGCCGACGCCTTCGACCGCCTCCTCGACGTGCTGCGCGCGACGAGCGGCCCGGAGCGCGAGCGCGTGCGCCTGCGCCTGGTCGACCTGTTCGAGGTCGTCGGCTCCGACGACCCCCGCGTGATGGCCACCCGCCGCGCGATGGCGAGCGCGCTCTACTGAGGCCCGCCCGGTCGCCGGCGCGTGCCCGCGGTCTGTCGCGTGCCCGATCCAGCCCTGACCTGCAGAGATGCCCGGCGCAGGCAGGGTGATCGCCGTCACCACGTCGCGGATTTGCGCTCTCGCCAGGCCCGTGCGTAATGTTCTCGTCGTCGCCCGGCAGGGAGGAACGGACACCGCGAACGAAGCGGTGGCTGGTCCCGCAGGTGACACCCCCCAGAGCTCGTAGAGCCGACGACCACGTCGCCGGCCGAGTGCGATGCGCTGGACGCGGCTCGACCAACCTCGTGAGGCCAACGCAAGGCGGCTTGACGGTGAGGATCGAAGCGGCTAAGTTAGAGAGGTTGCCTCCGGGCCGGACCGAACAAGTCCGGGAAGGATGCGCGTCTGTTCCTTGAGAACTCAACAGTGTGCCAAGTAGTCGATGCCATATGGCCTGTCCCGTGTTGCGGGGTGGGTTGATGGTTGAGATGGAGGCCTGGTGCCCACCCCGTGGGTGGCTGGG